>CBFHKQ010000037.1:0-21567 GCA_965656435.1 uncultured Pseudosulfitobacter sp. | reverse complement strand
TTCTCTTTGCAACAACGGCGCTCGTAGCGTCCGCTGGCATCGCATCCGCAGAAGTAAAATTGTCCGGCTATGCCGAAATCGGTCTGTTTGACTCCGGCAACGGCGACATGCAGTTCCACAACGACATGGACGTAGGTTTCAAACTGTCCGGCTCGAACGACAACGGCTTGTCCTTCGGTGCATCTGTTGACCTGGACGAAGTGTCCGGCGGCATCTCCAACACTTCCGGTCCAAACGCTGTGAACGTGTCCGGCGCATTCGGCACAGTCACAATGGGTGACACAGACGGTGGTTACGACTGGGCCATGCAGGAAACTGCTGTTGGTGGCGCGATCACAGACGAAAACACAACGCACGCTGGCTACAACGGCAACTCCGGCCTCGACGGTGACGGCGACGGTCAAGTTCTGCGTTACAACAACACTGTTGCTGGCTTTGGTTTCGCAGTCTCTATGGAGCAAGCGAACAACGGCGGTGCAGGCGACGACATCACTGGCGTTGGCGTGAAGTACAGCACAGACATGGGCGGCATGGGTGTTGCATTCGGTCTGGGTACACAGACAGCTGGCGACGACAACCGTACAGGTGCTTCGGTTAAAGTAACTTCCGGCGCAATGTCGTTCATCGTGAACGCATCCAGCGGCGAAGAAGGTGGCGTAGACAAAGCGCACACCGGCTTGGGCTTCGGCTACTCCATGAACGGTCTGACAGTTGGCGTGAACTACGGCGAGAACGAGTCCGGCGCGACAAAAACAGACGGCACAGGTATCGCAGTTAACTACGACTTGGGCGGCGGTGCAGTTGCTCAGTTCGGCGCAAACAGCGACGACCAAATGTCCTTGGGTCTCGGCTTGAGCTTCTAAGCTGTGCTGACCTAACGGTACTATTGAGAGCGCATCCTTTGGGTGCGCTCTTTTCTTTTGCCGAGGTCTGGGCGATATCTCATGCGTTGCAAAATGGGTGAGGCATGCAGAACGTCCCGGATTCAAATACGCAGCGGGCCTATCAAAACGCGGTTGCGGCCTTACGTGCGTCAAAGTTTGGTGTCGCGGCAAAGGGGTTTCACGACATCCTGCGTAGGCACCCCAAGTACGGGCCTGCGCATTATCAGCTTGGTTTGATCTTCAAGACGCAAGGTCGGCCTGAAACCGCGGTGACGCATTTGGCGCAAGCGTCCAAGCTGTTGCCGAAAGAATATACAGTTTTGATGGAATATGGCGTCGCGCTGGGACAGGTCGGGTCCTACGCAAAAGCCGTGAATGCTTTACGTAAAGCTGAGCGTTTGAACCCCGCATCCGTGGATGTGTTGGGTCATAGCGCGCATGTTTTCCAACTCATGGGTGATTTGAAAAAGGCTGAATTCTATCTGCGGAAGGCGATTAAGCGCAAACCAAAGGATGGCAGCCTCTATCGGCTATTATCCATTGCGCACAAGTTTACGCCTGACGATCCGTATCTCAAGCAGATGCTTGCCATTGACCCAGCCGATTTGCCGAACCCCTCGCATAGGTGGGAGCTTGATTTTGCCATCGCAAAGGCGCTTGAGGATATCAAAGATTACCCTTCGGCCTTTCCGTATTTGAAGCGTGGCAATGATTTGGTGGCAGCCACATTTCCTTATGACGCGGCAGCACGCCAGTCACAGATTGAGCAGCTGCAAGCGGCGCAGCGGGACTTGTTGCGGTGCGAACCTCACGCGGATGCACTAAATGACGCGCCGATTTTTGTCACAGGAATGCCCCGGTCTGGCACGACGTTAGTAGAGCAGATTATCGGTGCGCATTCCGAGGTGACTGCCATCGGTGAGGTCGGTTATCTCGCTCGCGCAGCCGAAGGCTTGCTTCAAAGGGACGGGCAATATGATGCTGTGACCAAGGTTGCGGGCAAGCTGCGCAGCGACGTTGCAGAGCGCTACTTGGCTGACGTTGCACGCAATTTTCCCAACGCGCAGCGCACGGTCGACAAGTCGATCCAATCTTACCTCTATGTCGGCCTTGTCAAACACATCATGCCGAACGCTCGGTTTGTGATCGTACGCCGCGATCCGCGTGATAATCTGTTGTCGATATACCGAAACCTGTTTCGCGCGGGCACGCATCGGTACGCCTATGATTTTGAGACTTTGGTCGACCATTTTGTATCCTTCCAAAAAATGGTGCAATTTTGGCAAGATCAGCTGGAGGGTTCAGTCGTGATCGCGGATTATGATGCCCTTGTGCGCGACCCAGAAGCAGAGACGCGGCGCCTGATCGCATCCTGTGGCCTGGGTTGGGAAGATGCGTGTCTGGACTATCATCAGAAAACGGGTGCTGTAACGACGCTGTCGCTCGCGCAGGTGCGCCAGCCGATTTACAAATCCTCGCAACAGGCATGGCGGCGGTACGGCGATGTGGTGCAGCCATTGCTGGATGCGCTTGAAAACCGCGGTGTTGATCTGAGCGCATGGGATTGAAGGCCGCGCGCACCAAGTCGTTATTCGCCAATCGCCTAAAACCTTGCTACCAAGTGCAAAGGATTAAAGCGGAGTAGTCGCATGGCATCGGGAGTGAAAAACTGGGTTGCGGCCTGCGTGGTGATGCTTACCGCTCCGGTCTATGCTGACGCGACATTACGCCTGTCCGAGATCTCAGCTTACTTGAATGGCCTCACGACGGCGCAAAGCCGGTTCACCCAAGTCCACGACGATGGCAGCGCGCTCAGCGGTACGCTATTCATCAAGCGCCCCGGACGCATGCGATTTGAATATGACCCACCGCAGGATTTGCTGGTCATTGCAGGCGGCGGTCAGGTTGCGATTTTTGATGGGCAGGCCTCCGCAAATCCGACGCAATACCCGCTGTCGCGCACGCCATTGAACGCCTTCTTGGCGCGTGATGTTGATCTGAGCGGTAGAGCGGACGTGGTGGATGTGCGGTCCGACGGGGAGGCGACGGTGGTTACGCTACAAGACGCTCAAGCTGCGGAGTATGGCAAGCTGAGCCTTGTGTTCGCGTCGAACCCAACGCAGTTGGTCGCATGGTCTGTTGTAGACGCAGCAGGCGGGCAAACGCAGGTCCTCTTGGAGGCATTGAACAGGGGCGCTGATCCAGGGGATGCGATGTTCAATATTCCGCAAGTGGCGGAGCAGTGGAACGAATAAAGGCAGCCCGAAGGCTGCCTTTGAAAGAGGTAGGGTAAGCTTAGAAACTGTACCCAATTCTGAAACCGAGCGATTTCACGGTGTTGTCTGTGAACGTACCCGTTGGGAAGCTTGTGCCTGCGCCATCTGGATCGAGCAGGACATCACCGACGTTGGTGATGTTACCCCCGAACGTCACTGTCATGTTATCGCGCGAATAGGTCACACCGGCGCTGAAGCCTTCGTAACCGTTCGTTGTGTTTAGCGGGCTAGTCTCATTAGGATCACCGGCAGCTTCTGTCGCATAGCTGGCGAATACGGAGAACTCTTCGTTGATTTTGCGACCCAAACCGATGGTGTAGGTGGTCGAGTCGTCAAAGCTAGAGTTTGCTGCCGGGCTTGGGTAAACTTGGATTTGGTTGCTTGCCCAGTTTGCCTTGCGGATTGAACCATAGACCAACGTGTCTTTTGCAACGCCACTTTGGAATGCAAGGTTCAAATAGTCTGGTACGGAGGCTGTTGTGGTACCGTCTACTGGCACTCCTGCGTTCGTGGTAGCCAGTTCAAAGTCTGTGGCTGTCTCTTGCGTAAGCTCGACGCGCAGGGCGATGTCATCGCGCTGGTATGCGATACCGTAGACATAGCCCATTTCGGACGCGCCTGTGACGTTCGATTGTGGCAGAGAAGACGACTGAAAAATATTCGCTACTGAGTCGCGTACGGTTGTTTGTTTAACACCGCCAAGCAGACTGAAGTTCTCGTTCAAGCGATACCGACCCAAAACAACTGTTGCATCCACGTCTAGGTCAACAACTGGCAGTCCCGCCGCCAACGGCGAACCAGCGCCTGAGTAGTCCAGCTGAATAGACCCTTGACGGTAGCGCGACAGGCCCATGGACACGGCCTCTGTTACGTCAAATTTGAACGCAAAAGATGGGTTGGACTGGTTCTGCAAGACGCTGCTGCTTGGGGCATAGACATCGTCGGTGACGGAGTATGTCCGCGACGAGAAACCGAATTCGGCATAACCACCGTCTTCATACATAAAAGATGTCGACAGGGGCGACAGCTCAAACCCTCCAGCATGTGCGCCCAGCGTGCCTGCTGCGATGATGGCACTTGTCGTAAGTGCGAGTGACTTGATCATGGTATCTCTCCTCCCAGAGTGCCGCCAAAGGGGCGGTGAATGCTGCAAACACGGCGCTCTCCCGCTTTGCCGTTGATACAATGGATTACCGCACTGACTCAAACCTGCCAAGCGATCGTTGCCATATAACCCTTTTTCTGTGTGGAAAAGCAGTGGATTGTCACCCCTCTGCAACCGTTTCAGGGGTCTCTGCGTCATGACGCAGCGGCATGACGTAAGGGCAGAGGCGGCTTTGATGGCGTGGGCACCTCTTCACGGCGATGTTACAGAGCCCTGATTTACCCCAAGTCACGCTCAGGTGGGTAGGCCTGCGCGATAGCTGGATCAAAGGGGGATCTGATATGACCATTCGCACGCTGTCGATGACGACAGCACTTGCCCTTGTTGCCGGGCCGCTGCTGGCACAGGACATGAACTTCAACCGGATCGCATCGTTTCAGGTGGCAGACAATTTGCCCGACGCCGAAGAAACATCGGCCGAGATCATCGATGCAACCGCCGACGGGATGACGCTTGTCTACACCGACAGCCCCGGCAGCTCGATTGGCTTTGTCGACATCACAGATCCCAAGAACCCGAAAGCTGCTGGCGTCTTCATGCCGGACGGCGAGCCGACATCAGTATCGGTCATCGGCAACTACGCTCTGGCCGGTGTGAACACATCTGAGAGCTACACCAAACCGTCTGGTTACCTGGTCGAAGTGGACATCCGCACCCGCGCCGAAGTGGGTCGCTGCGCCCTTCCGGGACAACCTGACAGCGTCGGCATTGCACCCGACGGGTCATTCCTGGCCGTTGCGATCGAAAATGAGCGGGACGAAGACCTGGGCGACGGCCGCGTGGGCCAGATGCCAGCGGGTTCCGTCTTTATGGTGGACCTGACAGCCGAAGGCCGTGTCGTATGTGACACAGCGCGCGTGGCGGATGTGACCGGCTTGGCCGACATCGCGCCAGAAGACCCAGAGCCAGAGTTCGTGTCGATCAATGCCGACAACGAAGTGGCGGTCAGCCTTCAGGAAAACAACCACATCGTGGTTCTGTCCTCCGCAGGCGAAGTGATCAACCACTTCTCGGCTGGTGAAGTGACACTCGAAGGTGTCGACACAGACGAAGAGCGTGCGTTGGTTTTCTCCGACACGATCACCGTACCCCGCGAACCAGACAGCATCGTCTGGATCGATAACACGCACATCGCTATGGCGAATGAGGGTGACATGGACGGCGGCTCCCGCGGTTGGACGATCTTTAGCCAAACGGGCGAAGTCGTATACGAATCGGGTATGTCCTTTGAGCATGCCATCGTCTCGCTGGGCCACTACCCAGAAAAACGCTCCGGCAACAAAGGGGTCGAGCCTGAAAGCGTGACCTATGACGTATTCGGCGACACGCCTTACGTTTTCGTTGGCGCGGAACGTTCCTCCATCGTGGGTGTCTACGACATCACCAATCCGGCCGCACCTGTGCTGACGCAGATGCTGCCATCGGGCATCGGGCCAGAAGGCTACGTGACCATCCCAGAGCGCAACTTGTTGGTCTCTGCGAATGAAACAGATGATGAAGGCGCCCGTGCGCATGTCATGATCTTTGAACATCAAGCTGCTGCGGCATCCTATCCCCACCTGACTTCGGCGGGTATGGACGAGCTCACAGGCTGGGGTGCGATCTCTGGTCAGGTGATGGCAGAGAACGGCACGATCTATGCTGTGTCAGACAGCTTTTACGCCATGCAGCCTACGATTTTCCACATTGATGTGTCGCAAACACCGGCACAGATCGTGGACGCCATTCGGGTGACACGCGCGGGTCAACCGGCGCAATTGCTCGACATGGAAGGCATTGCTATGGACGGCAACGGTGGTTTCTGGATCGCGTCTGAAGGTCGTCCAGACCGCTTGGTGCCGCACGCGCTTTACCATGTGGGTGCAGACGGTGAGATTGCGGATTACGTGCCGCTGCCAGATGCGCTGCGTAAAGTTGAAAAGCGTCATGGCTTTGAAGGTATCACCCGCGTTGGCGACATGCTTTATGTTGCGGTTCAGCGCCCTTGGAAAGATGACCCTGCGCATCATGCCAAAGTCTTAGGCTATGACCTCAACAGCGAAGAATGGTCTGTTATCCATTATCCTCTGACACAGCCTGCGACTGGTTGGGTCGGCCTGTCAGAGATCGTGGCACATGGCGATCACCTCTACTTCATTGAGCGTGACAACCAGCACGACAAGCGTTCGGTCACCAAACAGATCACGCGCGTGTCTATGGGTGCGATGAACGCGATGGTTGCCGTAGGTGAGACGCCAGCGGTTCTAGCGCCAGAGCGTGTTGTGGACCTGCTGCCCTATCTGACGTCGACGGGCGGTTATGTCCTCGACAAGGTCGAAGGCCTTGCGATTGCCGACGACGGCACGATGTGGGTGTCTACGGACAATGATGGTGTTGACGACCACTCTGGTGAGACGATGTTCTTTGCCATCGCGGCGCAGTAACGCGTCACTTTAAACAACGATTGTCCCCTCGCGCTTTGCGGTGCGGGGGGATTTTTTATCCGGTGCTCTGATGCGAATTAATCGCGCAAAGGACTGGTTCCCCTCACGTGTTTCAGGCATGGCCACGCGTGGCCCTCTTTCTTTTGCAAAAAGGGTATTATGTTTACGTCAAGGCACCTTAGGGGTTGGTATGGCATTACACGATATATCCGCGCGCATTCAAGCAGCGGCCCGAGCGTCTGGACGCGCGGCACAGGACGTGACGCTGATCGCGGTCAGCAAGGTGCAGCCGAACGACCGTGTGCAAGCGGTGCTTGAGGAAGGGCATCACTGTTTTGGGGAAAACCGTGTGCAGGAAGCAGCGGGCAAGTGGCCGGAGTTTCGCACAGCTTTTGGCGATATCGATCTGCATTTGATTGGGCCGCTGCAATCCAACAAAGTCCGTCAGGCGGTTGCGCTTTTTGATGCGATCCACTCTGTGGACCGGCCGAAACTTGCGACCATGCTTGCGCGTGTTGCTCAAGAAGAGGGGAAATGCCCTCAGATCTTTTTGCAGGTGAACACCGGCGAAGAGCCGCAAAAAGCAGGGGTGTTGCCCCACGAGATTGATGATTTTGTGGCCAGTTGCCGGGCGTTGGACCTGCCGGTTGCCGGACTGATGTGCATCCCGCCGGTGTCTGAGGAACCCAGTTTGCATTTCGCGCTTTTGGCCAAGATGGCGGCGCGCAATGACCTTACGGGGCTGAGCATGGGCATGAGCAGCGATTTTGAAAGTGCCATCGCACTCGGGGCGACGCATGTGCGCGTAGGCTCCGCCATTTTTGGTGCACGGGTATCCTCCGAGGCAGGCTGAACGCCGTCAGCGGATAATCAAACGCGTACCAAACGTAATGCCGCGCGCAATCATATGAAGGTGCGCAGGCGCCAGTGCTACGCACCCTTCAGTGGGATAGCCGGGGCGGCGCCAACGGTGCAAAAAGATCGCACTGCCCCGACCCGGCACCGCATAGGGCCAGTTGTAATCTGTCAGGATGATCAAGTCATAGAGCGGATCACCGCGCCGTAGCGCTTCGTGGCTGTGGTCATGCGGCGCGCGCACCATCGTGTTGTACTCGGGATCGCGTTGATCGTCTGACCACAGATCTCCCGGCCGAATAGGCAGCGCCCAGTCTGTAGGCCGCGCCATGCGGTCCGGCCGGTACAGCATCCCCACAATGCGGTGCGTGCCCGCGGGTGTGCCGCCGCAGCCTTCGCGCTTACGCTCTGTGATGCCTGATTTTCCGATACTGCACGGGAACATGCGCCCCTGAAACCGCAGCCCGCGAGGCGTTAGCACCATATCATTTGGTGTCATAGGAAATGACCGGATTTCTGTGCCTTGGTCGCCAGATAACCTGCGTTATGGCGGTTCTCGCCGACTTTCAGTGGCACACGCTCGGTCACGGTTACATCGCAGGCGGCCATCATCTCAACCTTCTTGGGGTTGTTCGTCAGCAGGCGAACTGAGGCAAAGCCCATGCTTTTTAAAATATTGGCGCCGAGGCGGAAGTCGCGCTCGTCATCCTCAAAGCCTAACCGGTGGTTGGCCTCGACCGTGTCAAAACCTTGATCTTGCAGCGAATAGGCCCGCATTTTGTTGGCCAGACCGATGCCGCGCCCCTCTTGGTTCAGATAGAGCAATACGCCCGCACCCTCAGAGCCCATTTGCGTCAAAGCCGCCCGCAGCTGTGGGCCGCAATCGCATTTCAAACTGCCCAGAATGTCACCGGTAAAGCAGGCCGAATGTAGCCGGGCCAACACAGGCGCGCCTCGATCAGGGCGGCCAATTTCAATGGCGTAATGTTCTTCGCCGCCATCCTCGGGGCGGAAGATATGCAGGCGCCCTGCATCTGCGGCCTCGATTGGCAGACGAGCTGCCACGATCGGATGCAAGGGGCTGCTTTGGTTGATCAGATCGGTCAAATTATGCAGCGGGAGAGCTGTTAGATTATGTGTCGTTGCAAACCGCAGAGCATCGTTTAGCGGAACAACGACAGCGCTGGGCAAGAGGCGCGCGGATTTACACAAAGCAATAGCGGTTCTGTGCGGATCTGTGTCGCCATTGCGCTCGGACGCGAGCGGGCCCTTCATCGGGTGGTGCAGATCATCTGCGGGGTCCGCAATAGCGCGCACCCAACGTAGGCTTGCATCCCGCGGCAATGAAATCCGCGCCAGATCGCCATCATATGCGCGCGCCTTAAGGGTCGTAGCACGGCGTGCCGTGATCGCCAAAACGGGTGGTTCTCCCAGCGCCAGCGCTTCCGTCAGGCGCGCGGCCGTGAGCGTTTCAGCCGCCAAAACCAGGACCGATGTCGACCCCGTCAGCACAACAGGCACCCCCATACGCAGGTCGGCACGGGTCCGGGCAAGCTGTTCAGTTAAATTAGGGGCAAAGGTCATGGTAGTATTCCGCGCGATTGGCCTGCTAGACTTAGGCCAGTTTGATTGTAATTGAAACATTTGCCGATCGGGCAGGCCCACCCTTGAAACAAATACCTTCTACGCGACACGAGCGCGTGAAGGTTTCGAAGGAAAGCTTGTTTTGCGCAGCGCTGGCGCACATTTCTCAAGCACAGGTAAGGGAGAGCATAAAATGGGGCAAACAAAGAAAATCCTGTTGGTGGATGATGACGAGGATCTGCGTGAAGCGCTAAGCGAACAGTTGGTCATGACCGAAGAGTTTGACGTCTTTGAGGCGGGCAACGGTCAGGACGCCTTGGTCAAGTCCAAAGAGCAGCTCTATGAGCTAGTTATTCTCGACGTGGGGCTGCCAGACATGGATGGGCGCGAGCTGTGTCGCCTTCTACGGAAACAAGGGATCAAAGCCCCAATCTTGATGCTCACGGGCCATGACAGTGACGCGGACACGATCCTTGGGTTGGATGCCGGGGCCAATGATTATGTGACTAAGCCTTTTAAGTTCCCGGTGCTTTTGGCCCGTATTCGCGCACAGCTGCGCCAGCATGAGCAATCTGAGGATGCGGTGTTTCAGTTAGGGCCCTACACGTTCAAGCCCTCGATGAAGATGTTGACCACCCAGGATGACAAAAAGGTGCGTCTGACGGAAAAGGAAACGAACATCCTAAAATTCCTTTACCGCAGTAACGAAAGTGTCGTCGCGCGCGACGTGCTGCTGCACGAGGTTTGGGGATATAACGCGGGTGTGACGACGCACACGCTTGAGACGCATATTTACCGATTGCGCCAGAAAATAGAGCCTGACCCCTCAAATGCGCGCCTTTTGGTGACGGAAAGCGGTGGGTATCGCCTGATGTTGTGACGGCGGTTTGCGCACCGCCTGTTTAGCAAATCGGCCATGGGCATTTTGGGGCTGCTGGCATAGGGTCGGCGTGATATTTGCAGCCTTGCGAAACAGGAGATCACGATGGCTTTTTCCCTGGCAACTTGGAACATCAACTCGGTGCGCTTGCGAGCGCCGATAGTGCTCAAACTGCTGGCAGAAGAGCGTCCAGATGTGCTGTGTTTGCAGGAATGCAAAAGCCCGGTTGATAAGATCCCGGCAGATGTCTTCGCCGAGGCTGGATACCCCCACATGGTGGCGCGGGGTGATAAGGGCTATAACGGCGTAGCGATCTTGTCGCGCACTCCGATCAAAGAGGTCTGTGCGATGGATTTCGCTGGCCTTGGCCATGCGCGCCATATCGCGGGACAGTTGGAAAACGGGGTGACCATTCACAACTTCTATGTTCCTGCAGGCGGTGACATTCCAGACAGCGAAAAGAATGAAAAATTCGGCCAAAAATTGGATTATCTGACCGATATGCGGGACTGGTTCGCCAAGGACCACCCTGAGCGTGCAATTTTGGTCGGCGATTTGAACATCGCTCCGCGTCCTGATGACGTTTGGGACCACAAGAAAATGCAGAAAATCGTGAGCCATACGCCGATCGAGGTGGATCACCTGCAAGCCGTTCTGGAGGCGGGTGATTGGGTTGATGTCACCCGCAAGGACATCCCCGAGGGGCTGTTGTATTCGTGGTGGTCCTACCGCGCAAAGGACTGGGATGCGGCGGACAAAGGCCGGCGGTTGGACCATGTGTGGGCTACGGCAGATATTGCAGAGACCGCCCACTCAAGCCGCGTATTGCGCCTCGCGCGCGGGTGGGAAAAGCCCAGCGACCACGCACCAGTTTTCGCAAGCTTTGACCTTTGAATTGCCCCCGGTTGCGCACATATAAACCGAAATACTGATTGTGAGGATTTAGAAATGGAATTGAACCTGACCCCGGCACCGACCGACGCAGGCCTGATCAAAGATGTGGCCGAAGCGGATTTCATGGTTGACGTGATCGAAGCCAGCCAAACTGTTCCGGTCATTGTCGATTTTTGGGCACCGTGGTGCGGGCCGTGCAAAACGTTAGGGCCAATGCTGGAAGAGGCGGTGATCGCCGCGAAGGGTGCTGTGAAGATGGCCAAGGTCAACGTCGACCAGGCGCAGATGATCGCAGGCCAGCTGCAAATCCAATCGATCCCCACCGTATATGCGTTCTTTAAAGGCCAGCCGGTTGACGGGTTTCAGGGCGCTTTGCCTGCCTCGGAAATTACTGCGTTTGTGGACCGAGTGGTCAAAGCAGGCGGTGGAGAGACACAGGGCGACACGCTGAACGATGCAGTTGCGGCCGCTGAAGAGATGCTGACGGAAGGTGTGGTCGACGATGCGATCCAGACCTTTTCGGCCATTTTGGGTGAAGACCCGGCGCATCCCGGTGCTTATGCGGGCCTCGTGCGCGGGCACATTCTGCTTGGCGATCTCGATCAGGCCGAAGCCATCCTAAACGGTGCGCCCGTGGAAATCTCGACCCTCCCGGAACTGGAGGCGGCACATGCGCAACTGGCGCTGGCGCGACAAGCCGCAGAAGCAGGTCCGGTGGATGAATTTCGCGCAGCTCTCGCCGCTGATCCAGAGGACCATCAGGCGCGTTTTGACCTTGCTCAAGCGTTGTATGCCAATGGCGATGCACAGGGCGCTGTGGATGAGTTGCTGGAGCTTTTTCGCCGGGATGCGGAGTGGCAGGAGGGGGCCGCAAAGGCGCTGCTCTTTACGATTTTTGACGCCCTAAAGCCGAATGATCCCGTGGTTCTAAACGGCCGGCGGAAATTGTCGTCGATGATATTTGCCTGATCTGCATGGCGGGCTAATTCACTTGAATATGGTAAAAATAGCCGACCTTCCCGACACAATACCTCTGTTCCCGCTGCCCGGCGCTTTGCTGCTGCCGCGGGCACGGTTGCCTTTGCATCTGTTCGAGCCGCGGTATCTGCAAATGTTTGACGACGTCCTGAAAACAGACCTGCGATTGATCGGTATGGTGCAGCCGAACCCGGGGCCTGAGAATGGGCGCGAGCGGGTGGGACATGGATTGCACAGCATAGGGTGCGCCGGCCGCATCACGCAGTTTTCTGAGACCGAAGACGGCCGCTACATGATTACGCTGGGTGGTGTATCCCGGTTCCGCATGATCCAAGAGGTCGAGGGTTTCGCACCCTACCGTCGCGCGCGTGTGTCATGGGATGGGTTTGAGCGGGATCTTGGCGATGTGGAGGCGGACACAGGTTTCGACCGCGATGCGTTTTTGAACCTCCTGTCGCGGTTTTTTAGCGCGCGGGATTTGTCCACCGATTGGCAATCTCTGAAAGAGGCTGACGACGAGTTGTTGGTGAATTCCCTGTCTATGATGTTGGATTTTGAACCCGAAGATAAGCAGGCGCTTCTTGAGGCGCCTTCGCTTGACACCCGGCGCGAAACCCTCATTACGCTGATCGAATATGCCCTGCGTGGGGGCACAGCGGGGGAAATTTTGCAATGAGCAGCGTCGAAGTTGAACGTAAGATGTTGGAGGCGCTGGTGTGCCCGCGGACGCAAGGCACCCTGCGCTATGATGCGGCCAAAGGTGAGCTGGTTTCAGAGGCCACAAAGCTCGCCTATCCTATCCGGAACGGCATCCCAATTATGCTGGACGACGAAGCCCGCCTGATTGATTGACTTCGCCGCGTGGTGGCCTAGCTGGCGCGCGCCAATGATGGCAAAGCCATTTCTGGTACCTCTGACCAGGCCAGATCTCCTGCATAGCGCGCCGCCATTTGCCCGTCTGCATTTAATGCAAAGAGATGCAGCCATTTGTTGTCAAAAAGGGCGCGCACGTTTTCGTGGCGAGACAGGATGTCTGTGATCGCTTCCTGTGGGGCTTCAATACAGACAGACAAGCGCACCGGATCATGCACATATTTTGATCCATCATGCACGGATTGCCAGGGTAGGCCTGTGCGTAACTGCCCACCATTGCCCTCCAATACACCGATACCGCCGATAATGTTGTGCAGCAGCTTGTTGCCTGCGCCAAAGCTGTCTGGGGCGACGGAGGATCCGTAATATTGCAAGCTGATCCAGCTTGCGACCACAACGGGGGCGGTCATGATCAATTCCAGTACCGAAAACCCGTCATCCGCAGTCCAGTCATAATCATGCAAAAAGGCCCGGCCGCCCAGTGGTTTCCCTGCCGTGCGTGACCGCGGCGCCGCGATGAAGGCACGGCATCCAGCGAGAGCCCATTCGGGGCGCGTTTCCGACCAATCAATACTGCGCAGATGGACGTCCCCGGCACTCTTTGCCCGCGGCAGGCGTAGGGCCCGCTCTGTCCGAGTGAGCACGCCTGCTTTGTCGAACACCCCTTCGGCATACGCGAGGTCGCGGGCATGGTCCGGCATGGCCACATCTTGGGTAAAGAGCGTCATCGCATCCGTCGTTGTGTTGTGCAGAGCGCCCACAAACACGGTGTCAGTTGGAATGTGGATGCCCTTTTCCGCAAGGCCTGCGCGCACTGGTGCGCTATTCAATACACTGGCCAAGAGGCGGGCATTTACGTCGCCGGCATAGCCGCCGCAGGCACCACATTGTAAACCGCTCGCGAAGGGGTTGTTTGCGACTTTTGCACCGTGCCCCGCCAAAATCACGAGGCGGGCAAAATCCGATGTAAGGGACATCGCGCGCAAAATTGTATTGGCAGCGTTAATCTGCCCCTCAAGGTCCAAGGCGGGCTCTAATTGGGGGGCGGGCTCTGTTGCGGTGGGCTTGTTTGGCACATGGAATGTGTCGCGCAGCAATTTGCCGGCAAAGATGGGGCCCATCGCCTCCACGAAGGCGAATGAGGACACCGCCGCCAGTTTGAACCGACCCCAGGCCCGTACGGCGCGCGCCTTCAGGCGGGCGGCCTCATCCGCGCGCGGATCGTCACCGGAGCTGGTCGAGGACAGGCCTGCATTGATCAATACGGGATAGCGGTTTTCGGTCACGTCCGAGGCAAAGCCTTTGTGTGCTGGGGTTAGCCCGAAAAACCCTGCAAAACCGAGTGTTTGGACGCCATCATCGGCCTGCTCCATCGCACGCCGAAACACCTCAGAACGCACATCGATGCAAAAAGCTGCCTGCAATGTTGGCCGGCTTTGCGCCGGGGCATGGGCGGGCAAGGCGAAGATTTCAGCCAGTTCGCGTTGACCGGCTCGCTCCCACGCTTCTTGCAATATCGCAGAAACCTGCATGTCTGTATCGGCTGCAACAGGTGCGGCGTGCTCTGCAATCACGTCCGCCCAAGCCTCGGTGATATCATCTTTGCAGTGGGCAAAAAGAGCGTCTTCCCAAAGCAAACGGATCGTGAGCAGGTCTGTTAGGGTGGTGTCATTTTCCCCTGCAAGTTCGGCCTGCCAAAGCCGGTAGCGCGCGACCTGCGCCCAGCCACCAAGACCGACAAGCAGTCGGTGAAAATATGTCTCGAGGCTTTCCGCACTCAGACCCAAACGACGGACAGCGCGTAGCGCCGCGGCACCTGTCCGGTCTGGTGTTTCAAAGACGAACTGGGCAAAGCGGGGTAGACCTGCGATCTCTGGTGTAAGGTCATGTGTCGCGTTCTGACGCCATGCGCTATAGGCAGTGCGCCGATGCGGTGCTGCCCATAGGGCTTGGCCTTGATCAAAATATCCCGCGGCCCAATGGCTGACGCGGTCGGTGATCAGGCTGGGCCAATCCACACCAGTCGCGCTGGCGGCAAGATCGGCAACTGTTGGTTGTGCCGTGCGCTTCGTGGCGGGTTTTTGCAAGGCAACTTTGACATCCGCGACGGCTATGTCTGTCCCCATCGCCGCGTCCGTTATATCGGTGTCGGTTATGTGCCCCGACGCCACCTTCTCGGCAAACCACGCGCGCGGCATGGTGATCGGGCCTGCGCCGACCCGCGCTAATCGTGCACCGGCTGTCGCCAAAGGTTCATGCGTTTGGCCGAGGTAGGGGTTGACCGCAACGCTCGATGCCAGCGGCCACAGCGGCGGTATTGCGCGGGCGGCTCTGTCTGCGGCGGCCTCAATCGTTTCCATGGAAAGGCCAGAATATTGCTGTGTCATGTCAGGTGCCTCGCGTCTGGATCACAAAGATTTCTGGGACGACCAGCCGCCCAAGATTTTGTCGAAGATAGCGTTTGCATAAAGGCCGTTGGATAGGTGCACGCGCATGCCAGCCGCAGCCGGGTGATAGGCCCACAGAGGAAACAGCGCTTGGGCCACCGCCACCGCACCAAAACTGCACACTGCCAAAACAATAAGCGCCCATTCCAGCGGTCCTGGGGCAGGTGTCTTTGGCAACGTGCCTGCCAGCATCCAATCCGCACCTGCTTGCAAGGTGAAATAGCCGACTGCGGCCGCGACAGAAAACATCGCGGTGCGTTGGGTCAAGATGCGCGGAGCTTCATCGGCAAGGCCCTGGGCCAGCAAATAGGCCACGCCAAAGATCAAGATCGCGCCTAGGGCAATTGCTTGTGGTGATTTGTCCATCACACCGAAGGCAAAGCCCACGATCGCGTAGATCACAAGCGCGAGGCCAAAGGCCCGCAACACCGAGCTGCCATTCGGGATGGCCACAGGGCCAGGCCGGCGGATGGCGGCGACGGCCTCAACGGCGGTGCCCGATGCCAGAAATGCATGCGCTTTATAAAGAGAGTGCGCCACGATGTGCAGCAGCGCGAGCGGAAAGAGCGCCAGGCCACATTGAAGGATCATGAACCCCATTTGTGCGACGGTAGACCACGCAAGGCCCGTTTTTACTGCGGGCTGTGTGAGCATCACCAGCCCGCCAAAGATGGCTGTGAAGCCCCCCAACATTACGAGGATGGCCAAAACACCCGGCGCCAGCAGCATCACATCGGCAAAGCGGATCAGCAAAAAACCGCCCGCATTGATCACCCCTGCGTGCAACAGGGCAGAGACTGGTGTGGGTGTTTCCATCACCTCCGTGAGCCAGCCGTGCATCGGGAATTGCGCAGATTTCAACAAGGCCGCTACCGCTAGCGCACCTGCGATTATCGCAGCACCGTCCGGCGCTGTGGCGTTGCGTGCTTGGTTCAGGATCTCGGCAATGTCACCGGTGCCGTAGCTGGTGTAGATCATCAACACCGCTGCAATCACAGCCACATCTCCAAGCCGCGAAGTGACCCATTTCTTGCGTGCTGCGCGCTGTGCGGCCACCCGCTCTGGGTAAAACAACAGGAGTTTGTGCAAAAAGAGGCTTGTGCAAATCCAGGCGAGCCCAAGCTGAAAAATATTCCCAGACATCACCAGCAGCATCACACTGGCGAGTGTCATGCAGAGCCACCCGGTAAATGGACCTTGGCGTGTTTCGCCGTCCAGATAGGTGGCCGCAAAGCGCAGCACGATCCAGCCGACGAAGGCCACGAGCACGAGCATCGTCATGCTCACGGCGTCGCTGCGCGCGGAAAAGCCCAAGGCATCTGTTTGCAGCAAAACCCCTGTGGTTGGTCCCGCCATCACAAGCTGGACCGCCGAGGCCAGCGCCACAAGGAGGGCGGCCAAAGCTGCCATCTCGATCCAAGGCAGTATGCGGGTCGGACGTTGTTTCGGGCCAACAAAGGCAATGCCCGCTGCACTCAGAGCGGCCAAAGGTGCAGCATAAGGCAACAGCGCAGAAAGCATAAACGGTGGTCCTCGTGTCAGTTCATTCGCGTTCAGGAGGAGCTATCAGAGCTGTATATGATTATAAAATTCATTGTTTATCTAATTTCGTTCTATATTATAAATGGAGTGAGCGAGTTTAATTTTCACCATCTGCGCTATTTTTGGGCCGTTGCACATGACGGCAACCTGACCCGTGCGGCGGAACGGCTGAACCTGTCGCAATCTGCGGTGTCGGTTCAGATCAAACAATTAGAAGAACGCCTGGGCCACGCGCTCTTTGAGCGGCGTGGCCGTCAGTTGGTTCTGACGGAAGCGGGCCGCATCGCACTGGACCATGCGGATGAGATTTTTGCGGCCGGGCGCGAGTTGGTTGGGACCCTAAATGCACAAGGCCGAACGCGGCAAGTCATTCGTGTGGGCGCGCTCGCAACGCTGTCGCGGAATTTTCAAATGGAGTTTTTGGCGCCTATTTTAGGACGCTCAGACATTGAGATCATTCTACGATCCGGCACGGACGCGGACCTGTTGCAGGCGCTTGAGGGGCTTAATCTGGATGTTGTGTTGATTAACCGGCCGCCGATGCGAGATGCGGTGACGCGGTTCACCTCGCATCAATTGTCGGACCAACCCGTGAGCCTTGTTGGCATCCCGGCGCGTCTGCCACAGGGGCAGGCGCTAGCGGATTTGATTGCGACCCAGCCCGTGATTTTGCCCACAGCGGACACCGGTGTGCGCATTGGATTTGATGCTTGGACGGATCGCTTGGGCCTGCGCCCTCAGATTGTGGCTGAGGTGGACGATATGGCGATGATGCGCCTTTTGGCGCGCGAAGGCGTTGGCTTAGCGGTGTTGCCGCCGATTGTTGTGCAGGATGAACTGTCAAACGGGCGCTTGGTGGAAGCGGGCCGCCTGCCGGGCATCAGTGAGACGTTTTATGCGGTCACCATCGCCCGCCGCTTTCCAAATCCTGTCCTCGGCGATTTGCTGCACGACCGTGTGTTATAGAGCGCGACCTTGCAGCAGCCGAGGCAGATCACCTGTCAAGCCGGCCGCTTCACGCATAAACCCGCGCCGCAGGTGCGGTGTGGCCCCGATCAGGCCCATGCCGATATCACGCCCAATCCGCAAAAGCGGATTATCATTGGAAAAGAGCCGGTTGAATGCGTCCGTCGCCATGGCCAGCGCCGTATTGTCAAAGCGCCGCCATTCCTGATAGCGGCCCAAAACGACGGTGCTTCCGATGTCTTCGCCGCGGCGCTGGGCGTCTACCAACACCTCCGCCAGAGCGGCAATGTCGCGCATACCAGCGTTTAACCCTTGGCCTGCAATAGGGTGCACGCCATGTGTGGCATCCCCGATCAAGGCCACACGGTCTGCCATCATCTCAGGCGTCAGTGATAGCCCCAGCGGATAGGTCCAGCGCTTGCCCGCGAGGCTGATCTGTCCCAAGAAGCTGCCAAAGCGGGGACGCAACATATCAAGGTAATCGGCGTCGCTTAGCGCATTAAAGGCCGCCGCATTCTCGGCTGTTTCGGACCACACGATGTTCGACACGTTGCCTGGCAGCGGCAGAATGGCGAGCGGGCCTTCTGGCATGAAAAACTGGTGCGCGATGCCATTATGCGGATGTTCATGGGCGATCGCGCAAACAAGTGCGGTTTGATTATAGGACCACGCGACGCGTTTTATCCCGGCGCGGGTGGCCGTGTCGCTGGTCCGTCCGTCCGCACCCACAACAAGTGTTGCGCGCAGCTCCGCACCGTTGTCCAGCGTGAGCGCCATCGCACCGGACACGGCGCTTTGGGCGGTTACCCGTACACCTGAGACGTGCGCGATGTTTGCTTGTTCGTCCATCGCCGCCAGCAGGGCCCCTCGTAAAAAGCGGTCTTGGACCATATAGCCCATCGGGCCTTCTTCGATCTCGGCGTGGTCGAAGTGCATGAAGAAAGGAGAGGGGCCTTGGCCTGCACGCCCATCCGACACTTTGATCTCCAGCATCGGTTGTGCGTTGGGGGCAAGCTGCTCCCACAATCCCACGCCGGCAAGTAGCCGCTGCGAAGTGAGGGCGACTGCATAGCTGCGCCCGTCGAAGGCGTCATCCGCGCGCATGACTGCGTCCTGCGCATCGATGACCGTCACGTGTAGGCCCTGTTGCGCGAGCGCCAACGCCAAAAGGGGGCCATTCAAGCCGCCGCCAACGATCGCGATGTCTGTATCAATATCCATGCGCGTGAATATGTGGGTGCCGCAGGGATTGTCCATGCGCCGCAGCGTCGCTACCGTCACAACGAGGCATAAAGGGAAGCGGAAATGCAAGAATGGTTGTGGATGACTGCAAGCGATTTGGGGCGCGGCATTGCGGAGGGAGCGATTGATCCTGAAGCGCTGACAAAGACCTATTTGGACGCCATTGACGCTCATTCGCAGCAATCGACGATTTATGCCCGAGTGACCAGAGACCGGGCCCGTGCGGAGGCGCGCGCTGCTGCCGCGCGGGCCAAGGCAGGTCAACGCTTGTCGCTGTTGGACGGCGTGCCAATTTCTTGGAAGGACCTGTTTGATAGTGCCGGAACCGCCACCGAGGCAGGCTCGCACCTGCTCGCGGGTCGCGTACCGCAACGGGACGCAGAGGCGCTGCGCGCTGCGTCCGCGGCTGGGCTGATCTGTTTGGGCAAAACGCATATGAGCGAGTTGGCCTTTTCCGGTCTTGGCTATAACCCACAAACAGCCACGCCGCCTTGCGTCAATGACGCAGATGCGGTGCCGGGAGGGTCTTCGTCAGGCGCTGCGGCCTCGGTCGCATTTGGTCTAGCGGCAGCAGGGATCGGTTCGGATACCGGCGGGTCTGTGCGCATTCCAGCGGCGTGGAATGACCTTGTTGGGTTAAAGACGACGCACGGTGCGTTGAGCCTTGAGGGCGTCGTCCCGCTCGCGTTGCGTTTCGATACCGTGGGCCCTTTGGCACGCTCTGTTGAAGACTGTGCACATCTTTTTACCGCTATGGCCGGGCTTGCGTCGCTGGATTTGCAGGGGGCGAATGTTGCGGGCCGCCACTTTGCTGTGTTGGAGACTGTTGTCTTGGATGATCTCCGTCCCGAGCCACGCGCCGCGTTTGAGGCGGCTTTGGCAAAGTTGGAAGCCGCCGGCGCGCATTTAACTTACGTTTCGGTGCACGCTGTTGCGGAAGCGCTGGCCTGTGCCGGACCGCTGGTGCCCGGCGAAGCCTACGGTCTTTGGCGCGACACGATTGAGGCAAATCCGGACGTGATGTTCGCCGAAATCTTGGCCCGGTTCCGGTTAGGCGCTGATGTAAGCGGTCCAGACTTTGTGGCGGCCTGGTCACGGCTTGAGGTCGCGCGGGCGGCTTATCAAGACGCGGTTGCAGGCTTTGACGCCGTGTTGATGCCATCAAGTGCGATCCTGCCGCCTAATTTGGCGCGTCTCAATAGTGATCCTGCTTACTATAAAACCGAAAATCTTTTGGCGTTGCGCAACACCCGGATTGGCAACCTTTTGGGCTTGTGCGGCGTAAGCCTTCCAACAGGTACGCCCAGCTGCGGGTTGATGATGATGGGCGCGCCCGGTGCGGACCGTACCATTCTGCGCTTAGCCGCTGGAGCGGAGGCTGCACTCGCCTAGGCAGTCATGGCGCGAATGCCACAAGTTGCCGCTTTTCCTTGGTTTTTGTGGACGCATGACGGCACCTTGCGCTATGCTTTGACCAAACAGGGCGCTAATGACCCTGATCTGAGGCAGTGCTATGAATTTTCCCGATCGGTTTTCGGACCTTCCGGCCTATGCGTTCCCGCGTTTGCGCGCGTTGTTGGATCACCACACCCCTGACGGTGATGTGATCCATATGACGATCGGTGAGCCAAAGCACGCCTTCCCCCCCTGGGTCATGGACGAGATTTTGGCACATTCCGACGGGTTTAACCGCTATCCGCCAAATGAGGGGGCACCGGAACTGCGCACGGCCTTCGCGGATTGGTTTTCGCGCCGCTACGGTGTCACGCTCGATCCTGCGCGTCAGGCGGTCCCACTAAATGGTACGCGCGAGGGCCTTTATAATATCGCCATGGCGCTCTGCCCGGAGACCAAGAACAGCAAGCGCGCCACCGTTTTGATGCCGAACCCGTTTTATCAGGTCTATATGTTGGCCGCGATGAGCGTTGGCGCCGAGCCGGTCTTTGTGAACGCCACAGCACAAAGCGGTCATTTGCCAGATTATGCCAGCCTGCCTGAAGAGGTGTTGGCCCGCGCCTCCGCATGCTACATCTGCTCGCCCGCCAATCCGCAGGGGGCTGTGGCTGACCGCGCATATTGGCGCGCGCTGATCGATTTGGCTGAGCGCTATGATTTCCGCATCTTTGCGGACGAATGCTATTCCGAGATTTACCGAGACACGCCGCCGCCGGGCGCGTTGCAGGTCGCAACAGAAATGGGCGCAGACCCAGACCGAGTTGTGGTGTTTCATTCGCTGTCCAAGCGTTCAAACCTGCCGGGCTTGCGCTCCGGCTTTGTTGCAGGGGGTGCGCGCAGCATGGATGAGGTGCGCCAGTTGCGGACCTACACCGGCGCGCCGCTGCCCTTGCCGTTGCAGATGGCGGCCGCGCGGGCATGGTCGGATGAGGATCACGTCATCGAAAACCGGCGTCTCTACCGCGAAAAATATGACCTTGCCGACCAAGTGCTTGGCGACACGCCAGGATACGCAGCCCCTGAGGCCGGGTTTTTCTTATGGCTGCCGGTATCTGAGCGGTTTGCTGACGGAGCGGAGGCAGCGCTTGCGCTGTGGCAAGCCT
>CBFHKQ010000036.1:0-22212 GCA_965656435.1 uncultured Pseudosulfitobacter sp. | reverse complement strand
AAATTCCGGATCTTCTGTTCACCCGTGAGGGCGTCGTCGAATTTTGAACCGTCCATCATGTCGCAGCCTCCTGCTTCTGTTCGTGCCAGTTTGCTGGCAGGGCATCTGAACCAGACACCGTAATCTTATCACCTGCAGACATTAGCCTTGCTCCCGCTCATGGAGCCGTGCCGCCATCCACCAAATCAGCGCCAAGGCGCCAAGGGGGATGATGCCTAAAAATGCCCAAAATTTCTGGATGCCAAAATGTGGCAGCAGCTTCAGCATCGGGATGACCGTTGCCACTGCGGAAAGGATCCAGATCAGGGCGCCCATTTACTTGGCCTCTGACCCTGCGTCCGTCTTTTCGTCGCCGGGCAGAATGTATTCGGCCCCTTCCCACGGCGACATAAAGTCGAACTGGCGGTATTCTTGGACAAGGCTCACAGGCTCATAGACCACACGCTTTTCGGCCTCGTCATAGCGCACTTCGGTATAGCCTGTGGTCGGAAAATCCTTGCGCAGCGGATAGCCGCGAAAGCCGTAATCCGTCAGGATGCGGCGCAAATCCGGATGGCCCGAAAAGAGGATGCCGAACATGTCAAAGACTTCACGCTCAAACCAATTGGCGGAGGGGTGAATATCCGTGATAGAGGGCACCATTGCATCCTCGCGGATGGAGGCGCGCAGCCGGATGCGCTGGTTTTGGTACATGCTGAGGAAGTGATAAACCACATCAAAGCGTTTCGCGCGCCCGCCATAATCGACCGCCGTCAAGTCCACGAGGGACGAGAAGCGGCAGGTGTTGTCGGTGCGCAAGAATTCGACCAGCCCTGCGATATTGCTCGGGGCCACATCAACGTTCAGCTCACCGTGCGCAACATCCCACGCCAACACGCAGTCGGGGCGCTTTGCCGCTATGTAACTGCCCAGTTCTGTCAGTGCGTCACTCATCAGTGTCCCTTACCTGCAAGTGTTCTTGTGCCAAATACGCAACGGAGCGCGTTTAGCGTACAATTGTCCCTGTGCGGCGCATTTTGCGCTGCAACTGCATGATGCCATAGAGCAGCGCCTCCGCCGTGGGTGGGCAGCCCGGTACATAGACATCAACCGGCACAACCCGGTCACATCCACGCACCACACTATAGCTGTAGTGATAATACCCGCCGCCGTTGGCACAGGACCCCATGGAGATCACATAACGCGGCTCTGGCATCTGGTCGTAGACCTTGCGCAGCGCCGGCGCCATTTTGTTGGTCAGCGTACCAGCCACGATCATCAGATCGGATTGGCGCGGGCTGGCGCGTGGGGCCGTGCCGAACCGTTCCAAGTCATAACGCGGCATGGAGGTATGCATCATCTCAACCGCACAGCAGGCCAACCCGAAGGTCATCCAGTGCAGCGAACCGGTACGCGCCCAGTTGATCAAATCTTCGGTGGAGGTCAGCAAAAAGCCTTTGTCCGCCAGTTCCGCATTAAGCGCTTGGGTGGAGACTTCGCGGTCCGGACCCGCTCCGTAAAGCCCTGCGTCTGTTACTGCCATTCCAATGCCCCCTTCTTCCACTCATAGGCAAAGCCGGCTGTCAGCACTGCCAAAAAGACCATCATGGACCAGAAGCCGGCCATGCTGATGTCCTTGAAGGCCACGGCCCAAGGGAACAGGAAGGCGATTTCCAAATCGAAGATGATGAACAAAATCGAGACGAGATAGAAACGCACGTCAAACTTCATGCGCGCATCGTCAAACGCATTAAATCCGCATTCATAGGCGCTTACTTTTTCGGGGTCAGGATTGCGCACCGCTACAACAACGGCCGCGAGGATCAATGCCAGACCCAGACCAATCGCAACAGCCAAGAATACGAGGATGGGAAGGTATTCCCGAAGCATTTCGTCCACGTGCAGCTCCTTTTATTCACGCGCTCAACGCGTGGTCCCCCGCCGGACGGCTGATCCGGCTGGCAGTGGTTTACGCCTCACGCGCGTCAGGGTCAACCGACGCGCGGCCAAAACTGGCGCAAATCCACATCTGTGCGCGCCGGTCAATTTGACGTAGAATTAGGGGCCTAATTTAGACTTAACGGCACCAAAAATATTAAGGTATACAATAGTATACGGCGCGAATTACGAACTGCACGCCGCAAAACATGTGCTGTTCTTCGCCTGTTAACTCATCCATGCCGCTTTGCGTTTTTCAAAAAAGGCGCCAATCCCTTCGGCAGATTCTTCGCTTTCCCAGCGCGCTTTGAGGGCCTCAATCGTCATGTCGATCGTCTCTGCATCAATCTTGGGGCCAAGGCTGCGCACCAAGGCTTTGGAGGCGGCCACCGCCCCCGGTGCCGCCGACAGATAGGGGGCGATTTCAGCCTCAACAGCCGCGTCCATTTCCTCTGGGGCAACGGTGGCCGCCAAAATGCCCAAGCGCACCGCCTCTTGCGCCCCAAATATCCGACCCGAGAAGAAAACCTGCCGTGCGGCCCCTTCCCCCATACGCGCCACAACATATGGTCCGATGGTCGCGGGGATCAGGCCCAAACGCACCTCGGTCAGCCCCATCTTGAGGCCCGTCACACCCAGTGCCACATCGCACACGCAAGCAAGGCCCACGCCGCCACCAAAAGCATTGCCCCTAAGCGCCCCGATGATGGGCTTGGGACAGGTGTTCAGCGCCTGCAACATATGAGCAAGCTTAGCGGCCTCGCGCGCCCGCGTATACGGGTCCGCCGCCATTTGCGCGCGCATCCAATCCAAATCACCGCCCGCGCAAAAACTCGCACCCTGTGCCGTCAGAACCACCACCCGCACGGCTGCATCCGCCCCCAGGGCGGTGGCTGCATGGGTTAACTCTTCCAACATGCGCGCTGACATGGCGTTATGCTTTTGCGGCCGCGCAAGGCACAGCGTGGCGACGCCGCGCACATCGACGTCCAGTGTGATGTCCTGATATTCCATACTCGTCCCTTATTCCGCGCGCAGCGCGCGCGCCATATGCGCCGCCTCTGCCAGAACGTCCGCGTCCAGCCCTGTGTCATACCCCAGCCGGAACAGATGGGCGGCTACTGCTTCTGTGGCGACATTGCCTGAAGCACCCGGCGCATAAGGGCAGCCACCCAAACCGCCCACAGCCGCATCAAAGACCCGTACGCCCAAAGACAAGGAGGCGTCGATATTGTCCAACGCGCGCCCGTTCGTGTCGTGATAATGCCCCGCCAAACGGCCTACGGGTACCACGTCGCGCACCGCCATCAACATCCGCGCGATGCTGTCGGGCGTGCCCTGCCCGATCGTGTCCCCAAGCGAAATTTCATAGCAGCCTAGGCCGAATAGTTGATCCGCAAGCTCGGCCACCGCCTGCGGCGCCACTTCGCCGTCATAGGGACAGGCAATCACGCAAGAGATATAGCCGCGCACCGGGATATCTGCGGCCCGTGCCGCCGCAATGATCGGGGTGAACCGATCCATCGCCTCTGCGCGAGTGGCGTTGATATTGGCCTTGGAAAAGCCCTCGCTTGCGCTGGCGAAAACCGCAATCTCATCTGCGCCCGCGGCCATGGCATCCTCAAAACCGCGCATATTTGGCGTGAGCGCCGCATAGCGCAGGCCCGGCGCGCGGGTAATACCAGCCAGCACATCGGCACTGCCCGCCATTTGTGGAACCCATTTGGGGCTGACGAAGGAGGCGCATTCGATGCGGCGAAACCCGGCGCGGCTGAGGCAGTCAACAAGGGCCACCTTCTGCGCGACCGTAATCTCGCCCGCTTCGTTTTGCAGCCCGTCGCGCGGGCCCACCTCGAATATCTCTACCGGTCCGGCCATGTCAGACTCCTTTATTGTCAGGCATCTGTGACCTCTGGCGCCAATTGAATGAGCGCGGCCCCTGCCGCCACTTGATCGCCCGTGGCCACCAACACCTCGGCTACTACGCCATCACGCGCAGCCACCAGTGCGTGTTCCATTTTCATCGCCTCCAGCACCGCCAAACGGTCGCCCTTGGTGACCTGCTGGCCTGCGTGGGCAAGCATCTCTCGGACCAGCCCCGGCATGGGGGCCTCGATCACATTGCCGTCTCCAGCGGCAGCGGCGACCTGATCCAGCGGATCTATGCGCGTGAAGGTCAAACCATAGGCGTCAAACACCGTGATGTCATTGCCCGCCACGGCCGCGACCGGCAAAGCCGTACCGTCGATGCGCCACTGGCCGGCGTGACGGCGCACAGACACACGTGCCCCCTCAACGGTCCAGTCTTGCGCATCCGGCCCTAGCACCGAGACATAAAGGTCGTGCTCAATCTCACCTCGGCGCAGCTTCACACTCTGCCGCAGCGGCTGCCACAGGCTAAAGCCTGCATCCGCAACGGGATCACGCAAATCCAACGCAGCCATGCCCGCCGCAACCCAGTGGAGCGGCGAAAGCGGCGGCTCGGCAATGAGCGTGTCCAGATCCCGCGCAATCAGGCCGGTATCCACGTCCCCAGCCCCAAAGCCCGCGTGCCCTGCCAAAGCCCCGAGGAAAGCTAAATTGGTTTTTGTGCCGCCCACTTGCGTGCCAGCAAGCGCCGCTTGGAGACGGCGCAGGGCCACCGCACGGGTTGGACCATGCACCACCAATTTGGCAATCATCGGATCGTAATAGGGGCTAATCTCATCGCCCGCCCGAACGCCACTATCGGCGCGCGCAAGGGGGCTGAACTCCAGATGCGACAGCGTGCCGGTGGCGGGCAAAAAGCCCTTTGGCACGTCCTCCGCATAAAGGCGCGCCTCAAAGCTGTGACCGTGAATAGTAAGATCGGATTGCGCAGCCGGCAGCGCCTCACCCGCAGCCACCCGCAGTTGCCATTCAACCAGATCAACGCCTGTAATGGCCTCAGTCACGGGGTGCTCAACCTGTAATCTGGTGTTCATCTCCATAAAGAAAAACGCATCGTCGCGCAGCCCATCGGAGGCGTCCACGATGAACTCCACCGTGCCCGCGCCCGCATAGCCAATGGCCTCAGCCGCGCGGACGGCAGCGGCCCCCATAGTGGCGCGCAAAGCCTCGGACATGCCCGGGGCGGGCGCTTCTTCGATCACCTTTTGGTGCCGGCGTTGAAGCGAGCAATCGCGCTCAAAAAGGTGCACCGCAGACGCACCATCGCCAAAGACTTGCACCTCGATGTGACGTGGTTTGGCGACGTATTTTTCAACCAAAACATCACCGTTGCCAAAAGCGCTCAGCGCCTCAGACCGGGCCGCGGCCAGCGCTGTTTGGAATTCATCGGCATTGGTGACCTGCCGCATGCCCTTGCCGCCACCGCCGGCGACCGCCTTGATCAACACCGGATAGCCAATTTCGGACGCTTGTGCCGCCAAATGCGCGTCGTTTTGGTTTGTGCCGTGATAGCCAGGCACCACCGGCACGCCAGCCTCGATCATCAGGGCCTTGGCCGCGTCCTTGAGGCCCATCGCGCGGATCGCGGAGGCCGAAGGACCTATAAACACCAGCCCCGCCGCCGTCACCGCCTCCACGAAATCGGGGTTTTCCGATAAAAAGCCATAGCCGGGGTGGATCGCCTGCGCGCCAGTGGCCAATGCAGCGGCAATGATCGCATCGCCGCGCAGATAGCTATCGGCTGGCGCAGGCCCGCCTATATGAACGGCCTGATCGGCCATCGCCACATGGGCAGCATCCGCATCCGCATCCGAGTAAACGGCAAAGCAAGAGATCCCCATGCGCTGTGCGGTGCGCATCACTCGGCAGGCGATCTCGCCGCGGTTGGCGATTAGTATCCGATCAAACATGAAAGTCTCCTTGTCGCAGAGTAATGCGTTCTATTTGCCCGCGTGGATCTGCGAAAATCGAGTGGCGCGCAGATGCGCTGCGTGGGTGTGCGTCGTAATCCATCATCTTGCTCCCATCACATCCGGAAGACGCCGAATTTGGTCTCGGGGATCGGCGCATTGGCTGCCGCGCGCAGGCTCAGATCCAGCACATCACGGCTTTTGCGCGGATCGATGACCCCATCGTCCCAAAGCCGCGCCGAGGCATAAAGCGGGTGTGACTGCCGCTCAAACATCTCCGTCGTGGGGCGTTTGAACTCCGCTTCCTCCTCTGCACTCCAGCTTTCGCCGCGGGCCTCCATTGCATCACGCTTGACCGTGGCCAAAACGCCCGCTGCTTGAGCACCACCCATCACCGCGATGCGGGAGTTGGGCCAGCTCCACATAAAGCGCGGCGCATAGGCGCGCCCGGCCATGCCGTAGTTGCCGGCCCCAAACGAGCCGCCGACCACCATCGTGATCTTGGGCACAGATGTGGTGGCAACCGCGGTGACCATCTTGGCCCCGTGGCGCGCGATCCCTTCGTTTTCATATTTGCGTCCCACCATAAAGCCCGTGATGTTTTGCAAAAAGACAAGCGGGATGCGCCGCTGCGAACACAGCTCCACAAAATGTGCGCCCTTTTGAGCCGCCTCCGAAAAGAGCACGCCATTATTGGCGATGATGCCAACGGGAGCCCCTTTGACATGGGCAAAACCGCAGACCAGCGTTTCGCCAAAGCGGGCCTTGAACTCATCAAACTCGGAGCCGTCGACGAGCCGCATGATCACTTCGCGGATGTCATAGGGCGTGCGCGCATCGGCAGGGACCACGCCCAATAGCTCGGCCGGATCATAGGCAGGCGGCGCATAGCTGGGGCGTGGTGCGCTTCGCGAAGGCCCCAGCGATCTTACGGCCTGACGGGCCAGCGCAAGCGCGTGGCTGTCGTCCTCAGCCAAATAATCCGCCACACCAGAAAGCCGCGTATGCACATCGCCGCCGCCCAAATCCTCGGCACTCACGACTTCGCCTGTGGCCGCCTTGACCAAGGGGGGGCCCGCCAAGAACACGGTGCCTTGTTCTTTGACGATGATAGAGACGTCAGACATCGCAGGCACATAGGCGCCACCGGCTGTGCACGAGCCCATGACAACAGCGATTTGTGCAATGCCGCGCGCGGACATCTGTGCTTGGTTATAAAAGATGCGGCCAAAATGGTCGCGGTCGGGAAAGACCTCATCTTGATTGGGCAGGTTGGCCCCGCCGCTATCGACGAGATAAACGCACGGCAGTTCATTTTCCGCAGCAATCTCCTGCGCCCGCAAGTGCTTTTTCACCGACATCGGATAATAGGTGCCGCCCTTAACCGTAGCGTCATTACACACGATCATCACGTCGCGCCCCATCACTTGGCCCACACCTGCGATGACACCGGCGCAAGGAGCGGCGCCGTCATACATGCCGTGCGCCGCCGTAGCGCCCACCTCTAGGAAAGGTGATCCGGGATCCAAAAGACCCGCCACGCGGTCGCGCGGCAACATCTTGCCCCGGCTCAAATGACGCGTGCGTGCCCGCTCCCCGCCACCCTCGGCCGCGGCGGCAGCAGCAGCAGCAATCTCTGCCAAAGCAGCCTCATGTGCAGCAAGATTGGTGCGAAACGCCTCTGATGAAGGGCGAATTTGGGATGTCAGCTTCATGGCGACGGCTCCGTGTTAGGCGTCTGATCGGGATGGTCTGGTTTTGGGTGTGCTCGGTCTGAGGGATCGTGGGCCAGCTCTGCCGCGGCCCAGTCGCGCAGCGTGGCGCGGATGACTTTGCCGGTGACCGTCATTGGCAACGCGTCCACAAAGGTCACCTCGCGGGGATATGCATAGGTCGACAGGCGGGTCTTTACATAGTGGCTGAGTGTCTCGGCGGTCACATCAGCGGCTGGTTTGCGCACCACATAGGCTTTGACAATGTGGCCGCGCAGCGCGTCCGGTTTACCGACCACACCGCAGGTCGCCACGCCCGCATGGGTCAACAGGCAGTCTTCGATTTCGGCAGGCCCAATACGGTAGCCGGCAGAGGTAATCACGTCATCTTCGCGCGCAACAAAACGAAGGTAATCGCCCTCCCAGATGCCCCGATCACCCGTCAGCATCCAAGCGCCGCGAAATTTGACCTCTGTGGCTTCCGGGCGTTGCCAATAGCCCAGCATCATGCTGGGCGCGCCGCGGCGCACGGCGATGTCACCCTCGCCCGCGGTCGGCACGCCATCGTCATCAATCACCGCCAGATCAAAGCCCGGCACAGCCTTGCCGATCGCCCCCGGACGCGGCGCATAATCCGCCCCGCAGGAGGTTGCGACCATGTTGCATTCCGTCTGGCCGTAAAACTCGTTGATCTGAAGCCCAAAGGCCTGCCACCCCCAAGCGAGCATTTCCGCCCCCAAAGGCTCGCCCCCGCTCGCAACGGACCGCAGACCCGAGATCTGCACCCCAGCGGCTTTGATCATACGCAGCGCGGTAGGTGGAAAGAAGACGTTGCGGACGCTGCCAGTCTTGATGATCTGCGCGCAAGCCTTAACGTCAAACTTTGCCATGCGCGCGGCCACCACAGGCACTCCAAGGCGCAGCCCCGGCATCAACACATCAAAAAGCCCGCCGATCCATGCCCAATCCGCCGGCGTCCAGAGCACATCATCCGGCTGGCCCAAATGATCGTGGCTGAGCGAGACACCGGGAATATGCCCCTCCAAAATGCCGTGCCCGTGCAGCGCCCCTTTGGGTGTGCCAGTAGTGCCGGAGGTATAGATCAGACAGCACGGCACATCCGCCCCGCCGGGCGCATAGGGCACCGGCCCGCCAGCGATGCCACAGGTTGCCGCCTCCCACACAGGCGCCAAATCACCCACAAGTGCGGCCCCCACCGCATCCGTCAGGATCAGCGCACAGCCTGCATCTTGAACACGGCTGGCCAAAGCATCGGCGCGAAAGAGCTTAAAAAGCGGCACTGAAATCGCCCCGATCTTCCAAATCGCAAGATGCGCGGCCGCGCACCACGGATCTTGGGTCAACAGGACGCCCACCCGGTCACCCGGCGTGACCTGACGTTGCAGCGCGCGGGCCAAGCCGTCGACCATGTCGCCCAGCGCGCCATAGGTAATGTCCCGGCGCACCTCGCCCGTCAGATCAATCAGCGCAACGGCATCTGCCGGATGATCCAAGCAGGTCTGGGCGATATTGGGCAGGGCTGTCGTCATTCGCCCACCCAAACGTCGGCCAGATACAGCGCCTGATCCGCGGTTAGTCGCATCAGGCAATTGAGCTGTGCAGGCCCTCCGCCCGTGCCATTGGCCCATTGGCTGCGCTCAAAGGCACAAGCCGCATCGCGAAACGGGATCCAAGTCCGCTGCATCTGGCGCAACGCGGGCCACACACCGGGACCGCCATACCCACCTGCATCGCGCGCTTCGGCCTGTTCGCGGGCATCGGCATAATTCGCGTTCAATTCGGCATCCCAAAAGGCCAGCTCGCGCGAGACACAGCCGCCCGCAGAATAGGTTGTATAACCGCCCTCTGTACCATCAATGCAGGCGCGGGTACTGCGCCCGATGCAGGCGCGCCGGTCGGCGAGTGTATAGCTGCTGCGCAGGCACGTCTCCGTCGGCGCATCATCATAGGCCAGTTCTTGCGCGGATACGGGTGCGGCCTGCATCAAAAACGCGGTCGCACCGCAGGCTGCAATCGAGGCAATACGTGCGAAACCACAGGCGGAAAATGTTGGAAAAAAGGGCAAAGAGATCAACTTTCAAACTCCTCAAATCTATCAATACCCTCAGTTTGCGCAGACCACCCGCCCGAGACCAAGCCCCCAAATCGGCTCACATGATAGACAACGCCGCGCGTGGCATCCCCGCCGGGAGCGCAAGCAACGCTGATCCAGACGCCGCGGTCGACGCCGGGACGCGCCACGCAATCGGTCCGCACAGCGCCCTCAAACGGACTGCTCGCCACATAGCGCGCAGCATACGTCTCGATCACATCGCTTTCCGTAAGATTGGCCCAGACGTAGCCAGCCCGCCCAGCGACCACGGCCACACCCAGCACCAAAAGCACGAAAGGCGCCCAGAACAGCACCCGCAGACTGCCGGCGGGCAAGGCCATCTTAGCCCATGGCCCCAACCAGCTCGCGCCCGATCAACATGCGCCGGATTTCCGAGGTGCCAGCGCCGATCTCCATCAGTTTTGCATCGCGGAAAATGCGGCTCACGGGATGATCGCTTAGGAAACCTGCGCCACCCATGGCCTGAACCGCCTGGTGCGCCTGCGTCATCGCAGCCTCCGAGGCATACAAACAACAGGCCGCTGCATCTTGGCGCGTCACGGTCCCTGCATCGCAGCCCTTGGCCACCTCATAGACATAGGCGCGGGCGGTGTTCATGGCGGTGTACATATCCGCGATTTTGCCCTGCATCAGCTGAAAGCTTCCGATAGGTTGGCCGAACTGCTTGCGCTCGGCCATATACGGCATGATCTCATCCAGACAAGCCGCCATGATCCCGGTGCCGATCCCGGCCAGCACCACACGCTCATAGTCCAAGCCGGACATGAGCACTGCGACGCCTTTGCCCTCTTCGCCCAGCACGTTTTCAAAGGGGACTTCGACGTCCTCAAAGATCAATTCAGCCGTGTTGGACCCGCGCATCCCCAGCTTGTCGAAATGCGGCGAGGTGGTGAAACCCACCATCTCTTTTTCAATTAAAAAGGCCGTGATACCGCGCGATCCCGCATCTGGGTCCGTCTTGGCATAGACCACCAGCGTGTCGGCATCTGGCCCGTTCGTGATCCAGTATTTGGTCCCGTTCAGCCGGTAATGATCGTTGCGCTTTTCGGCGCGCAAGCTCATCGAGACGACATCGCTGCCAGCCCCCGCTTCTGACATGGCCAACGCGCCCACATGCGCGCCCGAGACCAACCGCGGCAGGTATTTGGCCTTTTGCTCAGCGGTACCGTTCAGCTTGATCTGGTTCACACAAAGGTTGGAATGCGCCCCATAAGACAGCGAGACAGAGGCGCTCGCCCGTGCGATTTCCTCCACCGCGAGGGTATGCGCCAGATAGGACATGCCTGCGCCGCCGTATTCCTCCTCGACCGTGATGCCCAGAAGGCCCAACTCACCCATCTCGCGCCATAGCTCAGGTGGGAAGGCGTTGGATTTGTCGATGTCAGCAGCCATTGGTTTGACGCGGTCCTGCGCCCAGCGGTGCACCACATCGCGCAGCGCGTTGACGTCCGGACCCAGATCAAAGGTCATAGAATGGGTAAACATGAGCGTTGCTCCATTTATTGAACACTTGTTCATTAGCTAAGAGCAAAGCACGCCAAGCGTCAATAGCGCGTAGGCGTTTTCACACAAAACGAAAGCGACGTTCCGATGCGCACCCTACGAACACCTACCGCGGTCAAACCGAAAGCATTATCGAGGCAACGGAGCCTAGACCGCCTGAAAGACCGCCGAGACCTCTGCGCGGATGATCCGCGCAATCAGGGCACAATCCTCAAGACTGAACGTCAGTGGCACCCGCAAATCGATAATGCCGGCCAGGATCCGGTCTGTGGCGGGCATCGGCATACTGGGTGCATAGGTCCAGCTGTCGTATTTGGAGGTAAAGGCCACAGGCTCCGGCGCGCCAAACCATTTCAGCTCAACCCCGCGCACAGCACAGCGGGCCACAACATCGCGCAGCTTGGCCTCGGGCCAATCCAGCAACAGAAACTGAAAGGACGACCCTACGATTGTTTCCTGCGCCGGACGCGGCACGAGGGTCATACCGGGCGTGTTTTGCAACCCCTCCTCAAGTGCCGCGTAGCGGGCATTCCAGCGTGCGCATTGCGCTGGCAGGTCCGCCAATTGCGGGCGCAAGATCGCTGCACGCAGATTGTCCATTCGCCCCGAAATATTCGGTGTTTCATAGCGGATCTGCGCAAACGCCTCGGGCGGCGGGGCGGCCAGGTGACGCTCATAAAGCATGTAGCTGCCAGAAAACATGATGGCATGTGCTGCGACTTCGGAATCATCGGTGACCAGCAAGCCACCCTCGCCTGAATTTACGTGTTTATACGTCTGACAGGAATAGCAGCCAACGAGACCATGTCGGCCCGACGGGACACCGCGCCATGCAGCCCCCATCGTGTGGGCGCAATCCTCAATGACGCGAATGCCATGCGCGTCGCAGAGCGCCATCAGCGCATCCATATCGCAGATGTGCCCCCGCATGTGGCTGAGCAGCAAAACATCCGCCTCATGTGCTTTGGCCGCGAGATCCTCCAGATCAATCGTCAGCGCCTCCGTCACCCCCACAAAAACCGGCGTGGCCCCGACCGCCGCGATTGCGCCTGGTACCGGCGCAAGTGTGAAAGCATTGGATAGCACCCGATCACCGTGCCCGACCCCCAAGGCGCGCAGGGCCGTCGCCATCGCATAACCGCCCGAGGCCACCGCGAGGCAATATTTCGCCCCTGTTTGTGCTGCGAATTCTTGCTCTAGAAGCGCTGCCTCTGACAGCTCATCAGTGGTGGTGTTATACCGGTGCAGCCGGCCATGCTGCATCACGGCGAGCGCAGCGGCAATCCCGGCCTCTGGGATGGGCTCTTGCTGGGTAAAGCTGCCGGTAAAGACCTCTTGGTCCTCGGCTTGCATGATCTCTTTGCCGTGATCCGTCATGTTCCACTCCTGCCGCGAGGGCCCCTATTGCAAAAGATCGGCCGCAATCTGCGGCAGGTCCGCATAATTATGGAGCAGGGCCGCCGGTTTAAGCGCCGCCATATCCCCGCCCGCAGGCCCAAAGGTAACCAACACACAGGGCACTTGGGCCGCGGCGGCCGTATTGCGGTCCGTATCACTGTCACCGATCAAGATACACTGACGATCGCCCCCTGCCCGTTCGGCTGCCTCAAAAAGCGGCGCAGGATCGGGCTTGCTAACGGTCAATGTATCTGCACCCACAAGGCACGCAAAGTCATCGCGCACGCCAAGGCGGGTCAACAATTTTTGCGCCAAACGCTCGGGTTTGTTGGTGCAGATGCCGACAGCAAGGCCGCGCGCCTTGATCTCTGCCACGGCCTCCATCGCGCCCTCATACATAAATGTATGCCGGTCAATGTCGGCTTCATAGGCCGCGAGCAATTTAGGATAGTATTCGGCAACCATTTGTTCATCGAGGCGACCCGCACGCGTCAGACCAGCACGCAACATCGCCCGCCCGCCGCGTAGGGCAATACCCACATCCGCGGCGGTAAGAACATCGCCCAAGCCCATGTCCCGAAAACACCAATTGGCCGCTGCCAGCAAATCACCGCTTGTGTCGGCCAGCGTGCCGTCGAGGTCAAAAATTACTGATGGCATCGTGCCTTACTCCTGATCTGCCGCGGCTCCGGCCGGCGGATCACCGCCCGACAGCAATCCCGATGTTACGACCCGCAATTTTGTTTGATGCGATGAAACCTTGCACCGTTTGGATGAATGGATAAACAGGGCAACAGAATAACACAAAGAGATTTATTATGAGCAGTTCCGCCCCTCAAATCGCGGCCATCCTTTTGGCTGCTGGACGCGGCACCCGCATGAATTCCGACATTCCCAAAGTGCTCCACCCGCTGGCCGGCGTGCCCATGTTGCATCATGCGCTGCGGGCGGCTTTCTCACTGGACCCTGCGCAAACGCTCGTGGTGACCGGGCATGGCAGTGCGGCTGTGACCGCGGCGGCACAGGACTTTGACCCTGATATTCAGACCGTTGAACAGGCCGAGCAGCTGGGCACCGGTCATGCAGTCAACCAATGTGCCGCGGCCCTTGCAGATTTTGAAGGCACGGCAGTGGTCATGTACGGCGACACGCCGTTCGTCTCCCCCGACACCCTGCGCGATATGGTTCAGGCCTCGCAGAGCCATGATGTGGTTGTCCTAGGGTTTGAGGCAGAGGACCCCGGTCGGTACGGACGGCTCAAGTTGGCGGATGGAGAGCTCAAAGCGATCGTCGAATACAAGGATGCAACAGATGAAGAGCGTGCGATAACACTCTGTAATTCTGGCGTTATTGCTTGCGATGCAAAGCTGCTCTTTAGCTTGCTGGACGGTGTGACCAACAAGAATGCCAGCGGCGAATACTACCTTACCGACATCGTGGCGCTGGCCCGGATGCGTGGACACAGCGCGGGTGTGGTGACCTGCCCTGAGGCCGAAACCTTGGGCATTAACGCGCGCGCCGAACTTGCCCGTGCCGATCAGCTGTTCCAGACCCGCACACGTTTGGCGATGATGGAGAATGGCGTTACGCTGATCGATCCCGACAGCATTTACTTTGCCCACGACACAGTCGTCGGCCGCGACGCAGTGGTCGAGCCGCATGTTTTTTTCGGCCCCGGCGTGAGCGTCGAATCCGGCGCACGGGTCCGCGCGTTTTCGCACCTCGAAGGCTGTCACATCGCACAGCGCAGCGTCGTGGGGCCCTTTGCCCGACTGCGCCCGGGCACAGAGTTGAACGAGGATGTCAAAATCGGCAATTTCGTGGAAATCAAAAATGCGCAGATCGAGGCTGGCGCCAAGGTGAACCACCTGTCGTACGTGGGCGACGCGCACATCGGCGCAAGTGCCAACATCGGCGCAGGCACCGTGACCTGCAACTATGATGGCGTGATGAAGCACCACACGCACATCGGCGCGGGCGCCTTCATCGGCTCCAGCACCATGTTGGTCGCTCCCGTCAGCATCGGCGCGGACGCGATGACGGCAAGCGGTTCTGTCATCACCTCGGACGTCGAGGAGGGGGCGTTGGCCATCGCCCGCGCACCCCAAACCGAAAAACCCGGCATGGCGCGGAAACTGTTCGAAATGTTAAAGGCCAAGAAGGCCAAAGCGCAGCGAGGCAACTAAAAATGTGCGGAATTGTAGGGGTCTTAGGCCATCACGAAGCAGCACCAATCTTGGTCGAGGCGCTCAAACGGCTTGAATATCGCGGCTATGACAGCGCGGGCATTGCCACGGTGCAGGACGGCCGTTTGGATCGGCGCCGCGCAGTGGGCAAGCTGGTGAACCTGTCGGATTTGCTGGTGCATGAACCGCTGGCGGGAAAATCGGGCATCGGGCACACCCGCTGGGCCACTCACGGTGCCGCGACGCAAGCCAATGCACATCCGCACAAGGCCCGCGATGTGGGCGTGGTTCACAACGGCATCATCGAGAACTTTCGCGCGCTGCGCGCAGAGATTGAAGCGGCCGGCCTCACGATTGAGACCGAAACCGACAGCGAGACCGTCGCACTCTTGACGCAAATGCACCTCGACGCAGGCCTTGGCCCCATTGAGGCGGTCAAAGCCACGCTGGGCAAGCTCGAGGGAGCCTATGCGCTGGCATTTTTGTTTGAAAGCGATCCGGATTTGCTGATCGCCGCCCGCTCTGGCCCCCCACTGGCGGTTGGGCACGGCGAAGGGGAGATGTTCGTGGGCTCTGACGCGATTGCCCTTGCGCCGATGACGGACAGGATCACCTATCTGGAGGATGGCGATTGCGCCGTTGTGACCCGAAACAGCCTTGCAATCACTGACAGAGACGGAAACGCCGTCACTCGGCAGATCAAGCAGATCCAAATCGATGCCACCCGCGTCGACAAGGCCGGGCACAAGCATTTCATGGCCAAAGAGATTGCGGAACAGCCTACGGTGATCAATGCCGCCCTCTCCAACTACCTTAGCGGCGCGGGCGAGATCCTGCTGCCGGGCGCGGGCGTGGATTTCAGCCAAGTAGAGCGCATTACCATGGTCGCCTGCGGTACAGCGCATATCGCCTGTCTGACCGCAAAATACTGGTTTGAGCAGATCGCCCAGATCCCCGTGGAGGTCGATGTAGCCTCTGAGTTCCGTTACCGCGAGCCACCGATTGCCGGCAAAACCCTCGCAGTCTTTGTATCCCAATCGGGCGAAACAGCAGACACGCTGGCCGCTCTGCGATATGCCGCAGGACGTGCGGACACCATCGCCTGCGTCGTGAATGTGCCCGAAAGTTCAATCGCGCGCGAAAGCGATCTGGTGCTGCCGATCTATGCCGGTGTGGAGGTGGGCGTTGCCTCAACCAAAGCGTTTACCTGCCAGCTGACCGTGCTGTTTTTATTGGCGCTCAAAGCCGCACAGCAGCGCGGTGCGATCACCGCAGAGGCCCTTGCCGACCACGTGGCTGCCCTGCGCGGCGTGCCCACCTTGATGCGTGCAGCGCTGGATCAAGACCAAGCCATCGCTCACGCCGCTCGGCGCATCTCAGAGGCGCGGGACGTCCTCTTTCTGGGTCGGGGCCGGATGTATCCACTTGCGCGTGAAGGCGCCCTAAAACTTATGGAAATCAGCTATATACACGCCGAAGCTTATGCATCAGGTGAGCTAAAGCACGGCCCCATCGCGTTGATCGACAAGAACGTTCCTGTGGTGGTACTGGCGCCCAAGGACACGCTATTCGAAAAGACTGTGAGCAATATGCAAGAGGTCATGGCGCGCAAGGGGAAGGTCGTGCTGGTGTCCGATACTGTAGGCCTTGCGGAGGCCGCCGACGGCACATGGGCACAGTTGCAGATGCCTACCGTGCACGAAGCTGTCGCCCCCATCCTCTATGCGGTACCAGCACAACTGCTTGCCTATCATGCGGCCATCGCCAAAGGCACGGATGTGGACCAGCCGCGCAATCTGGCAAAATCTGTAACGGTGGAATAGGCACCAGGTCCGCGCACAGACCACGTCGCCGTGACGCGGGACTAGCAAGTAACAATCCGACGTAACCTTGAGCGCGGGCGGGTACTTTGACGGACCGCGCCATTGAGCAAACCAGCAATCAAACTTCTATGGGGGTACGACTTCGCGTCGATACACGCGGCCATTTTGGTCCCAAAGAATTCACGGGGCTGGGCATCCTCTCACCTGTCCAAAACAACATGCAGGCTCAAATCCGCTCGCGTTGCGCGCTCTGGCCAAAGGCCGCCAGCGACGCGCGCCTATCACACAACCCAAATTAGGCCCTAGATGACAGCCAAGAAGTGTGGTGCAAGGGCCCATGCATTTACCCTATCTTGAACAAATCACCGCCCATGCAGACGCCGAGCGTGCCGCAGGCGCCAAAGCCTATCATAAGGCCACACGCGTCTATCTAGGCGTGCCGAACCCCGTCCTGAATGACTTGACCAAGGATTGGCGGCAGGCCCTCAACATAGACGACCGCTGCACCCTCGCCGAAGGTTTGTGGCAGACGGACATTTTTGAGGCACGCATCGCCGCGGCCAAGCTGTTGACCCAAGCACGCCTGCGCCCGGACGACTCTGCGTGGGATCTGATTACCCGCTGGGTGCCTGATTTTGACAGCTGGGCTATCGCCGATGCGGTCTGCACCGCAGGCCAAAAGCGCCTGATCGCTGATCCTGCGCGTGTGGACACGGTGGCGGACTGGACCACGTCCGAGCATATGTGGACCCGCCGCGCCGCCCTCATCATCACGCTGCCTTGGACCAAGCAGAACTTTCCCAAACCGCACGAGGTTGAAATCCGCGACCGCGTTTTGGACTGGGCCGCAAGCTACGTGCCCGATCGCAATTGGTTTATTCAAAAGGCCATCGCATGGTGGCTGCGCGAGTTGAGCAAGCATGACCCCGACCGCACGACCGCATTTTTGGACAAGCACGGGTCGGAAATGAAGCCGTTTGCGCTGCGCGAAGCAGGCAAATACTTGCGCTAAGCCTTCCCACCCGCCTTTGCGAACAGAGCGCCCGCACAGCCCTGCGCATTGCCTCTTGCCGCACCTGATTTCGGCGCGTACCAATACGGGCATGAACGCGCCTTTGATCGATCCCTTTGCCCGTGCCATCACCTATTTGCGGGTGTCCGTCACCGACCGTTGTGATTTCCGCTGTGTCTATTGCATGTCGGAAAACATGACCTTTTTGCCCAAAAAAGAGCTGCTGACGCTAGAAGAGCTGGACCGAATGTGCAGCGCTTTTGTCGATCTGGGCATTGAGAAACTGCGCGTCACAGGCGGTGAGCCTTTGGTGCGACGCGATATCATGACCTTCTTTAACCGCATGGCACGGCATCTGGATGCGGGCACGCTCAAAGAGCTGACACTGACCACAAATGGCAGCCAGTTAGATCGGTTTGCAACCCAGCTTTATGCGGCTGGCATTCGGCGCGTAAATGTTTCGCTGGATACGCTGGATGAACAGAAATTCGCTGATATTACGCGCTGGGGGCGCCTGCCGCAGGTGCTGCGCGGGATCGATGCCGCCCTTGCTGCGGGCCTGCATGTCAAGATCAATGCCGTGGCGCTCAAAGGGTTCAACGAGGACGAATTGCCAACGATTACCCAATGGTGCGCCGATCGTGGGATGGACCTGACGTGGATCGAGGTGATGCCCATGGGCGATCTGGGTAATGAGGATCGCCTGTCACAATATTGGTCGCTGCGCGATGTGCGCGCGGCCTATGCCGAGCACTACACGCTTACCGATCTGGCGGAACGGACCGGCGGGCCTGCACGCTACATCCGACTGGAGGAAACGGGTCAGAAAATCGGTTTTATCACACCTCTGAGCCATAATTTCTGCGAAAGCTGTAACCGCGTACGCCTGACGTGCACGGGCGAGATTTATTTGTGCTTGGGCCAAGAGGACATGATGGACCTGCGCGCGCCTTTGCGGGATCATCCAACAGATGATGCGCCGCTGCACGATGCGATCCGGCGGGCCATTGGCCTCAAACCCAAGGGGCATGATTTCGACTATTCCCGCCAGCGGGCCGACGGTCAAATGCCACGCCACATGAGCCACACAGGCGGCTGATGCAGCCTACTTGGCTCTACCGCGGGTATGTCGCGGCAACACAGCTGGTGCTGCCTTTTGCGGCGCGGGCGCGGATCAACCGCTTGCGGCGCGACGGGGTCGCGATACCGCGCGCGCATGAGGTTTTGGGCAATTCCGCGCTTGATCGTCCGGGTGGGCAATTGATCTGGTTTCACGCGGCCTCCGTGGGCGAAAGCCTTTCCGCGCTGCCGATTATCGAAGCCATGGGCACCGCCCTGCCCCGTGCGCAGTTCTTGATCACTACTGCCACACCCAGCTCGGCACAGATCTTGGCCGCGCGGATGCCGCACCGCTGTATTCATCAATTCGCACCGCTAGATGCCAAGGGGCCCATCACGCGTTTTTTGAAATGCTGGCGCCCGGATGCGGCGATTTTCGTAGAAAGCGAACTGTGGCCGCAGATGATCACCCGCACTGCTGCGCGCGGCATCCCGATGGCGATGATCGGCGCGCGGCTCTCTGCCACCTCGCGCAAACGCTGGGCCAAGGTACCCGACACTGCCGCAGCGATCTTGGGGTGTTTTCGCCTGATCCTGACCCAAAACGCAGAGATCACTCGCGATTTGGCACCGCTTGCGCCCGGTGCGCGGGTGGAGACCGGCGCCAATTTGAAATCCCTCTCACCGCCGCTGCGTTATGATGTGAACGCCTTGGCAGAGCTGCGCAACGCAGTCGGCGACCGCCCTGTGTGGGTGGCCGCCTCAACCCATCCGGGCGAAGAGGCCGCGGCGCTTGCCGCCCATGCCTACCTGCGCCGCACGGAACCAGACGCCCTTTTGATCCTCGCGCCTCGTCACCCTGAACGCGGCGATGAGGTTGCGGAAATCTGTGCCGCGGAAGGTTTCACCTGCCAGCGCCGCAGCACCGGCACGATGCCCACGGGAGATGTTTATCTGGCCGATACCCTTGGAGAGATGGGTCTGTGGTATGCGCTGGCGCCTGTGATTTTTGTTGGTGGCTCGCTGGTTCCGCGCGGCGGGCACAACCCCTATGAAGTCGCCCATGCAGGCGCTGCGGTCCTGACGGGGCCTCATATCGCAAATTTTGCCGAGACCTATGAACCAATGATCGACCAAGGCGCTGCTGTCAGGGTGAACGAGGCAACGGACCTAGGCCCGGCGCTCGCGCATCTTCTCTCAACACCTGACGCCTTGGCAGCACAGCGCGCGGCCGCAAGCGCCTTTGTCAACGACCAAGACCACATACGTACCGCCGTGGCCGCCGATTTGATTAAAACGCTGGATCTGGCATGAGCAAACAACGCCTGATCGTCACCAACTTTAACCGCAACTTCACCGGGGTCAGCGCCACAGCCGCCAATCTGATCCGGCATCAGGCAACCCACTATGATTTGCATCTGGTAGGCTATCCCCTGCCGGGTTGTCCCGCCCCAATCACCCGCGCGCAGGCCTTTGCTTTGTCAAACGCCACGACCGCCGGCCCATGCATCTGGCACGTACGCCGCAACACCGAAATGCGCGCTGCACTCTGGGCGCGCGATGTGCTGCGCAAGCCGATCAAAATCGTATTTACCTCCGCCGCGCAGCGCCGCCACAGCGCGCTGCCACGCTGGCTGATCTCGCGCATGGATGCCGTGATAGCTACGACAGACAAGGCCGCAAGTTTTGTGCCTCATGTGCGCGGTGTCGTGCCCCATGGTGTCGACTGTGACCTGTTCCAACCCAGTCCCGACCGCGCGGCGGCTTGGGCCCAAACAGGATTTCCCGGCACATATGGCATTGCAACGCTAGGCCGCATTCGCCCCGAAAAAGGCACCGATGCTTTCGTCGAGGCGATGTGCACCTTACTGCCAGAACGCCCCGGCCTGACGGCCATTGTGCTGGGCAAAGCCACACGGGAACACCGGGGATTTTTGGCGGGCCTCAAAACCCGCGTCTCTGAGGCGGGCCTATCGGAGCGCATTCTGTTTCCCGGCGAGGTCTCGGCAGAAGCCACGCCGCAATTGATGCGCGCACTGAGCCTCGTGGTACAACTGCCGCGCTATGAAGGCTACGGCATGGTCCCGCTGGAGGCGATGGCCAGTGGCACACCCTTCGTGAGCACCGACGCAGGTTATTACCGGTCGTTTTCGCAAGACGGCACCGCGGGCCTGATTTGCGAGGCGCAAGACGCAAGTTCTGCATGCGCCACGATCCTAGACGCGCATAAGACGTTTTCCGACGCCGCGCGGCGCGCCGCCTGCGCTCAGTTTTCGATTGAGACGGAGCTGGCGGGCGTCGATGCAGTTTACGCCAGCCTCGCCTGATCCAGCGCGTATTTTAGGACGCAGCTGGCATCCGCTGCTCCACAATCTCGGCCCACCAAGAACAGCCCGCCGGGATCGCCTCATCGTTAAAATTATACTCTGGGTGGTGCACCATCGCCGTGTCGCCATTGCCCATCAGAACATAGGCGCCGGGCCGCTCTTCGAGCATGAAGGCGAAATCCTCACCGCCCATGACCAAAGGCGCGTCTGAGCACTGCCCCGACACACTGCGCGCCACATCCGCGGCGAATTCTGTTTGGGCCTCCGAGTTGACCATCACGGGATAGCCCCGGTGGTACACCACTTGCGCCGTGCCGCCATAGGTGGCCGCCACGCCCGCGCTGATCTCTTGGATGCGCTGTTCTGCCAGGTCACGCATCTCCGCGCTCATGGTGCGCACGGTGCCTTTGATGTGCACCTTTTGCGGGATGACATTAAAAGCGTTTGAGGATGTCTCGAAAGAAGTAGCAGAGACCACAACCTGATCCACTGGATCGGCATTGCGGCTGGCGATGGTTTGCAGTGCCAGCACCAGTTGCGCGCCCATGACGGTGGTATCCACCGTGTCCTGTGGTTTGGCCGCATGGCCGCCGCGCCCCTCAAGGTAGATGTCAAACTGATCCGTCGCGGCAAAGAACGCACCGGGACGAATGGCAAATTGCCCCGCAGGCAGGCCGGGCCAATTGTGCATGCCGTAGACCTCTTGGATGCCAAAGCGGGCCATCATGCCATCCTCGCACATCTCGCGCCCACCGCCGCCACCCTCTTCGGCCGGCTGGAAAATCACCACGGCCGTGCCGTCAAAATTGCGCGTCTCGGCAAGGTATTGCGCCGCCCCCAGCAACATTGCGGTGTGGCCGTCATGGCCGCAGGCGTGCATGGCGCCGTCAATCTTGGACGCATAGGCGAGCCCCGTCTGCTCGTGAATGGGCAGCGCGTCCATATCCGCGCGCAGGCCAAGCACTTTGCCGGAAGCGGTGCTGCGCCCTTTAATCACGCCCACCACGCCGGTGCGCCCGATGCCTGTCACCACCTCATCACAGCCAAAATCCTGCAATTTCTGCGCAACAAGGGCCGAGGTCCGGTGCGTTTCAAACAGGATCTCAGGGTTTTCGTGCAAATCGCGGCGCCACGCAGTGATGTCAGCGTGTAATTCGGCAAAGCGGTTTTTGACGGCCATGGTGATCTCCCTCTTGTCTATCTGGCTCTTGTGCTTGGCGCTCACCTTACGCCACCGCTGCGCTGTGACCAGTCCCTTTTTCAAGGACGCGTAAGAGCGCACGGCACTGGGACCAAGGCGCG
>CBFHKQ010000035.1:0-22611 GCA_965656435.1 uncultured Pseudosulfitobacter sp. | reverse complement strand
CTCCGAATTCCACAATTACGGCCCCGAGCGCGATAAATGCCATCAGAGCAATCCGACGCGGGCCAACGGTTTCTTTGAGTACAAGCCAGCCGATAAAGGCCGCAAACACCGTCGATGTTTCGCGCAAGACCGCGGCTTCGCCGACCTTGTCCAACCGCGTGGCCATCATTATGGCCCCAAAACTCATGAAGGCAACCAATCCGCCCAACACGCCGCGCCGCATCAAAGGGGCCAGTGTGGGCGGTTCCGCCATGCGCCGGTATCTGGCCGCGGCGATGAACGGGAAAACCGCACCGTCAATCATGAAAAACCACGCCAAAAAGGTGAACGGGTTGGCCGTGGCGCGGATGCCGTAGGCGTCATAGGTTGTGTAAAGCGCGACAAACAACCCCGTCAGAACCGCAAGACCCAACGCAAGCGGCAGCGTCTCACGCTCAGTCACCACCGTGCGCAGGTTATAGACCGCAAGGCCGAAAATACCGACCAGCAGAACCGCAACCCCAAGCCACTGAACGCTGTTAAAGGTCTCGGCGAAAATCAAATAGGCACCGATGACCGTAAAAAGCGGCCCGGTACCACGCACAACCGGATACACCACTGTGTAGGCGCCCTTGGAATACGCCCAGGCCTGCAACAGCTTATAGACCGTATGGATGCCCCATGCGCCTGCAAAAATCGCCCACATATGCGGCTCGGGCCAAGGTACGACGAAAAGGGCAAAGGGCATGGCCATGATGCCATAGCTTGCGTCAATAGCACCGCGCGTCAGCCACGGGTCGTGCCGCCCCTTTTGCAAGGCCCCAAACACGGCGTGCAAGAACGCCGCCATTAAGGCAAGGACTAGGGCCAGTTGATGCCCCGCGGGCGTCCCCTCGATTGAAATGAGCCAGGCGGTCAAATCTGTGCCTCTGTGCGGCGCAGGTCCACAGATTTTCTTTTGAGGCCAGTCAAAATGTTAAAGGCGGAAACGCGCTTCATTCAGCCGCAGACCCGGTCAGGGCCGCTGCAAATTCCTCTGGGTCAAAGGCGTCCAAATCCTCGATCTGCTCGCCCACGCCAATGGCATGGATTGGCAGGCCGAATTGATCCGCCAAAGCCACCAAGACACCGCCCTTCGCGGTGCCGTCGAGTTTGGTCATGACCAAGCCCGACACATCGGCCACTTGTTGGAAAATCTTGACCTGCTGGACTGCATTCTGACCGGTCGTGGCGTCGAGCACCAACAAGGTGTTATGCGGCGCGCTCTCATCTTTTTTGCGGATCACACGTACGATCTTGGCCAGCTCTTCCATCAGATCGCTGCGGTTTTGCAACCGGCCAGCCGTGTCGATCATCAACAGGTCTGCCCCGTCCGCCTCCGCGCGGGTCATCGCCTCAAAGGCAAGGCTGGCAGGATCCGAACCTTCAGGTGCTGTCATAACGGGCACGCCTGCACGGGTGCCCCAGACTTGCAACTGTTCCACTGCTGCGGCGCGGAACGTGTCCCCTGCGGCAATCACCACCGTTTTGCCTGCCGCGCGGAATTGGCTGGCCAATTTGCCGATTGTGGTCGTTTTGCCCGAGCCATTTACGCCCACAACCAAAACAACCTGCGGCTTTTTAGGATAAAGCGGCAATGGCCGCGCAACAGGGGTCATAATGCGCGCAATCTCTCGCGCCATCAGGTCCTTAATCTCGCCCACAGACAGTTTGCGGCCCATGTTGCCCTCGGCCATATTGGCCGCAACACGCAGGGCCGTGTCCACCCCCATATCTGCGGAAATAAGCAACTCTTCGAGCTGCTCCAACATCTCATCATCCAGCACGCGCCGCGCCGCTGGTCCGGTTCGGTCGCGCCGAAAGAGCCGGCCCAACATGCTAGGCGCTTCAGGTTCCGTGGACACAGCGGGTGCAGGCTCAGTTTCCTCCGCAGACACGGGTGTAGGGGTGTCAACGGCGTCTTTAATCGGCGCTTGATCCGCCACAGGCTGCGGAGGCGTATCAACAAGCACCTCTGGCGGTGATACTTCACCCCCATCATCCACAATGGCCGCGAGGCCTTCGTCCAACTTCGACGAAGACTTAAACAATCGATCTTTTAGTTTTTTGAAAAAAGCCATGCTGCCCTGCGCGTCGTGATACCTTCACCTATAACGCTCTGCACGGCATGAAAAGGGAGGACATGCGCGCCATTTAGTGCACGCACATGTCCAACGCAGGTGCGACGAAGCGAATTAGACCTCGTCGGGAAAGTGTTTCATGGTCGATTTGATCGGGTTCGGCGCAGCTTGTCCCAGCCCGCAGATCGATGCATCAGACATCGCCGTGCACAGCTCTTGCAGCAGCGGCTGGTCCCAAGTGTCGGCCTGCATCAGCTTTACAGCCTTTTCACACCCCACCCGGCACGGTGTACATTGACCGCAGCTTTCATCCTCAAAAAACCGCAGCATGTTCAGCGCCGCATCCCGCGCCTTGTCTTGATCCGATAGCACGACGACCGCGGCTGACCCGATAAACGTACCATGCGCCTGCAAGGTATCAAAATCGAGCGGCACATCATTAAGCGTCGCTGGCAGCAGGCCGGAGGACGGCCCACCGGGCTGATAGGCTTTGAACACATGACCGGAGGCCATCCCGCCTGCGGCCTCAATAATGTCCGTGATGGTGGAGCCTGCCGGGAGCAAATAAACGCCCGGCGCGGCCACACGGCCAGAGACGGAATAGCTGCGCAGACCAGTGCGCCCGTTTTTTTGTACCCGCGACAAAACCTCCGGCCCTTCACGGCAAATGCGCGCCACCCAATGCAGGGTCTCAACGTTATGCACGAGGGTCGGCCGGTCAAAAATACCCACCTGCGCGACAAAAGGGGGGCGGTGACGTGGCATGCCGCGCTTGCCCTCAATGCTTTCGATCATCGCGGACTCTTCGCCGCAAATATAGGCGCCTGCACCGCGGCGCAGATCGATGTAGCCCGGTGCGATATGCCCTGCGTCTTCCAAGGCCCTAATCTCACGGCGTAAAATTTCCAACACCGCCGGATATTCATCGCGCATGTAAATAAAGCATGTCTCCGCCTCAACGGCCCACGCCGCGATCAACATTCCTTCAAGGAACAAATGCGGCGTACGCTCAAGGTAATAACGGTCCTTGAAGGTCCCCGGCTCGCCTTCGTCCCCGTTCACCGCCAAATAGCGTGGTCCGGCATTGGCGCGCACAAAGCCCCATTTTTTACCCGATGGGAAGCCTGCACCGCCCAAGCCGCGGAGCCCGCTGGCTAGCACCTTTTCCTGCACCTCTTCCCAATTGCCGGCTGCACGCAACTGCGCCAAGGCTTGATAACCGCCTGCCTCCGCGTAGTCTGCAAGTGTCTCATAATCGGGGATCGCGGGATGGGTATGCTGGTCCGCGATCGCCGCCTGAACCTTATCCACCGTGGCATGGTCAATGTGGGCATGCCCCAACTCCAACACCGGGGCCGTGTCACAGCGCCCCATGCAGGGCGCCCGCAAGACGCGCACCTCGGTCGGGTCGAGCCCGTCCTCTAATGCTGTTTTCAACGCTTGCGCACCTGCCAATTCGCACGAAAGGCTGTCGCAAACCCGGATGGTGAGCGCAGGGGGCGGCGTCTCGCCCTCCTTTACCACATCGAAATGCGCATAGAATGTGGCAACCTCATAGACTTCGGCCATCGACATACGCATTTCCTCGGCCAATGCGCGCAGATGGGCCGCCGACAAATGACCGTAAGCGTCTTGGATCAGGTGCAAAAACTCGATCAGCAAATCGCGCCGGCGTGGCCGGTCCGCCAAAAGCGCGCGCACCTCTTCCCATGCTTGATCGTCCAGGGGGCGGCCTTTGGGGCGCACGCGACCTTTGCCTTTGCCCGATTTCCAAACGCCTTCGCGTTTTTGTTGCTGGTCCAATGCCATGTCGTGATCCCCGTAAGACGCAAATTTGGGGGCCAACCGCACGCGGCCTGCCCCGTTTGGCGCAGTTTAGGCGATGGCAAACGCAAAGCTGAGCCCAAATGCGACGCATTAATGTTGAAATGATCCGCCGGGTCGCGCCGCGTGCCTGCAAATGACGCAAATCGGAAACAGCTACTTGCACGAATTTCTGCAAAGGGAACGGCGTTGGACTAGCCAGAGCGCGCGGGCTCTGGCACTCAAGTCGTATGAGAAACGTCCTGCATTCCACCAATATCGTCGCCAGCCTGATTGTCACCCTCTGCGCCACATCCGCAGGTGCCGAGCCGATGAGTGCTTCGGATTTTGAGCGCTACACCAACGGCAAAACTCTGTTCTTTAGCCACGGTGGAGCCGCCTACGGCGCTGAGCGTTATCTGGAAAACCGGCGCGTGAAGTGGTCCTTTTTGGACGGTGTGTGTCAGGATGGTCAATGGTATCCGCAAGGCGACCAAATCTGTTTCGTCTATGAGGCCAACCCTGCCCCGCAATGCTGGCGATTTTATGAAACGACAGATGGCCTTGCGGCAGAGTTTGTAGATGACAGCGCAGCCGACACTAGCCCCCGCGAACGCATTTATGAGGCGCAGGATTTAACGGCAGAAATGGTCTGTTTAGGGCCAAAAGTCGGTGTTTAGACGCCCATTTCGCCGCATCATACCGCGTCTTAAAGCAGGCTGCCCTGCTCGGGCGGTGGTGTCTGCTTTTTGGAAGCTTTTTGCGGCGCTCGACTGCCGAGTGTCACGGTCCCATCCGCGAATTCAACCTCAAGCGTTGTGGCAGATTTTGCCGCCTGCGCAGTTGTGATCACCTCCGAGCCCGTGCGCACCACCGCATAGCCCCGCTGCAACGTCGCCTTATAGCTGAGCGTTTCGCGCAAACGGTCCATGGCCTCTAGGCGCTGGCGCAACTCTGCCACCTGTCCCTGACCAACGCGCGATAAACGCTGGGTGATGCGGGTCAGGTCACGCTGTGATTGGGTCGTTTTGAGCGTCAGCTTTGCGGGATCAAAACTGCGCGTGCGGGCTGCAAGCTGGTCTGCTTTGGCCCGTGTGGCGCGCTGCAACGCAGGTGCAAGGCGCTGTGCCGCACTTTCCAGCCGGCGGCGTTCGTTCTGCACCCGCGTGCGCAGCGTCTGGGGGCGCAAACTACCCGCCGCTTCGCTCAGGTTCACTTTTCGGCGCTGCACACCCGCAATCAAGGCTGGCCCCAGCTTTTCCGACAAAGCGTCAAAGCGTTGTGCCGGTCCCTCGATCAATTTTTGCGGCTTGGGCAAGGCGCGCCCCAAATCCGCGGACCGCTGCGCCCAACGCACAAGCAAGCCAGACATCGCATGTGTGGCCCGCGCGCCCTGCGCCTCAAGGCCCGCCAACAGCTCGTGCCGCACCGGCACCGCCAATTCAGCCGCCGCCGTGGGGGTCGGTGCGCGCATGTCCGCCACATGGTCAATCAAAGTGGTGTCCGTCTCATGCCCCACAGCCGAGATCAACGGGATCGCCGAGCCCGCCGTAGCCCGCGCCACGACTTCTTCATTAAACCCCCACAGGTCCTCAACACTGCCCCCGCCGCGCGCAACAATGATTAGATCAGGCCGTGGCAAGGCCCCACCCGGCGATAGCGCGTTAAACCCCTCGATGGCGCGCGCCACCTCTGGCGCACAACGCGCACCTTGGACCGCCACGGGCCAGATCAACACTTTGCGCGGAAATCGATCCCGCAACCGGTGTAGGATGTCGCGAATGACAGCACCCGAGGGCGAGGTCACGACGCCAATCACCTCCGGCAGATAAGGCAGAGGACGTTTGCGCGCAGGATCAAACAGCCCCTCTTGGGCCAGCATCGCACGCCGCTTTTCAAGAAGCGCCATCAACGCCCCCATGCCCGCAGGTTTGATGTCCTCGATCACGATCTGATATTTGGATTGGCCGCCAAAGGTGGTGATGCGGCCGGTGGCGATGACTTCCATCCCCTCCTCGGGTTGCGTCTGCAAGCGGCTGGCAACCCCTTTCCACATGACCCCCGCAATCACGGATTTGTCATCCTTAAGGTCCAGATACACATGCCCCGACCGTGGCCGCGACACACGCCCCACTTCACCGCGGATGCGCACATGGGCAAATTCGCCCTCGATCACCCGTTTGATCGCACCCGAAAGCTCTGTGACGCTAAACTCCGGCGCATTGCCGGGGGCGGTGCCGTCATCGATCAAATCCATCTGCGGTGTCCCTTGGTTTGCAACCTTGTGGCAGGCGTGCCGACAGACTAGAACGCCGCGCAGAGAAGGCCAAGGGGAGCAAGCGCCATGAACATCCTGATTTTGGGCGGCGGTGGCCGCGAACATGCTTTGGCCTGGGCCGTGGTGCAGAACCCTAAATGCGACAGGCTGATCGTGGCCCCCGGGAATGCAGGCATCGCCGATGTGGCCGAATGCGCCAGCATCGATATCGAAAGCGCGAGCGCCGTTTTGACCTTGGTCGAAGAAGAGGCGATCGATTTTGTGATTATCGGTCCAGAAGCCCCCCTCGCCGCAGGTGTGGCGGACCGTTTGCGCGCGGCTGACATTTTAGTCTTTGGCCCCTCGCAAGCAGCCGCACAGCTGGAAGCATCCAAAGCCTTTACCAAAGAGATTTGTGATGCGTGCGGCGCAAACACCGCGCGCTACGGACACTTTACCGATGCCGCAACGGCCAAGGCCTATGTCCAACGCGAAGGCGCGCCTATCGTGGTCAAGGCAGATGGTCTTGCCGCCGGCAAAGGCGTGATCATCGCAGAAACGGTTGCCGAAGCAGAGCGCGCCATCGATGATATGTTCGGCGGTGCCTTTGGCGGTGCGGGCGCAGAGGTCGTGATCGAAGAATTCATGCAGGGTGAAGAGGCATCCTTCTTTGTGCTCTGCGACGGCACGGATGTCCTGCCCATGGGCACGGCCCAAGATCACAAGCGTGTGGGCGAAGGAGATACCGGCCCCAACACCGGCGGCATGGGCGCCTATTCACCGGCACCGGTCCTGAGCGAAGAGATTGCACAGCGGGCACTGGACGATATCATTCGCCCATGCGTAGCGGAAATGGCAAAGCGCGGCATGCCGTACCAAGGTGTGCTCTACGCCGGATTGATGATCAAAGACGGCCTGCCACGGTTGGTGGAATATAACGTCCGCTTTGGTGATCCGGAGTGTCAGGTTTTGATGATGCGGCTTGGGGCACAAGCGCTGGATCTGATGCAAGCAACAGCCGATGGCACGCTGGCGCAGGCCCGTGTGAATTGGGCTGATGACCATGCGGTGACGGTCGTCATGGCCGCAAAAGGCTATCCCGGTGCCTATGAAAAGGGAACTGTGATCAAAGGTTTGGACGCGCTCACAAGCGACAGCATGAACATGGTATTCCACGCCGGCACAGCAGAAAAAGACGACGAGATCGTAGCCACAGGAGGCCGGGTGCTGAACGTGACCGCGCGCGGTGCAAGCCTGCGTGACGCGCAAGAGCGCGCCTATGCGACAGTGGATAAGATCACATGGCCCGACGGCTTTGTGCGGCGCGACATTGGCTGGCGCGCCTTAAACTAAACCGACGCGAAACGTAAAAAGGGCGGCAAGTTTCCCTTGCCGCCCCTCACACCACCGCCGCAACGGACTGGCTTAGATCTGTTTCTCTGGCATCTGCACGACCAGACCGTCCAGCGCATCCGTAACCTTCAACTGGCAGGTCAAACGCGAGCGCGCAGGGTCGGGTTCAAAAGCAAAGTCGAGCATGTCTTCTTCCATGTCGTCACGCTTTGGCAACTTCTCTACCCAGGCCGCATCCACGTAGACATGGCAGGTCGAGCAAGCACATGCGCCGCCGCAATCCGCCTCGATGCCAGGGATGTTGTTGTCCCGCGCACCTTCCATCACGGTCAAGCCGTTGGCAACGTCAACAACATGTGTTTTGCCGCCATGTTCGATATAGGTAATCTTGGCCATTGCCCTCTCCTTTTTTAATGTGTTGGTCCCTGTCTAGACCGGGTTGAGGCAGGGTTCCAGAGGGTTGTGCACCTGCGCAGGAATGGCTTGTCCGCAGGTCTAAATGTTCTATATTTGTTCTTATGCATATCCTTACCGCGCCCCCTGCTGTTTCCAACTGGCCAAGGCCGCCCTCCTGCCTCTGTGCCGCGCATTTGGACAGGCCGCCAGAAGGCGCGCGCATTGCGGTGGCAGGCCTTGTGATTTTGCGCCAAAGGCCCGGCACCGCAAAAGGGGTGATTTTTATTACACTTGAGGACGAAACCGGTGTTGTGAACGTGATCGTCTGGCGCAATATTTACGAAAAATTCCGCCGCGCAGTCATTGCAGGGCGGATGCTGCGGGTCACGGGGCGGCTGCAACGGGCCCATGCGGTGACACATGTGTTGGCAGAAAATATTGAAGATATCTCGGAGATGTTGGACCTGCTCGTGGCACCGGCATCTTAAGCAGCGTGCGTTTCTGGGGTGTCGCGTCCCGTGCCGTGGACGCCCCTGCCAAAAGGGATTAACACAAACACATGCGCGGCCTCATCTGCCGCAAGGATTTGTGCATGTTGTCACCCAAGCTTCTGTTTTATGCCTTGTGCGCCGTGGTCCTGACCTTGAGCGCTTGCACGCCCCAGGAACAGATCGCAGGTTCAACTGACGCGGCCGCCTCGGGCCAAAGCGCGCCTGACGGCGCGCGCGCCGGCAGCTGCTGGCACAAACAGACAAAACCCGCCGTGATTGAAACCGTCGAACGGACCGTTTTGGTACAACCTGCACAAGTGACATCCGATGGCCTCATCCAACAACCTGCGATTTACCGCAAAGAACGCGCGCAACAAATTATACGCCCGAGGGCAACATCCGCGTTCGAGGTGCCCTGCCCCGCGGCCCTAACGCCCGAGTTCATCGCAACTCTGCAACGCGCATTGGCCGCACGCGACCTCTATTCGGGGCCAATCTCTGGCCAGATGAGCGCCCGAACCGGCAGTGCGGTGCGCACCTACCAAACTGGTCTTGGCGTTCAGTCAGATGTTTTGTCGATGGTTGCCGCGCGCAAGCTGGGCCTTATCCCCGTGTCGCGGACAGCAACCCTGCCTGAAACGCAATAGGCCAATCCCGCAGGATTGACCTATGCGCAAGCATTGCTCGATTTAGGCAGCGTCTAATCGCCCAGCCCCAAGGCTACAAAACGCGGATCGCCCGCACGGCGCACCAAGAGTAGCAATGATTTACGCCCCGCATCGCGGACATCTGCAAGCCGCCCTTCAAAGCCGTCAATCGTATCAACTTTTTCCTGCCCTGCCTCAACGATCACATCACCTGCGCGCAGACCCTTTTCATAGGCCTCGGATGTTTCATCCACATCCGTGACCGCCAAGCCATTCACGCCATCATCAAGGCCAAGGCCCTCGCGCAACTCTTCTGTCAGCACACTGAGCGTCAGACCCAGCAGCGTCGTGGTAGGCGTTGGTGCGTCCTCCTCAGGTGCGGGTGCTGCGGCAGGAACAGCGCCTTCAGCCTCTTCGCGGCGGCCCAATGTGACGCGCAGGGTCACGGTGCCACCACCCCGGAAGACAACAACCCGCACGGTTTCGCCCACAGGGCTATTGCCCACCTGACGCACTAACCCGCGCGTGTCCTCCACAGCAACGCCAGCGAAATTGATGATCACGTCGCCGTCCTGCATCCCTGCATCTTTAGCGGGACCATCTGGCACCGATGTGACCAATGCGCCATCCGTGCTCTCCATGCCCATGGCTTCGGCGATGTCATCTGTGAGGTCTTGGATCCGCACACCCAACCAACCGCGACGGGTTTCGCCATATTCTTGCAATTGAGCCACGACGCGTGTCACCACATTCGACGCCATGGAAAAGCCGATCCCGATGGAGCCGCCGTTGGGCGAGAGAATGGCTGTGTTCACGCCGATGACCTCGCCGTCCATGTTGAAGAGCGGCCCGCCCGAGTTACCGCGGTTAATCGCGGCGTCGGTTTGAATATAGTCGTCATACGTGCCGCTCAGCGCGCGGTTGCGGGCCGATACGATCCCAGCAGAGACCGAAAAACCCTGCCCCAGCGGGTTACCCATCGCGATCACCCAATCGCCCACACGGGCCGTGTCGCTGTCGCCAAAAGGGACAAAGGGCAATGGGCCATCAGCTTCGACTTTGAGCAGCGCAATATCGGTGTTGGGGTCGGTGCCAATGACCTGCGCCTCCAACTCGGAGCCGTTAAAAAATTCGATCAAGATTTCGTCCGCGCCTTCAATGACGTGGTTGTTGGTGACCACAAAGCCATCCTCAGAAATCACAAAACCGGACCCCAATGCCGAAGAGCGGCGGGGCCGGTCGCCGTCTTGGTTACGGTCTTGAAACTCGCGAAAGAAATCCTCGAACGGGCTGCCCTCGGGGACGATCCCCTGTGGTCCAGTTCGGCCTGCGACCACGGTGGAGGTGGTGATATTCACCACGGAGGGGCTGATTTGCTCGGCCAAGGGCGCGAGGCTCTCGGGCCGCGCTAATGCGGACAGCGCTTGAACACACACAAAAGCGAAGACGAGCGCCGTTAGCCACATGGCGCGCAGCATCGGCAAAGACGAAGGACGTGTGAGGGTCGCGGCGACCGGTTTGGTCTGCATAGGGAGATCTCCTATCTGTCAACAAAGGGCACGCGGCCCCGAAATTCCTGCAAGTCGTCGGGCTAGGCCCATGTTTTGGATGTAGGGCGCAGGCTGTGTCATGATAAGATGTGGTTGATGCACAGGCTTTCAACTCACCGTGAGCTAAGAGAGAGGCATTGCTTGGCGCGACGTTGCCTCAGCCCTCCGCCTAAAGGCCCAGCTGAAACGCCGCCCAAACCAACAAAAGCCCGCTCACCAGCGCCAGCAGGCCCATCTGCCGCAACATCGATTGCGGCAGGCTGCGCAGCACCTCAACCACCCGTTCAATAAGCGAAGGGGCCAGCGCATAGGCCAGCCCCTCCACGATCAACACCAAACCAAGGGCCATCAGGACCCAAGCCATGATTATTCGCCCTCGGCCGACCGCGCCCCTTGGTCTGAGCGCAAGTAGTTAAAGAACTCAGAGTTGGGGGATAGGATCATCGTCGAGTTCCGCCCCTGCAAGGCGCGTTCATAGGCCGTCAGCGAGCGGTAGAACTCAAAGAATTCTGGGTCTTCGCCAAAGGCATCCGCAAAGATCGCGTTGCGTTCCGCGTCCGCTTCACCGCGCACAATCTCGGCTTGACGCGCGGCGTCTGATGTCAGCTCAACCACTGTCCGGTCCGCTTGCGCGCGCACACGCTGGGCGGCCTCTTCGCCACGGGCCCGTTCATCGGCCGCTTCCCGCTCCCGCTCGGCACGCATCCGTGCGAAAGTAGCGTCAAGGTTTTGATCCGGCAGGTTCGTCTGTTTCAACCGCACGTCCACGACCTCAATTCCCAAACCGTCGGCCCGAACCCGAGCTTGTGCGGTAATCCGCTCCATCAGCTCCGCCCGGTCGGACGACAGGATGGTGTTGGATGTCACACCGCTGGAGCCAAGCACGGCCCGGATCACCGGGTTCAGAATGCCTTCAAGCCGGTCTTCGGCAGCGCGCAAGCCCTGCACGCCCACCGCTTGGCGGAACTGCACCACATCCGCGATGCGGTAACGTGCAAAGGCGTCCACAACGAGGCGGCGGTCATCCGACGGCGTGACCTCAGTTGGTTGCGTGTCCAAGGCCTGGATACGGTCGTCATACCGCACAACCTCTTGGATCAGCGGGATTTTAAACGCGAGGCCGGGATCTTCTTTGATCGATTTGATCTGACCAAATTGCAGGACCAGTGCCTTTTCCCGCTCGTCCACGATGAAAATCGAGCTCAACAGCAGCGCAAAGGCCACGACAACGACGGGGATGATATAAGTTGTGTTCCGCATTAGTTTGTCCCTCCGCGGCGCAATTCATTCAGGGGCAAGTAGGGCACGACGCCTTGCGTCCCGTTCCCACCGCTTGTGTCTTCAAGAATGATCTTGTCCACATCGCCCAAGACTTTTTCCAATGTCTCCAGATAGAGACGCTTGCGTGTAACCTCGGGTGCCTTGGCGTATTCCTCGTAAACGGAGGTAAAGCGTGCCGCCTGACCTTGCGCCTCGTTCACCTGCTGCGCGCGGTAACCCTCGGCTTGCTCCAACTGGCTTGCCGCTTCACCACGCGCACCAGCCAAAACTTGGTTGGCATAGGCGTCGGCCTGACGCTCCAGACGGTCACGCTCTTGTTCCGCGGCTTGCACGTCACGGAAGCTGTCGATGACTTCACGCGGCGGGTCAGCTTTGTCGAGGTTCAAACGCACGATATTCACGCCGCTGTCGTATTGGTCCAGCGTCCGTTGAATCAGCTCTCGCGCTTCGTCTTGTACCACTTCACGGTCGCGGTTCAGGATCGGGGACAATTCGCGCCCCGCAATCACTTCGCGCATGGCGGATTCCGCAACGGCCGTGATGGTCGCCTCTGGCTCCGCCAAGTTGAACAAGAACTTTGCCGGGTCGGAGATGTTCCAAACTACTTGGAAGTCGATATCGATGATGTTTTCATCTGTGGTCAGCATCAAGCCGCTGTCGCCCCGCAAGCCGGACCCGATTGTCACGGTCCGCTCAGAAGTGACGGGCAGGACTTCAGCCGTGACCACGGGCCAAGGCGCAAAGTTCAAGCCGGGGCTGCCGGTGGAGGAAAATTCACCCAAGAACAACTCAACCGAGCGTTCTTCGGGCCGAACCGAGTAAAAGCTCGCAAGGCCCCACGCGACGACAGCCGCCAAGATGCCCAGACCTACGGTGCCCCGCGTCAGCGCCGGACCACCGCCGCCGCCACCTGAACCGCCCATACCGCCGCCATTGCCGCCGCCGCGGCCGCCCATCAGGACGCGCAGCTGCTCTTGGCCTTTTTTGACCAACTCATCAATCTCGGGGATTTGCGGGCCATCGCCGCCAGGTCCACGCCCGCCGCCGCTGCCATTGTTACCTCGGTTGCCAGAGCCGTTGCGGCCTCCTGATCCACCGTTATCGCCACCAGAGCCTCCGCCGCCCCAAGGACCGCCTGTATTACCAGCCATACGTGTTTGTTCCTCTATTTCACCCCAAGGTGTGTCTCAGGGGTATACCTGTGTGTTTTGCACCAGAATTCAAGCGGTCCTGACAGGTTCTCGCATCGTCACTAATTCTTCGGCCATCGTGGGGTGAACCGCGCAGACACGGTCAAAATCTTCCTTAGTCGCGCCCATTTTGACGGCAATACCAGCCATCTGGATCATTTCACCAGCGCCAGGTGCGACGATGTGGCAACCTAGCACGCGGCGCGTGGCGACCGAGACGACCAGCTTCATCATCACGCGATCATCTTTGCCGGCAAAGGCGGTCTGCATGGGCCGGAAGCTGCTGCAATAGACCTCGATCGGCTCTTGATCACGGGCGGCCTCTTCGGACAGGCCGATTGTGCCCATTTCGGGCTGGGTGAAAACCGCAGAAGGGATCAACGCGTGATCCACGGGCGTGGGATTGTCGCGGAACACCGTTTCCACAAAAGCCATACCTTCGCGGATCGCCACGGGCGTGAGGTTCACACGGTTCGTAACATCCCCGATGGCGTAGATGCTGTCGACATGGGTGCGCGAATAGGCGTCCACTTCGATCTGACCTTGCCGCCCCAAATTCACCCCAGCTGCCTCAAGCCCCATGTCCGCGGTTGCCGGTGCCCGGCCTGTAGCAAAGAGGACCATGTCAAAGGTCTTTTCGCTACCATTGGTGGATTTTACCCGCACGGGCCCGTCGAGCGGTCCGGCATCTGCGGCTGCGGCAACGGGTCCTGCATCCACAGGCGCGCCCATCCCACCTAACGCCTCATCTCCCGGACCAGCCGGCGCCATGCTGACGATGTTCGTGCCGGTGTGCAGGTGAATGCCGCGCGCGCGCATAGCCTCGGCCACAAGCCCACGCGCCTCATCGTCGAAGCCACGCAGGATTTGCGCGCCGCGGTAATATTGGGTGACCTCAACGCCCAATCCGTGCAGGATGCAGGCAAATTCGCAGGCGATATAACCGCCGCCGATTATCAAGATGGATTTTGGCAGTGCCTCCAACCCAAAGATGTCATCGCTGACGATCCCTAAATGCGCGTTGGGCAGGTCCGGCCGCACAGGCCGCCCGCCCGTGGCCACCAAAATGGTTTTCGCGGTGATAGTCCGCCCATCGGAAAGCGCCACGGCATTTGGCCCCGCCACGGTGGCGCGCAGATCAAATGTCTCCACACCTGAGTTCTTCAACAGCTTGCGATAGACGTTTTCCAGCCGGTCCAATTCAGTGTTCAGATGCCCACGAAATTTAGTCCAGTCGAAATCACCGGCCTGCATGTCCCAGCCATAGCTTTGAGCCGCTTCAGCCGTGCCGTGATACTCTGAGGCAAAGACCATCAGCTTTTTCGGAACACAGCCGCGGATCACGCAGGTCCCGCCATAGCGGCTATCCTCCGCCAAAGCCACGCGAACACCGTCTGCTGCCGCCACCCGAGCTGCGCGCACGCCCCCCGATCCGCCGCCAATCACAAAGAGGTCATAATCATACTGTTGCGTGTCATCGCCCATGGTCATCGTCCTTTTTGTTCGTCCATCTGTCCGTCAGCGCGGCGCCGCATACGTCCTTAAGCCGTCAAGGACAGACGATATTCGCTCAATCACTGAGGTCTGTGAAAAGATTATCGCTTTCCGCAAACTCGACGCGGTCTTGATCCACTGTCCTCTCATTGAGGTCGCGCACCTCAACCCGTCCATCGCCGTGCCCGATCACAACCGCATCGCAAATATCGATGAACAAACCGTTTTCCACTACGCCCGGCATTTGGTTCAGCACCATCGCCATCTGGCGTGCGTTGCCAATTCGGTTAAGGTGTAGATCCAAGATGTGATTGCCCTCATCCGTGACAAAGGCACGATCGCCGTTCATCCGCAGGCTGGATTCGCGGCCCAACACATCCATTGATACGAGCATCTCTTCGACCAAGGCTTGCGTGGTTTGCCAGCCAAAAGGGATTACTTCGATGGGTAGCGGGAAGGCACCGAGGTGTTCTACCGCTTTGCCCGCATCGGCGATCACCACCATCTGATCGGATGCCGTGGCCACGATCTTTTCCTGCAAGAGCGCGCCGCCGCCGCCCTTGATCAAGTTTAACTCGCCATCAAATTCATCCGCGCCGTCAATTGTGAGGTCGAGCCATTTAGCTTCGTCGAGTGAAATGACCTCGATGCCCACGTCGCGCGCCAATTCCGCAGTGCGCGTCGAGGTCGGCACTCCTTTGATACGCAGCCCGTCGTTGGCTACCATCTCGCCCAAACAGCGCACCAGCCAGGCTGCCGTTGAGCCCGTGCCTAGTCCCACACGCATGCCATCCTCGACGTATTGCGCAGCCCGTTTCGCTGCAACGAATTTGGCCTTGTCGATGGGCGACAAATCTCCGGTCATTGGGGCGGCTCCTTATCACTTTGCCACCTTATAGGACCAGTTGCTGATGGGGGCGACCCCTGCTGCTGAAATTAGGCGCTTGGCCCCTCATGCGGCACTATCGGCACCTACCGTATTCCGGCGCGCAAACCGCTGAGAAAAGTCGCTTTTGGGCGTGGCGTCTGTCATGCGCGGGCCTAATGTGACCCCATGACTTATGTGCTGCACTATGCGCCCGATAACGCGTCTTTGATTATCCGCCTTGCGCTGGAGCATGTCGGCGCGCCCTATCGTACCTGCCTTGTGGACCGCGCCGTCAGCGCCCAGCGGAGTGCCGCCTATTTAGCGCTGAACCCAAACGGCTTGATCCCCGCGTTGGAAACCGATGACGGGGTTATGTTCGAGACGACGGCCATCCTGCTTTATCTGGCAGAGCGTCACGCCGGATTGTTGCCGCAAAACCCCAGCGAGAGGGCAATGGCCCTCAAATGGTTGGTCTGGATCGGCAACACGCTGCACCCGAGCGCGCGGATGCTGTTTTACCCGCAAACCTTTGTGGTGGGGGATCCAGAGAATTTGCGCCTCACGACCCGCGAACGCCTGACAAAAATGCTGCAAATTCTTGAGGCCACCGAAGATACACCTTGGCTGGATGGGCGCGGCTCGGCACCGGGATTTTACCTAGCCGCTCTGCTGCGATGGTTCCAAATATACGGCGGCCCGGCATGGTTTGCGCTGAGCGATCACCCTCGGCTGGCCACCTTTGCCGCAGCCATTGATCAGTTGCCTGCGACAAAAGCGGCTTGCACCGCGGAAGGGATGGCACCTGCCCCCTTTTCGCGCGCCGCACGGCCTCATCCTCCGGAAGGGAGTGCTCTCTAAAATGTTTTTATCTGTCTTTGATATGTTCAAGGTGGGCATCGGCCCTTCCTCGTCGCACACGATGGGCCCAATGGTCGCGGCAGCGCGTTTTCTGGACATGATGCGTGCGTCGCCATTCAACTTTGCCGGTGTCCGCGCCTCGCTACATGGCTCTTTGGCTTTTACGGGGGTGGGGCACGCGACCGACCGCGCGACCATTTTGGGCCTCGCAGGATTTGTGCCCGAAACCTATGATCACGAAAAAGCGCAGGCTGTGCTTCAGGCTTTGACTGAGACGCACCAACTGCATCCCGAGGGTCTATCGCCCCTGACGTTCAACCCAGATGCTGATTTAGTATTTGACTATGAAACCCAGCTGACCGGGCACGCAAATGGCATGGTCTTGATGGCCACGGACGCCCAAGGCGATGTCACCTTGCGGCAGGTGTTTTACAGCATTGGCGGCGGGTTCGTGATGACCGAGGAAGAGCTGGCCGCTGGTAAGGACACCGAAGAAGGCGCACCAGTGCCGTTTCCCTTCAAGTCGGCTGCCGAAATGCTCGAGATGGCGCGCGCCTCAGGCAAGAGCATCGCGGACATGAAACGCGCCAATGAGGTCGCCCGCGGTGGCGCCGAGAACCTCGCACGCGGCACCGCGCGGCTGTGGCAGGTGATGAACGACTGCATCAACCGCGGGTTGGAAACCGACGGCGTGTTACCCGGCGGTCTTTCGGTCAAGCGCCGTGCAAAACGCATTCACGATGCCCTGCTCGCAGAGCGCGGGGTGAACCTATCGGCTCCACACACGATCAACGATTGGATGAGCGTTTACGCCATGGCAGTGAACGAGGAAAATGCAGCCGGCGGCCAAGTCGTCACAGCGCCGACCAATGGCGCGGCGGGCGTGCTGCCTGCAACTTTGCGCTATTACTTGGATCATGTGCCGGGCGCTTCTGAGGCGCATGTTGAGAATTTCTTGCTTACCGCCGCGGCGATTGGTGGGTTGGTAAAATACAACGCCTCAATTTCCGGGGCCGAAGCCGGGTGCCAGGCAGAGGTCGGCAGTGCTGCCGCAATGGCGGCCGCGGGCCTCTGCGCCGTGATGGGCGGTACGCCAGAGCAGATCGAAAACGCCGCCGAAATCGCGTTGGAACATCACCTCGGTATGACCTGTGACCCGGTTAAAGGCCTGGTGCAGGTCCCTTGTATTGAACGCAACGGTCTGGGCGCAATCAAAGCAGTCAGTGCGGCCAGCCTTGCCTTGCGCGGGGACGGCACGCACCTTGTGCCGCTCGACGCCTGCATCGAGACAATGCGCCAAACCGGGTTGGATATGTCAGAGAAATACAAAGAAACCTCTCTGGGCGGTTTGGCGGTGAATGTGCCAAATTGCTGAGCCGGCGGATTTAGTTCCGCCACGGGCGTGTCGTCCCAATACGCGCGGTGATTGCAATTAGGCTGATGTCCGCCTAGCCTTCGCGTCATGGCGCAGGACAGGCCCCTTTTGGGCATTTTACTCATGCTTGGTTTTTGCATTGTGGCCCCCATGGGGGACGCTTTGGCCAAGATGCTGGGTCAATCGATCTCGATGGGACAGCTGGTATGGGTGCGGTTTGCGGTGCAGGCCGCGGTGCTGATCCCGCTCGTCTGGGTCACGGGGCGGGTGTGGCGCATGTCAGGCCGCGTGCTGCAATTGGCAGTCATTCGAACACTTTTGCACATCACAGGCATCGGTGCGATGTTCACTGCCCTGCAATACCTGCCTTTGGCAGACGCCATCGCCATCGCCTTTGTAATGCCTTTCCTGATGCTCCTGCTGGGTAAATACGTGCTGGGCGAAGAGGTCGGCCGCCGTCGCCTCGTTGCCTGCACGATCGGCTTCGCTGGTACCCTACTCGTGATCCAACCCAGCTTTGTAGATGTCGGCTGGCCCGCGCTTTTGCCACTGGGGGTCGCGATCAGCTTTGCGCTTTTCATGCTGGTGACGCGGCAGATCGCCAAAGAAACAGATCCTGTGGGCCTGCAAGCCGTCTCAGGCGTTATTGCTGTGGCCGTGATCACGCCCATTTTGTGGCTATTTGGGGATGCGACGCCTCTCTTTGCCGCGCGACCGCCGGCGGGCGTAGAGTGGCCCTTGCTCATGACGGTTGGCGTTCTCGGCACGGTGGCGCATCTCTTTATGACGTGGTCCTTGCGCTTCGCGCCGTCGGCAACACTTGCGCCGATGCAATATCTTGAAATCCCCTTCGCAACAGTGATCGGTCTTGCGCTGTTTGGAGATTTGCCAAATGGGCTGGCGGCCACTGGCATCGTTGTTACCATCGCCTCGGGCCTCTACATTGTGATGCGCGAACGCCGCACAGCACGCGCAGGGACCGCCTAGTCGCGCGCCAAAAGCCGCGCAATCAGCGCCGGCAAGATGCGGCGCGGCGCGATGCACAGCATCCCTGGCCTCGTCATCCAAAGCTGCACCGGCCCCTCTGCACAGTTCGATGTACCTACAAAACGCATGGGATCGAACACCAGCCCCTCGATCGGCCAAACTAAGCCGGTGCTGCGCCCCTGCACCTGCCCCATCGGAAACATTGACACGGTATCGCCCGCGGCCACGTCCAAGGTGATCTGCGACGGCACGTGGAAAATCACCTCCTCCGCGCCAATGATGATGCAGCGCCCAGGCGCATGGGCCGCCAGAACATGCAGAGCCGCCAGCTGGTGATCTATCCGCCCGCCGGTAAAGCCAACCGCCAACACCAAGGGCGACGCGATGGCCTGTAAGGCTTTGTCGAAATCCGTGTTGTCCTGTCCGGTCATCGGATGCAGCACGCTCTCGGGCAGCGCTGCGCGCACCTGATCAGACAGGCTATCAAAATCGCCAATCACCGCGCGCGGCGTCACGGCTTGGGCCACCGCCAGCGCGGCCCCACCGTCCGCGGCAACCACGACCGGCGCATGGCGCATTGCCTCTGCAAGGTCATGCGGCGTCGCCTCGCCCCCTCCGATCAGGGTAACGGGCTCAGAAGTTGAAACAATCTTAGCCATCTTGCGATCTTTAATCACATTTTAGGAAACAGATCACAATCTCGCCGCGAAATGATACCGTGCAAGGCATAGATTCGCGCCGCTTCTGCCCCGCCCATTAGGGTAAACACGGGGTCGTACCACCGCAGAGGACGAGCATTCAATGACGCATAATAACAAGGTTTTGACGGTCTCCTATGGCACGTTTTCGTGCACGTTGGAGGGGTTCGACAATAGTTTTGACACCATGAAGGCGATTGCGGAGTATTTTCGCGACCTCGCGGCAGACGACAGATATTTCGGCGCAGAACCACCCGTTCCGGATGCAGAAATGCTGACCCGGATCGCAGCACGCGACAACGCGCGGCAGATCACGACCCAAGTGGACGATGGGCGTGTGGTGATCAGTGCCGCAAGCGATGAGGCTGGTGCTGCGGTAGAGATAGAGGGTGCTGAGGCAGTTATAAACAAGATAGCGCCGGTCGAGGCAACGGCAGCGCCGCTCGAAGACCCCAAGCCTGAGGAACCACAGGCGCCCTTGGTGGACGCGGAACCTCGAGCGGCGGAGATCATCGCCCCCGAAAAGCCAACACCACCGCCGCCTGCACCTGATAGCATCGCAGCGAAGTTGGAGCGTATCCGCGCGGTTGTCTCAAAAGCGGGCCAGACACAGGAGCAGGCCCCCTACGACGAGGATGAACATGCGGATGGGCTGCCAAGCCAGACCGCGACGCAAGACCTAAGCGCAGAAATTGACCCTGACGCTGATGATATAGCGTCAATCTTGGCGCGCTTTGAGGCGGAAGAAGCCCCGTCCCGGGCGGCGCGCATCGTCAAAGTGAAGCGCGCAGACCTCGATGCGGCGATTGCCGAAGGTCACCTAGAGGAGTTGGAGGCCGATGCCCCTCAAGAGAAATCGCTGACTGTCGAGGAAGAAGATGATCTGCGGCGCGAACTGGCAGAAGTCGAGGCCGAGTTGACGCCTTCAGCCCCGCCCACCCCTGCGCGGACAGAGGCAGATGTTGACCGGTTGATGGCCCGAGCAGATGAACAAATGGATGAACCCGAAAGCGCCCGCAATCGCGATGCATTCGCGCACCTACGTGCGGCCGTGGCTGCGAAAAACTCCGAAATTGGATTTGATAACCGCGCCACAGATGAGGCGGAGGTTACTTCCTATCGCAGCGATCTTGCTACCGTAGTTAAACCGCGCCGTCCGGAGGAACCGACCAAAGACCAACGCCGCCCAGCGCCATTAAAACTTGTCGCAGAACAGCGCATTGACCCCGCAGGCTCAGGCCCGCCGCAGTCGCCTGTGCGTCCTCGCCGGGTGACCCGCGACCATGCAGTCTCTGATCTGGACGCCCAAAGCGCCAACAGCTTCGCCGATTTTGCAGAAGACATGGGCGCGCACCGCTTGCCGGATTTGCTGGAGGCCGCGGCGGCCTATTTGGCCTTCGTCGAAGAACGCGACCAATTCTCGCGCCCACAGTTGATGGACACTATCCGCCAGGTTCAAGGCACAGCGTTCAGCCGGGAAGATGGGCTACGCTCGTTCGGGCAGTTGTTGCGCGCAGGCAAGATTGAGAAAATCAAAGCGGGCCAGTTCAGTGCAACCGGTGACATCGGTTTCCGTCCAGAGACGCGGGCTGCCGGTTAAACCAGAGCCTAGGCGTCCGGGTCCGCCTGTCCGATGCCCTTGAAGACCGAGCGTAACGGGAATGCCCAGAGCACGCCCAGCGCGACATAGACGAACAATTCGATCCAGAACGTCGGGCGCTCAAACAGCGCGATGATGTTGACTGCCAGCACGATATAAAGCGGGATCCCAACCACTAGGATCACCAACGACCACCGCCTGCGTGCTTTGTAACTCAGTGCCATGTCGTGCCTCTCGCCTCAAGATCAGTCCGCAAACGGGTCGCGTACCAAGATCGTGTCATCCCGTTCCGGTGACGTGGAGAGTAGGGCGACAGGGCATTCGATCAACTCCTCAACGCGGCGGACGTATTTGATTGCCTCCGCCGGCAGATCGGCCCAGCTGCGCGCGCCTTCGGTCGACACGGACCAGCCAGGCATTTCCTCATAGATCGGTGTGCACCGCGCCTGTTGGTCCGCCGCCGTCGGCAGATAGTCCAACGCTTTACCGTCCAGCATATAGCCGACGCAGATTTTCAGCGTCTCGAAACCGTCGAGCACATCCAGCTTGGTGAATGCGATGCCGTTGACGCCGCTGGTCGCGCAGGTCTGTCGCACCAGAACCGCGTCAAACCAGCCACAACGACGCTTGCGTCCTGTGACGGTGCCGAACTCATGACCCCGCTCGCCCAAACGCTGGCCGTCAGCATCGTCCAACTCCGCCGGAAATGGCCCCTCCCCAACGCGGGTGGTATAAGCCTTCACGATGCCCAGCACGAAATCGATAGAGCCCGGCCCTACACCAACACCGGTAGCGGCTTGACCTGCAATGACGTTCGAGGACGTCACGAACGGATAGGTGCCAAAGTCGATGTCCAAAAGCGCGCCTTGCGCCCCTTCAAACAAAATCCGTTTGCCCGCTTTGCGCTTCTCGTTCAGCACTTTCCAAACGGGGGCTGCGTATTCCAAAACGGCCGGTGCAATCTCTTCCAATTGCGCCATGAGAGCGGCGCGGTCCACAGGCTCCAGCCCCAGTCCCCGACGCAGCGCATCGTGGTGCACCAACGCGCGGTCGACCCGCAATTCTAGCGTTGCGGGGTCTGCCAAATCAGCGACCCGCACCGAGCGGCGGCCTACTTTGTCCTCGTAGGCGGGCCCAATGCCGCGGCCCGTGGTGCCAATTTTAGCAACAGAAATTTGGGCCTCGCGCGCGCGGTCCAGCTCGCCGTGGATCGGCAGGATCAACGGCGTGTTCTCCGCGATCATCAGCGTTTCGGGCGTGATTTCGACGCCTTGAAGGCGCAAACCCTCAATCTCTTTAACCAGATGCCATGGATCAAGCACAACGCCGTTGCCAATCACGCTCAGTTTGCCACCGCGCACGATACCAGACGGCAGCAGCGACAGCTTGTAGACTTCGCCATCGATAACCAGTGTGTGACCTGCATTATGACCGCCCTGAAAGCGCGCAATCACGTCAGCACGCTCGCTGAGCCAATCTACAATCTTGCCTTTTCCCTCGTCGCCCCATTGTGCGCCGACAACAACAACATTGGCCATGATCGCGGTCCTTTTCTGGTCAAACCCGCATCCCTATAGACGCCATGCCGAGGGGGCGAAACCGAAAAATTACGATATCTGTCGCGCAAGACTAGACCAGCGGCGCCTCAGGTGTCCAGATGAACC
>CBFHKQ010000034.1:0-23307 GCA_965656435.1 uncultured Pseudosulfitobacter sp. | reverse complement strand
GCGGTTGCTGGTACGCAGGCCCGCATCCACCTTGATGCCGGCCGGCGTCGTCGCAATGCCTGCTGCCTTAAGGTTGAGTGTCTCGGTATTGGCCTTTCGTCCTGCCGCGACCAACAGATGCGAGCCTTTGAAGATCCGCCCATCCTCTACCTTCAATCTTATCTCGCCCGCGCTTTCCTGCACGCTTTGCACCGCTGCATTCTCCACGATCTGAACGCCCTCTGCCTGCAGGCTATCGGTCACAGTGCGTGCCAATGCCGGATCCTCATTGCCCAGCGCATGGCGTCCCTCAAGGACAGTCACTTGGCACCCCAACCGGATATGCGCCTGCGCCATCTCCATACCAATCGGACCACCACCTAGGATCAACAGATGCGCCGGCGCGGCGCGCAGGTCGAACAGCGTTTCATTCGTTAGATAGCGCACATCGCGCAGCCCTTCGATCGGTGGCACCAGAGGCGATGAGCCTGTGGCAATCACCACCCGCCGCGCGCGGATCGTGTTGTCTCCTGCCTGCACCACCCGCGGGGAGCTAAAGTGACCAAATTCACGGATTACGCGCACGCCAAGGCCCTCAAACCGCTCTTGACTATCAACAGGAGCGATCTGGGCAATCACATCTGCAACGTGCTCTTGCACGGCCGCATAATCCACAGACATCGGCCCAGCGCTTAATCCAAAGGCTGATGCCGCGGTTGGCGCTGTCGCCAATTTAGCCGCAGCAAGCAACGCCTTGGACGGCACGCACCCATAGTTTAGGCAGTCGCCGCCCATCTTATGGCCCTCAAGTAGGGTCACATCCGCGCCCATCTGCGCGGCACCAGCCGCCACGGACAATCCACCAGAGCCTGCCCCGATAACAAGCACATCTGTCTTAATCTCAGTCATGCACGAGGCTCCTTTTTGCGCGACGTTTGTCGCGCCACCGTGTTGTAGAGGATCGGTAAAGCCGCCAGAGCGATCAAACCAATAAGCGGCCAAAGGATCTGTGGCGCAAAAATCAGCCCCAAATCAGGTGTTGTTCCTTGCTCAAACACCGTCCCGAGGCCCGCACCGACCGACGTATATACAACCGCCCCCGGCAAAATCCCAAAAAAGGTCGAAATCACAAAGCGGTGCAACGGCACATTCATGAACGCGGGCACCAAATTGGCCAAGAAGAACGGCACGATAGGCGCCAAACGGATCAGAAACAGCATCGACCACTGGTTCTGATCCACCCCCGCCTTGATCCGCTTGACCAACCCATCCGCCGCATCCAACCGCGCACCCCAATGGCGCCCCACGCCATACCGTGCCGCCAGAAACAGTAGTGTCGCCCCAAGCGTTGCAGCCGACATATTAAACAGACTGCCCCAAACCGAACCGAACAGAAAACCGCCCGTCAGCGTTGCGAGGGTCGCACCCGGCAGCGAAAAAGCGACGACCGCAACATAGGCCAGTATGAATAAGAGCGCCGCAGCCCCATAATGCGCATCCCGAAAGGTCAGCAATGCCTCGCGGTTGTCGCGTAACACCTCAAAACTGAGTACATCCCGGAACGCCACACCGGCAAAGACCACCAGCGCAACAACAGCCAAGATCACCGCCCAGCGGCGGCGCGACATCGACGCAGGGACGGCATTTGGATCTGTTTTATTGGGTTTGCTGCCCATGGTGCCTCACTTTTGCGCGCCGGAAGATTGACCTTTTGATGCATGTAACGCGGACCGGGCGATAGTCCCAGCCGCCCCACCTCACGCGGCCTTGATAGATTAGGGGTATTTGTTGCAAGCTTGACGCCTCGGCCGCTTCGGGGCGATATTTGTGTAAATAAACTGTAATATACCGGCGTTTTCCCCTTTGAGGGGTTTGACTTGGGCGAATACGGCAGGTACGTGACGGGCCTTGAACATAGTCCGAGACGTCGCGATTCCGTGCGTCCGACCGATAAGATGGAGCATGTGCCATGAAACGCACCTATCAACCCAGCAATCTCGTACGCAAACGTCGTCACGGTTTCCGCGCGCGCATGGCGACAAAAGCGGGCCGTAAAATCCTGAACAACCGCCGTGCCCGTGGCCGGAAATCGCTGAGCGCTTAAGCGCCTGCTTTTTAAGTGAGCATGACCGTGACCCCGCCTGAGGTGGATGCGACGAACGTAAATAGCGTTCAAGATCGCGTTCCTCCGGCGGGGTTTCAGCGTTTGAGCATCATAAAAGAGCGCGCGGACTTCCTGCGTGCCGCGCGCGCCCCGCGAGTGGCGACCCCCGGCTTTATTTTGCAAATTAGGTCCCGCGGAGACGATCTGCCAGCGCGGATCGGTTTTACCTGCTCCAAAAAGGTCGGCAACGCTGTCGCGCGCAACCGTGCAAAGCGGCGCCTGCGGGAAATCGCGCGGATGGAGCTGCCGCTCCATGGCTGTGCGGGCACTGACTATGTTTTAATCGGCCGCGCCACAACTACGGCCACACGCGATTTCGACGTTCTGCGCCAAGATCTGCGCGCAGCCCTGCACCGCAGCAACCAGCCGAAACGCCGATGACCGCCCTCGCCCGCCTCCTCGCGCTGCCGATCTACGCCTATCGGTTGGTTTTCAGCCCTTGGGTCGGTTTCAACTGCCGCTATCAACCCACATGCAGCGCCTATGCCTTGGAAGCCCTGCAAAAGCACGGCGGGCTGCGTGGCGCTTGGCTCACTGCGCGGCGGATTGGCCGCTGCCATCCGTGGGGTGGCGATGGCTATGACCCTGTTCCGGGTGAGCCGGCGGACAAAGATAACCCCTAGGCCGCACCCCTTCCTATTTGATTTGCGGCAACGGCGTGATTGGTCTACCACCCTTGCGATCAGCGCCCGCGGAGGTTCACCATGAAAGACACAGCAGACGACATTCACCCGCTGTTCGCCGGAGCACCCGACACGACTGAATTTCGCAAGCTGCGCAAACGGATTGTGCGCATGACGCGCGAAGCGGTGGATCAATACGGCATGATCGAGCCCGGCGCGCGTTGGCTGGTGTGCCTATCGGGCGGGAAGGACAGCTATACGTTGCTGGCCGTGCTCTATGAGCTGAAATGGCGCGGTTTGCTGCCGGTCGAGCTGTTGGCCTGTAACCTCGACCAAGGCCAGCCCGGGTTTCCCGCGACCGTTCTGCCAGAGTTTCTGGAACGCATGGGCGTGCCGCACCGTATTGAGTACCAAGACACCTATTCGATCGTGATGGACAAAATTCCGCAGGGGCGCACGTTTTGCGCGCTATGTTCGCGGCTGCGGCGCGGTAACCTTTACCGCATCGCGCGTGAGGAAGGGTGCAGCGCCGTCGTTTTGGGCCATCACCGCGACGATATTCTTGAGACATTTTTCATGAACCTCTTTCACGGCGGCCGCCTTGCCACGATGCCACCTAAGCTGGTGAACGAGGAAGGTGATCTCTTTATCTACCGCCCGCTGGCCCATGTCGCCGAAGTGGACTGTGAGAAATTTGCCCGCGCGATGGATTATCCAATTATTCCCTGTGACCTCTGCGGCAGCCAAGATGGTTTGCAACGTCAACAGGTTAAGCAGATGATCGATGGTTGGGAAAAGAATAGCCCCGGCCGCCGGCAAGTGCTGTTTCGCGCGCTGACAAATGCGCGGCCCTCACATTTGCTGGACCCAAAGCTGTTCGATTTCGCGGGCCTCATGCGAAACTCGGAACAATTAAACACAAATTCGGACGACATTCCCACGCTTCGTTAACGCCACCGGCACAATCCTTCTGGCATGAATGGCCCCGCAACTGATCTGCGAGGGGCCAGAATGCTACGTCACAAACGCCACTATTTTAGCTATGCCAAACAGGAACTACGCGCCTTTTTCGATGGGCCGCAGTCTCTGGCTTTCGTTTCTGCGGCGCTTTTGGGTGCCTACTGGTGGGGCGGCGAGGCAACGTTAATCGGATTTGCCATTGGCGTGCCAGCACTTGCGCTGTGGCTCCGCCCAAACGGCGCGCCTCGCGCTGCGGTTGCCCAAGATGCACGCACAGGCTTAGTGGCGCGCGCCGCGTTTGAGGAGCTAAGCGACAGCTATTGGGATCAAGCCCGCGATAACGGCAAGAAAACCGTGATGATGGCACTGGCGCTGGACAACCTCGATCAACTCGTAGCCCAACACGGACAACAGGCGGCGGATAAGTTGGTCGACCGCGTGAGCCTGCAGATCGTCGATGCGCTACGCGACACCGACATCGCCGCGATGACCGACACGGGGCAGTTTAACATCTGTATGGCCGTGCAATCACGCATCGATCTTGAGGTGGCCATCCAGACTGCAGGTCGCTTGCAGGCCGCGGTGGAGGAGCCCGTCGCTGTGGACGGAACCACGCTATACACAACATGCTCAATTGGCTTTTGCCTAAATGGCCGGAGTCCAGCAGCGAACGGTACAGCATGGCGAAATGCGGCCCAGATGGCCTTGCAAGACGCGCAGCGGCACGGCACGGCCACGATCCGCGCCTATTCCAACGATGTTCAAATCGCCTCAGACAAACGCCACGCACTTCGGGATGAGGCTGCCGAAGCCCTTGAAAACGGGCAGATCCAGCCCTGGTTTCAACCACAGATTTCCACCGATACCGGCCGCGTAACCGGCTTTGAGGCGCTCGCCCGTTGGATACACCCCACACGCGGCACCGTCGCCCCTGCGGATTTCCTGCCCGCGCTTGCCGAGGCAAACCTGATGGAGCGTTTATCCGAGGTCATAACATTTCACAGCTTTGGCGCGCTCAAAGCATGGGATGCGGCGGGGCTGCACATCCCGCGCGTAGGTGTTAACTTCTCCGCTACCGAATTGCGCAATCCACGCTTTGTGGACAAAATGCGCTGGGAATTAGACCGCTTTGACCTCACACCAGAGCGGATCGCGGTTGAAATCCTTGAAACGGTCGTCACCCATGCGCCCGACGATATGGTTGTGCGAACAATCAACGGGCTGTCTGACCTTGGCTGCCACATCGATTTGGATGATTTTGGCACCGGCAATGCCTCAATTTCGGCGATGCGGCGCTTTAACGTGAACCGGATCAAGATTGACCGGTGCTTTGTGATGAAATCTGACCGCGACCCCGAGCAGCAGCGCATGGTCAGCGCGATCCTCACCATGGCGGAGCGCCTAAACGTGCAAACATTGGCAGAAGGTGTCGAAACCGCAGGTGAGCATGCGCTTTTGGCGCAACTGGGCTGCGATCATGTTCAAGGATTTGGCATCAGCAAACCGCTGCCCTTTGAGCAGACCATTCACTGGGTGCGTGCGCATGAGGCAAAGCTCGCTGACACCCCAAAAATCGGCGGGCGCGAGGCGGGATAACGTTGCAGCATTCGCACAAGCGAAACCACGCACACACAGCCTGGCGGCGGCATTCCGCCCCAGTGCAAAAGGCCTTTTCCGCTTGACCTTTTGGCCCCATCTCTGTTGAACCGGCCGGACACTTACCCAGCGCAAGGCCCGGATTTCATGGACGATCAGAACAAGAACCTTATTCTTGCAACCGCTCTCAGTTTTCTCGTGATCCTGGTGTGGTTTATTCTGTTTCCGCCCCCTGAGCCGACCGAGCGAAACGCGGAGTTGGATGCCCCTGCCGCCACGCTAGACCAAGCTGGTGTGCCCGCAGCCCCCGCCGCCGGAGCCACGGCTGCCGCCCCGACCGCACTCGCGGCGGAAACCGGTGCAGACGCCCCTCGGGTTGAGATTAACACACCGCGCGTCGAAGGCTCCATTTCGCTGCTTGGCGGCCGTATTGATGATCTGCGCCTCAAGGATTATCGCGAAACCCTGGGTGAAGGCGCGGACATCGTGACGATGCTTTCACCGGTGGGCACACCGGATGCCTATTACGCGCTGCACGGCTGGGCGCCCGCGGGCGACCTGACCTCTGCCGATGTGCCAGGTCCCAGCACCCAGTGGACACAAGTCGGCGGCACAGCGCTGACCGACACCGCGCCGATCGCGTTGGAATGGTCCAACGGCGCTGGCCTGACATTCCGCCGCGACATTTCGATCGACGATCAGTTCATGTTCAACATCACCCAGAGCGTGCGCAACGACGGGGCCACGCCCCTGCGCGCCGCCCCCTACGGCATGGTGGTGCGCCACGGTGAACCATCAGATTTGATGAACTTTTTCATCCTGCATGAAGGCGCCGTTGCAATGGCCGGCGGCGAGTTGACCGAGACCAATTGGGACGACATTCCCGATGCAGATGTTGACCCCAAATGGGGACGCCCCGCCATCGTGACCGAAGGCGTAATAGAGGGCTGGATTGGCTTTACCGACCATTTCTGGCAGGCCATCCTTGCCCCCCGCAACGGGGAGACCTTTGACCAAGCACTGACTTACGACGCCCGCGCCGACGTCTACCGCGCCATCACCCGCCTGCCGACAAAAACCATTGAACCCGGCGCAACCGTCGCGCTTGAAACGCAGCTGTTTGCCGGCGCAAAGGAATGGGAAGTCCTGCGCGACTATGAGAGCACTGGCGTTGCCGGCCTGATCGACAGCATCGACTGGGGATGGTTCTTTTTCCTGACCAAGCCGATTTTCTGGCTCTTGCATGAGTTGAACAAGCTGATCGGCAACATGGGCTGGGCGATCATCGGCCTCACACTCATCATCAAAGCCGTGCTCCTGCCGCTCGCCTATAAGTCCTACGTCTCGATGGCCAAGATGAAAGAGCTGCAACCCGAGATGGAGGCGCTCAAGGAAAAAGCTGGCGAGGACCGCCAGAAAATGCAGCAGGGCATGATGGAGCTCTATAAAAAGAACAAGGTTAACCCGGCGGCGGGCTGTCTGCCCATCTTGATGCAGATCCCGATCTTCTTCTCGCTTTATAAGGTGATCTTCGTCACGATCGAGCTGCGCCACGCGCCCTTTTTCGGCCCGTTCCAAGACCTAAGCGCGCCCGATCCAACGTCGATCTTTAACTTCTACGGCCTCTTCCCCTGGGCCACGCCAGAGCCTGGCAGCCTGATGGCGCTCGCCTTCATCGGTATTTTGCCGCTGCTTTTAGGCGTTTCCATGTGGTTGCAGCAGAAACTGAACCCGGCACCCACAGACCCCACGCAGCAGATGATCTTTGCCTGGATGCCTTGGGTCTTCATGTTCATGTTGGGCGGTTTTGCCAGCGGGCTTGTCGTCTACTGGATTGCCAACAACACGATCACCTTCGCGCAGCAGTATCTGATTATGCGTAGCCAAGGCTACACGCCGGACCTGTTGGGCAATATTCGCGGCGGCTTTTCACGTAAATCTAAACCGGACGCAAAGTAATGCGCGGCGTGACCGCCCTGTGGCGGCACCCGATCAAAAGCCATGGACGCGAGGCACTGACGGCAGTGACCTTGCGCACCGGTGAAGCAATGCCTTGGGACCGGATCTGGGCCGTTGCCCATGACGCTGCCAAGGTCAAAGACGGGGCTTGGGCACCCTGCGTCAATTTTAGCCGGGTGAGCAAAGCCCCTGGGCTTATGGCGATCACCGCACGGTTGGATGAGGCGACCGAGACTGTGACGCTGTCGCATCCGGACCGCGCCGATCTGGTGTTCCGCCCAGACACAGACCCAAACGCACTGATCGGCTGGACAGCCCCTTTGGTGCCGCAAGACCGCGCGCGACCTCGCCAGATCGTGCGGCTCGACGGACGCGGGTTCACCGACAGCGATTTTGCCTCGGTTACACTGTGCAATACTGCCTCTCATAGGGCCGTTGAACAGGAAATGGGCCAGCCGCTTTCGGTCCATCGCTGGCGCGGGAACATTTGGTACGAGGGCGGTGCGCCTTGGGAAGAGTTTGAGTGGATTGGCCGCGACATCCACATAGGTGGCGCCATTCTACGCCCGGTCGAACGGACCGACCGCTGTGCGGCAACAACAACAAATCCGGATACGGGCCGGCGCGACGCGGACACATTAGCCGCACTAGATGCCTTTGGTCATCAAGATTTCAGCGTCCGCTGCCGTGTGATACAAGGTGGGACCGTGACCATCGACGATAAGGTGAAGGTGCCCTAATGCAAATGCAATTCCCTCTGGCGGAAACGCCAGATCCACAAACCGAAGAACGCGGTCGCTTGCTCTTTGCGGGTGAAACTGAGTTCCTCAAAGGCGTGGTGGCCATGTCTGGCCTGCCAGAGGCGGACCGCCTTGAGATCTGCTTTGCCGGAAGGTCGAATGTCGGCAAATCCACGCTGATCAATGCGCTGACGGGCCGTAAGGGCCTCGCGCGGGCCTCCAACACGCCCGGCCGCACCCAAGAGATTAACTATTTCACCGCAGGCGATGCAGTGGCGGGCAACGCCCTCTATCTGGTTGACCTGCCCGGCTATGGCTATGCAAACGCGCCCTTGCCCGTGGTGGAAAAATGGCAGCGCTTGCTGAAACAATACCTTAGCGGGCGTCAAACCCTACGCCGCGCCTTTGTGCTGATCGATGCGCGCCACGGCGTCAAAAAAGTAGACGATGAAATCATGTCCTTGCTCGACAGCGCAGCGGTTACGTTCCAATGCGTGGTGACCAAAGCGGACAAGGTCAAAGATGCGGCCCGCGACACAGTGCTGGAGCAGGTCCGCGGCGCGTTGGCAAAACACCCGGCCGCCTATCCAGAGATCGTTGTGACCTCGAGCGAAAAAGGCTGGGGTATTCCGACCCTGCGCGCCCTGATCTCGACCCTCGAATAGGCGTGGGTCCGCACAGCAGAGACAATGAGATGAGAAAACAAGATATGAATCGCGATTGGATCGCCACCGCCCAAACCCTCAGCCAAGCCCTGCCCTATATGCAGCGCTATCATCAGGCGCGTGTGGTCATCAAACTGGGCGGCCACGCAATGGGCAGCGATGAGGCCATGGCCTCATTTGCCAATGACGTGGTTTTGATGCGGCAGGTGGGCGTCAACCCCGTGATCGTGCACGGCGGCGGCCCCATGATCAACGCGATGCTAGAGCGTTTGCAGATCAAATCAGATTTTGTAAACGGGAAACGCGTCACAGATGCGGCCACCATGGAAGTGGTTGAAATGGTCCTCTCGGGCCTTGTAAACAAACGCATCGTTCAGGCCATCAACGCCGCGGGCGGCCGTGCTGTAGGCCTGTCGGGCAAGGACGCCAATCTGATCCGCTGCACGCAAACGGACCCTGCCCTGGGCCTGGTCGGCACGCCTTCTGACATCGACCCAAGCCTGCTCGACAGCCTGTTCGGAGAGGCGATTATTCCCGTCATTGCACCGCTCGGCGCGGGCGAAGAGGGTGAGACCTATAACATCAACGGCGACACGGTTGCGGGTGCCATCGCGGGCGCGCTTCAAGCCGACCGCTTGCTGCTTTTGACCGATGTGTCAGGGGTCAAGGATGCCTCTGGCGAGGTTGTGACTGAGATGACCGCCCAACAAATCCGCGACCTGACCGCGAACGGCACCATCGCGGGCGGCATGATCCCAAAGACAGAAACGGCACTAGACGCCATCGCCTCAGGCGTACGCGCTGTAGTAATTTTGGACGGCCGCGCACCAAACGCCTGCCTGTTGGAACTCTTTACCGACCACGGCGCCGGCAGCATCATCCGCGGCTAATGAGCATGCTCCAGCCCCTCTCCCTGTCTAAGATCGCAGCCCTTGCCCAGCCGCACGGCTTGATGGTCATGGGGCATGCAACAGACGGCGAGGCCACACGCGTTTTGATCGGTGCAAACACCGGCTTTTGGCAGTATTTTTCAACCAGTCCTGAAGCACAGGATAGCGCTATGCATCCCATCGATCGCTGGTCAAAGCGCATCATCGGCGGCATTGCAGCAGAGTTTTCAGCGCAGGCGCTCTTTCCCTCAGACGGACCGCCCTACGCCCCCTTCATCGCTTGGGCGCAGGCGACTGGCCGCTTTCATCAAAGTCCAACGGGCATGTTGGTGCATGATGAAGCAGGCTTGATGATCTCCATCCGCGGGGCGCTTATCTTTGCACCCACATGCCTAGTTGACGCCCCCACGGTGACGCAAGCCTCTCCCTGCGACAGCTGTTCCGAACGACCGTGTGAGGGGGCCTGTCCTGTGGGCGCGCTTTCGGCCGAGGCACCCTACGATGTGCCCGCGTGCAAAGCCTATTTGGATACAGATGCTGGGGGCGATTGTATGGCCGGCGGCTGTGCCACGCGGCGCGCTTGTCCAATCAGCCAGAGTTTCAACCGACCGGATGCGCAATCGGCCTTTCACATGCGGGCGTTCCACCGCCCGCAGGCATAGCCAAAGCCAATATAAAAAGGCTGGCACACCCAACGGCGGCCAGCCTTTTTAAATTTAAAACGCCCACACAGAATGGATGTAAAACCGGGGCTTAGTGACCCAAGATCTGGCTCAAGAACAACTGTGTCCGCGGCGACTGTGGATTGTTGAAGAACTCTTCAGGCTCGTTTTGCTCCACGATCTGACCTTCATCCATAAAGATCACGCGGTTCGCCACTTGGCGTGCAAAGCCCATTTCGTGCGTGACGCAGAGCATGGTCATACCTTCTTCAGCAAGCTCCACCATCGTGTCCAACACTTCTTTGATCATCTCGGGGTCGAGGGCAGAGGTTGGTTCATCAAAAAGCATGATCCGCGGGCGCATACACAGCGACCGTGCGATCGCCACGCGCTGTTGCTGGCCACCCGACAACTGGCCCGGGAACTTATCGGCCTGATCTGGGATTTTCACCTTTTCGAGGAAATGCATTGCGATCTCCTCCGCCTCCTTCTTGGGCGTTTTACGAACCCAAATTGGCGCAAGGGTGCAATTTTCTAGGATGCTCAGATGCGGGAAGAGGTTGAAGTGCTGAAAGCACATGCCAACTTCGGACCGGATCTTGTCGATATTTTTAACATCCGAAGACAGCACCGTGCCATCGACCTCAATGCGTCCCTGTTGGTGCTCTTCGAGCGCATTAATGCAGCGGATCAACGTGGATTTTCCGGACCCTGACGGGCCCGCAATCACGATGCGCTCGCCGCGGTTTACAGTCAGGTCAATGTCGCGCAGCACGTGAAAGGTGCCGTACCATTTGTTCATTTTCTGGATGGAAATCGCGACCTCATCCGAGACGCGCATCTGTGTGGCAGGTTGGTTCATAATCTCACCCTTTCCTTAACGGTGATCGGTGGCAAGCTGGCGTTCCAGCCACTGCGAGTATTGCGAAATGCCGTAGCAGACGACGAAGAAAAGCAGCGCAGCAAAACCGAGCAACTCCCAATAGACGCCGTTCCAATCGGTCGAAGCCAAGATCGGACCACGGATCATCCCAACGAGGTCAAACATCGAAATCACGGACACCAGCGTGGTGTCTTTGAAAAGGCCCACGGCCACGTTAACGATGCCCGGAATGGAGATCTTGAGCGCTTGAGGCAGGATAATCAGACGCATGGATTGCGCGTAATCAAGGCCCAGGCTGTCCGCAGCCTCATACTGGCCCCGAGGCAAAGCGGCCAGACCGCCGCGGATCACCTCGGCAATATAGGCCGCCGAGAATACCGTGATCATAATCACCACGCGCAGGAACAGGTCTGTCGTTACCTCTGGCGGGAAGAAATAGGCGAGCATGACTGAGGCCACGAACAACAAGGTGATCAGCGGCACGCCACGAATAAACTCGATGAACACCACGCAAATCCATTTGATGAGCGGCATGCTCGACTGGCGACCCAGTGCCAGCACGATCCCAAGGGGCAACGACAGTGAGACACAGGCAACCCCAAGCATCATGTTCAGCAAGAAGCCCCCCAAATCACGGCTTGGCACCGCCGTGAGCACGGCCGTGTCATTGGCACCCTCCGGGATCAACACGCCACCAAAGCTCCAGACAACTAACGCGGCGATGACCGCGCTGAAGAAACCAGCAGCGAAGCTGCCCGCGACAAAGCGTTGGTAGACAAAAAAGGCCACTACAAACCCAGCCAGCGCCAAAAGCGGCGTCCAGATCGTACCCCCCCAAATCAAGTAGTAAGCGGCAAACGGAAACAGCGCCGTAATCAACAACAGCTGACGCGGCAGGGTGAAAAACAACACCGGTGCTGCCGCCACAAACATCAGAACGAACGCCAAGATCGGGCGCCAGTACAGCTCGGCAGGGTATTTGAACCCAAAGAGCAGCTGGTTGTAGCGTTCCGTCAGAACCGAGAAACAGCCCCCCGAGACACCGTCCAAAACCTCACGGCATTCCGCGAGGCTGTTGGTGTTCCACACGCCATTCAGGATCCACGGCAAAATGCCGGCGAGCACCGAATAGATAAAATAGAGGGCAAGCAACGTGAGCACCGAATAAAACGGCGTTGAGAACAAGTTCTCGCGCATCCATTTCACAGGACCTGACGTCTTGAACGGTGGCGGGGCTGCTGGCACCTCTTGGGTGCGCACAAAGGCCACAGATTTGGCATTGGGGTCGGCCATCGCTCAGCGCTCCTTCAATTTAACAGAGTTGTTGTAGACGTTCATGATCGCGGAAATGCTCAGCGAAATCGTGAGGTAAAAGAGCATCAGCAGCAGGACACATTCTATCGCGCGGCCCGTTTGGTTCAACGTGATGCCGCCCAAGGTGGCGGTCACATCGGCATAGCCTACAGCAATCGCGAGCGATGAGTTTTTGGTGATGTTCAGATACTGCGAAATCAACGGCGGAATTATGACCCGCAAGGCTTGCGGCAGAACGACAAGGTTCATGATCCGACCCGGGCGCAGGCCCAATGCACCGGCGGCTTCGGTCTGACCCTTGGAAATCGCCTGTATCCCCGCCCGCACGTTTTCGGCAATAAAGGCGCCGGTATAAATCGACAGCGCGAACCAAAGAGCGATCAGCGGCCCGCCAATCTTGATCCCGCCCTTGAAGTTAAAACCTTTAAGTTCCGGATATTCCAAGCCAATCGGGCTGCCCATGATGAAATAGACCGCGATCGACGGCACGATCAGGATTGCAAGGCTCGGCCAGCCCATCGGCAGCAAACGACCCGTTTCATAGAGCAGGTTCGTGGCATAGCGGCGGTAAGCGAACACACCGATGATCGAGGCAATGAATGCCGCCACAACCACAAGCGACCCTGGACCCCAGACCGGCGCCGGCGTGTAAATGCCGCGGTTGGTAAAAGCGAAAGCGTCAAACAGCATCGATGACGTGGCATTGTCACCCCGAAAGGCGCGCGGCCCCGGCAACACGGCCGTCATGATGGTGAAAATGATGATGATCCAGATAAGGACCGGGATGTTGCGGAAAATCTCAACGTAAAAGGCCATCAGCTTGCTGACCAGCCAGTTGTTCGACAGCCGCAGCACACCTGCGATCACGCCGAAAACTGTCGCTGTCACACAGGCCAAAAACGCCACCAGCAATGTGTTCAGAATGCCGACCAAAGCGGCGCGCGCGTTGGAACTTTGGCTGTCATACTCAACCAAAGTTTGGTTGATGTCATAGCCAGCGGGCGCGCCCAAGAATTGATAGGAAATGTCCAAGCCCGCAGCTGCGAGGTTTTGAAACAGGTTCGACCCCAAATAGGCGAACGAGATGATCAACAGGATCAGCGCAATAAATTGGAACGTATAAGAGCGATACCGCGTGTCGTTCAGAAGCATCGACAGGCGAAATGAGCCCTGTGGAGGGTCGGTCATGGTGGTCATTTTGATTTCCCCGGTTCCGACCAACGGCGTGAGCGAGACAGCTTTGGCGTCATCTTTTGGTGTGTTGGTACGGTCTTATGCGTCGGTAGGCGTTGGATGCACGAAGGGCGCAGGGTTCCCCCTACGCCCTTCGGCAAAGTATTTAGCGGAAGGGTGGCGAGTAGAGCAAGCCGCCGTCAGTCCACTGAGCGTTCAGGCCACGGGCCAGACCGATTGGTGTGCTTTCGCCGATGTTCGTCTCGAAGACCTCACCGTAGTTGCCGGATACGGCCAGAGCGTTCATCGCCCATTTCGCGTCCAGACCCAGCATCTCGCCCAGTGTACCTTCGGTACCCAACAGACGGTTGATTTCTGGGTTGTTGGTGCCTGCGGCCATTTCGGACAGGTTCGCGGATGTCACACCCAGCTCTTCAGCTGTGATCAGTGCGTTCAACGTCCAACGAACAACGTCACCCCATTCGTTGTCGCCGTGGCGAACAAGCGGGCCGAGCGGCTCTTTGGAGATGATTTCTGGCAGCAGCATGTGGTCGCCGGGCGCTTCAAATGTCGCGCGTGTCGCGGCCAAACCGGATGCGTCTGTCGTGTAGACGTCGCATGCACCAGCGAGGTACTGCTGCTGTGCTTCTGCGTTTGTCTCGATTGGCACGGGCTCATAGCTAATGTTGTTGGAACGGAAGAAGTCCGCCAAGTTCAGCTCAGTTGTTGTACCGGTTTGGATGCAGACAGTCGCGCCGTCCAGATCTTTGGCCGAGGAAACACCCAGCTCTTTTGGCACCATGAAGCCTTGGCCGTCATAGTAGTTCACGCCAACGAAAGTGAACTTCAGGTCCACATCGCGCGAGAATGTCCATGTGGTGTTCCGTGCCAGCATGTCGATTTCGCCGGAAGCCAACGCGGTAAAGCGTGTTTTGCCGGTCGTTGGAACGAATTCAACTGCGTTGCCGTCGCCCAGGACAGCTGCTGCAACCGCGCGGCAAACCGCCACGTCAAAACCGTTCCATTCGCCGTTGGCGTCTGGTGCTGCGAAACCAACGAGACCCGTTGTCACGCCGCAGTTCAGTGTGCCGCGGGCTTTGACATCGTCAAGCGTGCCTGCCGCAGCAGCGCCAGCAGCCAGACCGGCTGCTGTGAGTGCGCCGAAGATTACTGATTTTTTCATTTTTACCTCTTCCTGATTATCCGCCACTAGGGGACGGTTCGACCGACATTTATTGTCGGAGGTGCCACCAACCAAGAGCATCGCTCTTCGCCAATGGGCAGCAGTTTGTGCGGATTCACATCAAAACGTCAAGAGTTAGCGCTCTCGTTGGCGCGTGATTGGCCTTTAAAAAAAACATTTTTGCTCATCAACGCTGCATTACCTTGCGTGATGCGCATCCAAAAATGCCTTGGCGTGCAAAAAGGCGCTCTCTTTGACCGCGGCCATCTCTTCGGCCTCATCGTCCACGCCCCATTGCTCAATCTGCCACAGCTCATCCAAGCGCGACAAGCGCCACAATGCACCCGCGTCATGTGTGCCTTTTAAGGCCGCAAATCCGAGAACCAAAGAGCCACTAAGGCTCACTAGATCGTGAAAAGCCGTCAGCTCAAATGTATCCAGCGCATGGGTCATCTCAGACAATTTTGCCAAAGCCGCAGAGTCCTGCGCCACATGCATCACACCTTGGCGCGCCACCAGCGTCACGCCCAGCGTTTGTGAAGCCCAGGCCAGCATCGGGTCCCAGGCCTCAGCTTGCTGCGCCACCAAACGATCGGGCGAGCCCGCTCGGTAGCAGAGCAGGTCTGCATCCCCGTAGGCCGCAATCATATCCGCCACTTCAGCATGCTGTACCGCCACCTTATCAAGGGCCGCGTTGGCTGAACGGGTAAAGGGCATGGTGCCGGGGTCCACCATCTTTTCCTGCGCCCGCCACTCTTGTGCAATGGCCTCCGCCACGGCGCGCGATGGCACGATCAGCCCACGTTTGGCCGGTGTTTTTACGGTGCGACTGTCCAGTGTGACGCCAAACCCCTCAGGCGTTTGCACCACGTCCACTTTTTCCCAAAACCGGCGTTGCTTCCAATCGCTCATGTTTTCACTCCCAGTAAGGGCCACGGTTGGGCCAGCGCGCTTTCTAGGGCCGCAAAATCGTCCACGATCAGGTCCGCCGAGGTCAATGAGGCCGCGCTATGATAGCCCCAACTGACCCCAATCGCCCCCGTGCCCGCGTCGCGCGCCATATCCATATCAAAAGAGGTATCGCCAACCATCACCGCATCCTGCGCAGAAACGCCTGTCTCATCCAAAGCGGCCAGCAGCATCGCCGGGTGGGGTTTAGAGGGGTGGAAATCGGCAACCTGTCGGGTAACAAACATCCCCTCAAGCGCATGCGCTTCTATGATGCCATCAAGGCCACGTTTGGATTTTCCGGTTGCCACGCCCAGGACCACGCCCGGCCAATGCGCCAACCGCATTAGTGTTTTATAAGCGCCAGGATAAAAAGGCGCGGCCTGCGCGCCCAAGCTGCGGCGCATATCCGCAAAAGCATCCTTATAGGCGGTGACCAACTGCTCCCGCTTCGCCAGGCTTGCCTGCGGCGCAAGGCGGAGCATCCCAATATCCAGCGAAAGGCCCACGCAGGCCAAAATCTCGGACCGCGCGGGGGCCGCGATGTCACATTCTGCAAAGGCCTGCTGCATCGCGCCGATGATGTGCGCTTGGCTGTCGATTAGCGTGCCGTCCACGTCAAAAACAATCAGTTTAAGGGGTCTCGCGCTCACATCCACCCCTCTTCGAAGGGGTCATTCGGCACATCCGAGGCCTGCCACTGGAACGTATCCCACGTGCGGCTCATATGCTCTGGCAGAGGTGCTGTCAGTGACAGGATCGCGCGGCTGGTGGGGTGTTCAATCTGTAACGATCGGGCGTGCAGGTGCAGTTTTTTCGAGATATCGCCACCCAGTTGTGCGCCCCAGCCGTCACCCAAATTGTCTTGACCCGATCCACCGTATTTTCCATCGCCGACAATCGGATGCCCGATTTCAGCCATATGCGCCCGCAGCTGGTGGGTCCGTCCGGTGACCGGAATAAGGGCCATCCACGTGCACCGCTTGGCAGCGACGCCCACGGTGGCGTAATCTGTTACCGCCCGCTTTGCTCCCGGTGTGTCATCCACATCGCGTGGATGGACGCAGTGCATTTTCTCGCCCTCACCGCGTGCACCATGCCCCGGCGCCTTCACCAACCCGTATTTGATGGTCCCGTTTTTTGGATGCGGCGCGCCCGCGACGGCCGCCCAATAAATTTTGCGGGTGGCCCGATGGCGAAAGGCCGCCGTCAGGGCTTGGGCCGCCGCACGGGTGCGGGCCAGTAACAAGACGCCCGAGGTATCTTTGTCGATCCGGTGCACCAAACGCGGCTTCTCTTCCAGATCGAACATCAACGCCTCAGCAAGGCCATCCACGTGGCGGGCGTGCCCGCTGCCGCCCTGCACCGGCAGGCCAGGCGGTTTATTCAGGGCAATGACTGCGTCATCGCGGTAAATGACGCAAGAGCGGATAAATTTCGCGTCCGCCTCCGAGACCCGCGTGTGCACAACGGCGGGCGCGGCACCATCGGGCAGCGGCGGAATACGCACGGTTTGGCCGACCTCAACGCGGGTGGCCGGTTTGATCCGCCCGCCTTCCACGCGCACCTCACCCTTGCGGCAGAATTTTTCGACCATGCCCTGGCTGACATTGGGAAAGCGGCGCTTCATCCACCGGTCAAAGCGTTGATCGCCCTCGCCTTCCTCAATCGTGACGATTTGTACGCGGCTCATGCAAAGGCTCCTTTGGCCAGCATCATGCCCGCCATTAATCCACCAACCGACAGGCCAACGGATAGAAAAATATACGCAGCAGCAAGACCATGCTGTCCCGTTTCGATCAACTCGACCGTCTCAAGCGAGAAGGCCGAAAAGGTGGTGAACCCACCCAACAACCCTGTCATCAAGAAAGGCTGCCAAGCCAACAGGCCTCGCTGCGCCAAGGCAACAACGACCACACCCATTGCAAAGGACCCCAAGACATTGGCCGTCATGACGCCAAGCGGCACGGTATGCGCGCCAAATCCACGCAAAACGGCCCAGCTGCACAAATAGCGCAGCACCGCTCCTAGCGCGCCGCCAAAGGCCACATGTATCGAGGTGAGTATCATGGCGCGTCCTTCACCCGCGCGCCCGGCAGAGTCAAGTTTCCCGCTTTGCCCGTAATTTTGCAAAATAGGCCATTCTTTTGGTCAATTCACGCTCGAAGCCTCGCTCGACGGGGGTAAAATAGGCTGGCCTGCGCATCGCTTCGGGGAAATAGTTCTGCCCAGAAAAGCCATCCTCAGCATCGTGGTCATAGGCGTAATCGGCGCCGTAGCCCTGTTCCTGCATCATAGAGGTTGGCGCGTTCAAGATGTGTTTTGGCGGCATCATAGAGCCCGTTTTTCGCGCCTCCGCGCGCGCCGCTTTATAGGCGACATAGGTGGCGTTCGATTTCGGCGCGAGCGCCAGATAAACGAGCGCTTGTGCCAAGGCCAATTCGCCCTCCGGGCTGCCCAAGCGTTCAAACGTCTCCCAGGCTTGCAAGCAGACGGCCTGCGCATTCGGATCAGCCAGACCGATATCCTCCACCGCCATGCGTGTGATCCGCCGTGCCAAAAAGCGCGGGTCCTCGCCGCCTTCCAACATGCGCGCAAACCAATAAAGCGATGCATCCGGATCAGATCCACGCACAGATTTATGCAACGCTGATATAAGGTTGTAATGCTGCTCGCCGGATTTGTCGTATTGCGCGGCGCGCCGCATCAAACGCCGGCCCAAACCCTCAGCGCTTAGAACATCCACAGTATTCCACGCCACGATCTGCTCGATCATGTTCAACAGCGCCCGACCGTCGCCATCCGCCATCTCAAGCAGCGCCGCGCGCGCGCCTGCGTCCAACGGGAGTGTTTGCCCGATAGCGGCTTCGGCACGCTGCGCCAACTGTTCCAACGCTTTCCCGCCAAGACGTTCGAGCACCAGGACCTGCGACCGGCTCAGCACCGCCGCGTTCAATTCAAATGAAGGGTTTTCCGTCGTGGCCCCAACCAACAGGATCGTGCCATCCTCCATATAGGGCAGAAAGCTGTCTTGTTGTGCTTTGTTAAAGCGGTGGATTTCATCAACAAACAACAACGTGCCTTGTCCGTTTTGATGACGGATGCGCGCGGCCTCAAACACTTTCTTCAACTCAGCCACACCGGAGAAAATCGCACTAATCTGCGCAAAATGCAGCATGGTCTGGCCGGCCAAAAGCCGCGCAATCGTGGTCTTGCCCACCCCTGGCGGCCCCCAGAGGATCAACGATCCAAGCGTGCCAGAGGCCAACATCACGCCCAATGGGCCCTCGGGCCCCAAAATCTGCGCCTGCCCGATAACATCCGACAAAACCTCGGGCCTAAGCTGATCCGCGAGAGGGCGGTTTTGGCGGGATGACGCATCGGAAGAATCCTCAGCGGGACCGAACAAATCTGCCATACCCCTAGCTCCGCAATCGCAAAGAGATGCGTTTGCCCTGCCGGTTCAACGTCAACTCAAGCAAGCGCCCTGCACGCTGCAAGGTCTGATCAAAGGTACGTGGCGTGGGGGTGGCCACACCATTCAGCCCCTCAATGATGTCGCCGCGGCGCAGGCCCGTGCGGGCAGCAGGCCCTTCAACACCCATAACAACCGTGCCTTTAGCTGCAACCGCCAGCCCCATTTCTGCAATCACTGCCGGATTGATCCGCGCGACGGTCAGGCCAGGGAATCGCGACCCCGCCGCAAAACGACGCGTGTCGCGTGCCGGTTGGTCGGGGGCCGCGATCAAGGCGATCTCAACCTCGCGTCCTTCACCGTCCCGCTCAAAGGTCACGGACGAGGTCTGACCCAGCCCCCGGACGCTCATCCGGTAAATCATTTCAGAGGGGGCGTTCACTTCAAGGCCGTCCACTTGAGTAATCACGTCGCCAACCTGAAAGCCCGCGGCCACAAATGGGCTTTCCTCATGCAAGGCAGAAATCACCATGCCGCCCACGCGGTCCAGTCCCAACGATGCGGCCATATCGAAATCGACCGCCTGTCCCGCCATGCCGGCCCACGGGCGCGCAAATTCTGTCGCTCCTGCGCGGGCCTGCTCGACAAAGCTGCGCACCAAATTCGCCGGGATGGCAAAACCGATGCCGTTGGAGCCACCAGACCGGCTCACGATCTGGGTGTTGATCCCAATCACCCGACCGCCCGTGTCGACCAACGCGCCCCCCGAATTGCCGGGGTTAATAGGCGCGTCCGTTTGAATGAAATATCCGCGCCCCGCGCCACCTGCCCCGCCAGAGCGCGCCAACCCAGAGATGATGCCGCTCGACACCGTTTGGCCCACACCGAAAGGGTTGCCAATCGCGAGGGTCAACTCGCCAACCTCAACACTGTCGCTGTCTCGCAGCGCCAGACACGGCAGATCCTCCGCGCCCTCCAATTGCAGGATCGCAAGATCGCTCTCTTCATCACCCAAAAGCACGCGTGCCTCGTATTCGGTGCGGTCGGTCAGCACCACGCGGATCTCGGTTGCCATACCAACCACGTGATAATTGGACACCATGATGCCATCCGGCGACAGGATCACGCCTGAGCCAAGCGAACTTTGCACTCGAGGCCGTGGCGCGTCAAAGCCGTGGAAAAATTGATCAAAAAACGGGTCATTCATAAACGGCGTTTGCCGCCCTTGGGTCACCCGCTTTGCGTAAATATTAACTACGGCCGGAGACGCTTTCTTCACCACAGGTGCAAAACTGAGCGATATTTCCTGCGGCGACGTCGGCACGGTGGGGGCAACCTGCGCACCCGTGGCGCCGGCAAAAGCGAGCAGCAGGATAAAGACTGACATCAAACGCGTCATGGAACCTCCGGGTGAGAGGCAAGATATGCGCGCGCAGGCCTGTGATTGCAAGTTTGACCAGAAACGAAAAACGCCGCGCGAGGGGTGACCCAAGCGCGGCGTTTCAAAAACTCACAGTCCGCAGACCGAAGATGCCTAGCTTTCGCTCGCGGTCTCTTCAGCGGCCAAGCGGGCCTTGTCAGAGGCGCCTTTGGCGTCGCGGTCGCGGTCCACGAATTCGATGATCGCCATAGGCGCCATGTCGCCATAGCGGAAGCCAGCTTTCAGAACGCGCACGTAACCACCTTGGCGGTCTTTATAGCGCGGACCCAAAACGTCGAACAGTTTCGCCACATAAGCGTCCTGCTTGAGCTTCGACGCGGCCTGACGGCGGGCGTGCAAATCGCCGCGCTTTGCCAATGTAATCATCTTTTCAATGATGGGGCGCAGTTCTTTTGCCTTGGGCAAAGTTGTTTTGATTTGCTCATGTTCAATGAGCGAGCCGGCCATGTTTGCCCACAATGCTTTGCGGTGCTCATGTGTGCGGTTGAGGCGGCGGTATCCACGTGCGTGACGCATTTCTAGTCTCCTAAAGTGTGCCCTCTACAGGCGATTTTGCTTTGTCCGGTTGGCGTGCGGTGCACCAACTCTCCTTGGGGCAGGATGCCCAGTTGTGGGTGTTTCCCATGGCGGGAAACGGTCCGGAGGCGAAGGATCGCCTCCGGAATCTTGGTTCAGAACGAATCCTCGAACTTCTTCGCGAGGTCTTCGATGTTGTCTGGTGGCCAATCCTCGACATCCATACCGAGGTGTAAGCCCATGCCGGACAGAACTTCCTTAATCTCGTTCAAAGACTTCCGGCCAAAGTTTGGCGTACGCAGCATTTCGGCTTCGGTTTTCTGGATCAGGTCGCCGATATAGACGATGTTGTCGTTCTTGAGGCAGTTCGCCGAACGGACCGACAATTCCAACTCGTCCACTTTCTTGAGCAGCAACGGATTGAATTCCAACCCATCGTCTTCGTCCGCGCGCGATGCAGACTCAGGCTCATCGAAGTTCACAAAGATGCCCAACTGGTCCTGCAAGATACGCGCAGCAAATGCGACGGCATCATCTGGCGTGATAGAGCCGTCGGTGTCGACCTTCATCGTCAGCTTGTCATAGTCCAAAACCTGACCTTCACGGGTCGGTTGCACGTCATAGCTGACACGCTTGACTGGCGAATAGATCGCATCGATTGGGATCAGGCCGATGGGCGCATCTTCCGGCTTGTTCTTCTCAGCAGAGACATAGCCTTTGCCAGTGTTGACGGTCAGCTCCATGTATAGATCCGCACCATCGTCGAGGTGGCAGATGACATGCTCGCGGTTCAAGATTTCGATGCCGGCAGATTCTGAGATATCGCCGGCGGTCACAACACCTGGACCTTTGGCCGAGATCGAAACACGCTTAGGCCCGTCAACTTCCATGCGAATGCTGACGCCTTTGAGGTTCAGGATGATGTCGGTGACATCTTCGCGCACGCCAGACACGGTGGAAAACTCGTGCAACACGTTGTCGATTTGCACTGATGTGATGGCAGCGCCTTGCAGCGAGCTCATCAAAACGCGGCGCAGCGCGTTGCCCAGTGTAAGGCCAAAACCACGCTCAAGCGGTTCTGCGATCACTGTGGCAGTGCGGGCAGGATCATTGCCAGCTTTGACTTCTAATTGCGACGGCCGGATCAATTCGGCCCAATTCTTATGGATCATACGTCCCTCCATTCCTGTTTGCTGCCTATGTCCAAAAGCAGCGAACGCCCGAGGTTTCAGAAAAGCGAACAGAGGTCACGAAAACCGTGCCCTCTGGTAAAATTAGTCAGCTTAGACGCGACGGCGCTTCGGCGGACGGCAGCCGTTGTGTGCCATAGGCGTCACGTCACGGATCGAAGTAATATTGAATCCTGCCGCAGCCAAAGCGCGCAGCGCGCTCTCACGACCGGAACCGGGACCCTGCACTTCAACCTCAAGCGTTTTCACGCCGTGATCTTGTGCCTTCTTGCCCGCATCTTCTGCTGCCATCTGGGCCGCATAGGGTGTGGACTTCCGCGAGCCTTTAAAGCCCATCGTACCGGCAGACGACCAGCTGATCGCGTTGCCTTGAACGTCGGAAATCAGGATTTTCGTATTGTTGAAAGAGGAGTTCACATGCGCCACACCGGCTGCAATGTTCTTACGCTCTTTTTTCTTTGTACGAGTCTTATCACGTGCCATTGAACAGAGCCTCCCTTACTTCTTCTTGCCAGCAATGGCCTTTGCAGGGCCTTTGCGCGTGCGTGCGTTGGTGTGTGTACGCTGACCACGTACGGGGAGGTTGCGGCGGTGACGCAAACCACGGTAGCAGCCCAAGTCCATCAAGCGTTTGATGTTCATCTGGGTGTCACGGCGCAGGTCGCCTTCCACGGTATAGTTTTCGTCGATGTGCTCGCGCACCTTCAGAATTTCGGCGTCCGACAGCTCATTAACGCGACGTGTGGCATCAATGCCCACAGCTTCGCAGATAGCTTTGGCGGAAGTGTTTCCGATTCCGGTGATATATGTAAGGGCGATTGGAACCCGCTTTGCAGTCGGGATGTTTACGCCGGCAATACGTGCCACGTGTGCTTTCCTTTTCGTTGCGAGCCCGTAATTCCGGGCCCTTTTTTCACAACATAAGCCCGAAGCATTGCTGCCACGGGCCGCCGCTGATCAGGTGATCTGTCATGTCGGGCGCGACCCAGCATAACGTTGCGATTCT
>CBFHKQ010000033.1:0-23307 GCA_965656435.1 uncultured Pseudosulfitobacter sp. | reverse complement strand
CGGCCGGTTTGGCGGGGCGGATGCCGGGGATCGTGGCCTCGGAACGCGCGCTGCTGGCTGCGCGGCAGTCTGACTATGTTAGCCGCCGCGAAGGCGCACAGCGGGTACTGGATCAGGCCACCAAAGAGCGCAAGCTGCTTGAGGATCTGCTCGACCGCAACATTGTGGCGCTGATCGAGGTGACGCGCGCTCGCAAAGCACATGCGGATGCGCGCATCCAGTTGGATGAAATTGTGACGCAAACGGAACTCAACCGCGCTGAAGCCTATTCCGACACATTAAAGGAGTTGGGCACCCTGCGTCAAACCATGACAGCGGCCCAAGACCAGTTAGAGCGGACAGTGCTGCGCAGCCCGATGCGCGGTGTCGTTAATGCTCTGAGCGTCACCACGATCGGCGGTGTAGTGCGCCCAGGCCAAGAGATTTTGCAGATCATCCCCTTGGATGAAGAGCTGTATGTCGAAGCGCGCGTCGCCCCCGAGGACATCGCCGGCGTGCGCCCCGGGCAGGCCGCCACCATCAAGCTGAGCGCTTATGACTACACCATTTTTGGCAGCCTCAAGGGCGCGGTCAAACTGATCTCAGCGGATGTGTTCAAGGATGAAACGGGCCGTGGCGGAGCTATGCCTGTGCACTATAAAGTCAGCGTGCGTGTGGATGCCGACCAGCTCAGCACGCGTCAGCGCGGCATTCAAATGCGCCCAGGATTGCAGGCGGAAGTGGAGTTGCACACGGGATCGAAAACCGTGCTGCAATACTTGCTCAAGCCGCTCTATAAATCCCGCGAGGCGCTGCGCGAACCCTGATGTGCTAGGCGTCTTCGGTGTCGATCCAGATTGTGACGGGCCCGTCGTTGACCAGTGCGACCGCCATATCCGCGCCAAATTGACCCGTGGCGACTTCTAGGTCCAGCCCTCGAAGGGCAGCAACGAAATCGAGATAGAGCGCCTCCGCTTCTGCGGGTTTGGCTGCACCCGAAAATCCGGGTCGGTTGCCGCGGCGCGTGTCGGCGGCAAGTGTGAATTGACTGACCACGAGGGCCGCGCCGCCGTGTTGGGCGAGAGCTGCGTTCATTTTTCCCGTTTCGTCTTTAAAAATCCGCAGCTTGGCGATTTTTTGCGCCAGCTTTTGTGCGATCTGTGGTGTATCCCCCGGCATGGCACATATCAGGATCAAGAGGCCCGCATCTATCGCGCCGATGGTCTCGCCCTTCACCGACACGCGGGCCTCGCTTACCCGTTGCAAAAGCGCTCTCATCGCCAGTCCACCACATCATTGGGGGTTGCGCGGTCCGTTCGAAATCCATTGGCGGGGTGGTCCGGATCGGCATAGCCGAAGGAAATTGCGCACAGGATGTGGCGATCTGCGGCGATGTCAAAATGGCCGCGCACGAAAGGCGCATGTGCGGCAACAGCGGCTTGGGCGATGCTGCTCACACCCATCGCCGCGGCGGCCACCGTAAACGCCGAGATGAAACCGCCGCAGTCGAGCACACCGTAGGGGCCCAAGGCCTCGGGCGTGGTCACGATGGCGACATGTGGCGCGCCGAAGAGCTTAAAGTTCTCCATCATCTGCGCTGCGCGGGCGGGTCGGTCTTCTTTGCGGACGCCGACAGCATCATAAAGTTGAAAGCCACAGGTGCGCCGGCGGGTGTCATAGACCCCTTCATAGGCGCGCGGCCATGGCAGATCGGGAGCAGGCGCAGATGTGAGTGCGTGTTGGTTGAGGGCGGTGCGAAACGTGTCGGTCGCCGCCTTGTCCGTTACGATGAGCTGCCAAGGCTGTGCGTTGCACCAGCTAGGCACTTTTTGCGCAGTGGCTACGATGGCATCGACGTCCGCGCGCGGCACGGCGTCTGGTAAAAAGCCGCGGCACGAATGGCGCGTTTCCATGATCGCGTTCAGCATCGTCAGATGGTCCATGCCGCCTCCTTTTTGTCCCGATCCCTTGGGCCAATCAGCCTCAAAAGAGGACCGAGTGCAATTGTCAACTGTGCGCGAGGATCAGCGCGGTGCGGAGGGTTTGCGCCGGGTGTTCAGTTTTTGCGCTGGTCGCTTCACCACTGGTTTGCGTTTGGCTGTGCCGGTGGGGGTCGCGTCTAACGCAGCCAGACCCAATTGATCGCGCAGAATTTTGCGGCGGACTTCTTCGACGTCGCCGGGTTTCAGATCCCCTAGTTGGAAGGGCCCATAACTCACACGGATCAGGCGGTTCACCGAAAGGCCGATTTCATCCATCGCGCGGCGAATTTCGCGGTTTTTGCCCTCGCGCAGCCCGACGGTCAGCCATGCGTTCGCCCCTTGTTGGCGATCGAGCGTGATCTGCATCGGCTGAAACTGCTCGCCGCCTGCATTTATCCCGCGGCGCAGCGGCTCAAACACCTCGTCCGAGGGCCGGCCGTTCACGCGCACGCGGTAGCGGCGGAGCCATCCTGTGCTGGGCAATTCCAACTTGCGCTTGATCCCACCATCGTTGGTCAACAGCAGCAGCCCTTCGGAATTCAGATCAAGGCGGCCAACCGTCATCACCCGCGGCATATCTACGGGTAGGTTGTCGAAAATCGTGGCACGGCCTTTTTCGTCGCGGTCTGTGGTCACAAGGCCGTTGGGCTTGTGATAGAGCCACAGCCGCTCATGCTCGGGGGCAGAGACAGGTTTGCCATCCACTGCGACCAGATCCGCTTCCGTGACATTCAACGCAGGGCTGTCGATCTGCGCACCGTTCACGGTGACGCGACCGGCGGCAATCATACGCTCCGCCTCGCGGCGGCTTGCGACACCGGCACGAGAGAGCACTTTGGCGATCCGGTCACCGGGCGGGGAGGCGGGCGTGTTATCCATGCGCCGTCCCTAGAGCATTCCCAGCCCTTGCGAAAGATGCCCAATTCCGCAATTGCTGCATCTATGACGTTTCGCAGTTACATGGATGTGGCGCTGGAAGCAGCCCTCGCGGCTGGCGCGCGCGGCGAGGTGCCAGTGGGAGCCGCGGTGATCGGGCCGGATGGCACAGTCCTGTCGGTTGCGGGCAACCGCACGCGCACGGATAATGATCCTACTGCCCACGCTGAGGTGCTGGCCATTCGCGCCGCCTGCGCGCACATGGGCGTTGAACGGCTGATCGGCTGCGATCTCTATGTTACGCTCGAGCCCTGCGCGATGTGTGCCGCGGCGATCTCTGCGGCGCGGATTGGGCGGCTTTATTATGGGGCGTCTGACCCCAAATCAGGGGGTGTCTCGGTGGGCGCCCGGGTGTTTTCGCACTCGCAGTGTCACCATGCCCCAGAGGTCTATGATGGCATCGGCGAAGAAAAGGCCCGTGGTCTTCTGCAGAAGTTTTTCGCAGAGCGCCGGGACGGCTAATCTACTTTGTGTAATCTAAAAAGCCGCAGCAGATCGTACCTACCTGAACGAGAGGTCGCCAATCCCAGCCTCCGCCTCTTGCGGCACGGCGGGTGGGGCGATAAAGCGCGTAATAGACATGTAGGAGAGCGTTGATGGCGATCGATCAAAGCACCGCCGCCCGTGTGGCGAAGTTGGCCCGGATTAAGGTAGACGACGAGGCGCTGCCTGCGCTCGCGGACGAGTTCAACAATATCCTCGGCTTTATCGAACAGCTGGCCGAAGTGGACGTGGAAGGGGTCGAGCCTATGACCTCCGTCACGCCGCAACGCCTGAAACGCCGCACCGATGTTGTGACCGATGGCGCGCAACAGGCGGCCGTGTTGACCAATGCGCCCGATGCGCGCGAAGGCTTTTTTGCCGTGCCAAAGGTGGTGGAATAATCATGAGCGATCTGAATGCGTTGAGCCTGGCTGAGGCGCGCGATGCGCTGCGCGCAGGCGATGTCACATCTGTTGAATTGACCCAAGCCTGCTTGGGCGAAATCGAAGGCGCAGGCGCGCTGAACGCTTTTGTTCACCACACGCCTGAGATTGCCCTAGAGCGCGCGGCCGAGGCGGATACGCGGATTGCGGCCGGTGATGCGCCCGACATGTGCGGCCTGCCCATTGGGATCAAAGATCTGTTCTGCACCCAAGATGTGCCCAGCCAAGCGGCCAGCCGCATCCTTGAGGGGTTCTTACCGCAATATGAAAGCACCATCACCGCGCAGTTGAAAAACGCCGGTGCTGTAATGTTGGGCAAATTGAACATGGACGAATTCGCCATGGGCTCGTCCAATGAGACCAGTGTTTACGGTGATGCGATCAACCCTTGGCGCCGTGCGGGAGATGACCGCAACCTCACGCCGGGTGGCTCATCCGGCGGCTCTGCTGCGGCAGTGGCGGCTGATCTGTGTTTGGCTGCGACAGGTACGGATACTGGCGGCTCCATCCGTCAGCCTGCGGCCTTCACAGGTATTGTGGGGATCAAGCCGACCTACGGGCGCTGCTCGCGCTGGGGTGTCGTGGCCTTTGCCTCATCGCTGGACCAAGCTGGCCCAATGACGAAAACCGTGCGCGATGCCGCCATCATGCTTGAGGCGATGTGCGGGCATGACCCCAAAGATAGCACCAGCGCAGACCTGCCCGTGCCGAATTTTGAGGCGGCGCTCACCGGTGACATGCGCGGCAAGAAAATTGGCATTCCGCGCGAATACCGCATGGAAGGCATGCCCGCCGAGATCGAAGTACTCTGGTCGCAAGGCGCAGATATGATGCGCGACGCGGGGGCTGAGATTGTCGACATTTCCCTGCCGCACACAAAATACGCGCTCCCTGCTTATTATGTGGTCGCGCCGGCAGAAGCCTCGTCGAATTTGGCCCGCTATGACGGCGTGCGCTACGGCCACCGCGCGGACATGGCGGCCGGCGACGGCATCACCGAGATGTATGAAAAAACCCGCGCCGATGGTTTTGGCCCTGAGGTGCAGCGCCGTGTGATGATTGGCACCTATGTCCTGTCGGCCGGGTTCTATGACGCCTATTACAACCGCGCTCGCCGCGTGCGCACGCTGATCAAGCGTGACTTTGAGAACGTGTTTGCCCAGGGTGTCGACGCGATCCTTACCCCTGCGACGCCTTCGTCGGCCTTTGGCCTGGGCGAGATGGTCGATGCGGATCCGGTTCAGATGTATCTTAATGACGTCTTCACGGTGACGGTGAATATGGCCGGATTGCCCGGCATTTCCGTGCCTGCCGGTCTGGATGCGCAAGGGTTGCCTTTGGGCTTGCAACTGATCGGCCGACCATGGGAAGAAGGCGACTTGCTGTCTTCCGCCTATGCAATGGAAAAGGCGGCAGGCTTTGTGGCGAAACCCGCGAAATGGTGGTAGTCCGTATGGGCTAATACCAGCAAGCGGCAAAGACGAGGGCATCAGATCATGCAGTTTTATCAAACCTGTTTGATGGGTGTTCTGAGTGTGGTTTTGGCCGCGTGCCAGCCCGTGATGTCGGACAGTGGCTTTGGCCTCGGATCCGGCAGCGGTGGGGGGGGTGATCCGCTGCCCGCGGCACCTTCCGTGTCACAAGCGCCCTTGCCGCAAGCCGCGACAGCGCCTCAAACAACACCCGAGAGCGAGGTGCGCCCCGTAGTGGATGCGAGCCCTTCAAACCCTGTGCCCGCGCCCTTGCAGACGCCTGGCATCTCAGACGAGAATGATTTTGATGCAGTCGCTGCGCGTCAAAGCATTGAGAGTGACCGCGAACGCTTGGCGCAAAACCGGGCGCAATATCAGGTGGTCGCGCCCACGGCCTTGCCGACGCGTGACGATGCTTTTGGGCCGAACGTAGTGGCCTATGCCTTGCAGACCACGCACCCTGTGGGTACTCAAATCTACCGCCGCCTCACGCTGGCCGCCGACGCGCGGTTTACTCGCAACTGTGCAAAATATGCCAGTGGCGATAATGCACAGGCCGACTTTTTAGCGCGCGGCGGACCAACGCGGGACCGCGCAGGGCTGGACCCTGATGGCGACGGCTATGCCTGTGATTGGGATCCCGGTCCCTACCGCCGCGCTGCGGGGCAATGACGCCCGTCGCTTGGCACCCTTCGCCTAATTTTGGCCCGCGCCGCGGCGGGCAAAGACCGCGGCTTATCGTTCTTCACTATACTGCAATGGCCTCTGCGGAGGCGGCGATCGAGCGGTTATGCGACCCAATTCACTCTGTTTCTGCGCATTACGTGATCGCGCAGGATGGCGCGGTGACGCAGCTCGTGGCCGAGAGCATGCGGGCGTGGCACGCAGGTGCAGGTGAGTGGCAGGGGCAGGGGGATGTGAATTCCCACTCTATTGGGATTGAACTGGACAATGATGGTAAGACGCCCTTTGCGGAACCGTTGATGCGTCGTCTCGAGCTTTTATTGGATGAGGTAATGACGCGCTGGGAGATCGCAGCAGACGGTGTGATCGGCCACTCCGACCTCGCACCTGGGCGCAAAGGGGATCCGGGTCCTATGTTTGATTGGGCCCGCCTTGCGCAGGTCGGGTTGGCAGCACCCACGCGCGGCACGCCTTGGACGGGCCCTGTTGATATGACGGCTTTTGTGTCCGCAGCACGTGCAGCGGGATATACGGAAAACGCTGCGCCAGAGGCGCTGTTGACCGCTGTGCGCTTGCGCCACAGGCCAAAGGCATCGGGTCCGTTGACTGCCGCCGACTTCGCGCCGCTAACATAAGCAAAGCAATATTGTGGGACCAAAACCGCAAGCTTGATCGCGCTCCTTGCGCGACTGGTCGCAACGGTCTAAGCGTCCCCTGCGCGGAAGGCTGGATGGCTGACGTAGGGGGCAACCCCTGCGGAGGAAAGTCCGGACTCCACAAAGCAACGGTGCCGGGTAACGCCCGGCGGGGGCAACCCCAGGGAAAGCGCCACAGAAATGAAACCGCTGCCGCCTGTCGGCAGTAAGGGTGAAACGGTGGGGTAAGAGCCCACCGCGGGACGGGCAACCGGACCGGCACGGCAAGCCCCACCGGGAGCAATGCCAAATAGGAACCGCGCGCGGCGCATGCCGCAGGGCCGCTTTGGTCTAGCAGGTTCGGGTTGGCAGCTAGAGGCGCGTGGGTAACCGCGGGCCAAGATGAATGGCCATCCAGAGGGAGAAACCCCTTGGACAGAATCCGGCTTATAGGCCTTCCGCGCAGCTTATATTGCTATGTTAATGCGCCCAAGCTGTGGGCTGTTGCGTGATCTGCGGCCAAAACATCCACCACAATTGGATCGAGATTATTTTGCGGTTGACTCGGACCCGCATGTGCTTAGAAGGCGGGGTTCAGGATTATTGCGACCGATTGATACGCGGTTGCCGCAGGAGATGACACATGGCGAAGCCAACCACGATCAAGATCCGTCTGAACTCGTCCGCGGGCACAGGTCACTTTTACGTCACCAAGAAAAACGCACGCACGATGACCGAAAAAATGACGGTCCGTAAATACGACCCCGTTGCGCGCAAGCACGTGGAATATAAAGAAGGCAAGATCAAGTAAGATCGATCGCCCTTTTACATCCTTGGATGTGACCGACAAAGCCGCGCCATTGGACGCGGCTTTTTCTATGGGTGTAGGTAATTTTCTCGGATGTCAGGGACAGCCTTGTACCAGCCACAAAAAAAGCCGCCCCGGCATTTGCGCGGGGCGGCTATTATCGTTTTATAGCTCGCTGGTTATTCGCGGTTGCCGAACAGCTGTAGCAGGAACATGAACATGTTGATGAAGTTCAGGTACAAGCTGAGGGCACCCATGATGGCGGATTTACCCAACCATTCGCTATCGCCATGTGAGGCGTGCGCGAGGTAGGTGTTCTTGATGTTTTGTGTGTCGTAGGCGGTGAGGCCTGCGAAGATCAGCACACCCAGGATCGACACTGCAAACATGATTGCTGGCGAGCCGAGGAAGATGTTGATGATCGAGGCAACGACCAGACCGATCACGCCCATGATTAGGAATGATCCCCAACCGGAGATGTCTTTTTTCGTGGTGTAGCCCCACAAGGACAGGCCCGCAAACGCGATCGATGTGACCAAGAAAATCTGTGCAATGGAAAAGCCAGTGAAAGCCACGAAAATCCATGCGAGCGACAGGCCCATAACGGATGCGAACACATAAAAGAACAGCTGCGCGCCCGCTGCGGACAGTTTGTTGATCGCAGCGCCGAAGGCGAACACCATGCCAAGCGGCGCAAACATGACGATCCAGCCGAGGATGTTTGGTTGCAAGGTCAGGGGATCACGGAAAATGCCCAGCAGCGCGGGGTTTGAACCAACGGCCCAAGCCACTGCAAAGGTGAGCAACATGCCGACGGACATTGTGCCGTAGACTTTGTTCATGTGGGCGCGCAGACCTTCGTCAATCTCTGCAGCGCGTGCGCCCGCCGCGGTACGAATCGTGTTGATGTCAGCCATGAAGGACCTCCAGATAGGAACACAGGTATCCGCAGAATTCGCCTGCGGCCTTGATGGGTCAAATATCGGGGGCGACACGGGCTTTTTCAAGAGGTTTCGCGGGGGATGCGGCGTTTTTGCGAGCGGATGATCCGCTTGTACTTTGCGGGTCGCAATGGGCTGCCGCAGGGGGGTAGTCAGGCTATCTTTGATTTTGAGGTGTGTTTATGACGACGCCGAGCGTTGTGTTGCGCGTCAATAGCTGTTGGCGTGCGGGTAAAATGGCGCAGAAATAGCTCAATTCTTATTGAAAAATACGCGGCCAAACCTTTCAGGGGCTAGCGGCGGCAATGCACCCATGTATTGGCGGGCTGAAACCTAAGGTATTGAAACATCGCTGCTCTATGTGCGTATGGCGGGGAGTATATGGCCGTAGATCTTACCTTTTTTGCGTTTTTTATTCCTCGTTTTTTAATGAATTTGCGCCTTAAGATTGAGTTCACTGCCCAGCTGTTACTTGGAATGGTTGCGTTTGAAAGCCAATTCTATAATCTTTACCCACTCCAGCGGCCAAATTGGTCAAATCAGTTTCCCAATTCCAGAAAAGGGCGTGCTCCACCCGACTTTCGCGCCACCACCGTAGCAATTTTTGAAAGGGTCCGAGACGATATGGTTCACAAAGTAGACGTTTTTGTCGGTAAACGGATCCGCCAACGCCGCTGGCTGATCGGCATGACCCAACAAAAGCTCGCCGATCTGGTGGGTATTAAGTTTCAGCAAATCCAAAAGTATGAAACAGGCGCCAACCGGGTTAGCGCCTCGCGACTTTGGGACATTGGTGAAGCGATGGGCGTGCCTGTGTCGTTTTTCTTTGATGGGATTGAAGAGGACGCGGGTGCAGATGCCGCCTCCGAATGTGCACGCACGCCGAGCGATTTGTTGGAGGATAAAGAGGCGTTGGAATTGGTCCGGTCGTACTATGCCATCCCCGAAAACCAGCGGCGGCGTTTGTTTGAACTGGCCCGTGTGCTCAGCGACGTCGCTTAATTTGCGATAACGCTGCAAGGGCTGCAAAAACAATATCCGGCCTTTGTCTGAGCGGTTGCATGGCGCGTGGCGAAGTGGCACCACAGCTGCATGAACGTCGCATTATCATCTGAACTGCTCCGCGTGGCACATCTTCTCGCCGATGCAGCGGGCGCTGCTATTTTACCACACTTTCGCGTGCCTTCGTTGCAAGCGGAAAACAAAGAACAGCATCGCTTTGATCCTGTCACGATCGCCGATCGCGCCGCCGAAGAGGCGATGCGCCACGTATTGGCGCGCCAGCGTCCGGATGACGCCATATTAGGCGAAGAATACGGGGCTTCGGACGGGACAACGGGACTGACGTGGGTGCTGGACCCAATCGATGGCACCCGCGGATTTGTTGCGGGCACGCCCACTTGGGGGGTGCTTATCGCTGTTGGAGATGCGTCGGGACCGCAGATAGGCTTGATCGACCAGCCCTATATTGGCGAGCGTTTCGTAGGCACGCCGGACGGAGCTTGGTTGCAAAACCGGGCGGGCCGCACGCCGCTTTCGACGCGTCCAGCGCGGCCATTGGCCGAGGCCACCGTGTTCACCACCTTCCCCGAGGTAGGCACGCCAGCGGAGCGTGCGGGTTTTGATGCGGTCGCAAATCAGGCGCGTTTGGTGCGCTACGGCATGGATTGCTACGCCTACGCGCTGATTGCGGCGGGGCAGGTGGATTTGGTGATTGAAGCGGGGTTGAACGCTTATGACATTCAAGGCCCGATCGCTGTCATCACGGCCGCGGGTGGGATCGTGACCGATTGGTCCGGCAAGCCAGCGCACGAAGGTGGACGCGTGGTTGCTGCGGCCAACCCGGAAATCCACGCTGCCGCGCTTCGCCTATTAGAGGATCACCTGTAGGCGGCTCCATCAGTCCGCGGCGCGGCACTCGCCTTTTAAATACGCTCCTTCACATCACCAGACCTAACAGCGTTGTTTTGATTGCGCCCCAATGCGCGGTGGCGCAAGATCCGAAGGCACAACCTTGGGAGGGGGGAATGATGACAGCAACAGGCGGGTGCTATTGTGGCGCCATTCGATATGAAACGGGCGGAACCGCCCTGTTCAAGGCCCAATGCCATTGCCGCGCGTGCAGCTATATTACCGGTGGGGGGCCGAACTTTTTCATGCTGATGCCTGAGGACGGGTTCACCTATACTAAAGGTGCGCCGGCACGGTTCAAACACCCAGAGGTTGCTGATCCGGTTACACGCGAATTCTGCGGCGTTTGCGGGACGCATCTGACCACCCGCAACCCGCGACGCGCTGGCTATGTGATCGTCAAAGTCGGCAGCCTCGATGATCCGGCCGGTGTTTACGGTGGACCTCAGGCGGCGATCTTCACCGAGGAAGAGCAGCCCTTTCATGTCGCAGCCGAAGGTGTGAGCTGTTTTGAAAAGCTGCCGCCGCCCGCCGCCTAGATCAGCGCGCGCGGTGGCGCTTTTGACCGCTGACCCACACATCCGCCACCGCGCGGTCATCGCCCATCATAAGAGTGGCGAAAACCGCCTCCCAGATGTCGTTGGCCTGTGCGGTGCGTTGCGCGATGGCGGGGGTGGAGCGTAAATCCAACACACAAATATCGGCCTCAAAGCCTGCCGCGATGCGGCCTACCTTGTCATGCACATGCAGCACTCGTGCGGCCCCGGCCGTCGCAAGCCACAACAGATGCCGCGCGTGAAGAGCCGTGCCACGCAGTTGTGCGATTTCATAGGTGGCCGCCATCGTGCGCAGCATCGAAAACGAAGAGCCGCCGCCTGTGTCTGTGGCCAGTCCCAGCGGGATGTTCCGCGCGGCAAGGCCCGTGACATCCATCAGGCCAGAGCCGATAAAGCTGTTGGAGGTTGGGCAATGCGCGAGCCCCGCGCCCACCTCGGCCAAACGGTCAATTTCGCGCGGGCGCAGGTGGATGGCGTGGCCATAAATTCCGCGTGCGCCTAAAAGGCCGTGCGCTTCATAGGTGTCCAAATAATCGCGTGCTTCGGGAAAAAGGCATTGGACCCAGTCGATCTCATCCACTTGCTCGCTCAGGTGGGTTTGCATCACACAGGTGGGATGCTCGGCCCACAAAGCCCCCAAGGCCGCAAGTTGTTCCGGCGTTGAGGTCGGCGAAAACCGCGGTGTGATGGCATATTCGGCGCGACTCACGCCGTGCCACCGCGCGATCAACGCTTTGCTCTCGTCATAAGCGCGCTGCGGCGTGTCGCGCAAATTGCCCGGTGCATTTCGGTCCATGCATGTTTTACCTGCCAGTGTCCGCATCCCGCGCGCTTCTGCGGCGTTGAAAAATGCATCCACGGATGCGGGGTGGCTGGTGGCATAGGAACACAATGTCGTCGTGCCGTGATCCAAGGCCAAATCGAGCGTGCGTGCGGCAATCTCTTCTGCATAGTCAGGGTCAGAAAAACGCGCCTCTTCGGGGAAGGTATAGGTGTTCAGCCAATCAATCAGCCGCTTGCCCCAACTGGCAATGATCGCCGTCTGAGGATAATGCATATGGGCGTCCACAAAGCCCGGCAGGATCAGATGGTTATCGTATCGATGTTCCGTCGCCTGTGGATGATTGCGCTTCATCGCGTCGCGGGGGCCGGTTTTCGCTACTTTGCCGTCGCGGATCAGCACGCTGTGATCGGATGCAATGGTCAAGCCATCTGGATCCTCAAAAGGATTAGCGTGTGTGCAAAGCACATGGCCGGAAAGTAAATGCGTTTGCGTCATGGGCGCGACCCTAAGCGCTCTCATATGAAAGGTAAATTACCGACGCTTTGACTGCGCCCCATTGTTTCGCGGCCCCACGCCGCCTATGCTAAAGCTATAGGTATGCGCAGAGCGTGGAGGGCACATGTCAGAGCATCAAGACCCGTCTTTGACTGATCCTCATGCGGATATACGGGACGATTTAGGGGACGATACCTACGCGTTGGATCGCCGTGCGCTGAGTGCGATCCTTTATGCAGTGGATACCAACGATCAGGCCAAACTGATCGGCCTGATGGAGCCGCTGCACCCTGCTGATATCGCGGACATGCTGGAGCAGGTGAACGCTTTTGACCGCGCGCGGTTGGTCCGCCTTTTTGATCGCGAATTCGACGGCGATATTCTGTCTGAGTTGGATGAGAGCATTCGCGAAGAAGTCATCGGTGTCTTGCGTCCGGCCGTTTTGGCCGATGCGGTGCGCGAGCTGGACAGCGACGATGTTGTCGACCTGGTAGAGGATTTGGACGGCGCGCAGCAGGCGGCGATTTTGGAGGCACTGCCTGTTTCTGACCGTGTGGCGGTGGAGCAATCCCTCGCTTGGCCCGAATATTCAGCTGGTCGCCTCATGCAGCGCGAAGTCGTCATGGCGCCCGAACACTGGGTCGTGGGCGATGCGATTGATCATTTGCGCAGCTGTGATGAGGACGCCTTGCCCGACCAATTCTATCACATCGTGGTGGTAGATCCGCGCCTGCATCCGATTGGCAATGTGACCTTGGGCAAGTTGATGCGCTCACGCCGGGATGTTCCGCTGCTGGATATTATGGAAGAGACCTTTCAGGTCATTCCTGCCGCGCAGGCTGAAAGCGATGTGGCCTATGCGTTCAACCAATACCACCTCATCTCGGCTCCGGTTGTGGATGCCGAAGGGCGGCTGATCGGCTTAATCACCATCGATGACGCGATGGCCGTTCTGGATGAAGAACACGAAGAGGACATCATGCGACTGGCGGGTGTCGGCGAAGGGTCGCTGTCGGACCGCGTGGTCGAGACGACCAAGCAGCGGATGCCGTGGCTGGCAGTGAATTTGATCACCTCGATCGCGGCCTCACTCGTGATTGCACAGTTCGAAATGGCGATCGCGCAAATCGTGGCGCTGGCGGTGTTGATGCCGATCGTGGCGTCTATGGGCGGCAACGCCGGAACACAGTCTTTGACCGTCGCTGTGCGGGCTTTGGCCACCAAGGATTTGACCGGGGCCAACGTGTGGCGCGTGATCCGGCGCGAGGTTTTGGTGGGCTTGGTCAACGGGCTGATCTTTGCGGTAGTGATGGGTGTGGTTGGTGTCTTGTGGTTCGGCTCACCCGCGCTGGGCTATGTGATTGCGGCAGCGATGGTCGTGAACATGGTTGTTGCAGGGCTTGCGGGCACCGTCATCCCAGTGATTTTGGACCGCATTGGCGTGGACCCGGCGCTGGCCTCAGGCGCCTTTGTGACTACGGTGACGGATGTTGTGGGCTTTTTCGCCTTTCTGGGGCTGGCTGCGGCAGTGTTGTTATGAGCGCACTGCTATCAGAGATCAAAGCAGCCGCCCGCAAAGCCGCCTTTGCCCGCCGCAAAGCCGCACATGCAGCCGTAGGGCCGGGCGCTTGCGGAAACTTATCTGCTTTTCTTGCGGGTTACCGCGGGGTGTCTATCGCAGGTTACATGCCCATCCGCACAGAGATTGATCCGCTTCCCGCGATGGCAGAGGCTGCGGCGCATGGCCCCGTGGGCCTGCCCGTGATTGAGGGCGAGGGCCTGCCGCTCAAGTTTTCGCACTGGACGCCAGATGGCGCGTTGCGCGCGGGTCCCTTCGGAGCGCAAGTTCCCTTGATGGATGACTGGATGGTGCCTGAAATTGTGATTGTGCCCTTGGTGGCGTTCGATCGACGCGGCGGGCGTTTGGGCTACGGTGGCGGGTTTTATGACCGCACCCTAGAGGGTCTGCGCGCTCGCGCTGCGGTCCTAAGCGTGGGCTTTGCCTATGCTGCGCAGGAGGCGGAAAATTTGCCTTTAGAGGCCACGGACCAGCCGCTTGATTTGATCATCACTGAAGCGGGCGTGATCGAAGTGAACACATAGGTTCGGCCTATGCACGCGCCGTGCCGAACGCCATAAAACCCAAAAATGCACTCGTGACGCCGCGCGCACATCCTACTGCGCGTGCAAAAAGAGCTTGTTTCACCCTGGCCTCGGTGCATATGGGAACACATGAAAATATTGTTTTTAGGCGATGTGATGGGGCGCGCGGGGCGCCAAGCGGTGAGCGAACGCTTGCCCAAAATGCGTGCAGATTGGGGCCTCGATTTTGTCGTGGTCAATGGTGAAAACGCCACCTCTGGCATGGGCCTGTCTGGGGCGCATGCGCGCGTGCTGCTGGAGGCTGGCGCGGATGTCATCACGCTGGGTGATCATGCCTTTGATCAAAAAGACATGCTGCAATTTTGCGAAGCCGAGCCGCGCATCATCCGCCCGCTCAACTTTTCCAAGGCAGCACCGGGCAAGGGTGCGCGCCTGTTTCAAGCGAAAGGTGGTCGCAAGGTTCTTGTTGCGCAGATCTTGGGGCAGGTGTTCATGAAGCGCCCCTTTGATGATCCGTTTTCCGCGATCGAGCCTGTGCTCAAGGCGCACCCACTGGGCGGCCAAGCGCAGGCGATCATTGTTGATGTGCACTGCGAAGCGACCTCTGAGAAGATGGCGATGGGCCATTGGTGCGACGGGCGTGCGTCGCTCGTGGTGGGCACGCATACGCATGTGCCCACAGCGGACGCGATGATCATGCCCCAAGGCACGGGCTATCTGACTGACGCCGGCATGTGCGGCGATTACCATTCTGTCATCGGGATGCAGCGCGACGAGCCGTTGCGCCGATTTATCACTGGAATGCCCAAAGGGCGCTTTACCCCCGCGCTGGGGGCGGCGACACTCTCTGGCGTCTATGTTGAGACGGACGACAAAACGGGCCGCACCACGCGGATCGAAATGGTCCGGCAAGGCGGTGTTTTGGCGCCGGCGGGTCCATGATGGGCGCGGCTGCACCGGTACGCGCCGGCCGCGAGACGCTGATTTCGGTGCTCGCGCTTCTCATGGTAGGTGCCGGGTGGGGCATCACGATGCCGCTTACCAAGATTGCGGTCAGCTCAGGCTATCCCCATTTCGGCCTTATCTTTTGGCAGCTGGCCATCGGCGTTGTGGTCATGAGCGTTCTGGGTCTGATGACGGGCCGGCGCTTGCCTTTTAACGCCAAAGTGCTGCGCGTCTATGTGACCTTGGCACTGATTGGCACAGTGCTGCCGAACTCCATCAGCTATCAGGCAGCGGTGCATTTGCCGTCAGGTGTGTTGTCGATCTTGCTGTCGATGATCCCGATTTGGGCCTTCCCGATCGCGCTGCTGCTCTCGCTTGATCGTTTTGAATGGCGCCGGTTTGCGGGTCTCGGTGCCGGGTTTGCGGCCGTTTTGATGATCGTTTTGCCGGGGGCGGAAATGTCGGGTGTGATCCCTGCCTTTTGGGTCTTCGCAGCCCTCACGGTTGGCCTTTTTTATGCCTTTGAGGGGAATTACGTCGCCAAATGGGGTACGGCTGGCCTTGATCCGTTGCAGGTTCTATGGGGCGCGTCGCTTGTAGGCCTATGTATCGTGACGCCGATTGTCGCCCTGTCGGGGCAGTGGATCAGCCCGCTGCGCCCGTTCACGATCGTTGAATATGCCCACGTAGGCTCCTCAGTGACCCATGTGCTCGTCTATGCCGGATATGTTTGGCTGGTCGGACGTACAGGGCCGGTCTTTGCAGTGCAGGTCAGCTATCTTGTAACGATTTTCGGTGTATTCTGGGCCAAGCTGATCCTGTCTGAGGCCTATCCGCCTGCGGTGTGGCTGGCACTGGGGATGGTCATGCTAGGGATGTACATGGTTCGACCGCGTAGCACACCCGCAACCACGCCGCATAACGCGAGCGCATGAGAGCGCGCCACGCTTGCAGCACGTAGTGCAATAGACCAAGATAAGCGGCATTGCAGCGCGGCCCACAACCGATCGGACCTATGGGACTATTTGAACTTTCGCAAACGGGTGGCGCGGTCCTGACGCTGGTGATCGTAGGCGTGATGTTTGCGATGTTTCTGCGCGAACAATATCCCACGGAAGTTGTCGCCTTAGCGGGTGTTTCGGTGATGCTCATCAGCGGCGTGTTGCCTTATGAAGCCGCGCGCCTCGTGCTTGCAAACCCCGCGCCCTGGACCATTGCAGCGATGTTTATCGTGATGGGGGCCTTGGTACGGACGGGCGCGCTGGACCTTTTCACCGGTCTTGCCAGCGCCCAAGCGCGCACCAGGCCTGTGTTGGCGATTGCTATGTTGATGGCCTTTGTCATCTTTGCCAGCGCCATCGTTAGCAACACGCCGGTTGTCGTGGTGATGATCCCGGTCTTTATCCAGATCTCTAAAACGCTGGGGGTGAGCGCGTCGAAATTGCTGATCCCGCTGAGCTATGCAGCTATTTTGGGCGGCACGCTGACCCTGATCGGCACCTCGACAAACCTGTTGGTGGACGGTGTTGCAAGGGCCAACGGCATGGCCGGATTTTCGATTTTTGAGGTCACGCCGCTGGGCATTGTGCTGGTGATCTGGGGCATGATCTATCTGCGCTACATCGCGCCGCGCTTGCTGCCCGACAGGGATAGCCTGTCAAACCTGTTGACGGACCGCCGCAAGATGAAGTTTTTCACTGAGGCCGTGATCCCGCCCGACAGCAACCTCATCGGTCGCGACGTGCTCGGGGTACAGCTTTTCAAGCGCGAAGGAGTGCGTTTGATTGATGTGGTGCGCGGCGATCAATCGTTGCGGCGCAATCTGGATGCGGTGGAGTTGCAGGTCGGCGACCGCGTGGTGCTGCGCACCGAAATGACCGAGCTGCTCAGCCTTCAGCGAAACAAGGAACTGCGCCGTGTGGACCAAGTTTCCGCCGTGGAGACGCAAACGGTTGAGGCGCTGATCACGCCGGGATGCAAAATGGTGGGCCGCACGCTGGGCGGGCTGCGCCTGCGCCGGCGCTACGGGGTGTATACGCTGGCCGTGCACCGCCGGAACCAAAACATTGGCCGGCAGATGGAAGATCTAGTGGTGCGCGTGGGCGACACGCTTTTGCTCGAAGGCGCTCCCGCTGACATCAGCCGCCTTGCCACGGATATGGAAATGGTCGACGTGCAGCAGCCCACCAGCCGCGCCTTTCGCCGAGGTCACGCGCCGATTGCCCTTGCAGCGCTTATGGGCATTGTTGTTCTCGCGGCTTTAGGTGTGGCGCCAATCCTTTATCTCAGCATTTTGGCCGTGGCCCTCGTGCTGGTCACCCGCTGTATTGATGCGGATGAGGCCTTTGGTTTTATTGACGGGCGCTTGCTCGCGCTCATCTTTTCGATGTTGGCGATCGGGGCCGCACTCGAGGCGTCAGGCGCAGTGGCCCTGATCGCCGGCGCTTTGGCCCCGATGCTGGGGAACCTGCCGCCGTTTTTGATCCTGTGGACCGTTTATCTGCTCACCAGCGTGTTGACGGAGTTGGTCAGCAACAATGCCGTGGCCGTTGTCATGACGCCCATTGTCATCGGTCTCGGGGCCGCCATCGGGATCGACCCGCGCCCGCTCGTTGTGGCGGTGATGGTGGCTGCCAGCGCTTCCTTTGCGACGCCCATCGGTTATCAGACCAATATGCTGGTTTATGGGCCGGGGGGCTACCGGTTCTCGGACTTTTTGCGTGTGGGCATTCCGTTGAACTTGTCTGTGGGGCTGCTCGCCTCTGCGCTGATCCCGCTCATTTGGCCGCTCTGAGCGGGCCTGCTCGGGTCTTGCGTCTTGCAGGGCCGCGGTTCTATATGCGCCACAGGATTACGCAGGAACCGGAGGCGACATGGCAGGCCACTCAAAATGGGCAAATATTCAGCACCGCAAGGGGCGGCAGGATAAACTGCGCGCCAAGCTGTTTTCCAAACTGTCCAAAGAAATCACCGTGGCTGCCAAAATGGGCGACCCCGATCCGGACAAGAACCCTCGTTTGCGCTTGGCCGTGAAAGAGGCGAAATCCTCTTCGGTGCCGAAAGATGTGATCGACCGCGCGATCAAGAAATCCCAAGCTGGCGAGGGCGAGGATTACGAAGAGATCCGCTATGAGGGCTACGGCCCGAACGGCGTGGCGGTGATCGTTGAAGCGATGACAGACAACCGTAATCGCACAGCCTCCAACGTACGTTCCACCTTCACCAAGAATGGCGGCAACCTGGGCGAGACAGGCAGTGTCGGGTTCATGTTCGACCGCAAAGGCGAGGTGACATACCCAGCTACCGTGGGCGATGCCGACACCGTCATGATGGCCGCAATTGAGGCTGGCGCAGAGGATGTTGAAAGCGCTGACGAAGGCCACGTGATCTGGTGCGCGGATACCGACTTGAATGATGTGTCCACCGCTCTTGAGGCCACCTTGGGCGAGAGTGAGAGCACCAAATTGGTGTGGAAACCGACCGTCACCACGGACATGGACCTTGAGAACATGGAAAAGCTGATGAAGCTGCTCGATGCGCTGGAGGATGATGACGATGTGCAGCGTGTGACGGCTAATTTCGAAGCCTCCGACGAGGTCATGGGCCAGCTGCAATAAGCGCAGTCACGCGACCCATTAGATTAGTAAGATGAGGGGGCGGCGCGCGGCCCCTTGTCACTGCTGCGGCTTTAGGGCCCTATACGGCCATGAGTAACCCCAAAGCGCAGCGCCCCATGGTGGGCATTTTTTGGATGCTGGTCACGGGCCTGTGCTTTGTGGCGGTGACGGCCCTTGTCAAATCAATGGGGCCGGCAATGCCGCCGGCGCAGACGGCGTTCCTGCGTTATTTGTTGGGCATTGTATTTTTACTCCCGATGCTCGGGGATGTGCGGGCGGCCGCCTTATCCGTGCGGCAATGGCGCCTTTTTACAGTGCGCGGTCTGTGCCATGCAGGCGGCGTGACACTGTGGTTTTATGCCATGACGCGGATCCCCATCGCAGAGGTCACGGCCATCAACTACCTCGCCCCTGTGTTTGTCTCCATTGGGGCAGCCCTGTTTCTGGGCGAAAAACTGGCGATGCGGCGGATCTTTGCAGTGGTCGTGGCTTTGATCGGTGCGGCCGTAATTTTGCGCCCGGGCTTTCGCGTGGTGGAGCCGGGACATATCGCGATGCTTTTGGCGGCAGTGGTGTTTTCAGGCTCCTACCTCACGGCCAAAATCTTGGCGGATGAGGTCAAACCGGCGGTTGTGGTCGTCATGCTCACAGTGTTTGTCACGCTTGGCCTTGCGCCACTGGCCGTGCTCGACTGGGTCCAGCCTACGTGGGCGGATATCGGCATATTGTTCTTGGTCGCCCTTTTCGCCCAAGCGGGCCATTTCACCATGACCCTTGCCTTTGCCGCAGCACCTGTGACGGTGACCCAGCCAATCACGTTCCTACAACTGGTTTGGGCAACGCTTTTGGGTGTCTTTGTCTTTGCTGAACCAGTCGATACTTGGGTTATCTTAGGCGGCATGTTGATCCTGGCATCCGTCACCTTCATCACCTGGCGCGAAGCGGTCCTGAAGGGCAAGACCATCACCCCTGTGGTCAATGCCACCAAGACCTGATTTTCGTTATTGATTGACCGGTCAATAAAAATACCCTACCCAAATGATAGGCGCAGGCGGGATGCGCTGGGATGAGGGATGCATGCCAAAACTGGGGATGGAGCCACTGCGCCGAAAAGCACTGGTTCAGGCCACAATCGAAGAGATCGGGACCGCAGGCTCACTGAATGTCACGGTGGGCCAGATCGCGCGCCGCGCCGGCATGTCGAGCGCGCTGGCGCATCATTACTTTGGTGGCAAGGACCAGATCTTTTTGGCGGCGATGCGTCAGATTTTGCGTGATTTCGGGGCCGAAGTGCGCTCGGCGCTGCGCGCAGCCCCGACGCCGCGGGCGCGTGCAGAGGCAGTTATCTCGGCCAGCTTTGCGCCGTCGTGTTTTGACCGTGCAACCATCAGTGCGTGGATGACGCTTTATGCGCAGGCTGCGACCCATCCTGAAACGCTGCGGCTGTTGGTACTGTATCAGGCTCGCTTGGCGGCAAATCTAACCCATGCGCTGCGCCCGCTAAGCGCGCATCCGCGCGCCGATGCCGAAACGCTGGGGGCGTTGATCGATGGTCTGTATCTGCGCGCAGCCCTTGCGCAAAGTCCCAATGGCCGGCCCGCCCAAGACATTGTGCTGCGCACGCTTGATACGTTGATAGGATCGCAAGAATGACCGACACACCACAGCCGAATATCCTGATCTTTATGGTTGATCAGCTGAACGGAACGCTTTTCCCCGATGGGCCCGCCCCATGGCTGCATGCGCCGAACCTGAAAAAGCTCGCGGCCCGCAGCACCCGCTTTGCCAACGCCTACACCGCATCGCCGCTCTGCGCACCGGCGCGGGCGGCGTTCATGTCAGGGCAATTGCCCAGTGCCACGGGCGTCTATGACAATGCGGCGGAGTTTGCCTCTGCCATCCCGACCTATGCGCATCATCTGCGCCGGGCGGGCTATTACACGTGTCTCTCGGGTAAGATGCACTTTGTGGGTGCGGACCAGTTGCACGGCTTTGAGGATCGGTTGACCACGGACGTCTATCCGGCCGATTTTGGCTGGACGCCGGATTACCGCAAGCCGGGCGAGCGCATCGATTGGTGGTATCACAACATGAGTTCCGTGACCGGCGCGGGCGTGGCCGAGATCAGCAACCAGATGGAATATGACGATGAGGTTGCCTATCACGCCACGCGCAAGGTCTATGATCTGGGCCGGGGCCACGAGGCGCGGCCGTGGTGCTTGACCGTCAGCTTTACCCATCCGCATGACCCCTATGTGGCGCGCAAGAAGTACTGGGACCTCTATGAGGATTGCGCGCACTTGATGCCCGAGGTTGGGCCCATCGCCTATGATGACCAAGACGCTCATTCAAAGCGGATTTTCGACGCAAACGATTGGCGCAGCTTTGACATTCAGGATGAAGATGTCCGCCGGGCGCGGCGCGCCTATTTCGCCAACATCAGCTATCTTGATGACAAGATCGGTGAGGTGCTGGAGGCGTTGGAGGCCACGCGGCAAGAGGCGATCATCCTTTTTGTTTCGGATCACGGCGATATGCTGGGCGAGCGTGGGCTATGGTTCAAAATGTCTTTCTTCGAAGGTTCGGCCCGGGTGCCGCTAATGATCAGCGCACCGCAGATGGCGCCGGGTCTCGTGACCGATCCGGTGAGCAATATCGACGTGTGTCCGACGCTTTGCGATCTGGCGGGGGTGGATATGTCCGAGGTGATGCCATGGACCGCAGGCCAATCCATCGTGCCGCAAGGCCAAGGTGTGGCGCGCACTGCGCCCGTTGCGATGGAATATGCGGCGGAGGCATCCTATGCGCCTATGGTTTCCCTGCGGTACGGCAAATGGAAATACAACCGCTGCGCGCTGGATCCAGAACAGCTCTTTGATCTGGAGGCGGATCCGCATGAGCAGACCAATTTGGTGGGCGCGGCCGCGCACCAAGGCACTCTGACGCAACTGCGTGCCAAATCGGAGGCGCGCTGGGATCTGGCACGTTTTGATGCGGAGGTTCGCGCCAGCCAAGCGCGCCGCTGGGTCGTTTATGAGGCGCTGCGCGAAGGCGGTTATTTCCCGTGGGATTATCAGCCGCTGCAAAAAGCATCCCAGCGCTACATGCGCAATCATATGGATTTGAACGTTGTCGAGGAAAACGCGCGTTTCCCCCGCGGGGAATAGGCGGACCTGACGCCCGCGCCCCATCATGCCCTAAGAGGATTTTATGCAAACTCAGCCCACAGCAAGCCACTTTATCAATGGTCAATATGTTGAGGATACCAATGGTGCGCCTCTGGACGTGATTTACCCTGCAACTGGTGCCGTGATCGCGCGCCTTCATAGTGCGACGCCGCAAATCGTGGATACGGCCTTGGCTGCTGCGCGCGCAGCGCAGCCAGCTTGGGCGGCCATGACAGGGACAGAGCGGGGGCGCATCTTGCGCCGTGCGGCCGACATGATCCGCGAACGTAATCATGACCTGAGCGTGCTCGAGACCTATGACACTGGCAAACCTTACCAAGAGACCAGTGTGGTTGACGCCACCAGCGGTGCTGATGCGTTGGAATATTTCGGTGGGATCGCGGCCAGTCTGACGGGCGAGCATATCCAACTTGGTCCCAACTGGGTCTACACCATTCGCGAGGCGCTGGGGGTCTGCGTGGGTATCGGTGCATGGAATTACCCGACACAGATCGCCTGCTGGAAAGGCGCGCCTGCGCTCGCGTGTGGGAACGCGATGGTGTTCAAGCCCTCGGAGACAACGCCGCTCTGCGCGCTGAAAGTTGCGGAGATCCTGCACGAGGCAGGCCTGCCTGCGGGGCTTTATAATGTGGTCCAAGGGATGGGCGATGTGGGCGCACAGCTGGTTGAGGATCCGCGCGTCGACAAAGTGTCGCTGACAGGGTCGGTGCCGACGGGGCGCAAGGTTTATGCTGCGGCGGCCGAAGGCATCAAACATGTGACGATGGAATTGGGCGGCAAATCGCCCCTCATCATCTTTGATGATGCGGATCTGGAAAACGCTGTTGGCGGTGCGATTTTGGGCAACTTCTATTCCTCTGGTCAGGTTTGCTCGAATGGGACGCGAGTCTTTGTCCAAAAGGGCATCAAAGACGCGTTCCTAAAACGCCTGACTGAGCGCCTCGGCAATGCAGTGGTCGGTGATCCACAAGACCCTGCGACCAGCTTTGGCCCGCTGGTCAGCGCGCGCCAACTGGAGATCGTCGAGAGTTATATCGCCAAGGGTCAAGCAGAAGGCGCGCGCCTTGTCACTGGCGGTGCGCGACTGGCGCGGGACGGCTATTACATCGCGCCGACCGTCTTTGCCGAGGTTACAGACGATATGACCATCGCCCGCGAAGAGATTTTCGGCCCCGTGATGGCGGTCCTCGATTTTGAGGACGAGGCAGAGGTCATGGCGCGCGCCAATGATACCGAATTTGGTTTGGCGGCAGGTGTCTTTACCAATGACCTGACACGCGCTCACCGGGTTGCCGCTGGTTTTGAGGCTGGCACCTGCTATATCAACACCTACAATGATGCCCC
>CBFHKQ010000032.1:0-26893 GCA_965656435.1 uncultured Pseudosulfitobacter sp. | reverse complement strand
ATGCGTTACCTTGCCCGCGCCGTCCCAAGGACAGCGCAAGCGCCATAAAACGAGTGTCAGACGTGAGGGTCAATCTTCGCCTAGATTATCGGGCCGCAGCTCTTGCACGAACTTGTCAAAATCGTCCGCGGCTTGGAAGTTTTTGTAAACGCTGGCAAAACGCACATAGGCCACGGTGTCGATCCGATTAAGTGCCTCCATGACGATCTCGCCTATGGCGGTCGAGGCGATGTCGGTCTCGCCCATGCTTTCCAAACGCCGGACAATGCCAGAAATCATCTGGTCAATCCGCTCCGGCTCAATCGGGCGTTTTTGCATCGAAATTCGGATCGACCGCTCGAGCTTATCTCGGTCGAAATCTTCGCGCTTGCCGCTGGATTTAATGACCACAAGATCGCGCAACTGCACCCGCTCATAGGTCGTGAAACGCCCGCCGCAAGCCGAGCAGAAACGTCTGCGCCGGATCGAAACATGATCCTCCGCAGGCCGGCTGTCTTTCACTTGGGTGTCGATATTGCCGCAAAATGGGCAGCGCATAGGCCAGATCCCTTTTTCATCCCCTCTGAGGCCATCAAATGATACCTCGTTAACAATCTTTATAGGAAACTATCTAGGTCTTGGGTAGGGGGGAAATGACACCGCTATATAGAGGCACTATCCAGTGGTAGAGACGGGCCGGAACCGGCGCAAGCCACTGCTCAGCGTGACAAAAAAGGCGGCTTTCGCACTGAAAACCGCCCTTTAATCAAAATTATGCCGAACGCTTACTGGTCGAGGAACGAGCGCAGCTTGCGCGAGCGGCTTGGATGCTTGAGCTTGCGTAGCGCTTTCGCCTCAATCTGACGGATCCGTTCACGCGTCACGCTGAACTGCTGGCCCACTTCTTCGAGGGTGTGGTCCGTGTTCATACCAATCCCGAAACGCATACGCAGCACACGCTCTTCGCGCGGGGTGAGCGAAGCCAACACACGGGTTGTTGTCTCTTTGAGGTTTTCCTGGATCGCGCTATCGAGCGGCAGAACAGCGTTCTTATCCTCGATAAAATCGCCCAACTGGCTGTCTTCTTCATCGCCAATCGGGGTTTCCAGCGAAATCGGCTCTTTCGCGATTTTCATGACCTTGCGCACTTTTTCAAGCGGCATTTGCAGCTTCTCAGCCAACTCTTCTGGCGTGGGCTCGCGTCCAATTTCGTGCAACATCTGGCGGCCGGTGCGTACCAGTTTGTTGATCGTCTCAATCATATGCACCGGGATCCGGATCGTACGCGCCTGATCCGCGATCGAGCGTGTAATCGCCTGACGAATCCACCACGTCGCATAGGTCGAGAATTTATAACCGCGGCGATATTCGAACTTATCCACCGCCTTCATCAGGCCGATGTTGCCCTCTTGGATCAGGTCCAAGAACTGCAAACCCCGGTTGGTGTATTTCTTGGCGATCGAGATAACCAAGCGCAGGTTCGCCTCAACCATCTCTTTTTTGGCCTGGCGCGCCTCTTTTTCACCTTTTTGAACCTGCTGCACGATGCGGCGGAATTCAGGAATATCGAGGCCAACATATTGACCGACCTGCGCCATGTCCGCGCGCAGCTCTTCGACCTTGTCCGAGGAGCGCTCGATAAACATCTGCCAGCCGCGGCCCGCTTTCTCGCCCATCCGCTCCATCCAGTTAGGATCAAGCTCATAGCCGCGGTACGCCTCGACAAACTCGCGCCGGTTGATGCGGGCTTGATCGGCCAGTTTCACAATCGCGCTGTCGATCTGCATGATGCGTCGGTTGATACCGTAAAGCTGGTCGATCAGTGCCTCGATCCGGTTGTTGTGCAGGTGCAACTCATTGACCATCAGAACAATTTCTGACCGTAGCTTTTGGTATTCGTCTTCTTCTTGGCCCGAGAACGAGCCATCTTCGTTCAAAGTCGCAGAAATCCGGCTGTCCTGCATTTCGGACAGGCGCGCATAATCTTCGGCGATAATGTCCAGCGTCACCAGCACTTGTGGCTTGAGCGCAGCCTCCATCGCGGCGAGGGACATATTGGCCTGTTCATCCTCATCGTCGTCATCATCTGAAACGATTGGATTGCCGTCGGCGTCCAGCTCTTGCTTGCTTTCCTCAGACTTGACCGGCTCCACGCCCGGCGTTGGGGTTACCGGCTCGCTGTCCTCATCCTCGCCCAATTGGTTGCCGAATGTCGCCTCAAGGTCGATCACATCGCGCAGCAAAATGTCCTCGGACAGCAATTCGTCGCGCCAGATTGTGATCGCCTGAAACGTCAGCGGGCTCTCGCAGAGACCTGCGATCATTGTGTTCCGGCCCGCCTCAATCCGCTTGGCAATCGCGATCTCACCCTCGCGGGACAACAGCTCAACACTACCCATCTCGCGCAGGTACATCCGCACCGGATCGTCGGTACGGTCCAGTTTTTCAGAGGTGCCGGAGCCGAGCGTGATCTCACGGGTGCCTTCGGTCGTGGTCAGTTCGGTCGAGCCCTTGCCCTCTTCCTCTTCTTCCTCGTCCTCAATGATGTTGATGCCCATTTCGGACAGCATCGACATCACGTCTTCAATCTGCTCAGAGCTCACCTGATCCGGCGGCAACACGGTATTTAGCTGGTCATAGGTGATATAGCCCTTTTCCCGGGCCTCCATGATCATCTTTTTGACGGCAGCTTGGCTCATGTCCAGGCTGTGGCCGGTGTCGGCGTCGTCGGTCTTGGCGTCTTCGTTTGTATCTTTGGCAGCCATGACGTGCGTCTCCTTCGGGTCCCTAGGCGAATCACAGGCGAGGCGATTCGATTGCAGGGAATCATTCATGATTCGGGTGTCGAGGCCACCCATGTTCGGCAATTTCCTAGTGATTCGTGTTGAATCATTGGTTAATGCGGCTTTCGGCCCCGTTTGGAAAAGTCGATTGCATCGAACATTTGCCTGCTGCGGGCCACTTCGTCCTTCTCAAGCTTCACACCGTTGTCGGCGGTTACGAACTCTCCGCCGCCTTCTTGCAAGCTGCGCGCGGCGGCATCGGCGGCGGCGGCCGCTTGACCCAAACGCCAGGTGACGCCTTCATCTGCGACACCTGTCAAATCTTCAGCAGCATCCGCAATTTCTGCATTCAGTCCCCGCATCGCTTGTAGTTTCGCGAGCTCTTCGGCCACCGTGGTTCGGGCCATCTCGGCGTTGCCCGGAGTGCGAATGCAGGGTACGACGGCGACATGGCCCGCTTTGAACAGGTTTTCAAGGGCTTCTTCGCCGCGCACGCTGGAAATCTTTTCGCGCAACACCTCTGCGCCAGCATGGGCATGGCCCAAAACCATGTCACGCAGCACCGCGTGATTGGCACTGGTGCAGGGCATCCGCTCAATCGCGGTTTCGAAATCTTCAACAATTTGCGGATGCGTGATCAGCACCGCCAAAATAACAGCCTCACGCAAGTCCTGCGCCACATCACCCCGCGCAGCCACCAAGGCGGAGGATTTGGTGCTGGGCAGCGGCACAGGCGGGGCGTTCCATGTGCCAAAACCGCCGCGCGCTTTCGTGCGCCCAGGCGCGGGGCGCTGGGGGCGGAACAATTGCCACCGCAGATCTTTGATTTCTTGGCCGTAGTGCGAGCGGATGGACGGATCTTTGATAAGTGCGATCTTTTCGCGTAACGATTTATCAAGCGTAGCCTTGCGCTCAGGGCTGTCGAAAACACGACCCTCAACCTCTCGCTGCCACAACAAGTGCACCATCGGCACCGCCCCATCGAGCAGTTTTTGCAGCGCTACAACCCCTTGGGATTTCAGCACATCATCCGGATCTTGCCCCTGAGGCATCATCGCAAAGCGCAGTGATTTCCCCGCCTCCAGCAGCGGCAGCGATAGATCAATCAACCGCATCGCCGCCCGCAGGCCGGCCGTGTCGCCATCTAGCGCGATAATCGGTTCGGGTGCGATGCGCCACAGCAGCTGCAACTGGTGTTCCGTGACCGCAGTGCCCAGCGGCGCAACCGCCGCAGGAAAACCATGCTCCGCCAGCGCGATGACATCCATATACCCCTCACCCACGATCAGCGGGTGGCCTTTGCCTGCCGCTGTCCGCGCCGGTCCGTGGTTGTAAAGGCTGCGTCCCTTGTCAAACAGCTCGGTCTCTGGCGAATTCAGATATTTCGCCTTGTCGCCGGGGTCCATTGCGCGGCCGCCGAAGGCCGTGCAGCGCCCGCGGGCGTCACGGATCGGAAACATGATCCGGCCCCGAAAGGTGTCATAAGGTTTGCCACCCTTAGAACTGGGCTTGGCCAGCCCCGCCCCAAGGATCAGGTCATCGGCAATATCCTTGGATTTGAGGTGATCCCACAGTGCCTGCCAGGCATCTGGCGCAAAGCCGATTTCCCAGCGCTCCAGCCCCGCCGCATCAAAACCGCGCCGCTCCAGATAGGCGCGCGCCTCGGCGGCCACGCCGGTGTTCAACTGAAGCCGGTAGAACCGCACCGCCTGCTCCATCACTTCGGTGAGCTGGCTGCGGGTGTCAGCCTTTTGTTGTGCTTGTGGGTCTCGTTCGGGCATTGGCATGCCGGCTTCTGCCGCCAGAATGCGCACCGCCTCCATGAAATCCACATTCTCCGTTTCGCGCACAAAAGAAATGGCGTCGCCCTTTGCGTGGCAGCCAAAGCAATAGTAAAACCCTTTGCGGTCCTCGACGTGAAAGCTGGCGGTTTTTTCGTGGTGGAAAGGGCACGGCGCCCACATATCACCTTTGGCTTGGTTGGATTTGCGGCTGTCCCACATGACCTTTCGGCCCACCACCTGTGCGATGCTGAGGCGGCTGCGCAGTTCGTCAAGGAATCCGGGTGGAAGGCTCATGCCCTATCATATCATGCCGCGCAGGCGATATGTCCAGTGCCGCCCGCGCCACATCGGCGGAGATTATCCCGCCGCTTAGCCCGACGGCTTATGACTGCGCGAGGCACAACTCCAACCAAGCCGCGGACAGGTCTTGGGTGCGCAATGTACGGCGGCTTTGTTCATAGACCCAAGGGGCCATAAGCGGGATCGCCGCATCATATGTGTCAGGCCAGCTGTGCGCCTCTCCAAGGATATAGGCGGCGACTTGCGGCTCTTTCACCCAAGCGCGGCGCGCGGATTGCAGCGCCGAGACAATGGCCGCCTGATGCCCACAGCTTTCAGCTGAATCAGAGGCAACAGCAGGGGTGGCCAAAAGCGGTAGGGCAAACACAAGACAGATCAGATGGCGCATCGCCGGCTCCTCATTGCTGCGCGTCGTGTGCTGCGCACACTATGTTTAGCGGCGTGCGGCGATGCTTTCCATAGCGGTCACAAGATCGTGCACCAACGTCGCGGCCATTGAGCGGAACGCAAGGATCAAAAAGCTGTTGGTGCCCAGCCGCGTCACTGACACATTCATATGCATGAGCGTGGTACGGGCCGTGTGGCCCCGCTTGAAATGAGCCGCTCGTAGCTCGATCGGGCACAAACGCGCCAGAACTGCATCGGCATCGTCTCCTTCCAGAGTAACCGTGGCCCAAGCATCGGTCTGATCCGTCAGGGCTGCGACCTGTGCCAAGCGCGCATCGGGCGCGGGACCCGCCAACAGCGCTATGTCACGCCCGAACCAAATCGCGCGGGCGCCCGCTTTGCCTGTCGCACGCCCTGGTGCGGGAAAGGCCATGCCATGCGCTTCAGACAAGACCGCCGAGGTGTCTCGTGATTTTAACTGGGCCACCGACGTGAGACAGCCAAGGTCCACCTCGGACACGGTGCAGGTGCCAATCGTGACAGGCAACAGCCCCGCGCAGGGCGTGGTGGCGGCAAGGGTGAATTCGGATATGTCGTGCTTAGCCACGGGCCCGTTCTCCTGCTTGGTCGATAAAGACCGGATCGCATACTTCGACCACGGTATCGATGCCGCGCACGGCATCCACGAGGCGAAGCCGCTCACCATGCCGCGCCGCACCGCCGCGCACAAAGCCAAGACCGATGTAGTGGCCAAAGCTGGGCGAGAACGCCACCGAGGTAAGATACCCTTGATCCGCATCCGGGGTGGCATCCGCCCCCTCGGGATAGAGGTGCGCCCCCGCGGTTAGGCGCTTGATCGCCCCCACCGGTTTGAAACCTGCAAGCTGCTCTCGGTCAGTCTCCAACAGCCCCGGACGGCGCGACATCACGCGGCCAATGCTGTCCTTTTTCGCGGACACCATACGGTCCATACCAATGTCAAAGGCAGTCGTACGGCCGTGGATTTCCGCGTGGGTGATAAAGCCTTTCTCGATCCGCAGAACGTTCAACGCCTCCATCCCGTAGGCGCCGCCGCCCATGGCTTCGGCCCCGTCTACCAACCGCTCAAATAGCGCAGCACCAAAGCGTGCCGGCACCGCGACCTCATAGGCATGCTCGCCCGAGAACGAGATGCGGAACAGACGCCCATCCACACCGCCCAAACGCACCGGCCCGCAGGCCATAAAGGGCCAGCTTTCGTTGTCGATTGGCGTTTCAAGCACTCCGTTCAGCAATGCCCGCGATTGCGGGCCTGCAACAGCGAACTGCGCCCATTGCTCTGTCACCGACATGATCCGTACATCCCATTCGGGATGCAGACATTGGGTCACAAACTCCAGATGGCGCATGACCTGACCGGCAGCGGCAGTTGTGGTCGTCATGACGTAATGTGTCTCGCCCAGACGGGCGGTGGTGCCATCGTCCATTACATGCCCATCTTCGCGCAACATCAGGCCGTAGCGAACGCGGCCCACCTTGAGCGTAGAGAAGGTATTGCAATAAGCGAAATCCAACAGCTTGGCCGCGTCTGGGCCTTGGATGTCGATCTTACCTAACGTGGAAACGTCACAGACCCCGACGGCTGCGCGGACATAGCCCACCTCGCGGTCGCAGGCCTGTCGCCATGTCGTCTCACCACCACGCGGAAAATAGCCGGGGCGGTACCACAGGCCCGCCTCCATCATCACCGCGCCCATTTTGAGTGATGCTTTGTGCGAAGTAGTCAGCCGCTCCGGCGCATAACCTTTGCCCTGTGCACCCGCACCAAGCGCCGCCAACGACACCGGTGTGTAAGGGGGGCGGAAGGTGGTGGTACCTGTCTCTGGGATGCCGCGGCCCGTCGCATCAGCCAAGATCGCGAGTGCTGCGACGTTGGAGTTTTTACCCTGATCCGTCGCCATGCCTTGCGTGGTATAACGCTTCATATGCTCGACCGAGCGGAAGTTTTCGGCCGCGGCTTGGGCGATGTCCTTGACCGTCACATCGTTCTGGAAATCAAGCCAAGCGCGCCCTTTGCCCGGCACGGACCAAAGCGGATGCAACGCGTAAGGCGCATCTTCGGCCACGGGCAGCGCCACATCGGCCACTTTGCGCCCCATGTCCGCCAACACAGCACGCGCGGCCTCAGCGCCAGAGGCCAAACAGCCGTGCACGGAAAAGACACCATTGGCGGCTCCAGCCACCTGCATACCGGGGATGACACCCGGCGTGGGCACGAAGCTCGCGATGTCCGCATCCCAAGTGGGCCGGCCATTCATGTGGCAGGTCAAGTGTACAGTGGGGTTCCATCCGCCGGAGATCGCGAGGCAGTCGGTGGCCAGCTTTTCCGTGCCGGAAGTGGTGCGATAGGTGATGGCCTCCAGCCCGCGGCGCCCCGTGCTGCCGCAAACCTCCGCACCTGCGATCAGGCGGTAATCTCCCTGCGCCACAGCATCGGCGCGCGGATCGATGACCGCCGCCACGTGCACGCCGGCCTCCATCAAATCCAGTGCCGTAAGGTGCGCGTTATCGTTGTTGGCAAAGACCGTCACGGTTTTACCCGGCGCTACGCCCCAGCGGTTAACGTAGGCGCGCACAGCGCCCGCCGTCATGATCCCGGGGCGATCATTGTTGGCAAAGGCAATCGGACGCTCTAACGCGCCTGCGGCCAAGATCGAGCGTTCAGCCACGATGTGCCAGAAGGTCTCGCGTGGGGTCTCTATGCCGGGGTTGGGGATGTGATGCGACACCCGCTCCAACGCACCAAAGGTGCCTTGGTCGTAGACGCCCGTGACCGTGGTCCGTGACATCAGGCGCACATTGTCCATCTCGGACAGGGTCGCAAGGGTTTGCGCCGCCCAGTCCGACCCGGGCATCCCGTCAATCTGGTCCGTCTCGGCGTTCAGCCGGCCGCCCATCCGCGCATCTTCATCTGCGACAATCACATCAAGACCAGAGCGCGCCGCCACCAAAGCAGCCATCAGCCCCGAAGGCCCCGCACCAATCACCAACAGATCGCAAAAAGCATAGCCTTTTTCATAGCGTTCCGGCGTATTTTCACCACTGAGCGCACCGAGGCCAGCAGCCCGCCGGATCACAGGCTCATAGAGCTTTTCCCAAAAGGCGCGCGGCCACATAAAAGTCTTGTAATAGAAGCCTGCGGACAAGAAAGGCGCCGCCAAATCATTGACCGATAGCATATCAAAGGCCAGCGACGGCCACGCGTTTTGCGGACGCGCCTCAAGCCCCTCATAGATCTCTTGTACCGTGGCGCGCACGTTCGGCTCGGTCGCGGCACCGCGCCCGATAGTCATCAGCGCGTTCGGTTCCTCGCTGCCGGCGGTCAAAACGCCGCGAGGCCGGTGATATTTGAACGACCGCGCCATCAAGCGCACACCATTGGCCAAAAGCGCCGAGGCAAGCGTGTCACCCTCAAAGCCGGTGTAGCTTATGCCATCAAACCGAAAAGTGCGCGGCGCGTTGCGATCGATTAACCCTTTACCCTCAATCCTCATGCTTTTTCCTCACAGGCGAGACGGGCCCCTTTGACCTCATGTGTGACCGTGTTTCGGGTCACAACAAGCCACGCCCCGCACCCGGCGTCATGGCTCCACAACTCTTCCAGATCGCCGGGTTGGTTGTCGCGCAAATGCACATAGGCGTGCCACGCCTCTGCTACTGCATCCGGATCGGGACGGTCCAGGGCAACTGCCGCCCCTTGATAATAAAACTCGCGGATGTCGCGCGTTCCACAGTTTGGACATGGCAGCCGCATCAGGCCTCCCCTTCCAATTTTAGTCTACCCTGCAAACGGGCCGCCTGCGCATTTCTCATGACCGCCTGCTCCCTCAATGCAAATTGTGCTGCGACCCGGAGGCCTCTTCGTCCATCAGGCCGCGGCCTGTCTCAAACCGGTCCAACCGGTGGCGTGCGGCGGCGGGATGCGGCGTGTCGGTCGCCATCAAATGGGCGAATGTATGCCCCGATCCTGGCGTGGCCTTAAAGCCGCCGTAGCACCAGCCGCAATTGACATAGAGCCCGTCGATATGGGTCTTGTCGATGATGGGCGATCCATCGGCGGACATGTCCATAATCCCACCCCAAGAGCGCAACATTTTGGATTTGCCGATCATCGGCATCAGGGTCATAGCCGCATCAATGACATGCTCTGCCATGGGCAGGTTACCGCGCGAGGCATAGCTGGAATAAAGATCAAGCGAGCCACCAAAGACCAGCCCCCCCTTGTCTGATTGGCTGATGTAGAAGTGCCCCGCCTCATAGGTAATCACATGATCGACGATGGGCTTGAGCCCCTCGGTCACGAAGGCTTGCAAAACATGGCTTTCCAGCGGCAAGCGCATCCCCGCCATAGCGGCCACTTGGCTGGACCGGCCAGCGGCAACGATGCCCACCTTCTTGGCACGGATGGCACCGCGGGTTGTTTGCACGCCGCGGACCACGCCACTCTCAACATCGATACCGGTGACTTCGCATTGCTGGATCAGGTCCACTCCGCGCTGGTCCGCCGCCCGGGCAAATCCCCAGGCCACCGCGTCATGACGCGCCGTACCGCCACGGGCGTGATAGAGCCCACCGTAGATCGGGAAACGCGTTTGGTCGAAATCAAGATAGGGCAGCATCTTACGCACCGCGTCGCGGTCCAACAGCTCCGCATCATCCCCCTGCGCAATCATCTGATTACCGCGCCGTGCTGCTGCATCCATCGACCCATCCGAGTTCATCAGGTTGATGATCCCGCGCTGCGAATGCATTACGTTATAGTTGAGGTCCTCTTCGAGCCCCTCCCACAGCTTGAGTGAATGGCTGTAAAACTCAGAATTGCCAGGAAGCCCGTAATTTGCGCGCACAATTGTCGTGTTCCGCCCGACGTTGCCCCCGCCAAGATAGCCTTTTTCTAATACAGCGACGTTCGTGATGCCGTGCACCGATGCCAGATAATGCGCCGTGGCAAGCCCATGCCCCCCGCCGCCAATGATAATGACATCATATTCAGCCTTGGGCGCAGGATCACGCCAATGCGGCGTCCACCCCTTGTTTCCTGTCAGCCCCTCTTTGAGGACGCGCAGGCCCGAAAATCGCTTTGCGTCAAACATGACAACCGTCTCCCTCGCAGCGCCACTAGGCTGCGGTATCTCGACAGAAGTATCAACGCCCCAAGAACAAACCACTGCACTTTCCGACGCGGACGTGCCAGTTAGCGACCAAGTCCGGCTTTATCCCGCCCCGCGGGCGATGCACCCACGCGTCGCATCGCCTCTCCGGCAAAATACCCGCTACAGACCTTTCGCGCGGTAGCTGGAGGCCACTTTTTCGATGGACACCAGATAGGCCGCCGTGCGCAGATCGCTGACATCACCGCGGCTGTGCCAGACCTCAGCCATCGATTGATAGGCCGCGCGCATCGTGTCATCGAGGCCGGAGCGGACCAATTCCAACTCGTCCGCACCGCGCAGGTATTTCTCTTTAAAGCCGGGCGACAGGGTCCAGCCCAACTGTTTGTCCGCCGACAACCGCTCCAACTCGTCGACGACCAATTGGTGGCGCGATTCCTCTTGGCGGCGCTGCATCCGGCCGAAACGAATATGGCTGAGGTTCTTGACCCATTCGAAATAGGACACCGTTACGCCGCCTGCGTTGGCGTACATATCGGGGATAATGACGGTGCCTTTATCGCGCAAAATCGCATCCGCACCGGCGGTGACAGGACCGTTGGCCGCCTCAATGATCAAGGGGGCTTTGACATCCGCGGCATTGCCGAGGTTGATCACACCTTCGAGCGCGGCGGGGATCAAGATGTCACACTCTGCCATCAATAGCGTTGCTCCCTCTGACGTAAATGTCGCATCGGGGTAATTTGCAATCCCGCCCGTCTCAACGATCCAGGCGCGCACTGCCTCAACGTCCAGACCTTGCGGATCATGAAGCGCGCCGTCTCGTTCAATGATGCCGGTGATCTTGCTGCCATCCTCTTGGGACAAAAACTTGGCCGCGTGATAGCCCACATTCCCGAGGCCCTGCACGATGACACGCTTGCCATCGAGCGTGCCGTTTAGCCCCGCTTTCTCAACACCAATCCGGTCGCGAAAAAACTCGCGCAGCGCGTATTGCACGCCGCGGCCTGTGGCCTCCACCCGGCCTGCGATGCCGCCTGCGTTCAGCGGCTTGCCCGTCACACAGGCCATGCCATTGATGTCGGTGGTGTTCATCCGCTTATATTGGTCAGCAATCCACGCCATTTCCCGCTCACCTGTGCCCATGTCGGGGGCGGGAACGTTTTGCGCGGGATTAATCATGTCGCGCTTGATCAGCTCATAAGCGAAGCGGCGGGTGATCAATTCCAACTCGTGTTCGTCATACTGGCGCGGATCAATGCACAAGCCGCCCTTGGAGCCGCCAAAGGGCGCCTCCACCAACGCGCATTTGTAGGTCATTAGCGCCGCAAGCGCCTCCACCTCGTCTTGGTTCACCGCCGGCGAAAAGCGAATGCCCCCTTTGACGGGCTCCATATGCTCGGAATGGACTGAGCGATATCCGGTAAAGGTCTGGATCCCACCGCGCAGGCGCACGCCAAAGCGCACCGTGTAAGTCGCGTTGCACACACGGATTTTCTCTTCCAACCCCGGTTGGAGATCCATGAGCGCAACCGCGCGGTTGAACATCATATCCACACTTTCGCGAAAGCTGGGTTCTTGAAGGCCGTTCATTGCATCTTCCTTTCGGTGCGACTCGCTTGTTTGGGGTTATTTGACCCAAAGCCTATGACGATGTGGTTACGCCGTCCCGCTTTTTCGACCCCCGCGGATGCGGTGTCCCTGAAAGAGGAGCGCGCCCCGGACCCGCAGCATTTGATCCATAAATCATCTGTTTTCCGCCTTTCGGCCCGATTGTGACCACAATCCAAGGGCATTCAGACGCTCGGCGGTGGGGGTTTTTTGTTTGGCACGGCCAGATGGAATGGGATCCTTTTATGACACGTTTAACCCACCGCTCATCATCGCAGGAGCCGCGGAAGACTTGGCAGGTGCCGCCCGCGCCCAAGCGCCTTGCGTACTTTGGCAAAGATGAGAGCGGCGTGATGACCATGTTTGGTATCATGATGTTGATGATGATGCTGCTGGTGGGCGGGGTTGGCGTCGATTTGATGCGCAACGAAATGGAGCGGACGCGGCTTCAAAGCACCGTAGACCGCGCTGTGTTGGCGGCCGCAGACCTAGACCAAACGCGCGACCCTGAACTGGTGGTTGCAGATTATTTCGACAAAGCGGGCATGTCTTCCTACCTCAGCAACGTAACGGTGGATGAGGGCCTGAACTACCGCATTGTGACGGCCAATGCCCGCACGGTTACACCCACACAGTTCATGCGGTTGATGGGCGTGGACGAGCTGCCTGTGCCGGCGATCAGCACCGCAGAGGAGCGCATCGCGAACGTAGAGGTCTCCATGGTGTTAGATATCTCCGGTTCCATGGCGCAAAGCGACAAAATGCAAAACCTGCGCAGCGCCGCCCGCAGCTTTATCGACACCGTGGTGCGCGAAGAAACGGAAGATTTGGTCTCCGTCTCGTTGGTCCCCTATTCAGAACATGTGAACGTCGGTTGGGATATCTTCAGCCGGATGCCCAAGGTGCACCGGCACAATTATTCCTACTGCCTTGAAATGCCCAGCAGCGCTTTCAACAGTGCCAGCATCGATATGACGATGACCTATGACCAGATGCAGCACTTTCAGTGGAACTACGACGGATCAAACAACGCGCGCGACGACACCGTGTGCCCACGCTACGCCTCTGAGCAAATCACCCCCTTTAGTCAAAACGCACAGGCCCTGAAATCACAGATCGACAATTTGCAGCCCCGTGCAGGCACCTCGATCTTTTTGGGTATGAAATGGGCCGTGGGCCTGCTGGATCCCTCGATGCGACCGATCGTGTCGAGCCTCGCTAACGCAGGCGCCGTTGACGCCACTTTTGCCGACAGACCTGTGGGTTACGACGACGAAGAGACCCTGAAAACCGTGGTCTTGATGACGGACGGGCAAAACGACCGCTCACACCGGATCGCGAATTGGGCCTACAACTCGCCCAGCGAATACGTGCACTGGAACGCGTATAATTTGTGGTATTTTCTCTATCGCCACGTGAACTGGTGGGACCGGGAAAACTACTACGATTATGAGGTCTATACGGCCGCGCAGGGCGATATTTTCCTCGACCGAATATGTGACGCAGCCAAAGACCAAGGCATCGTGATTTGGTCCGTTGGCTTCGAAGTCTCAGACCATGGGGCCGCCCAGATGCAGAACTGCGCCTCCTCACCCAGCCATTTCTTTCGCGTCGAAGGGGTGGAGATCGTAGATGCCTTTACCTCGATTGCTCGGACCATCAACCAGCTGAGGCTCACACAATGAAGGCCCGCATGTTGCAGAAATGGATCACACGGCTACGCCGCTTTGGCCGCGAAGATCAGGGCGCGATGTTGGTGGAGTTCGCCTTTGTCGTACCGCTGGTGTTCACGCTGTTCCTGACCTCCGTGGAGATGGGCATCTATTCCATGCGCCAGATGTTTCTGGATCGGGGCATGGACATGACCGTCCGCAACGTCCGCCTGAGCACCCATGCCAATTACTCGCACACGGACCTCAAGACGATGATTTGCGACTATTCTGGCTTTCTTGAGGATTGCGACACGCACCTGCGCCTTGAGATGAACCCGATTGATATGCGTGCCTTCAACGGCTTTGCCGGCCCCGCTGACTGCACCGACACCTCGCAGCCCGTGACGCCGCTGCGCAGCTTTACCCACGGCGGCGAGCATCAACTGATGCTAATCCGCGCGTGCTACATGTTTAAACCGGTCTTTCCGACAACGGGCTTGGGCTATGCCTTTACCAAAGATGGCTCGGGGCGGTCAAAAATGGTGGCGGTGGCCGCTTTCGTGCAGGAGCCAACGTGATGCAGCACCGCCTATTGCAACTGAGATTGCACCGTTTTTGGCGGGATGAAGAAGGCAATATCGCTGTGGAAGCGATATTGATCCTCCCCCTGCTCTTTTGGGCCTATCTTAGCATGTTTGCGATCTTTGACGCCTACCGCCAACATGCGGTCAACCAAAAGGCCGCCTATACGATCGGCGACATCGTTTCGCGCCAGACAACCCCGTTGGACCCGGCCTTTCTGACCGGCACGCGCGAGGTGCTGAATTACATGACCAACTCCACCAATTCAGAAACGACCATTCGCGTATCCTCCATCCGCTATGATGCCAACAACGACATCTATAAGCGTGATTGGTCCAAGCGGAAGGGGAGCAAGGTGCCGGTTTTGCAAAACTCAGATGTGATGAATTGGCACGACCGCTTGCCTGTCATGCTGCATAACGAGCGCATCGTGGTGGTCGAGACTTTTGTGGACTATACCCCCCCGTTCGCCACTGGCCTGTTGGCGCGCACGGTGTCAAATTTTGTTTTTACCCGCCCCCGCTACACGCCGCGTGTGTTGTGGGAAAACGGCAGCTAGTGGCCCGCGTTAGCCGTCAGCGTCCGTGCCCTGCATGTCACGCTGCGCAAGCTTGATCGCGATGATCTCTGAAACCGCCTTGGCCTGATGCGCGGGCGTCATACCGCCCACGCCAATGCGGCGCCCAACGCGCCACCATAGGCCCGGCTGCCACGTCCGGTCGCCCGGCGTTTTGGTCGTCAACAAAAAGCCATTGGACGGCTTGAACGCAAAAAAACCACGGTCAATCGCCTCAATATCGTCGATATGCGCGAGGACCGTGCCCGACGAGTCCCTCAGCGTGTCTTCGGTCAGCACTACCAGCAACTGTGTGGCATGCCACATGCGATGCGCGAGCCACAGCGACGCAGCCCCCAAAAGGATCAAGAACAGCTGCCATGCCAAGGCGGGCGGGGCCACAATCGCGATATACAAAAGCAAACCGCCCAGCGCCGCCATGGCAGTCACGCCCAAGAAACGGCGCCCAAGGGAGGCGCCGACGCCGGCCAAGATTTCTTCGTTCTGGTCCATATCCATGACACATTGCCCCCATCGTGGCGTATCGCCTGACGCCCCCTTACCGTGCAGGGGGCATCAGGGAAAGGCTCAGTGTACACGCCGCACCTCATAGCCGCGCTCTTCGGGCTCATCATCCACGAGTTCCTGCGGAAAGCCCTCTGCGCGCACGCTCAGGCCCGTCGCCTCTTCGAGCCGTTCGATCATGCGGTCCGACTGCGCCCGCGCGCCATAGCGCTTTTGCCCATCGGTCATCAGTTCAATTACCAAGGGCGAAATTTCGAGCGGCACGCCCGTGTCATCCGCCAGCTTTTGAAACAGGCCAATATCCTTTTGGATCAGGTCCATCGTGAAATTCACATCACGCGCGCCCGACAGGATCAGCTGGCTCTCGGTCTCGTGCACGAAGGAAGTGCCCGACGACATGGCAATCGCCTCATAGGTCATGCCCATGTCCATGCCTTGTGCTTTCATTACGGTCAGCGCCTCACACAGTGTCAAAAGGTTTGCCGTGGCCAAATAATTCGTCATCACCTTGAGCGTGGAGGCGTTTCCAACCTCGCCCACATGCAAAATCCGGCGTCCCATATGCGTGAGGATCGGCAGGACAATGTCGAAGGTCTCGCGCGAGCAGCCCGCATAAATCGAAATATTTCCCGTGGCCGCGCGGTGGCAGCCGCCAGAAACAGGGCAGTCAACTGCGCGCCCCCCTTGCTCCTCGACCAGAGCCGCAAGGCGCTTGACCTCGCTGGCGTCGGTTGTGGACATCTCCATCCAGATTTTGCCCGCTGTCACATGCGGCAACATCTCGGTCAGCACAGCTGCACAAGCTGCGGGCGACGGCAGGCAGGTGATCACGACGTCACAGGCCTGCATCATCCGCGCCGGGCTGCCCCCTGCGACGGCCCCGCCTGCCACTTTTTCCGCAACGAGGCCTTCGTCCAGATCATGAACGGCCACGTCCAATCCATTCCGGATCAAACTACCCGAGAGCTTGCCCCCCACATTGCCCAGACCAATAAATCCAATCTTCATGCCTGCTCTCCCTGTCAGCACCGCGCATTCGCCCGCAGTGGTGCGCAAGATGCAGGTGGCTGTCCATGCCAATTGCGACCCCTGACCCCGATGCACCGAAAAAATGCACCAACAGCGCGGCACCGCCAACGCGCTGCATCTTTGGTTGTTTTTTTGTGCACGTTCGGCATTCTATTAAAAATTAATTAAATAATTAAGACCTGCCCTTCGCAGGTCATTTTGAGCACCCATTTTCGATAACGGGAGAAGCGTCGCCATGACCGCAACCCAAATTAACGTAGTATCCAAAGGACTGTTCTCTCCCCGTTGGCCCGTGCAAGGCCTCGTACTGACGGTATTCTTGTGCCTGCCGGGGGCAGCCTTACTCGGCACACAGCTGTTATTTGCCGGCCAAAACTCCGGCGATGACAGGGCGTTGATGTGGGGGGGGATCCTATTTGGCACAGCTACTTTCGCAATGACCAGTTTGGGCATTTTGGCTTTTTTGGCGGTTCACCGCGCCATGGGCGAGGTGCCCGCCATTCTGCCCGTCTCACGTGAGGCTACGACGCCGGTAAAACCAGAAACAACGACTGCTCTGACGGCGCCAGACGCCATTCAAACCAGCAACATCCGCCCCGATCTGCAAGATCTAGCGGCGTCTCTGCACTCCATCGGCGACCAAGCGGCACTGGCCGTGGCACTGGCCACCCAGCATGAAAACCACCTGCGCCGAGCCGCTGAAATTGCGGGCATCGGCTATGCCAGCCTGACGACCAAAGACCCAAAGTTTGTGTTCTGCGACCCGCGGTTTGCTGCGATGGTGGACCTGACGGTTGAGGATATCTTGGCCCTTGATCCCGGTGAAAACCTTGATTTCGGACTGCCGCTTTCCAACACACCGGAACAGAGCCGCGTTTGGCGCAGCCTTTTTGAGGAAGGCGCCCCCCCAGTCACACCTTCTCCGTGCGTTGGAAAGACGGTGCGGAGCGCCACATTCAAGCGTTCTTTGAACAGGTGACCCAGCCCGACGGCAGCCTGCACATCAACCTTGTCGCTCAAGACATAACCGATTTACGCCACAACGAGCAGCGCGCCAACCAAGCAGAGCGTCTTCAGACCATTGGCAAACTCACAGGCGGGATTGCACATGATTTCAACAACATTCTCGCCGTGATCTCGGGCAATCTGGAGCTGTTGGTGACCGACCTATCCGATGAGGAGCGCCACATTTGCGTCAAACATGCGCTCAGCGCTGTGGGCCGTGGGGCGGACCTTACCCGACAATTACTCGCTGTAGCGCGGGACCAGCCGCTGAAGCCAGAGGCGTTCCAGCCGGTCATAATGATGGCGGAAATCGTCCCGCTGCTGGAAATGTCTGTGGGGGTAAACATCAAAATCACCGTCGAAGGCGACGGGATCTCGGAATACGTGAAGGCCGACAAACCGCAGTTGGAAGCCTGCATCCTCAACCTCGCTGTCAATGCCCGCGACGCCATGCCAGAGGGTGGTACCTTGACCCTGCGCACCGGCATCCACACCCAAGGCCCAAAGGCAATGTCGGGCATGGAGGATTTGGCCGAAGGCACCTATGTCACCCTCTCAGCCGAAGACACCGGCACCGGCATGCGCCCTCAGGTCGCCGCCCGCGTGTTTGAGCCGTTTTTCACCACCAAAGCCATCGGCCAAGGCACCGGGATCGGGCTGTCTACGGTTTTGGGTTTTGCGCAGCAATCCGGCGGCACGGCACGCGTGCACTCCGAAATCGGCAAAGGCACGACCGTCACGCTCTATTTGCCGCGGGCCACCATGATCCCTGCTACCGCGACAAAAAAACACCGTCCCAAAATTGTGCCCGTGCTGCGCGGCGTGAAGGTTTTATTGATTGAGGATGAGGTCAGCCTCGCCGAGACCTATTGCCGGCACCTGCGCGCCCAAGGCTGCACCGTCAACCATTGCATCGATGCACAACACGCCTTTGAGGTCGTGGCCAACACGCCGGACCCCGACCTAATCCTCAGCGATGTGCAACTGCCGTGCCCCATGGATGGGATCACCTTGACACATCAACTGTTGGAAAAATTCCCGACCGCGCGGGCCATATTGATGTCCGGATATTCCGATAAGATCGCAGCCCTTCAAGATACCGAAGGCTTTGAATTGGCCACGATGCAGAAACCTTTCACCCTCGCGGCTCTCTCCACGTCAATTGCAAAAGAGTTGCAGGCACCGGCGAAAAAACGCTAGAGCCGCGCCATTCCAGTACACTCAGGCGACGTGTTTTACATTTGGACCTGACATTTGTTCAGGCTCGGACAACGAGCACGATGCTGCCTCCCCCTCGCCACGCCTTTTAAAGAGAGAACGCTTAATGCAAAATGGCCCTGAAAGCGCCAATGGTAGCGGTATCGACGCCGCTGTTTTAATGGAACGGATCATCCAAGACGCCTATCCGGCGCGCCGCTCCTCCGAAATTCAACCCCTTCAGTGGGCGATTCTGCGCCATCTGGTCCAGATGCCACCCGCACGCTGCGAGCTACGCTGGGTTGCCCAAACCCTGAAACGCACCCGTGCGCCTGTTGCACGCGCACTCGCAACGCTCGAACGGCGCGGTCTGCTGGCGCAAACGCGTAATCCAAAAGACACCCGCACAAAAACACTGAGCCTGACCGAACGCGGCAGGGACACCGTACGCCGCGATCCGCTGAACGAGGTTGCAGGTCGGATTGACCGGCTCCCTGTCGCCGAAAAAGCCACATTCCTGCGCGTTTTGCACAGTTTGGCGCAGAACGCCTCGATATCATAAATGTGAAAAAGCGATAGCTTTGCCTTGGGTCATTAGATGCAACGATGTGCAATAGACACTGTTCATAGCGCTCTCAATAACGCGTCATGCGTCCCAAGGCATAGGTCGCCGCGTACGCATGCCTTACGAGAGAACGTTTGCAAACTTCTGTCTCATCAGGCACATCATTGCTACTAGCTACAGAAAATTTATGAGAAAAGGGCGGCATATCAAAAGGAGGGGCCCATGAACAATGACATCGTAGATGCATTGGAAGAAGCCCGGACCGTCATGCGCGAATTGGCAGGATTTCTACGCATGGTGACCAAAACTGTCCCGGAGGGTGACACCCGTGTTCTGATCAACCTCGCGGATCAGTTGGAACGCCTCTCGGCAAGCGCCAATTACGATCACGCCCCGCGCCACAACCACCTGAATTCCGTGGACGCAGATCCAGACTGCAACGGATAACGCACCGCTGCCTCAGCCAAAAACTTGACATCCCGCCGCAACCCCCTGAAACACCATGCTTAAGGGGCGGCTTTAGTCTATCCGACATTTTCAACTGCGCTTTTGACGCCTAATTTTGACAAGGATTTTGAGGATGACGAAACGGGCTTTGATCACCGGAGTGACGGGACAGGACGGCTCTTATCTGGCTGAGTTTTTGTTGGAAAAAGGCTATGAGGTGCACGGCATCAAGCGCCGCGCCTCGCTGTTCAACACACAGCGGATCGATCACATCTATGAGGACCCCCATGTCGATAACGCGCGTTTCAAACTGCATTATGGCGATCTCACCGACAGCTCAAACCTGACGCGGATCATGTCGGAGGTGCGGCCCGATGAGGTTTATAACCTTGGTGCGCAAAGCCATGTCGCGGTCAGCTTTGAGAGCCCCGAATATACGGCCGATGTTGATGCCAACGGCACGCTGCGCCTGCTAGAGGCGATCCGGTTCCTTGGGCTTGAGAAAACGACGCGCTTCTATCAGGCCTCCACTTCTGAGCTTTATGGCCTTGTGCAGGAAACCCCGCAAAGCGAGACGACACCTTTCCACCCCCGCTCGCCCTATGCGGTGGCCAAGATGTACGCCTATTGGATCACGGTGAACTACCGTGAGGCCTACGGGATGTATGCCTGCAATGGCATCCTGTTTAACCACGAAAGCCCGCGCCGGGGGGAGACCTTTGTGACGCGCAAAATCACGCGTGGCTTGGCGCATATCGCCCAAGGATTGGAGCCCTGCCTGTATATGGGCAACATCGACGCGCTGCGCGATTGGGGGCACGCCAAGGATTATGTGCGGATGCAGTGGATGATGCTGCAACAAGACGCTGCCGAGGATTTTGTTATCGCCACAGGCACGCAGCATTCCGTGCGCGAATTCATCGAATGGTCCGCCGCAGAATTGGGCATCACCCTGCGCTTTGAAGGCGCAGGCGTGGACGAGGTTGCCCTGGTGGATCAGATCACGGGCGATCATGCGCCTGCGCTCACGCCCGGAGATGTGATCATGCGGATTGACCCGCGCTATTTCCGGCCTGCGGAGGTGGAGACTTTGCTCGGTGATCCCTCCAAGGCCAAGTCCCTACTGGGGTGGGAGCCTGAGATTACGGCGCGTGAGATGTGCGCCGAGATGGTGGCGTTCGATCTGAAAAACGCCCAGCGCAGCAGGCTCTTGCGGGCCCATGGTCTGGACCTGCCGATCTCGGTCGAGGGCTAGGGTGTTCATTGCCCGCAGCGCCCGCAGTTTTTGTTGCAAGGCCGTCAATACAGCACTTATCCTGTGGGCATAAGACACCAGACCAACCCGATTTAAGAATGGATTTTTATGCCCTTAACTTGTTTCAAAGCCTACGACATTCGGGGCCGCCTTGGGCAGGACCTAGACGAGCAGATCGCCTACCGCATCGGGCGCGGATTTGCCGTTGCGCTGGGGGCCAAAACCGTAGTCTTGGGCCGTGACGTGCGCGCCTCTTCAGAGGCGCTGGCAGCGCAGGTGGCACAGGGGCTGCGCGATCAGGGATGCACTGTCCTGGATCTGGGCCTGTCGGGCACCGAAGAGATGTATTTCGCCACCACCGAATACGCCGCCGACGGCGGGATTTGCGTGACAGCCTCGCACAACCCGATGGATTACAACGGGATGAAGATGGTCCGCGCAGGCTCCGCCCCGCTTAGCGCCGACAACGGTTTGGCGCGGATCAAAACGCTGGCCGAAGAAAATGCTTTTACCGCCGCGAAGATCCCCGGCAGCACAAGCGACATCGCCGTTGAGGCGCGGCGTGCCTATGCGGCGGGCATCTGCAAATTCGTCGATGTGGGCGCCCTCAAGCCGCTGAAGATTTTGGTAAACGCGGGCCACGGCACCGCTGGCCCCACCTTTGACGCTATTGCCACAGCACTGGCCGAAAGCGGCGCGCTGCTGATCTTTGAGCGGATTTTTCACACCCCCGATAGCAGCTTTCCCCAAGGCATCCCCAATCCGCTGTTGCCAGAAAACCGCCCCGCGACGGCGGATGCGGTGCGGGCGGCAGGCGCGGATTTTGGCGTTGCGTGGGATGGAGATTTTGACCGGTGTTTCTTTTTTGACCACACAGGAGCCTTTATCGACGGGGAATACGTGGTGGGCTTGCTCGCCGATGCATTCCTCGCCAAACAACCGGGCAGCACGGTCATCCACGACCCGCGCATCATTTGGAACACCCAAGACTTGGTCGCCAAATCCGGCGGCACTGCCATCCAAAGCCGCACAGGACACGCCTTTATAAAGGAGACGATGCGCGCAGAGAACGCGGTCTACGGCGGCGAGATGTCGGCGCACCATTATTTCCGCGATTTCGTCTATTGCGACAGCGGGATGATCCCGTGGCTCTTGGTGGCGGAGCTGGTAAGCCGCCACGGCAGCCTTGCAAGCCTTGTCGCCGACCGCCGCGCAGCGTTCCCCTCCTCCGGCGAGATCAACTTTACCTTGGCAGACCCAAGCGCCGCGATCGCACGGGTGGAAGCAAGCTACGCCGAGGCCGCCCAGAACATTGACCGCATGGACGGGCTGGGCTTTGACATGGGGGACTGGCGCTTCAACCTGCGCAGTTCCAACACCGAGCCGGTCGTACGTTTGAACGTTGAGGCGCGCGGCGACACGGCTTTGGTTGCCAAAGCCGTGGACGAAATCTCAGCGCTTTTGACCGCCTAAGACGGGGAACAGCGCACCTCAACTCAGACCACCAAGGCCACCCGCGCACGCTGTGCGTCGCAGGGTCACAAAAGCGCGGGTGCAAAAAACTATTGCGCGCGCGGCTATCATGCCGCACCAAACCTGCCAGACAGGCGAGGCTTTGATGGCACAAACGACAATTCACGAACCGTCGCGGCAAACACCCGTGATCCACGACACCGATGTATTGGTTGTGGGCTCTGGCCCCGGGGGGCTGGCCGCAGCGCTCGCCGCGGCGCGCACGGGCGTCCGTGTCGCACTGCTGGAACGGTTTGGGTGCTTTGGTGGCAACATCACGGTTGTCGGCGTCGAAGGTTTCGCCTGGTACCGACACACGGATACCGTTGAGGCGGGCGGTATTGGACGCGAGTTCGAAGACCGCGCCAAGGCAATGGGCGCGGCCGTGCCAGAAAGCCAATCGCTCAGCTATGAGTTGGACAGCGAAGGTTTCAAACTGGTCGCGGACTGCCTTGTCGAAGAGGCAGGGATCGTACCCATGTTACATCGGCAATTCGTCGCCCCCATCATGGACGGTGACACCATCACAGGCGTCATTGTGGAATCGAAATCTGGGCGCGAGGCAATTTTGGCCAAGCGGATCATCGACGCCACAGGCGACGCAGACGTGGCCCACCGCGCCGGTGCCCCAACACTAAAAACCCCGATCGAAGAGATGCAGGCCGCCAGCGTGATGTTCCATGTGGCGGGCGTCGACAAGTCCCGCTTTATGCAAGGCGTCAATCAGGATCCGCAGACCTACAAAGACTGGTCAACCGGCGAATGGATCGTCGAGACATCGGGCAAAGAGGACGATATGTTTTCGCCCTTCCTCAGCAAACCCTTTGAACAAGCGATCAAAGACGGGATTATTCCCGCTCACCTTAACACCATCGGCGGCACATGGGGGGCGGTGCACGACAGTGGCGAGATGACCTATATGAACCTGATCCATTTGGCGGGTTGCGATGGCACCGATCCCGACAGCATGACCGCCTTTGAGATTGAGGGCCGCCGCCAAGCGATGCATGCGATCGAGGCGCTGCGCGAATATACACCGGGCTGCGACGGTGTGCGGCTGCGTAATTTTGGCATGTCGATCGGCATCCGCGATACGCGCAAACTGGATGCGCAGTATAACATGACCGAAGCCGACGTGCGCCATGAGGCGCGGTTCGACGACACCATCGGCATCTATCCGGAGTTCATCGACGGCTACGGCGTACTCATCATCCCCACAACAGGGCGCTATATGCACATCCCCTACCGCGCGCTTTTGCCCAAGAAGATCAAGAATTTGATCATCGCAGGGCGGGCTATCGGCGGCGATAAAATCGCCCATGCCGCAACCCGCAACATGGCGTGCTGCGCAGTTACAGGCCAAGGGGCAGGTACGGCGGCCGCCCTCTCAGTGCAAAGCGGAAAAGACCTGGCAGAGGTTGACCTTGCGGCCGTTCAGGCGTCTTTGCAAGGCCAAGGCGTGCGCATCCACTAGGCCGCGCGCGCCTCTAACGGGCCAACCGCCCTGCACCAAGGAACCACCCGCCCGTGATTGACGTCCTGACGCAAAATATCCTGCCTGTCTTTTCCATCATGGTGCTTGGATTTGTGATGGGCCGTGCGCAATTCGTAAGCAAAGGCGAGGCGACCACGCTTAACCGAGTGGCCTTTTTGGTGCTGCAACCGGCGCTCATCTTTCCGCTGGTCAACGGGGTGGATTTCAGCAGCTTTTACATCGACGCGATTGCGTTTTACGCCCTGGCACAGGCTGTCGTGTTTTGTCTGACACTCGCGGTCTGCGTCTATGTGTTAGGCTGCGCACTTCTGGAAGCATGGCTGTTGGCAATGGCCACGGTTTTTGTGAACTCGCTGCTCTATATCTGGCCGATCTCATCGTTGATTTACGGCCCCGCAGGCAATCTGCCGGTTACAGCGTTGGTGGTCTGGGATGCGACCATTACCTTCGCGTTTTTCATCATTACCACAGATGTCTTGGCCAATAAGGGCGCTTCGCTAGGCAACAGCGTGCTGCGATTACTGAAAAACCCCGTGTTAATTACCATTTTCTTGGGCATCATGACCAACCTGCTCGGCCTCAGCGTGTCAGAGCCGCTGCGGGTTGCCTGTCAATTCGCCGGGGCCGCGGCCGCGCCGCTGACGCTTTTTGCACTGGGGGTGATCCTGTCGGGACACAGCTTGATCCCGAACGCCAAAATCGCGGTGGTGTCAGCGATCAAACTGGCGGTTCTGCCTGTGGCCGTCTTTGCCACTCTGGGGCTGGGCGAGAGACCTGCGGTTTGGGATGAGATGGTGCTTTTGAACGCGGCGGGACCGTCGGGCGCGATGGCCTTCGCGCTGGCAACGCTTTACAAAGTGCGCACGGATGCAATTTCACCCGTGATCATCTGGACCTCAATCCTCAGCCTTTTTTCACTGGCTTGGCTCGCGTAGGCGCACGGCGCTAATTGGCTTTGAACGGTCCGGTAGAGGTGCCTTGGATCAACTCCAGCGCCATCATGTGGTTCTGAGGCGGCGTGCCGGGCTGGGCGATCTGGCTGAGCAAAATACGCGCAACATAGCGCCCCGCTTCGCGGACCGAGCTGCGCAGCACCGTAAACACTGGCGTCCCTGCCCCCTCATTTCGAAGGTATGACAGATCATCATCAAAGGCGACGACAGAGACGTCTTGCCCTAAAACGCCGCCCTTGGCCGTCACCGCGCGTTGCACGCCCAGCGCGCTGATCGTCGAAGAAACGACAAAGGCCGACGGCGGATTGGGCGCGTTCAGCATCCTGGAGGCCGCCATAAATCCGTTGCTCTCTGTCATCTCAGCGGCATGCATGAGGGCGCCGTCGGGGGCAATATTGGCCTTGGCCAAAGCTTCCTCAAAGCCCCGCCGCCGGCGATGGGCAAAGGCCATCCGCTCTGACCCGTTGATCAACCCGATACGCCGGTGACCCAAATCCAACAAATGCCTGGTGGCTTGGCGGAACGCCTCTGTGTTGGCGACATCCACCCAAGAATAAGAGGAAGACACATCCATCGTCCGGCCGTGCACCACGAAGGGTAAGCCCAATTGCGACAGCAGATCAATCCGCCCGTCATCAACGCGTGGACCGTGCAGCACCAAACCGTCCACGTTTCCCTTGGCGCGCAGCTCTTGATAGACGCGTGCCTCGTCGTCATCGGGCACCAGCCGAAGCACCATTTCATAGCCCTGCGCACTATAGATTTCGCCCGCCCCTGCCATGAAGTCCCCAAAAACGGGGTTTACCAACTCGTGCTGCGTCGACACCGGGATCACATGCCCGATTGCCATGGACCGGCCTAACGCCAGCGACCGCGCGCGAGAAGACGGGATGTAGTTGTTTTCTCGTGCGATATGTTCCACCCGCAAGCGCGTCGCCTCCGACACCTCCGGATAGCCATTCAGAGCGCGGCTCACCGTCGTTTGCGACAGGCCTAGCAATTCGGACAACTCTTTTAGGTTCATGTCTTTGGGACCCGCTCGGATAGAAATTGGCGCCACCCGATGACGCGGGGTTGCACAGATTTGATCATTGACTTTCACACAGTGGTGAAACAATTTCAAGCACTCAAAGCGCTTTGACGCGAGTCGGTCAAGCCTCTTCCGCGTCAAAGCACCTTAGGTTTAAAAACTGGCGCCATGCGCCAACGGGAGGAAATATAATGAAAAAAATGTTATTGATGACAGCGGGAGCCCTTGCGCTGACGGTCGGTGCCGCGCAGGCGGAAACGGTTACCGTCTTTGGCCCTTGGTTGGGCCCAGACCAAGAAAATGTCGAAAAAGTATTGGCGGGCTTCACTGCGTCGACAGGGATCGAAGCCAACTATGTGGGCTCCGACAGCTTTGAACAGCAAATTGTTGTCGACGCCGAAGCCGGCTCTGCGCCCAATATCGCCGTGTTCCCACAGCCTGGCTTAGCCGCTGATTTGGCCGGCCGAGGCTTCTTGACGCCACTCAAAGATGGCACCGACGACTGGGTGCGCGCGAACTATGCGGCAGGGCAATCTTGGGTTGATCTGGGCACATATGCTGATGCAAACGGCGCAGACGACCTGTTTGGTCTATTCTTCAAAGTCGATGTGAAATCGCTAGTTTGGTACAACCCAGAAAACTTTGAAGATGCGGGCTATGACATTCCGGGTTCCATGGAAGAGTTGAAAGCTCTGTCTGACCAAATCGTGGCCGATGGTGGCACGCCGTGGTGCATAGGTCTGGGATCCGGTGGCGCAACGGGCTGGCCCGCAACTGACTGGGTTGAAGATCTGATGCTGCGCACGCAATCCCCAGCGGATTACGACGCCTGGGTGGCGAATGAGTTGAAGTTCAACGACCCCAAAGTGGTTGCCGCAATCGAAGAGTTTGGCGCTTTTGCCCGTAATGACGCCTATGTGGTGGGCGGTGCTGGCGCGGTTGCCTCGACCGATTTCCGCGACAGTCCCAAGGGCCTATTTGCATCGCCGCCGCAGTGCTACATGCACCGCCAGGCGAGCTTTATCCCCGCCTTCTTCCCCGAAGATGCGGTCGGGGGTGTAGACGCTGACTTCTTCTATATGCCGTCCTACGCCAG
>CBFHKQ010000031.1:0-27068 GCA_965656435.1 uncultured Pseudosulfitobacter sp. | reverse complement strand
GGTTTTTGTTGCGTTTTCTTGGCACGGACGGCGACGTGAATATCGCAACCGAGCATCCTGAATTCTCGGTGTGGAAATGGCTGCCACCGTCAGAGCTGCCGGATGCGATCGTGCCGTTCAAGCGCGAGGTGTACGAGGCGGTCCTGGCGGAATTTGCAGCCCATTTGTAGGGCGCAAGCTTTAGGCTTTCAAAACACCCGTTTTGGTCAGAAACGTGAGGATCGGCGCGGCGCAGGCCGCTGCGTCTTCTTCGTGCGCCAAGTGGCCAAGTCCGGGCAGCATTGTCACCTCTGCTCGGGCCATTTTATGCGCCACGTTCTGCGAGGTTTGCGGCGGGACGGCTTTGTCGTTCTCCGCAGCGATCAGCAAAAGCGGCCCCGCATAGTCGGGCAGTTTTTGCAGCAAGGGGTTTAAATCCCACTGCGCCATCATCGATAGGGTGGCGTCCACGTGCTCACGGTTGCTGACCAAAGCCTGATAAAACCGCAGATCAGCCGTGGATAATTTGGAGCCTGTGCCCTCGATCAGCCGCGCAACTGAGCCGGGGCGCGCAGTAGAGGCGGTAAAAAACGCGGCAACCCCGGGCATCATCGCCAGTGCCTTCGCCATCAACGGAAAGAGGATCCCCGCCAAGCCTTGGAAGTTCCCCAACGCGGCGTTGAGGCCCACGACGACAGGGGGGCGGGGCAGTCGCGGCGCGAGCTCAAGCGCGATGGCGGCCCCGGCAGAGTGCCCGATGATTGCGTCGATCTGCCAGCCTTGGGCGGCGCAAAGGGCGGCAATATCTTCGGCCATGGGCCGCAGGCCTGCGCGCTGTTGGGCGCCGGATTTGGTGAAGCCTTGCCCGGGCAGATCAATCGCAATCGCGCGCATGTGTGGCGACAGAAGGGGCATCAGATGTCGCCAGCTTTGTGTGCTGCCGCCTGCGCCGTGCAAAAACAGAACGCAAGGTCCGGTCGTGCCCATGCGTTGCACATGCCAGCGGTGTGGTTTGTTTAGGACAAACTCGGATGTGTCGGCCATCGGCCAATCGTGTTTGTGGCGCGCCCAATCCATGGGGCCTAGGCCTCCAACGCATCGCCAATCGCCTGGGACAGGCGGTGTGCATTCGCACGTGGCAGGGGAACATAGCGTCCGTTCATGCCTTGGGCGAGGACCTCCAGACTGCGCTCGGGCCGATTGGCGGTGTCGATGAGCACGGCCTCAAAGCCCGCTTGGGCAATCCCTTTGGCGATGCTGTTTGCGTCCTCTGCGGCCTGTGGGCGACCGGGCTGTCCGTTCAGATCCACATTGCCACGCCCGTCTGTAAGCACCACCAGAATGGGCGCCAGCCCTTTGTTGCGCGCGGCAAAGGCGGCCTCAAGTGCGGCGCGCAGCCCTGCGGCAAGCGGGGTGCCGCCACCGGCGGGCAGATCGGCAAGTCGGCGTTTCGTTTGCACAAGCGAGCGGGTGGGCGGCAACAAGACCTCTGCGCCCGTCCCACGAAAGCCGATCAAGGCCACGTGATCGCGCTTGGCGTAGGCGTCTGCCAACAACAGCTCCACCGCGCCTTTGGCTTCGGCCAGACGCGACACAGCGGAGGAACCGGAGGCATCGACGGCAAAGATCAGCAACCGGTCTGAGAGGTCTTGGCTGCGTTTATAGCGCAGATCAGACGGCAGAACGATCGCGCCAGTCCGGTCCGGGAACTGCGCTTGGCGCATCCGTTGCCAGGGGACAGCCGCCCTAAGCGTAGCAAATAGATCCACCCGCGCGCCTGTGCCGCCACCGCCGCCCGCCCGTGGCGGCAAGGGGCGGCCCCGTCTGTTGCCGACACGTTTGGTACCTGCGCCGCTGCCGCCGCCTTTCGGTGGCGGGACGCGGTGCCCGGTGTCCAAGACATCTGGGGGCAGGGCCGCCGCAATCGCGGCTAGCAACATGTCCTGTGGCATCGCATCGGTCGGCGTGTTGTCCGCCTCAGGTGTCTCGGCCTCCGTGGGTTCGGACGCATTTTCTGGGAGGGGAGGCTCGGGGTCTTGCATCTGGGGCAAGCGTGTTGCTCGGGGGGCGAGGACCAGTTCTGCTGCGGCTTGCAGGTCGGGCGCTGTGACAATCAAACGGCCGGCAAGGGCGGCATGTGCTTTGGCCGCGCGGAGGGCCAGCATCGGCGCGCGCAGGCTGACGATGCCCAGATCAACGCTTAGGGTTGTAACCGCCTCAATCATATCCTCAGGCGCGGTGATGTCACCTAAGCGGGTGGTTGGCAGCGACAGGTCTACGTCCGTCATTGCCTGCGCCTCGGCAAGTCCGACATCCTCGAGGATCAGGTGAAAAGCCAAAGGATCGCTCAGCCGGGTCGGCGGGTGCTCGTCTGGCTCCGCACCCTCATCCAGAGCGATCAGAACGTGGCGTCCAGCATCCGTGGCCGCGGCAAGTTGCGCACACAGGTAGCCTTCGGTCCGTTCCGCCATTGGCAGGATCAAAAGGCTTGGCGCGCGGTCCAACAGGCCCCGCCGCGCCACCAAAGAACCCTGTCCGAGTGAGCGGGCGACATCGACACCGCCTTCTATTGCATCGGGCCCCATCGTGGGGTGCAGCCGCAGTTGCGCGCGGTCAAATCGGTCGAGGGCAGCACAAAACATATCCCGCGCAGGCCCCGCACGGGCGCGCAGCATAATCCCGCCCAACTGCGGGTCCACCGCCAACAAGCGCAGCGCAAGGCAGGCCCGGGCAATGGGTGTCACGCCAGCGTCTCCGCCACGACGCGCGCCACTCGCGTGCTGGACCCTGCATCATCCAGTGGATCGCGCCGCAAGCGGTGGCGCAGCGCCAAGGCTGCCACATCGCGAACGTGGGCGCGCGACACGCTGGGGTCTTCGCGCAGCGCAGCATAGGCGCGGGCCGCCTTCAGCAACGTGAGTTCCCCACGCAGCCCGTCCGAACCCAGCGCCACGCACAGCTCAGCCACATCGCGCAGCGCGCTGTCGGGCGTGTGCATCTCTTTGAGCGTGCCACGGGCGGTAATGATTTGGTCGCGCAGGGCGGCATCCTCGGCCTGCCAGCGCAGCATGAAGGCCGCGTTGTCGTTCTCATAGGCATCACGGCGCTTGATCACCTCGATCCGCTCATCAATGTCTTGGGGGGAGGCCACGTCCACCGACAGACCGAACCGGTCCAGAAGTTGTGGACGCAATTCGCCCTCCTCGGGGTTGCCAGATCCCACCAGCACAAAGCGTGCCGCATGGCGAATGGAGAGGCCTTCACGCTCCACTACGTTTTCACCCGATTGCGCCACATCCAGCAAGAGATCTACGATGTGATCCTCCAGCAAGTTGACCTCGTCGATATAAAGGTACCCACGGTTGGCTTGGGCCAAAAGGCCGGGTTGAAAAGCCTTTTCGCCGCGTGTCAGCGCCTTTTCAATGTCCAAAGCACCTGTCACTCGGTCCTCGGACGCACCCAGAGGCAGGTCCACAACTGGGGTCGGCATGTCATGCGCCTTTTGCGTTGTGATGCCCGCCCAGTCGGGGCAGTCGCTGGTCCGTGCGCTATTTACGGGGCAGCCCTTGATGGCGCGGATCGGCGGCAGCAACGCCGCCAGTGCGCGCACAGCGGTCGATTTGCCGGTGCCGCGGTCGCCAAAGACCAACACGCCCCCGATGCTTGGATCAATCGCGGTGAGCAGCATGGCGCGTTTCATGTCGTCCTGGCCGACAATCGCAGAGAAAGGAAAGGGCTGTTTCATACGGGATCCAATACGTCGAAAGGGGAGGCTTTAGGGGCGGTGACCCCGGCAGAGTTCTGGGCCGCAATCGGGGCGGTGCCGCCCCAGGTGCCCTCATGGGTTAGCACGGCAAAGCGGGCGTAAAGTTCTTCGGTGAACCAGCCCTCTTCGCGCACGGCGCGGATCGCCTCGGCGTGGGGGCCTTGGCGGGCAAATTGCGCCATCCGAGCGGCGTCCGGCCAGATGGAAAAGGTGACTTGGTGCAGCATGGGCACTTCGCCGATACCAATTTTGAACAGGACATTGGGGTCCCGCCCAATCACATCAGAGATATTGGGCACACGTCGCCAAAAGCGCATTAAAATGCGTGGTTTGATCGTGGCACGGGTAAGGGCGGCCAGCGGTCCTGTAGGGTCGTTTGGGTCAGCCGTTGCAGGCGAAAAAGGTGCCTTGCCCGACCACGCGCCACGGGCGGACTGCGGCGCCAAATAGACGGTCCAATCCTCGCAGGCCTGTGCGCGGTAGCGTTGAAAAATACGCGCCGATTTGATGCGAGCCTGTGCTGTGGCAAGGTCTGGCCATGTGGCCAGCACCGCGTAGACGCCGGTGTTGGGGCGCGGCGTGAACCCTTCGCCGGTGCCTGAACCGCAGAGCTTCCAAAAGCCGATACCCGGCACGCGGGACATGGGCCACCGCGCGAACGCCATCATGGACAACGCCCAAAACTTCGACAGAGGGCTGTCAAATCTAAAGAAACTGAGGCTGACGACCTGTGTCATGTGGGCTCTGAGGCGGTTGGGCTACGGTATTGTCAGGTAAGGTTTACATATTTGGACCATTTTGGGAAGGGATTGCGGAGAAAAGTTGTAAATCAAAGTGTACAACGCTAGGGTGAGTTGAAATGACAGTGAGTCTTGCACCATGACCAGCCTTTCCGAAAATGACCCCTCTGCCATCGTGATTGGCGCAGGCCTGGGTGGGTTGGCGGCTGCGATGCGGCTTGGGGCTAAGGGCTATGCCGTCACGGTGTTGGACCGGCTTGACCGGGCGGGCGGGCGCGGTTCCTCCATTACCCAAGACGGGCACCGGTTCGATCTGGGCCCGACGATCGTGACTGTGCCGCAGGTGTTTGAGGCGTTGTGGCAGGCCTGCGGGCGTGATTTTCATAAAGACGTCGATCTGCGTCCACTGGATCCCTTTTATGAGGTGCGCTGGCCGGATGGTGCGCGGTTCAGCGCCTGCGGCGATGATGCGCGGATGGAGGCCGAGGTCTCCCGCCTCAGCCCGTGCGATCTGAAGGGATATCGCCGGTTCATGCGCGACAGCAAGGCCCGCTATGTAGTGGGGTTTGAGGGCATGGTGGCCCAGCCGATGCACCGGCTGTGGGAAACCATAAAGGTGCTGCCAAAATTTGCGCAACTGCGGGCGGATCGGTCGATTTATGGGCATGTGGCCACGCGGGTCAAAGATGAGCGCCTGCGTATGGCCTTGTCGTTTCACCCGCTCTTTATTGGTGGCGACCCCACGCATGTGACCTCCATCTATGCACTGGTGGGGCATTTGGAAAAAGAGTTTGGCGTGCATTATGCGATGGGCGGCGTGCAGGCGATCGCGGATGCAATGGCGGCCGTGGTGCGCAGCCAGGGTGGCGTGATCCAGCAGGGCGCTGAGGTTGACGAAATCCTCCTGAAAGACGGGGCAGCGAAGGCTGTGCGCCTGACCGATGGCCGCGAAATGCATGCGCCTTTGATCGTCAGCAATGCAGACGCGGGCCACACCTATACCCATCTACTGCGCAACCACAAAAAGTGGCGCTGGACTGCGCCAAAGCTGGGGCGCAAGCGCTGGTCCATGGGCCTTTATGTTTGGTATTTTGGTACCAAAGGCACTGCGGGCGATTGGTCTGATGTGGGACATCACACCATCGTCAATGGGCCACGCTATACTGGGTTGCTGCGCGACATTTTCATGCGTGGCAAGCTGTCGGACGACATGAGCCTCTATGTCCACCGTCCCGCGGTTACGGATCCGGGCGTGGCACCCAAGGGAGATGATACATTTTATGTCCTTTCGCCAGTGCCGCATTTAGGCTGGGACAACGGCGTGGATTGGCAGGTTGAGGCGCCCAAATACAAGGCCAAGGTCGCGGCCGAGCTGGAAAAAATCATGCCCGGCTTTCAGGCGCGCATCACCACCGAGACAGAGTTCACACCCGAGACATTCCGCGACCGCTATCTCAGCCCGCACGGCTGTGGCTTTTCGCTGGAGCCGCGCATTCTGCAAAGCGCTTGGTTCCGCCCCCATAACGTATCTGAGGAAGCGCGCGGCCTCTATCTGGTGGGAGCAGGTACGCATCCGGGCGCAGGTTTGCCCGGCGTGATTTCCAGCGCGGAAGTGCTGGGCAAGATGGTGCCTGATGCGCCGCAGCAGGCCCATGTGCCATTGGCGGCAGAATGATCGATCCGAATGACATGGCGTACTGCCGGGATTTGATCCGGACCGGCAGCCTGTCGTTTCACGCGGCCTCCAAACTTTTGCCTGCCGCGGTACGCGATCCGGCACTGGCGCTTTATGCGTTTTGCCGCGTGGCCGATGACGAGGTGGACGAGGGCGCGCATAAGGCCCGCGCGGTTCTGACCTTGCAGGCGCGACTGGATGACGCCTATGCCGGACGGCCGCGCAATGCGCCTGAAGATCGGGCCTTTGCCGCGATCGTCGAGGCCTTCGATATGCCGCGCGCGCTGCCTGATGCTCTGCTGGAAGGCTTGGCTTGGGATGCTGAGGGGCGGCGCTATGACGATCTGTCGGGTGTGATCCAATATTCGGCCCGGGTGGCCTCGGCCGTTGGCGCGATGATGTGCGTGTTGATGCGGGTACGCGATCCTGATGCGCTGGCGCGCGCCTGCGATTTGGGCGTGGCGATGCAGTTGACGAATATTGCCCGCGATGTGGGGGAGGACGCCCGCGAAGGGCGGCTGTATCTGCCGCTCGATTGGCTTGCCGCCGCTGGTAAAACCCCCGAAGCGTTTTTGCGCGACCCGCAACCCGATGCGGCGACCCGCACGATGGTGCGCAAGCTCTTGGCCGAAGCGCGGCGGCTCTATCTGCGCTCTGAGGCAGGCATCGCCGCATTGCCCCCAGCCGCCCGCAGCGGGATCTTTGCGGCCCGCTATGTTTATGCCGGGATCGGCACGCAGCTGCGCCGCCAAGGTCATGACAGCATCACGCGTCGTGCACACACAAACGCCTGGCAAAAAGCAGGTTGGATGGCCCAAGCAGGTGCCCGTGCGGCAGCCACGCTTGTCACACCGCGATCGCCGATTATCTATGCTCCAGCGTTGCCCGAAGTGCAGTTTTTGGTTGAGGCCGCGGCAGACCGGGTAGAGCGCGGGCGTACGGCACAGCTTTTGGACGCCTTAGCGCGCCTTGACGCGCGGGATCAGGCAACGGAGTTTGCCGCTGAATAGGAGGCAAGACGTTGGATTGGTTTTTGTTTGCGGTATTCTTGGTCACCTGCGGGGCCGCAGGGGCCACAGGCGCAGTGTTCCAGCCGGGCCGCTGGTATGTGGGCCTGGACAAGCCGCGCTGGACCCCGCCTGATTGGGCGTTTCCGGTGGCATGGACCACGATCTATCTGCTCATTTCATTTGCCGGTGCGCGCGTGGCGGGCCAAGACGGCAGCGCCTATGCTCTCGCTTTTTGGGCCGCACAGGGCGCTTTTGCGACACTCTGGACGCCAGTGTTTTTCGGGCTGCGCCGCCTGAAAGGTGCGCTTTACGTGATGGCGCCGCTGTGGATTTCGGTTGCGGGCGCGACGTGGCACCACTTTGCGGTGGATCCTTGGGCCGGTGCGGCGTTTTTGCCGTATCTTGCGTGGGTTACGGTGGCGGCGGCGTTGAACTATTCTGTTTGGCGGCGCAATCCGAATGAAGCGCCGATTGTGCCGTCTGATCTGTAATCTCAACGCCCGTTTCGGTGCAGACTAGGCGAGGACCTTTGGCCAGCGCGCCCGCCGTGGCACCCGCACGGCCAACATCGGCTTGAGCAGCGGATTAGCGTAGCGATCGAGATCCAGCGCCTCGTGCACGCCCTGCACAACCTCGCCATTAATCTGCGTTTCCACAACAGAGCGGGAATAAAACGGGGCATCCAGCATGGGTTTGATCTGGCGCGGTGTCGTGCCGGGATCGGCGCGGGTCTCGCGCCGGAGCGCCCATCCAGTTCGCCGAAAGGTTTGGCGCTTGGGCGCGTCAATGAGCTGCGCGCTGCCCTTTTCATCGAAGGCCACCGCCGCCTCAAGCGCTGTGCCATCACGGCGGGTGGCATCATAAAAACAGGTGGCGCCTGCTCGCGTTGGATAACGCCCCCAAGTCCAATAGGAAAAATCCGTCTCAAGCGGGCGCGTGCCAAAATTGGCGTCGAAATAGCCATGCCCATCGAATTGCCAGCCCGGTGCCTCAAGGTCCACGCGGATGCGCGACACCGGCGCAAAAGGCCGCCACACATGCGCCCCGTCAGGCGTGAGCGGCAGCTCAACTGTGCTGACCGCGCTGGGCGTTAGCACGATCTGCCCGCGCATCCGCGAGATCAGCGGCAGGGAAGAGACCTCATTAATGTCAAGGATGAGCGCGCTATCTTGCCAGCGCATCTGCGAGGGCCCAACAGTAAATCTGTCGGGGCGCGTACGCAGCGCGTCGCGTCCTCGGTCCGTCATGGCAAAGCGCCCGCCGGGGCCGTAAGTCGCCACGTTGATGCAGCAGTTGTTGCGTGGATCGTTGCGCCCAGACCAGTGATACCACGGCGAGAACACGGACCCGATGAAGCAGATCACGGACACGGCGCGGGTGCCGCAATCGCTGACCCCATCGATGTACCACCAGGCATATCCGCCGGGGGGCACGTCTAGGTCAAACTGTGGTCCTGCATGATCGCCGCGGCCGCGTGCTGGGCGCAGAGCGTCGCCATCGGCACCCCCGCACCCGGATGCACGCCCCCGCCCACCAGATACAGACCCGGAAGCTCCGTGCGTACCGTCGGCCGGTCTAGCGCCGCCATCATCCCATGTGGGCTGCGCCCGTAGAGGGATCCGTTGCTGGCCGGGAACATCTGCGCAAATTGCGCTGGCATGGTCAGGCTGCTGCTCGCCGGTGTCGGCGTGAAGGTCAGGCCGAAGGTGCGAAGCCGGTCGAATACGCGCGTCTGACATGTGGCGATCTCCTTTTCGGTGGGCGGGGGCGCGTCGTCGGGGCAAGGCGGCGCGTTCATGATGATCTCAAACCGCTCCAACCCGCTGGGCGTGTTGCCATCGAAACGGTCCTGCGCACAGATATAAAGCGTGGGGCTATGCGGCATGTGCCCGAGTGAGAGGGGGCGGAATTCATCCTCCGGCGTATCGCCGAAAAAGACGTTATGCGCAGCCAGCGTGGGGCCAGCGTGGACAGCGGCAAAGCTGTGCACATAGGCCGAGAGACTGCGCGGTTGCGTGCCTTTTTCGCGGACCGCGCCTTGGACTGCGGGGCCAAGGTGGCCTTGGGCCAAGGCGCGCGGGTCGCCATTAAACAGCACGGCGTCGACCTCTGTGCGGCCCGCATCGGTCTGAATGGCGCGGGGTTTGCCGTTTTGCAGCTCAATCCGGTGCACGGGGCTGTTGTAATGAAATGTGGCGCCAAGGGCTTTGGCGCGCGCTGCAATCGCTTGCGCTAGGGCGTGCATGCCGCCTGTGACGTGCCACACGCCCTGCGCCTCGGCGTGCCAGATCAGCGACAAAAGCGCGGGGCTCGCCTCGGGCCGGCCGCCCACATAGGTGGCATAGCGGCCAAAAAGCTGCGCCAATCGCTTGTCCGAGAAGGTCGCGCGCAGCGCCGATTGCAGCGACCGATGCGGCGCCATGGCCTTCAGCAGGCGCGGGTTTTTCAGCACATGTTGCGTGAGGCGCGCGAGCGAAGGCTTGGCCGCTTGCATCATCGGCGCATCGAAGGCGTCAAAGAGTTCAGCCGCGCGCGCGTTAAAGCGCTGAAACTCCGCCGCAGGCTTTGGGCCAAAGACTGCCGCGATCTGTTCGGCTGATTCGCGTGCGTCTTGGTGCAGGTCCAGCTGGGCGCCGTCGGGCCAAAAGTGGCGCGCGAGCACCGTTTCGCGCGTCAAGGTGACATGCGCTTCCAGCGGGCTGCCGGTATCGGCGAAGAGTTTTTCAAAGACGTGTCGCATCGTCAAAACCGTCGGGCCTGCGTCGACCGGTCCCGCAGGCGTTGGCATTTGGCGCATTTTGCCGCCAGGATGAGAGTGCATGTCCCAAACCGTGACCCGCGCGCCATGATGCGCAAGCCGCAGTGCAGCGGCCAATCCGCCGATGCCAGCGCCGATTACGGCAATGTGGGGGGCTGGATCGGCCATCATGTCCAGTTTCCAAATAGCATTGTATGTCCAGTTTAGTTGACACCTGTGCTGTCATCAATACACTACACATGAAGCCTAGGAGGATTCTTCATGAGTTTTGCACCCCGGATCGACGCCGCGCTGCTGGATGCCGTCCGCGCAGGGCAGGCCGCGCCCTCTCCGGCAAAGCTGGGTGCTGCGTTGCATTACGCCGTCACACCGGGAGGCGCGCGCATTCGTCCCTCCATCTTGATGAGCGTTGCCGTCGCCTGCGGGGACCCGCGGCCAGAGGTAACAGATGCCGCTGCGGTCGCGCTTGAACTCATCCACTGTGCTTCGTTGGTGCATGACGATCTGCCCTGTTTCGATGATGCGGACACGCGCCGCGGCAAGCCGTCGGTTCACATGGCCTTTGGCGAGCCGCTGGCGGTATTGACGGGTGACAGTCTGATCGTGATGGCCTTTGAAGTGCTTGCAAATGTTGCGGCGCACAATCCGGTCCGGGTGGCGCAGTTGATCGGGATTTTAGCACGTCAAACGGGGATGCCACGCGGCATTTGCGCCGGCCAAGGCTGGGAGAGCGAGGCAGAGATTGACCTTTCGGCCTATCACCGGGCCAAAACGGGCGCGCTGTTCATTGCGGCAACACAGATGGGCGCGGTTGCGGCAGGCGAAGACGCGGGCCCCTGGGAAGAGTTGGGCGCGCGGATCGGAGAGGCATTTCAAGTTGCCGATGATCTGCGAGACGCGCTTTATGATGAAAAGGCGCTGGGCAAGCCTGTCGGTCAGGATGATCTGCACGGGCGCCCGAATGCGGTCACGGCCCTTGGGGTTGAGGGGGCGATTGCGCGCATGAAAGATGTGCTGACAGGGGCGATATCGTCGATCCCCAAATGCCCGGGCGAGGCGACCTTGGCCAAATTGGTCACCGCCCAGGCCGAAGTGCTTACGCCCATCAAATGGCGTGCCGGACAGCGTCACGTTAAGGGCAGCTAATGGTCGATGTGCCCGTGACAGGCCCACAGCGCGGGCTGCGGTTGCCGAAGTTCAACCAGATTGTGGCGGCGCGGCGGTTCCAGGCTTGGGCTGCGCGCTTTCCGCTGACGCGGGGCATGGTGCGCCGCGAAGGTGAGGCGCTTTTTGATATTCTTGCAGGCTTTTGCCACGCGCAGGTTTTGACGACCCTTGTCGCGCTGGAAGTTCCGGCTCGGTTGATGAACGGCGCGATGGCGATTGAGACGCTGGCGGATGCGGTGCAGGTGCCGCACGCGCGGATGCAGATCTTGGTTCGCGCAGGTGCTGCGCTTGGCATTCTGCGCATTCGGCGCGGGGCGCGGGTGGCGTTGACGCGCCGGGGTGCCGCGCTGGTTGGGGTGCCGGGTTTGCAGCAGATGATCCTGCACCACGACGTTCTTTACCGTGATTTGGCCGATCCTGTTGCCTTTTTCCGCGGCGAGACAAAGCCTGAGCTTGCAGGATTTTGGCCCTATGTCTTTGGCGGCGATGTGGCCCCTGATGTGGCGGAGACCTATTCGGATCTGATGGCACAAAGCCAGGCTTTGGTGGCCGAAGACACGCTTGCTGCGGTGCCTTTTAAGGGCATTGAGCATCTGATGGATGTCGGTGGCGGTACGGGTGCCTTTTTGACGGCCGCGAGTGCCGCGCAGCGCAAAATGCGCATGACCCTTTTCGATTTACCCGCCGTGGTGCCGGGTGCCACCGCACGTTTCGCGCAGGCTGGCATCGCGGGCCGCACCACGATTGTGCCAGGTAGCTTTCGCAGCGATGACCTGCCCACCGGGGCTGATGCAATTTCACTGATCCGCGTTTTGTATGATCACAGCGACGACACGGTTGCCGCCCTATTGCGCAAATGCTTTGCGGCACTGCCTGCGGGTGGGCGTCTCATTATCTCAGAGCCGATGCGTGGTGATCACAAACCTACACGCGCGGGCGATGTGTACTTTGCGATTTACACATTGGCGATGGAAACAGGCTGCGCGCGCAGCCCGTCCGAGATTGCAGCACTGTGCCGGGCCGCAGGTTTTGATAACGTTGCCGTCCAGCGCGCCCGGCGACCCTTCGTGACGACGGCGATTACGGCACAAAAGCCCTAAAGCTAACGCGCGCCATCGTCTTATTGCGCCCCCGTGACACATGAATTTGTAAAAGTGTCAGAAATTATTGACACTTACATCTGTCAGATTTAACTTACACATAGATAGCTTTGCACCTGCCGAATCTGTACAGATTTTTCAAGTTCAGAGCTTGGAATTGGGAGGGGGTTTCTTTGCAAACCACTGCGGTCATTCTCAACGGTCCAGGCAAATTGGATCTTGGAGCACTGAATATCACACCGCCGGGTGCGGATGATATCATGGTGCGTGTGACCCACTCCGGCATCTCCACTGGCACGGAAAAACTGCTCTACACCGGGGAAATGCCGCCGTTTCCGGGTATGGGGTATCCTTTGGTGCCTGGTTATGAAGCGACGGGCGAAGTGATCGAAGCGGGGGCGAGCACGCCTTTCAAGCCGGGCGATCAGGTCTTTGTGCCGGGCTCCAACTGCTTTGAGGGGGCTGCGGGCCTCTTTGGCGGCGCGGCCAATGTCCTTGTGTCTAACGCCGCGCGCGCCACCAAGGTGGACCGCGCTATGGGCGCCGAAGGTGCGCTGCTCGCTCTCGCGGCCACTGCGCGTCACGCCATTGCGGGCCCCGGCAAAGCAGTTCCTGATTTGATCGTCGGCCACGGTGTTTTGGGTCGCCTTCTGGCGCGCCTTACCATCGCTGCGGGCGCACCGGCGCCCACGGTTTGGGACATCAATGCAGACCGTGCGACAGGTGCAGAAGGCTATCAGGTGCTGCACCCCGACGCCGATCCGCGCCGTGATTACAGCAATATTTACGACGCCTCTGGCGACGCCAGCATCTTGGGTGCGCTCATCGGGCGGCTGGTCAAGGGCGGTGAAATCGTTCTGGCCGGGTTCTATGCAGCCCCTATCAGCTTTGCCTTTCCGCCCGCCTTTATGAAAGAGGCGCGCTTTCGCGTGGCTGCCGAATGGACGCGCGACGATCTGATTGCCACGCGCGCCCTTATCGAGAGCGGCGCGCTCAGCCTTGGGGGTCTGATCACCCACACGGCCCAGGCCACAACGGCCAAGACAGCCTATGAAACCGCATTCAGCGACCCGGCCTGTCTAAAAATGATCTTGAACTGGGAAGGCACTGCATGACCCTGGATATTCCAAACCTCAAAGATGGGGGCGCCATCAAGGATTTTGATCAACGTCTGCGCGACGAGGCGGGCGAGGATCTTGCCGACATCATTTCCGAAGAACCCACATCCAAAACGCAGATCATCGCGATCTATGGTAAAGGCGGCATCGGCAAATCGTTCACGCTGGCCAACCTCAGCCACATGATGGCCGAGCAGGGAAAGCGTGTTTTGCTTATCGGCTGTGATCCGAAGTCCGACACGACCTCTCTTCTGTTCGGCGGCAAAGCTTGCCCCACAATCATTGAAACCTCGACCCGCAAGAAACTTGCCGGTGAAGAGGTGGCGATTGGCGATGTGTGCTTTAAGCGCGGCGGCGTGTTCGCAATGGAGCTGGGCGGCCCAGAGGTCGGTCGCGGTTGCGGCGGGCGCGGCATCATCCACGGGTTTGAGTTGTTGGAAAAGCTGGGCTTCCACGATTGGGACTTTGACTATGTCCTCTTAGATTTCTTGGGCGACGTTGTATGCGGCGGCTTTGGCTTGCCCATCGCGCGCGACATGGCGCAAAAGGTGATCTTGGTCGCCTCCAACGATTTGCAGTCGCTTTACGTGGCCAACAATGTCTGCTCCGCGGTTGAGTATTTCCGCAAGCTGGGCGGCAACGTGGGTGTTGCGGGTCTTGTGATCAACAAAGACGACGGTTCGGGCGAGGCGGCAGCTTTCGCTAATTCCGTCGATATTCCGATCTTGGCAGCAATCCCGCAGGATGATGATTTGCGCAAGAAATCGGCGAATTATCAGATCGTGGGCACCATGGAATCGCAGTGGGGAGAGCTCTTTGCATCCCTCGGTGAGGCGGTTGCCGAAGCACCGCCCGTGCGTCCTGCACCGCTCGACCAAGATGGTCTTTTGGGTCTCTTTGACGCCTCCGAGACAGGTGGAGATGTGGTGCTGCAACCGGCAACGGACGCCGACATGCGCGGCAAATTCTCCAAGCCCAAAGCCAGCCTTGAAGTCGTGTACGACGATGTCTGAAGAGGTCACATATGACGCGGCCGGCGCGGCTGAGGTTTCGGTTGGAACCGAGGTCGAAGGCCGCGACATGCCTATTCCGCAGGACGGATTAGGCTGCCATTCCGGCAATGATATGGCTGAGGCTGCGCGTTTGGCAGGCCAATCCGAGATGTTGGACCAATTCGCGCGGGATTATCCGCAAGGTCCGCATGACAAGCCGCAATCGATGTGCCCTGCCTTTGGCTCGCTGAGGGTTGGGTTGCGGATGAAGCGGACGGCGACGATCCTGTCGGGGTCCGCCTGTTGCGTTTATGGCCTGACCTTCGTGTCGCATTTCTATGGTGCGCGTCGGTCCGTTGGCTATGTCCCGTTCAACTCTGAAACCTTGGTCACAGGCAAGCTGTTTGAGGATATCCGCGAGGCGGTCCACGATATCGCCGATCCAGAAAAGCTGGATGCCGTCATCGTGACAAACCTTTGCGTGCCCACCGCATCCGGCGTGCCGCTGCGCCTATTGCCCGATGAGATCGACGGCGTCCGCGTCGTGGGCATTGACGTGCCAGGCTTTGGCATCCCAACCCACGCGGAGGCCAAAGACGTTCTGGCTGGCGCGATGTTGAACTATGCCCGCCGCGAGATTGAGGCAGGCCCCGTCGCCATGCCCGAGAACGGCAAATCCGATCGCCCTACGGTTAGCCTTTTGGGCGAAATGTTCCCTGCCGATCCCATGATGATCGGGCAAATGTTGGCGCCTTTGGGCCTTGCTGCGGGACCTGTGGTGCCCTGCCGCGAATGGCGTGAGCTTTATGCCGCGTTGGACTGTGGCGCAGTGGCGGCAATCCATCCGTTCTATACTGCCGCGGTGCGGGAATTTCAGGCCGCGGGCCGGCCTGTCGTGGGCTCTGCCCCCGTCGGGCATGACGGCACCGCCGCGTGGCTTGCTGGCATTGGCGACGCCTTTGGGCTGTCCGCTGACATGGTGGGCAAGGCGCAAAACATGTTCTTGCCCGATATCAAGGCGGCCCTTGCGGCAACGCCGGTCAACGGCACGATCACCCTTTCTGGGTATGAGGGAAGCGAGCTACTGGTTGCGCGCCTCTTGATCGAAAGTGGCGCGAATATCCCCTATGTCGGCACGGCCTGCCCCAAAACGCCTTGGTCTGCGGCAGATGCCGACTGGCTCGAAGCGCGCGGAGTAAAGGTCAAATTCCGGGCGTCGCTTGAAGATGACTGCGCCGCGATGGAGGCTGTTCGCCCCGATCTGGCCATCGGCACCACGCCCGTTGTCCAAAAGGGCAAAGAACTAGGCATCCCGTCGCTCTACTTTACCAACCTGATTTCCGCGCGCCCCTTGATGGGTGTCGCCGGCGCAGGTTCGTTGGCCGAAGTCGTGAATGCCGCCATCGGCAATAAAGACCGTATGAATAGCATGAAAGCCTTCTTTGAAGGTGTGGGCAGCGGTGACACGTCCGGCGTTTGGGAAGGATCCCCGAATGTTCAGCCGCAATTCCGGGCGCAAAACCTCAAGAAACTTGAAAAACAGGCGCGGGCTGCGAAGGCCGCTCAGATGATATGATGGGATCTGTTGCACATATCTGCCTGCGGGGGCGCTGCTGATGTTGGTTCAGGATCATGACCGTGCAGGCGGCTATTGGGGCGCGATCTATGCGTTTTGCGCCGTCAAAGGCTTGCAATGTGTGATTGACGGCCCTGTGGGATGTGAAAACCTGCCTGTCACCTCCGTGCTACACTACACAGATGCTTTGCCGCCGCATGAATTGCCGATCGTGGTCACGGGCCTCGGCGAAGGTGAAATGGGTGCGGGTACTGAGGAATCAATGAAACGCGCCTGGGACGTGCTAGACCCAGCCTTGCCCGCCGTGGTGGTTACTGGCTCCATCGCCGAGATGATCGGCGGCGGCGTGACACCGCAAGGCACCAACATCCAACGCTTTTTGCCGCGCACCATCGACGAAGATCAATGGGAAGCTGCGGACCGCGCGATGACTTGGATCTTTACCGAATTTGGAATGACCAAGGGCCGGATGCCGCCCGAGAAAAAGCGCGAAGAGACAGATGCGCCGCGGGTGAACATCCTGGGCCCAATGTATGGCACCTTTAATATGCCCTCGGACCTCGCTGAAATTCGGCGGCTGGTCGAAGGCATCGGCGCTGAGGTCAACATGATCATGCCGCTGGGATCCCATGTCTCAGAGATGCGCGGACTGGTGAATGCGGATGTGAACATCTGCATGTACCGCGAATTTGGCCGCGGCCTGTGCGAAGTGTTGAATAAACCCTATTTGCAGGCGCCCATTGGTGTCGACAGCACGACCAAATTCCTGCGCAAGCTGGGCGATCTTTTGGGCCTCGACCCAGAGCCGTTCATTGAGCAGGAAAAGCATTCGACTATCAAACCCGTATGGGATTTGTGGCGCTCTGTGACGCAAGATTTCTTTGCTACGGCCTCTTTCGGGATTGTGGCGAACGAAACATATGCCCGCGGCGTTCGAAACTTCCTGGAGGCGGATTTGGGTCTGCCTTGCGCCTTTGCGGTGGCGCGGACGCGAGGCAAAAAGACCGACAATGACGCCGTGCGGGCCATGGTGCACCAGAAACGGCCGCTGATCCTGATGGGGTCCATCAACGAAAAGATGTATCTGGCCGAGATGAAATCGGGCTTTGGCCCGGCGCCCGCGTTTATTCCGGCTTCGTTTCCGGGGGCGGCCATCCGGCGCGCAACGGGCACGCCCTTCATGGGCTATGCCGGGGCAACCTATCTGGTTCAAGAAGTCTGTAACGGGCTTTTTGATGCGCTCTTTCACATCTTGCCTCTGGCCTCGGAAATGGATGCCACGCCCGCCACGCCGACCCCATTGCGGCGCGATTTCCCTTGGGATGCCGATGCGCAGGCTAAGCTAGACGAAATTGTCGCCAGCCACCCCATTTTGACACGTATTTCGGCGGCAAAAACCCTGCGGGACGCAGCCGAGAAAAGCGCGCTCGACGCGGGCGCTGAGCGGGTTGTGTTGCAAACCGTGCAAGCCCTTCAACCAGCTTCGGGAGGAGCAAAATCATGACGGATATTAGTTCACACGACCAAATGGGCACGCGGCGCACCCGCAACGCAGCCTCGATGCGCGAGTATTACGTCTATTTCGCAATCATCTTCGTAGCGACGCTGCCGCTGAGCTTTTTGACCTGGGGCCTGCGCGCGTTGCGCCAGATGACCCTGCCGGCTCAGGGCCCGATCAAAGCGGCATGGAGCCAAGCCAATATCATCACGCCGCGTATCTTTAGCGCGTGATTTCAATACCTTCGGCGTCCGCGCCGAAGTCCCAGTTCTGCCCATCCGTAAGGGGAGGTGGAAATACAGGCAGGGGATGAGCCCCTGTCACCCGGCCGCGGGGGTTTGCGGTGTCAGTGATTTTTTTTCAGGAGAAAAACATGGCTGATAAAACCGACCTGTCCTTCACAGGTTTGACAGACGAGCAAGCACAAGAACTGCACTCGGTGTACATGAGCGGGTTCATGATCTTCACGATCGTGGCCGTGGTCGCGCACATCTTGACGTATTTCAAACTGCCTTGGTTCGCCTGGTAATCGAGAGGATCTGACATAATGGCACAGTTCTACAAGATCTGGCTGATCTTTGACCCCCGCCGCGTTTTCGTGGCTCAGGGTGTGTTCCTCTTTTTGCTCGCAGCGATGATTCACCTCGTCCTGCTCAGCAATCCAGAGACCAACTGGTTTGACCGTGCCTTTGGCGCGGCTGAAGCGTCAGAGTAATCGGCTTTATGACATCGGTTGCGGGCGGTGCACCTTCGGGTATCGCCCGCAACCAAACAATAATTTTCATCGCGCAGGCCCCGACATGCCGTCGTTGGGCCGCGTAAAAGGAGAAAGAAGATGGCTCTGCTCAGCTTCGAAAGAAAATACCGGGTTCGGGGCGGGACCTTGGTTGGCGGTGATCTGTTCGACTTTTGGGTAGGCCCCTTCTATGTCGGATTTTTCGGCGTCACGACGTTCTTTTTTGCCGCTCTTGGTACGATTTTGATCTTTTATGGTGCGGCCTTGGGGGACACATGGAACCCGTGGTTGATCTCAATTGATCCTCCATCCCTTGAGGTGGGCTTGGGTCTTGCGCCGCTTGCAGAAGGCGGGCTGTGGCAATTCATCACGATGTGCGCCACGCTGGCTTTCATCAGTTGGGCGCTTCGCGAAGTGGAGATTTGCCGCAAATTAGGCATGGGCTATCACGTGCCGGCGGCCTTCGGCGTGGCGATCTTGGCTTATGTGACGCTTGTGATCATCCGACCCGTCCTGATGGGCGCCTGGGGGCATGGATTTCCTTACGGAATTTTCAGCCACCTCGATTGGGTGAACAACGTGGGATACGCCTACGGCAACTTCCACTATAACCCGGCGCATATGGTTGCGATCACGTTCTTCTTCACAACCTGTTTGGCGCTTGCTTTGCACGGCTCGCTGGTTTTGTCGGCGGTCAACCCGGGCAAGGGCAAAACCATGGGCACACCGGACCACGAAGACACCTATTTCCGCGATTTGATCGGCTATTCGATCGGGCCACTCGGCATCCACCGCTTGGGTCTTTTGCTGGCGCTAAACGCCGGTCTGTGGAGCGCGATCTGTATCGTGATCTCGGGCACTGTTTGGTTCGACCAGTGGAGCGCATGGTGGGATTGGTACGCCGAATTGCCTTGGTGGGCAGACCTGTAAGGAGGGTATGAAAAATGGCTGAATATCAAAATATCTTTACACAGGTCCAAGTTCAGGGACCGCCGGAGATGGGCGTGGACCCCGATGGCTTGCTGTCGCGGGACCGCACCAAAGGGGCGAGCTTTTCGCAGCTTGCCGGTCTGATCGGGAACGCCCAGTTGGGTCCCATCTACCTTGGGCCCTTTGGTCTGGTAGCGATGGCGACAGGCTTTGCGTGGTTCTTTATCGTGGGTCTGAGCTTTTGGGCACAGGTCGACTATTCCCCCGCGCTGTTCTTGCGCGAGCTCTTTTGGCTAGCGCTTGAGCCGCCCGCCGAGGAATACGGGCTTGGAATGGCCCCGCTTGATGAAGGGGGTTGGTGGCTGATTGCGTCCTTCTTCCTTCTGGTGTCGGTGATCTCTTGGTGGATCCGCACGTATCTGCGGGCCGAAGAGTTGGGCATGGGCAAACACGTTGCGTGGGCCTTTGCCTCGGCGATCTGGTTGTTCCTCGTTTTGGGTCTGTTCCGTCCGGTGTTGATGGGATCGTGGTCCGAAGCGGTGCCGTACGGGATTTTCCCGCATTTGGATTGGACGAACCTGTTTTCGCTGACCTATGGCAATCTCTTCTACAACCCGTTCCACGCGCTTTCGATCGTCTTCCTCTATGGCTCGGCACTGCTCTTTGCGATGCATGGGGCGACCATTCTGGCGGTCAGCCGATATGGCGGGGAACGTGAAATTGAGCAAATCGTCGACCGCGGCACAGCTACGGAACGGGCGGCTTTGTTCTGGCGCTGGACCATGGGCTTTAACGCCACGATGGAAGGCATTCACCGCTGGGCGTGGTGGTTTGCTGTGCTGACAACGCTGACTGGCGGTATTGGCATCTTGCTCACCGGGACTGTCGTGGACAACTGGTTTGTCTGGGCACAGGACCACGGCTTTGCGCCGCTCGATTAAGATAGGAGAGAGAGTATGAGTGACAATCACAGCTATCTGAACACGGGCGACGACAGCCGGCTTTTGCTGACGGCAAAGGTGGGGATCTTGATGCTCCGCGGTGCAGGCTACGCAGCCATCTTTTGCATCGCCATGCTGGTCCTTGTTTTGGGCACCTATGTGGTGGGCCTGCTGTTGCCTGAGGAAAGCAAGGAAGCGGACGATCCGACGCCGTTCTCCTATCATATCCAAGCCAGCGACACCTTTGTTGCCTAACGCGCTTGGCGCGTCTTAACCCGGACCGGGCCGCCCCGTGCGGTGGCCCTGTCCTCCCCCGTTTCGCGCCGTCCTGTCCCTGGATATGCGCGGAAATGTCGAACGGTGCATCCGTTTGACGCGTCCTGTTGGCTACGGGAGGCAGGTGGTGCCAAAGATTTCGTCCCTGAGGTCTTTTGGCGCCCCTGTTTCCGGGCCAACAGGCTTTATCCCGCCCCGACACATCGCACGAGGTTTGCATCATGACAGCCCCCCATCCGACCCCGCTTTTGGACCGCATTCAGGATCCGCGTGATATGCGCCACCTGACGGATGCGCAGCTGGGCCAGTTGAGCGATGAGTTGCGCGCCGAAGTCATCCAAGCGGTGTCCCAAACCGGAGGCCACTTGGGCTCTTCGCTTGGCGTGGTGGAATTGACGGTGGCTTTGCATGCGGTTTTTGACACGCCGCGGGACAAGATCATCTGGGACGTCGGCCACCAATGCTATCCGCACAAAGTGCTGACCGGGCGGCGCGATCGTATGAACACCCTGCGCCAAGAGGGCGGCCTAAGCGGTTTCACCAAACGCAGCGAATCTGAATATGACCCCTTTGGGGCGGCTCATTCGTCAACTTCAATTTCGGCAGCCTTGGGTTTCACCGTGGGCCGCGATATGGGCCAGCCCACAGGAGACGCGGTTGCAGTGATCGGCGATGGCTCCATCAGTGCAGGCATGGCCTATGAGGCACTGAACAACGCCGGTGCCGAAGGCCGCCGCATGTTCGTGATCCTGAACGATAACGAGATGTCGATTGCCCCACCGGTGGGGGCGATGTCGTCCTACCTGTCTGGGCTCTACGCCTCGCCCTTGGGCGGGTTGCAGCAGGTTGCCGAAGGATTTGAAGCGGCGTTGCCCGGTCCCTTGCGTGACCACGCCCGCCGCGCTCGCCAGCTGGTGACAGGTGCTGTTGGTGCACAAGGTACCCTCTTTGAGGAGTTGGGTTTTCAATATGTGGGCCCCATCGACGGGCATGATATCGCCCAAGTGGTGGCCGTTCTGCGCGCTGCACGCGCGCGGGCCACGGGCCCCGTCCTGATCCATTGCTGCACCGTCAAGGGCAAAGGCTACGCCCCGGCGGAGGCTTCGGCGGACAAATACCACGGTGTGAGTAAGTTCGACGTGGCGAGTGGCACGCAAGTGAAAAAGCGCGCCAATGCGCCCAGTTACACTGCCGTGTTCGGCCAAGCCTTGACCCGTCTGGCCCGCGATGATGCGTCCATTGTAGGCGTGACGGCCGCGATGCCCGGCGGCACCGGGATGGACATTTTCGGGGCGGCACATCCGGCGCGCATGTTCGACGTGGGCATTGCCGAACAACATGCGGTGACGTTTGCTGCTGGCATGGCTGCCTCTGGCCTGCGCCCGTTCTGCGCGATCTATTCCACTTTTTTGCAGCGCGGCTATGACCAGATCGTGCATGATGTGGCTTTGCAAAACCTGCCGGTGCGCTTTGCCGTGGACCGCGCCGGTCTGGTTGGCGCGGACGGTGCGACACATGCGGGATCGTTCGACATTGGCTATCTTGCTGCGCTTCCCAACATGACCGTGATGGCCGCTGCTGATGAGGCTGAACTGACCCACATGGTTGCAACCGCTGCCGCTCATGACAGCGGCCCCATCGCCTTCCGCTATCCGCGCGGGTCCGGCACCGGGGTGGAGGTACCAGAGGTTGGTACGGTGCTTGAGATCGGCAAGGGCCGCGTTCTGCGCAAGGGCCAAGACATCGCGATCCTTTCCTTCGGAGCGCACCTGAGCGAAAGTTTCAAGGCTGCCGATCTGATCGAAGCCGCGGGTTTGTCGGTGACGGTGGCGGATGCGCGCTTTGCTAAACCGCTCGATCAAGCTTTGTTGCGCCAGCTTGCGCGCGATCACCGGGCGTTGATCACGGTGGAACAGGGCGCACAGGGCGGTTTTGGCGCGATGGTGCTACATGAGCTGGCAAATGCGGGCTTGTTAGATGGCGGATTGGCTGCACGAACGATGACATTGCCAGACCGTTTTATCGATCAGGCGGACCCAGATGCGATGTATGCCGATGCGGGCCTAACGGCCACAGACATTGCGGCCACGGCGCTTCAGGCTGTGGGGCATGCCGCGATCAGCGTGACAACGGCGGGCTGACATCGTTGGACGGTGCTGAAGCTCAGGCCGCAGCGTCAAAGATCGCGGCGGCGTGCTCGGCCAAATAAATCCGCAGCCAAGGTGTGTATTTTTCAGGGCTTTCAGCAATGTCCGCGACCAGTGCGCTGCGCGTGATCCAGCGCGTGTCCATCACTTCATCCGGATTGGGCACAAAGGACAGCGCGTTTGGCGCTTCTGCCACAAAGACATCCACTAGCTCATGTTCAATCAAGCCGCCGCCCACATCCGCGCGGTATTCAATCTGGCCTTTCGGCGTCAGGGCAAGACCACGCAAGCCCAGCTCTTCATCCAAACGGCGCGCGGCGCAGGTGGCAGGATCCTCATCCCATTCGGGGTGCGTGCAGCAGGTATTCGCCCACAGCCCCGGCGTGTGATATTTGCCCATGGCGCGCTGTTGGATCAGGATCTCTTCTCCGCGCAGTACGAAAACCGACACCGCCAAATGGCGCAGCCCGCGCAGGTGCGCGTCGAGCTTTTCTACAGGGGTCAACGTGCCATTGACCCACGCGGGGATCATGATCTGCGGCACGGCGCCGCTTGCGTCCATCATCCGGTCAGACCCGGGTTTGCGGCACCAACCGCGTTAAATGCGCCAAGTTCTTCAACCCAATCTTCAGGTGCGCGAGGGGCCGCGCTTTAACGAGTTTTTTGTTCATATACGCTTCAAAGGTCAAGCGCTGCACATCTACGTCGTGGCACAAGGATACGAAACGCTCGCGGCGTTCATCGCTGCGGTAATAGGCGTTTTGCATCGCACCCAACACGCGAAACACCTGTTTATGCTCGCGCATAAAGAGCTTGCGTGCCAAGGCCAGATCGCGCGCACGCCCCGAGGTGAGGCAAGCGCTGGCTGCCGTGGCTGCAACGCGGCCCCCGACCATGGCGTAGTAAATCCCCTCGCCGGAGGAGGGGGCGACCACGCCGGCGGCGTCGCCTGCCAGCACCACGTCTTGGCCGTTGTCCCATTTGTCCATCGGTTTTAGGGGGATCGGCGCGCCCTCACGGCGGATGGTTTTGCAACCTTCTAATCCGGAGGCGGCACGCAATTCTGCCGTGGCCTTTTTAAGGTCCACATCGTCCAGGCCTGTGCCCATGCCCACACTCGCCGAATGTCCATGCGGGAACACCCAGCCGTAGAAGTCGGGTGAAATGGCCCCGTCGTAGATGACATCGCAGCGCTCTGGGTCATAGTGTTCAGAAGCCTCCGCCGGCGCTTCAATGATCTCGTGGTAGGCGATGACATAAGGGATTTTGTCGCCGCCGGGCACCTCGGCCTTGGCCACGTTCGAACGCGCACCATCTGCGCCGATCACGATCCGCGTCGATAGCTTGCGAATATCGCCACTGGCCTTGTCACGGAAGACGACTTGCGTGCCGGTCTCATCGCGCTCAATCCGGACGAATGTGCCGGTTAGGCGGGTTGCCCCCGCAAGGGCTGCGCGGTTGCGTAGGAATTCGTCGAAATGCTCGCGGTCCACCATCCCGACATAGCCGTTCTCGATCGGAATATCGACTTGGCGCTGCGTGGGCGAGATCATGCGCGCGGTGTTAATCTTGGCCACGATCTGCGCGTCTGGAATGGCGAAATCGTCAATCAACCGTGGGGGCACAGCACCACCGCAGGGTTTGATCCGCCCGGCCCGATCAAGCAGCGCCACGCGAAAGCCTGAGCGGACAAGGTCCTCTGCTGCGGTCGAACCCGACGGGCCACCGCCCACCACAATCACATCATACATCTGCTTATTCTCCTGGGATCAGGGCACCGTGTTGGGGTGCGGGGCTGTGCTGCATGACGCGCATCGCCATGAGGGCAGCGGCTAAAAAGAGCGCTGCTTCGAAAATGAAAACGGTGCCAAAGGCGGTCGCGTCTGGGTACATGCTGCGCATGATGTCGGCGGCGGCGGCGCCACACAGCCCGCCAAAACCAGCGGCGATCGCTTGTGCCGCCCCCCATAGGCCCATGCGGGTGCCTTCGCGTTGCCCGCGCCCTGCGGCTGCGCGCGCCATCATCGCACCAATGGCGGCGACGGCGAACATGCCGTTGAAAAATCCGAGCGTCGCAACCAGCGGCACCAATCCGATGTTCAGCGTCGCAAGCCCCGCAAGTGTAATCAGGCCAAGTGCGGCCGCAGAGCCGATGCACCCGGCTACGACCCAAGCGCGCAGGCTGCCCCAGCCAAAGCCTGTGGCGGCGATCCCTACGGTCAACATGCCTAAGAATACACCGCCATTTTGCGCACCGCTCAGGGCTGTGGATTGGCCGGGCGTATAGGCAAAGACGAGGCCGGCAAACGGCTCAAGGATCAGCTCCTGCATGAAATAGGCATTCATGGAAAGGAATACGAAGAGGGTAAAATTGCGGGTCTGAGGCTCCGCCCAAACTTCGCGCAGGCCAGTCATGAAGGGCGTGGTATCGGGCGCGCGTTCCGCGGTGACTTGTCCTTCAATGCCCCAAATCGCGAGGGCGGTGACAAGGGTCGCAAGGCCGACAACGCAGCCGACGACGATCAACAAACGCTGCGGCGAGTAGGGATCGAGAAAGCTGCCAACAAGGCCCGCGGTTAAAGCGATGCCGAAGATCATCATCAGCCATGTGATTGTGGCTGCCGCCGCACGGCGTTCCGGGGCCGTCGCCGTAGCTAGCAAGGCCAAGAGGGAGGTGCCAGACGCGCCAACGCCGATCCCGATCAAAGCATAGGCAACAATCGACAGGACCAGCCCCATCGTAAAGCTGGCCGCAAATAGGGTCACTGCGAGGGCGGCAAGGAACCCGCCGAGCGCGAGAATGGCTATGCCCGCGATGATCCACCGCGTGCGGTTCCCACCGGTGTCCGAGGTAAAGCCCCAGCGCGGCCGCGACAGCTGGATGCCGTAATGCAGCCCCACCAGCGCGCCCGGCAGCACCGCGGGCAGGGCCAATTCAACCACCATTAACCTGTTCAGGGTCGAGGTCGTCAGCACCACAATCGCGCCAAGCGCCATCTGCACCAGCCCGATGCGGGCGATCTGCGACCAGCTAAGCGTCATGCCAGCCCCCGCAGAGCAAAGGCCGCAACCATCATGCCAGTGATATACAAAAGCACGCCCGTCCCATTATACCACGGGGCGCGTTCCTGCGGATCGCGCAGCAGCACGCGCATTGCGGCTGCTTGGGCCACCAAAAGCCCGGCAATCAGGGCGGCGTGCAGGGGGCGGTCCCAGTGCAACAATAGGCCTATGACACCGACCTGTGGTAGGGCCATGCCAAGGCAGGCCACGAGGGCCGCGCGCCTTGGGCCGAGTGTGACGGGCAGCGAGGCGATGCCCATCTGCGCATCGCCTTCGCGGGCTTTAAAATCGTTCAGGGTCATAATCCCATGCGCGCCAAGCCCGTATAGAAGGGCTATGATAAGGACGGGCGCAGAGGGCGCACCTGCGCTCAGAACGGCGGCGCCGGTGATCCAAGGCAATGTCTCATAGCTCAGCCCGACAAGGCCCGGCCCCCACCAACCGGACCGCTTGAGGCGTACCGGCTCTGCCGAATAGGCCCAAGCGGCCAGAACGCCCAAAACCGTTGCGGCAAAGCCCCAAGGGCCCAGTTGCCAACCGATCATGAGCGATAAAAAGCTCATGCCCCAGGCGACCCAAAGGCCCCATTGGCCGGGAATGCGTCCCGATGGAATGGGGCGGTCCGGCTCGTTGATTGCATCAACGTGGCGGTCGCACCAATCATTCGCCGCCTGCGACATCCCGCAGACCACAGGACCCGCCAGGATCACGCCCAACAGCACAAGGCCCCATTGGCCGGTGAACGCGGCCCCTGATGATACGGTGCCGCACACGTAGGCCCACATCGGCGGAAACCATGTTATCGGCTTGATCAGGCGCAGCAGCGCCGCAGGCTCGGGCGTGCGCCGCAGGGGGAGGGAGGTCGTCGCTGACATAGTGTCAGGATAGCCTGACACTATACGAGTCGGCAAGTGTAATGTATGGTGTACAAAGGTCCTCGTAATCTCCTGAGAAATCATTTGTGAAAAAAATAGTGCGGATCGTTTTACCTTGGGTCCAACCGCACTAGCTGTTTCTCAGTCACGTCTTCATAGGGAGCAACAACATGAAAATTTTGACAATTGCGACATTGGCGTTGGGCCTTGGCGCGGCACCACTCTTGGCCGGCGGTCACGCGTCTGGCGACGCAGCTGCGGGTGAGAAAGTATTCTCCAAATGCAAAGCCTGCCACTCGATCATGGATGCCAGCGGCGAAGCAATCGTAAAGGGCGGCCGTAACGGGCCAAACCTCTATGGCCTCTACACGCGCGTTGCAGGCAGCGACGAAGATTTCGCCAAGAAGTATGGCAAATCCTTGGTCAAAGCGGGCGAAGAAGGTCTGGCATGGGACGAAGCTCAATTCGTCAGCTACGTCGCAGACCCACGTTCGTTCTTGCGCAAGACTTTGGGCGACAAGAAAGCAAAATCCAAAATGTCCTTCCGTTTGAAGGATGAGGAAGATGCAGCGAACGTTTGGGCCTATCTGGTCTCCGTTGGTCCAGACGCCAATTAAGCGCGTCTGTTGCACTGAAATAGAAAAGGCAGTCCATGTGGCTGCCTTTTTCATTTGTGGAAGGGTGTTGCACCTGCCGTGTTAGGGCAGGCTGATCTGTGCCC
>CBFHKQ010000030.1:0-27394 GCA_965656435.1 uncultured Pseudosulfitobacter sp. | reverse complement strand
GGGCAATCCGCAAGACGATCTGCCGCCGGTGATCCACATTGCAGGCACGAATGGTAAAGGCTCGACCCAGGCGATGATCCGCGCAGGTCTTGAGGGCGCGGGCCACCGGGTCCACGCCTATACCTCGCCGCATTTGGCTGCCTTTCACGAACGGATCCGGCTGGCTGGTACCCTCATTTCCGAGGCGGCACTGACCGAGATTTTGGACGAATGCTACCGTGCCAATGACGGCGCCAACATTACCTATTTTGAGATCACAACGGTGGCAGCCCTTTTGGCATTTGCACGCACACCAGCCGATTATGTCTTGCTTGAGGTCGGCTTGGGCGGGCGTTTGGATGCTACGAATGTGATTGCGAAACCCGCGATGACGGTCATCACGCCGGTATCGATGGACCACGAACAATTCTTGGGCGACACGATCGCTAAGATTGCGGCCGAGAAGGGCGGGATTATCAAGCGTGGCGTGCCTTGCGTAGTCAGCCCTCAGCACCCAGAGGCGCTTGCGGTGATCGAGGCGCAGGCCGCGCGATTAGGCGCGCCGCTGCGTGCCTATGGTCAGCAATGGCATGTAACACCCGACCATGGGCGCATCAGCTTTCAAGATGATGATGGATTGCTGGATTTGCCCAAGCCAGCGCTGCGCGGGGATCACCAAATTGAAAATGCAGGTGCTGCGCTGGCGGTTCTGCGTGGCCTAGGTGTGGACGCTGACGGGTGCGAGGCTGCTGTGCGCGACGTGGAATGGCCCGCGCGGATGATGCGCTTGCGCAAGGGCCCGATCGTAGAGGCCGCGGGAGCCGCGGATGTGTGGTTGGACGGCGGGCACAATCCGGCGGCGGGTGTGGCTTTGGCTTCGGTCTTGGCAGAGCTGCCACAGCGGCCAACGCATTTGATCTGCGGCATGCTGAACACTAAAGACATCAGTGGTTACTTAACGCCAATGGCGGCCCAGGTGGCGAGCCTGACGGCGGTGTCGATCCCTGGTGAGGCCAACACGTTGCCTGCGGAAGAGACGGCGGCCGCGGCCACAGCCTGTGGAATGTCGGCACGCACCGCCGCTTCTGTTGAGGATGCGCTGCATATGATTTTGGCGGACACGCCAGACGCACGTGTGTTGATTTGCGGATCTCTATATCTGGCGGGCGCGGTTTTGCGCGAAAACAGCTAGGTCTGTCCCCAGTCCGCCGATTGCATTTCGCGCAACCGCGAGGCGGTGCGTTCAAATTCAAACGTGCCTTCGCCCTCAAGGTAAAGCATTTCTGGCGTGGCGGCAGCAGAGGCAATCAGTTTCACCCGCGCCTCATAGAGCGCGTCGATCAGAGTCACAAAACGCTTGGCCTCGTTAAAATTGCTCTGCGAAAGTTGGGGAATGTCGTCGATCATCAGCACTCGAACAGCACGCGCAATCTCAAGGTAATCGCCAGGACCGAGGAACGCGCCGCAGAGCGCAAAGAAACTGGCCCGTCCGACGCCGCTGCGGAACGCAGGGATCTGCAAGACGCGCCCTTTGATGTGTAAATCCAACGGCTCGGCGGTGCCTCCGGTCAGATTATTCCAGACCGCATCCATCTCGCCCCTGTTCTGTGGGTTGAGCGGCGAAAAATAGACCTGCGCGCCGGACAATCGATCCTGCCTGTAGTCGGTCGGACTGGCAAGCTCATGCACCTGCATGCGCTCTTTGATGAGGGCAATAAAGGGCAGACAAAGCTGTCGGTTGAGCCCGTTTTTATAGAGATCATCCGGCAATCTGTTGGATGTCGTGACCACGGCCACCCCATGATCAAACAGCGCCTGAAACAGCCGTCCGACGATCATCGCATCCGTGATGTCGGTGATCTGCATCTCATCAAAGGCCAAAACGCGTATGTTTTGGGCGACCTCTGCGGCTACAGGTGCGACGGCATCTTCGATCCCTTGTGCCCGGGCGGCATGTAGGGCCGTGTGGATTTCTTGCATGAAAGCATGGAAATGGACGCGCCGCGCGGGGATATCACCCAAGCTGTCGACAAACATATCCATCAGCATTGATTTGCCGCGCCCCACGCCGCCCCAAAGGTAGAGCCCGCGCGGCGCCTGTGCTTTTTTGCGTAACCATCCCGTTTTCACGGGTTTTCGCAGATCATCAAAAAGCCGGTCAAAAAGTGGCATCACGGCTGCCTGTGCCGGGTCTGGCCGCAGGCTGCCATCTGCTACGCCGGCCGCGTATATGTCGGACAGTTTTGTCATCGTGCCCCCTTACGCCAGCTGCCCTGTCTTGAAAAGTGCCGCACCGTCGCAAGGTGACCCCAGCGGGCAGCGTGTAATTTGCATTTGACCTTTGTGTAGCGATGGGAAATGACAATTGTGACCTTTTTTGAGAGTTGCATGCCCGCCAAAGCGTCCCTTTTTAGCCCCGTCTTGATCGTCGGCTGTGCCATTATCATGGTCAGCTTTGCAGTGCGTGCGTCCTTTGGGGTGTTCCAAATCCCCATTGCGGATGAATTCGCATGGCTACGCACAGAATTTTCGTTGGCCATCGCCGTTCAGAACCTTGCATGGGGCATCGGCCAGCCGATTTTCGGCGCACTTGCCGAAAAGATTGGTGACCGCAAGGCCATCGTCATCGGCTCGTTGGTCTATGCGGTCGGCTTGGTCTTGTCCGCAGGAGCCACGACGCCAGAGGCGCATCAGGCCTATGCATGGCTGGTGGGGTTTGGGGTTGCGGGCACCGGCTTTGGCGTGATCCTTGCGGTGGTCGGGCGTGCGGCGAGCGATGAAAACCGCTCCATGTCGTTGGCCATTGCAACGGCGGCAGGCTCTGCCGGTCAGGTCTTTGGCGCGCCAGTGGCGGAGTGGCTTTTGGGTATGATGAGCTGGCAATCCGTTTTCTTGGTTTTTGCCGCAGCGATCACTGCGATGATATTCACGCTGCCACTCATGCGCGCGCCCGTTGTGGCGGACCGGGCGGAGCTAGAGGAAAGCCTTGGGGCGATCCTCGTTAAAGCGTTCAAAGACCCGTCTTATACGCTCATTTTCCTTGGTTTTTTCAGTTGTGGGTATCAGCTCGCTTTTGTTACCGCGCATTTTCCAGCTTTCGTGACTGAAATGTGTGGCCCAATCTTGGCGGGCGGGATCCTGCATTCCGTGGGGGTGACGACGACCTCGGCGCTGGGTGCTGTGGCGATTTCGTTGATTGGACTTGCCAATATCGTAGGTACTTTGGCGGCAGGTTGGGCGGGCAAACGCTATTCCAAGAAATACTTGCTGGCGGGGATCTATGCTGGACGCACGCTGATTGCAGCGCTCTTTATCATGTTGCCGATCACGCCGTTGTCGGTGGTCCTGTTCTCGGTGGCGATGGGATCGCTGTGGCTGGCAACGGTACCGCTTACGTCCGGCTTGGTCGCGCATATTTATGGGCTGCGTTATATGGGTACGCTTTACGGTATTGTATTCTTCAGCCACCAATTGGGCAGCTTTTTGGGCGTGTGGCTGGGCGGGCGCATGTATGACCTGACGGGAGATTACACGCTTGTGTGGTGGATCGGCGTTGGCGTTGGTGCCTTTAGTGCGATCGTGCATTTGCCCATTCGCGAACGTCGCCTTGAGGGGCTTGCCGCCTAGCGCAGATTGGCGCGGATGAGCGCCGTCACCTCGTCCGCATGAGTGTAGGGCAAAGCATGGCTCGCGCCCTCCACGACCTCTTGGACGCAAACGCGGTTCCATGTGGTCAAAATGCCCATGGCAGAAAGTGGAATGACATCATCTTCACTGCCCCAAATCGCCAAAATGGGCAGTTTGGAATTTGCAATGGTGCGGTAGGCGTCTTCTTGGGGGCCTCTCAGTAGACCGCGCAAGCTGGCCAAGACCGATGGGATGAAACCGCGGTAGGTCAGCTCATGGTGTTGTAGATTATTAATTCCGGGCACTTGCGTGCTGAAATCCGCCTCGGCCCGCAGGCCTTTGCGCAGCATACGGGGATAGATCATGTGCATCATCCAATCGCCCAGTCCGGGCGTGCGCAGTGCGAATTTCATGAGCGGACTGATCGCATGTTGCATGCCCGCTGGGGCCAGTAGGATGGCTTGGTGCACACGGGCTGAGCGCTCTGCGGCATAGGCCGACACAACCGCGCCCCCCATAGAATAGCCGATCAGGGTCACAGGCGACGTGACATGTTGATCCGCCAAAAGTGCGTCCAAGGTGGTAATGTAATGCGCTGCATCATGCCGGTGTGTGCTGTGATCTGAATATCCGCGGCCAAAGTGATCATAGACAAGCACGCGAAAGCCCATGTCGACCAGTGCAGGCACCATCCCGCCCCAGACATAGGAGGAAGTCGTGAGCCCATGCACGCAGACACAAACCGGGCCTTCGCGTGGGCCGAACCATTGATAATGAACGGTGCCCATCGGCAAATTGGCAAAATCACCGGGAGCCGCCTGCCGGACCTTCGCTGTCATCCGTTTGCGCAGCAACTCAGAGGCAAAGGGCGCACCGACGATAGCGGCAACGATAAACAACCCCCAAAGGATCATTGCGCGTTCCGCCAGCGGTCAAGGATGTGTCGGCTGGTCATCAGATCCAAATGAGCGCCGCCGCCGTTTTTAAAGAGCGTGATCTCGTCGGGCGATGTGCGCTGGAATTGGTCCAGATCATAGTAGTCGGCGAGGATATCCGTGCGGGCAATCGCACCGCCCTCAAGGGGGATCTTAATCTCGCCGATGTGGCCTAGGGTGGTGTCATAGCTGTCCACGAAAAGACGCGATTTTTGCAAAGCTTCGTCATCCACTTCGCGCATGTCGGGGCGGTATGCGCCAATCAAATCGATATGTTGGCCGGGACGCAGCCAAGCGCCCGAGATCAGCGGTTCGGTCGACATCGTAGCACTTGTGATGATGTCGGCGGCCGAGACAGCCTGCGCCAAATCATCCGCTACGTTCAGATCGGGAAGGGCTACGGCCATGGCCTCAGCATTCGCGCGGGTCCGGTTCCAGATGGTAAAGTGTGCCTTGGGGAATGCGGCGCGGTACGCATGATAGAGGGTTCGCCCCACCGTTCCGGCGCCGACGATCAGGATGTGTTCGCTGTCCGGGCGCGCAAGACGGCGGGCGGCCAACAGGCTGTCGCCAGCCGTTTTCCATTTCGTCACGAGGTGAAAGTCAACGATCGCCTCTAGCGTGCCGTCTACATCGCTATAAAGCGATACGCCGCCGTTCACCCGCGGGAGATCACGCTGGGGGTTGTTGGGGAAAATCGTGGCTGATTTGACGGCGATGCCCAGCCCGTCGATCCAAGCCGCGCGGCTGAGCAACGTGTCGGGATCGCGGTACAAAAACGTATCGTCAATCTTGGCCTTTGGCAGATCGTGACCCGCGGCCAAAGCGTCGGTCAGGCCGATCCAATCAAGGGCGGCCTCCCCTTCTTCAAAAGAGATGAACGGGATCTGGCTCATTGGGCCTCTTCCGCGCTGAGCAAGCCTTCTGCGACAAGGCGGTCCGCCCAGCCTTGGGGGCCTTCAAACAGATGCGTGCACCAGCCGCGCGTGTCCGCAGCGGCGATGTTATCGGCTCGGTCATCGGTAAAGATCAGCTCCGCGCCGGACAGCCCGCTTGCGGCTTCGAGCATATGATAAATAGTGGGGTCGGGTTTGATAACGCCCATATGCCCAGAGATAAAATCCCGGTCAAAAGCGCGCAAAAACGGATAGTGCCCCGCCGCCAAATCATAGCTGCCAATGCCAAAGTTTGTTAGCGAAAAAACTGGCACACCGCGCGCCTGTAACGCCCGCATCAAGCGTTCGGAATGCGGAATGGCGGGGGCTGCCATTTCGATCCAGCGGTCATGCCAGAGGCGGATTTCATCACGCCATTCTGGGTGGGCATCGGCCATATCGTAAATGGTTTGGGTGAAAGGCGCGCCCATGTCCACGCGGTCGTTCATGGCATGCAGGTCCACTGCTTTGAACATCGCCTTGCGGCGCTCAGGCCCGATTACGCGGTCGAAAAACCGCTCTGGGTGCCATTCGATCAGCACGTTCCCGATGTCAAAAACCACGGCTTTGATTGTCATATCGTTTCTTTCTTTCAGGCTGGCCGTCGTCATGATGTGGCGCGGTTTTGGCTCGCCTATCCGGCAGTGCGTGCGGCACTGCGGATTAGGCGTTCTAATGCGTCTAGGAAACGAGACCGGTCCGCCTTTGTAAAGCCTTTGCCGCCGCCTTGCCGAAACGGGTCCGCACTGCGCAGGTCGGTCATCAGGTCGCGGGTCGCTAGTGCGTTGCCGACGTTTGCTGCTGTCAACGCCTCTCCATTGTGCTTGAGCACGAGCGCCCCGCCCGCCACGCATTTCGCTGCAAGAGGTATGTCATTGGTGACCACAACATCGCCAGCTCCAGCACGATCTGCGATCCACATGTCGGCCACATCTGGTCCTTCGGGGACGATCACATTCTCAACCAACGGGTTCTGCGAGGGTCGCAGGCCACCGTTTGAGACGATATACATTTGCAACCTATGCCGGGTGGCCACCCGCTCTGCCTCGGCTTTGACCGGGCAGGCATCCGCGTCGATATAAAGCGCCACGCCTTCAGTCCGCGTAGAGCGCTGTGGCATGAAACGCCATATGCTCTTGCATAAAGCTCGCTACGAAAAAGTAGCTGTGGTCATAGCCCGGTTGCAGACGGAAGGTCGCAGGCTGTCGCTGGGTTGCGATTGCGTTCGCCAGCGCCTCTGGTTGCAGCAGATCAATAAACTGATCCGCGGTCCCTGTATCGATCAACATAGGCCCCTTAAAGGGGGTGCTCCCAAGTGCAAGTGTTGCATCATGGCGCGCCCAGGCCGCTTCATCAGGACCCAAATAGGCGCTGAGCTGTTTGCGGCCCCAATCGCTGGCAGTTGGGTGGCAAATCGGCGCAAAAGCCGAGACGGACCGAAATCTGCCCGGCAGCGCCAAAGCCATAGTAAGTGCGCCGTGCCCTCCCATTGAATGACCGGTGATGGCTTGGCGGTCCATGTCGAGGGGGAACGCATCACCCACGACCTGCGGCAGCTCTTGGGTGATGTATGTCCACATCTTGAAATGCGGCGCCCATGGGTCCTGCGTGGCATCCACGTAAAAGCCCGCACCTTGGCCTAAGTCATAGCTGTCGTCGTCCGCCACGGCCGCGCCGCGCGGAGACGTGTCGGGAAAGATCAGCGCGATACCCTGCTCCGCGGCCCAAGCCTGTGCGCCCGCTTTGGTCATTGCGTTCTCATGCGTGCAGGTCAGGCCCGACAGGTACCACAATACGGGAACAGGGCCTTGCTTTGCCTCTTCCGGCAGGAAAACGGCAAATGTCATGTCACAGCCGCAAGCTGTTGACGCGTGAGAATAAACGCCCTGTATGCCGCTAAAGCAGGTGTTTTCGGACAGTGTTTTCATGATCAGACCCAATCTGTTGACACGCATATCATGGCTAACGTGCAGGACAGTGTGGGGCAAGGACGCACCGCAAGAACATCACAAGTTATAAGGGGTGCGGCGTCAGCTGGTGAGGGTGCCGATCACGAGCGACACCGTCACAATGCTGACGGCGGTTGAGACCAAGATCGCGGCCGACACCCGCTGCGGGGCGACACTGTAATGTTGTGCAAGGATAAAGATGTTGCCAGCGACCGGCAAAGCGGCTGCGGAGATAATCACAGTTGCGGAAAACGGATCAACTGAGAAGAGGACCAATGCGGCGAAGGCCACAAACGCTGGATGCAGCACCAATTTGCAAAAAGTCAGCCATCCCGCCACCGAGACCCGCTCGGCGGATTTACTGGCAAGCGACGCGCCAATCGCAAAGAGCGCGCAGGGCGTTGCAGCAGCACCTAGAATGCTCAGAAACTCGTTCATGGGATCCGGTATCGGGATGTTCAGGCCCGACCATAGGAGGCCAAGGCTGATCGCGACGATCATAGGGTTTTTCAAAAGGCCAATGGCGATGGACCTGAAAATACCCAATGTGATCTGACCTTCACGCGTGGCCGTGATGATGATCACAATGAGGGTTGAAAACACGATCAGATCGACCGCTAGGGCCAGCACAACCGGCCCAATCGCCGCCTCACCCAAGAGCAGCGTCAGCATCGGTACCCCCAGAAATCCGGTGTTCCCGATCACGGCGCATTGGGCCTCAATCGCGGTTACCTCGGCGCTTTGACGGCGCAAGATGCCGACAATCGTGGCGATCCCGTAGACAAAAGCGGTGCCCCATAGATAGGCCGCGACCAAGCGGCCGTCCCACACCTGTTCGAGCCCCAGGTTTGCCGAAAACCGAAAGAGCATGGCCGAGAGCGCGAAATAAAAGACGAACTTCGTGAGATAGGCCGTCGCTTCCTGCGAGAAAAAGCGCGCGCGGCCAGCCCAATAGCCCAACCCGATGAGGGCGAAAAAGGGCAGCGTTTTGAGGAAGATCGCCAACATAAAGCCACAGATAGCTTGCAGAACAGGTGCCGTCTAGCCGCTGCCGATGATGATCCCTGCTGCAAAGACCAGCGCGCCGCCCACAACCACCTGTAATGCCGCGCGCCAAAACGGTGTCTGCATATAGCGGTTCTGGATCCAAGTGATGAGCCAAAGCTCAATAAAGACCACGATGATGGCGATCACGGTGGCGGTCCAAAAATCGGAGATCAGGTAGGGGAGGGCGTGCCCCAAGCCGCCGATTGTGGTCATGATGCCAGATGCAAAGCCGCGCTTGACTGGCGAGCCGCGCCCCGACAATTGCCCATCGTCAGAGGCGGCTTCGGTAAAGCCCATTGAGATCCCCGCCCCAACGGAAGCTGCAAGTCCCACCAAAAATGTGGTCCACGTATCTTGCGTTGCGATGGCTGTGGCAAAGATGGGCGCAAGCGTTGACACCGACCCGTCCATCAATCCGGCAAGCCCCGGCTGCACCCAGGTCAACAGGAACTGGCGTTTTTCGGTGCTGTCCTCTTCCGCCGTTGCGTCGAGAGTTAAATGCGCATCGGCGAGTGTGTGCGCGCTGTGTTGGTGGCCTGCTTCTGCATTTGCCAAATCTCCCAGCAGCTTTCGGGTTGCTGCATCTTGGCTGCGTGCGGCGGCGGTGCGGTAAAAGCGTTCTGCATATTGCTCCATGGCCTGCGCTTCTTGGCGGATCCGCTCAAGCGTCAGGTTTTCCATCAGCCAGATGGGCCTGCGCGCATAAAATCCTGCGACATGCTCTCGCCGGATCAGCGGGATCACATCGCCAAAGCGCGCAATGTGTAGGTCGATCAAGCGTGTGCGGTGCACGTCCTCTTCTTGCGCCATGCCGTCAAACACGGCGGCTGTGGCGGGATAATCCTTCCGCAGTCGCGCGGCGTAGCTGTGATAAATACGGCCGTCGTCTTCTTCGGATGAGATCGCAAGCGCCAGAACCTCTTGTTCGCTGAGGTCATCAAATTTTTTGCGTGACAGAGAAAAGCGCATAAATAGCCCATAGTTTAGAATAGTTCTAATCTAGGCATTTTGCGGTAAGGCGCAAGGGTCAAGGTAGGTGTTCATTTCTTGGGGTGAAATATGCGGCGATCAGGCTATGATTTCTGTCAACACATAAGGACGCTCGATGAACTCACTCACGCCGCAGATCCGCAAAGGCCGGAAATTTGATCAGGTGCTGGATGGCGCTCGAACGGTTTTCATGGCGGATGGCTTTGAAGGCGCGAGTGTAGATGAAATTGCGCGGGTGGCTGGTGTGTCCAAGGCCACGCTCTATAGCTATTTTCCCGATAAACGGCTGTTGTTTATGGAGGTGGCGACCTCCGAATGTCGCCGCCAGTCGCGCGAAGCGTTGGATAACATCGACATGTCGCGCCCGCCGCGGGATGTGTTGGGGCAAGCAGGGCGGCACTTTTTGCGTTTTATTACGTCAAAGCTGGGGCAACAGATTTTCCGCATATGTGTCGCGGAATCGGACCGTTTCCCGGAATTGGGACGCCAATTTTATGCCTCTGGTCCGGCGGTCATGCGTGCAGAGATGGCCGAATATTTTGCCGCTGCAATGGGTCGAAATGAGCTTCTTATCGAAGACATGGTGATGGCCGCCGATCAATTTGGAGAGCTTTGCAAGGCAGATTTGTGGCCACGGCTGATGTTCGGGATGACCGATACGATTACCCAGGGCGAAATTGACCGAGTGGTCGACGGCGCTGTTGAGATGTTCATGGCCCGCTATGGCGTGTGAGGTCTGATGCCGCGCGTTGGTCTGGCAATATTGTAAATAGAACAAAATGTGAACATACTGCCGGGCGGTGATTGATGATTCGAGATGCCATATTCTCGTGATGATCGTGTTGGAGCGCGCCCGCTGTGTCAGAACGCCGAATACTTTCTTTGTGGTTTCCACGGCTCGGGGCCGAGCGGCTTGTGCGCCGCAATCCTGCGCTCGCGGGCTTGCCCCTTGCGGTCATTGAACAATATGGCAGCGCGCAAACCATCAGCGCACAAAGCGTGGAGGCCCAAGCCGCGGGTGTTTACGTGGGACAGCCCGTGCGCGACGCCCACGCCGTTTGTCCCGATTTGCATACGTACACGCGCGACCCGTTGGCCGAGGCGGGCTTTTTGGCGGTGTTGCAGCGCTGGGCGGGCAAGTTCAGCCCTTGGGCCGCGCCCGAAGGCACGGACGGGTTGGTGGTGGATTTGACGGGATGCGCCCATCTCTTTGGGGGTGAAGCGGCTCTGTTGGAGGTCGTGCGGGATGATTGCGCAGACCTAGGGTTGAGCGTGTCGATGGGGCTGGCGGATACCCGCGGGGCTGCATGGGCGTTGGCGCGGTTTGCGGGGGCGGTCGGCGGATCTGACCGGTCTGGTGACGCGATCGACCAAGAAGCGCGCGCCACCCGGTCGCGGGCTGGCAAGCGGCGGCACTGGACCAAAGGCGGCGCAGCACCGGCGCGCTCTGCCCCTTCTGTGCGTTCACCAATTGTCATTGCACCGCCGGGGCAAAGCTATGGTGCGTTGGCACCGTTGCCGATTGCCGCCTTACGGTTGGAGCTAGATCTTGTGGCGGCTTTGAACCGTTTAGGGCTGCGCCAGATTGCGGACCTATTGGGACAACCGCGCGCCAGTCTTGCGCGGCGATTTGGCCGCGGTTTGGTGTCGCGTATGGATCAGGCTATGGGAAGCGCGCCTGAGCCTGTGTCCCCCGCGCGTCCGCCCGATCATTTTGCGGTGCGCATGACCCTGCCCGATCCGATTGGACTAGCCGAGGATGTGATGGCCGCCATTGACCGGTTGCTGCCGCGTCTGTGTGCGTCATTGCGTGACAAGGGGCGCGGCATGCGGCGGGTGCGGGTTCAGGCGTTTCGCACCGATCATGCCGTTGAGGCGATCGACATTGGCCTTGCGCGTGCAACCCACGATCCAGACCGCGTGCGCCCTTTGATTGCGCTGAAGATTGACGCGTTGGATGCAGGATTTGGTATCGACATGCTGCGTCTGGAGGCGCTGCAAACAGAGGTGCTGCATGCACGCAGCACGGCGGGACATGCGGTGGCTACGGCGCAGGCGCGCCAACGGGCGGCGGGGCAAAGCGACCTAGAAGACCTGATGGGCCGGCTTGGTGCGCGAATTGGGTTGGAGCAGTTGACGCGTCTCTATCCCGCCTCAAGCCATATACCTGAAAAGGCACATAAAATCTTGGCCGCAGCCTGGTCTGAACCCTATTCGGAGCAATGGCCCGCCGCCGCTTATGAGCGTCCCATTTTGCTGTGGCAACCGGAGCCTGTTACGGCGCCGGACCACCCGACAGTTCCCACAGAGTTTCGCTGGCGCGGTCAAACGCACACAGCCAACCAGGTAACTGGGCCCGAGCGTGTAGCACCAGAATGGTGGTTAGAAGACCCTAATTGGCGCAGCGGTGTGCGCGATTATTGGGTAGTGGATACAGGTGCAGGCCAGCGGTTGTGGCTCTTTTATGGTCACGGTGGCGCCATGTCCTCTGGTTGGTTTTGCCAGGGGCAATTTGCCTGATCCGGTGCGCTGATGCGCTGTTAGCGCCGGTCCAGAATGCGCACTGCTTTGCCTTCAGAGCGGGCCACACTGCCGGGCGCTGCCACGTCAACTTTGACGCTGATCCCAATGCTTTGCTTGATGTGCGCGGCAAGGGTTTGTGTCGCCGCTTCAGTATCCGCAGTACCGTCCGCCGCCTCACAGAGTACCCGCATCTGATCCATCCGGTCGGGTTTGGACAGCTCAATCTGGAAGTGCGGTGCGAGGCCAGGCGTGGCCATCAAGCATTCTTCGATCTGCGTTGGGAACACATTAACCCCGCGCAGAATGATCATGTCGTCGCTGCGTCCAGTCACCTTTTCCATCCGCCGCATGCTTCGCGCAGTACCCGGCAACAACCGCGTCAGATCACGGGTGCGGTAGCGGATGATTGGGAAGGCTTCCTTCGTTAGCGAGGTGAAAACCAATTCGCCCTGTTCTCCGTCGGCCACGACCTCACCCGTGTCGGGATTGATAATCTCGGGAAAAAAGTGATCCTCCCAAATATGAAGACCATCTTTTGCCTCAACACACTCCATAGAAACGCCAGGGCCGATCACTTCTGACAGGCCATAAATATCGACCGCATGCATATCAAAGGCTTGTTCGATTTCCTGGCGCATGGCGTTCGTCCAAGGTTCCGCGCCAAAAATACCCACATCAAGCGATGTGTCCCGCGGGTCCACGCCCGCCTCGGCAAAGGCGTCAAGGATGGACAGGGCATAGGAAGGGGTGACCGTGATCCCCTTCGGTTCAAAATCTTGGATCAAGCGAACCTGCCGCGGTGTCATCCCGCCGGAGATCGGAACAGTCGCCAAGCCGAGCGTATCTGCGCCCAGATGAATGCCAAGACCGCCAGTAAACAGGCCGTAGCCGTAAGCGTTGTGCAACATATCGCCCGGCTTCAGACCTGCCGCGCGCAGGGACCGTGCGACCACTTGCCCCCACATGTCCAAATCCCGCTTGGTGTAACCTACGACAGTCGGCTGTCCCGTCGTGCCAGAGGACGCATGCACCCGTGCCACTTGATCGCGTGGCACTGCAAACATGCCAAACGGATAGGTGTCCCGCAGGTCTTGTTTCACCGTAAATGGAAACTTGGACAGATCGGCCAGCGTGGTCAGGTCGTCGGGGTGCACGCCTGCCGCATCAAATTTGGCGCGATAAAACGGTACATTCTCATAGGCATGTGCCAGCGACCATTTCAAACGCTCGGTTTGTAGAGCTGTAATCTCATCCCTCGAGGCGATCTCAATTGAGTCCAAGCTGGATTTAGGCGGCGTCAAATCCTTCATGCGGGTGCTCCTTCGTCGAAATGTGTGCCCTTGATCGTGCGAGATAGGCCCCGAAAAAGGGCGATCGTCTCCCCGTCCCCTCCGGTGACGGTCACATCATAAATCCCGGACCTTCCGCTGCGCGATACTTCTGTCGCGGTGGCGATCAGGCGGTCGTGAACGCTGGCGGGGCTCAGATAAGTAATCTGGTTTTGCTGCGCCACGGTGCGCTGGTTATAACTGTTGCAGGCAAAGGCAAACGCGCTGTCGGCGAGGGAAAAAATAAATCCGCCATGGCACATACCGTGTCCGTTTCGCATCTCCGGCCGCACCGACATCTCAAGCGTCGCAGTCCCAGGGCCGATCTGGGTTAACGCCATGCCTAACGACTGTGTTGCGGCATCATGTGCGAGCATGGCTTTGGCGCTGGCGGCGGCGCGGTCTTCCGGGGTCATGGCGGGCCTTTGTGTTTCATTAATTGTGAAGGTGCACCGCAGTTGTAACATGTTCAAGCCCGATGATGTGCACAGCCCTTGATTTGAAAAGCGAAGGGCGCAAATCTCTGGTATGACAATGCAAATTCCAAAGCCCGATAACTTACGCGAAATGCCGCCGCCACAGGTTGCGTTCCAGCGACCCGAACTGGCGGTCATCTTGTCGCTTTATGGGCGGATGGTTGCGGCTGGCGAGTGGCGTGATTACGGCATTTCATGCATGCGCGATGCGGCGGTTTTTGCGATCTTCAGGCGTACGGCCGAAAACCCGATGTACCGAATTGAAAAACGCCCCAAGCTCCGCGGAAAGCAAGGTATGTATGCGGTAATTGGCATGGATGGGCAGGTGTTGCGGCGAGGAAGTGATCTGCGCACCGTTCTGCGTGTGTTAGAGCGTAAGCTGATCCGCGCTGTCGATTAATCGCGGCTTACCGTCCTGCAAGGCGACGGTGCGCGGTGACGGGTCCGACGTTCTGTGCAATGCGGTCCATAGCCGTTGCAATCGGTTCTTCGACCACCGACATGTGATGCGCGTTGGCATGGATCAGGCTTTGCGTACCTGTCAAAAGCGCCACGTGCCCTTCCCAAAATAGCAGATCATTTTCTTGATAGGGTGTACCAGGCGCGCAAACCTCTCCAATCTGTAAGGCCTGTTGGTCGCTGTCACCGGGGCAGGTGCGACCCGCCGCGTGAAGGCTTGTCTGTACCAAGCCAGAACAGTCAATTCCTGCGGCTGAGTTCCCGCCCCACAAATAAGGTGCGTTCAAAAACAAGCGTGCCGTCGCGGTGATGTCCGCCAGCGCGGCGGGTTCGGGCGCAAGGGCTTTTCTCGGCACGAACCCAAAGGCTGTTTCGATGAATGCGTCTGTTTCGTTGAGGGCACTAAGTCGTGCGCCAAAGCTGAGCATGTTGCGCTCAGCGCTTTTGATATCGGGTGCGGAATATAGGTGTGTAGCCAGCGCGATCACACGGTGGGTTATGGGCGTTCGGGGCCCAAGCGCGTCTGACGACGCATAACCCACATAGCCATCTGTATCCCGCTGCACATAGCTGAACCCTGCCCGTTGCCCCAAGACCGTGACATCGTCGCCCATAAGGCATTGGCGATCACGAGGGCCCGTGGGCGTGCGCTGCAAATCGACCAGCGGCACGCAAATCTGTGCTGGCATGTCTCGCGTAACTTCAGAGGCGCGCGGGATCAGGCGTGAATCGTACATTAGGCCAGAAGGTTTGGAAGCGCCGCAAAAAGAGCGCGTGTGCCTTGTCCAACGCCGCCCTTTGGGCGCGCGGGTGCGCTGCTTGGTTGCCAGCCATAGATGTCAAAATGCATGTAAGGTGTGTGCGTCACAAAGCGGTGCAGAAACAAGGCCGCCGTAATTGATCCAGCAAAGCCGCCTTTGGGTGCGTTGTCCAAATCTGCGATGCCGGGCTCGATCATTGCCTCATAAGGCGCGTGGAATGGCATGCGCCATACCGGGTCTGCGGCGGCAACAGCACCGGCCTCCAGCGCTGAAGCGAGCTGGGGAGTATCCACATAATAGGGCGCGAGGTCCGGCCCTACGGCCACCCGCGCAGCTCCTGTTAATGTCGCCATCGACACAATCAGATCAGGTTGATCCTCATCCGCCAAGGCCAAGGCGTCGGCCAGTACCAGCCGTCCTTCGGCGTCCGTATTGTTTATCTCAACGCTCAAACCTTTGCGTGAGGGCAGGATATCACCGGGGCGGAAGGCATCGCCGGAAACCGCGTTTTCCACGGCTGGGATCAGGACGCGCAGCTGCACCTCGGCTTTGGTGGCCATGATCATATGCGCCAAACCCAGAACGGCCGCCGAACCTCCCATGTCCTTTTTCATCAACCCCATCGAGGCGCCGGGTTTCAGGTTCAATCCGCCCGTGTCGAAACACACCCCCTTACCAACCAAGGTCAGGCGTGGGCCAGAGGTGCCCCAGCGCAGATCGATCAGACGCGGTGCCTGCGCTGCCGCGCGGCCCACCGTGTGAATTAAGGGTAGGTTTTGGTCCAGCAATGCCTCGCCGGCCGTCACATTAATCTCGGCGCTGTGTTGGTCGGCAAGCTGACGGGCAGCCGCTTCCAAGTCTTGTGGTCCCATATCGTTAGCTGGCGTGTTGATCAGATCGCGGGTCAGCGCTTCGCCGGCAGCAATCGCTTCAATTTCAGCGCTATTTACCCCGTCAGGCGCAACCAATTGCGCGCTCGCGGCAGGTTGCGTTCTGTATTTGTCAAATCGGTATGACGACAAAATCCATCCCAGCGCTTCGGTCGCGAGGTCTTGCGGGTCAAGCGTGCCTGTCAGTGCATATGTGCCTTTGGGCAATTTGGAGACCGACGCGGCGACATGAAAACGCCCACGTGCACGGGTGGCTTCAGACCCATAGCCGACCGCGGCCATAAGTGTACCGCTTTCCGGAAGAGGTAAGACAAGTGCTTGACCGATGGCGCCTGTAAACCCTGTCGCCTCCGCCCAATCCTGAACGGCATCACTTTGCGAAGAGAGCCATGCGGGACAGTCCTCTTGCGTAATGATGTGAAGGGGCGTTGCCTCTGCGTCGGTTGCAAAGCTGGGCAAAGTGAGCGGCATTGTGCATTCCTGTTTCAAATGAATGCTTTCAGCCTAATCGACCCATGGGTGACTGCAAGGCCCCCTTTGCCGCCGAGGCATGTGTTGCTTTCCTATACTGTTACGTCTTGCAGTTCCCAAACGGCCGTCAGCGAGCCTTCGCCAGTCCGCATCAAGCGTGTCAGCGTCGCAGCCAGTGCCACGCGGTCGTTGCGGTCGACGCAGTCTGTAACGGCCTCCGCTGCAATCGCGAGGCCGCCCATACCAATTTGTTCAGCGATCGCGATCAACGACCGCGCACTTTTGCGCAGGTTGGTCATGTCTTCAATCCGGTGCAGCCGGTCACAATGCGACATGCGCAGCGCCAGCTCCTCCATCGCGCGGCACACAATATCCTCTGCGCTGGCTTCACCCAATTCGACGTAAAGCGCGCCTAGCCGGTCGCGGTCCACCGCGATCGGTTCGCGTGGATTGAGTTGTGTAATGCTGGTCATAGTTTCACCCCTTTAATCCGGCCCCCACAGCCTTCGATCTGCTTTGTGCCGTAAACCCATTGTCAAAAGGTTGACGCGCCTAAGGGCCGTTGCGTCGGTTTGCGATCAATTCGTCGAGAATGTGCAAGAGTGCCGCAAATTTGTCGTGTGACGGCCTCTACAACCTGTGGCGCTTCTTTAGACGTAAGAAAGGCGGCATAATCGCTGCCGACCGCCGCCCTTCGAACAAACATATGGTCCTGCATCTGTCTGATCCGTGCTGGATTACCAGCATTGATCAGGTGTTACAGGTCATGAACACTGTGCCCCCGGCCCACCCCAGAGCCCCTGCACAGTGGCATATCGCCTTTTGACGGATCACATGTTGTATGCTGTTATTGAGACGCAAGACCCCTCTTGCGTGTCGCCGGGGGGCTTCTGCCGCACCGGGTGTCGGTGCACGAGCGCTAAGGCCGGTGCGATATCATTGGTATGGCAGGTGTGGATTGATGAAAGGTTACTCGGGTAACTAAACCTCGGCTTTTATTCGAAAATTCTAGGTCTGTTCGGTCTAGATACGAAAAAGGGCGCCGATACCGACGCCATTTCCAAATATTTAAGCGTGCGATTAGCCCTTTTTCAGGATCCGCGTGCCGAGTACTTCGGCGATCTGCACAGCGTTCAATGCAGCGCCTTTGCGCAGATTGTCTGAGACGCACCAGAGGTTGATCCCGTTATCAATTGTGCTGTCTTGGCGGATGCGGCTGATGAAGGTTGCGAAATCACCGACGCATTCAATGGGGGAGACATAGCCGCCCGCTTCGCGTTTATCGATGACCATGATCCCCGGCGCTTCGCGCAGGATATCGCGGGCTTCGTCCTCGTCCAGAAACTCTTCGAATTCGATGTTGATCGCTTCGGAATGACCTACGAATACCGGTACCCGCACGCAGGTCGCTGTGACTTTAATTGAGGGGTCGATAATTTTTTTGGTCTCGACGACCATTTTCCATTCCTCTTTTGTGTCACCGCTGTCCATGAAGACATCAATTTGCGGGATCACGTTAAAGGCGATCTGCTTTTGGAACTTTTTTGCAGGCTTATCGTCAGTGGGATTGTAGATCGATTTTGTCTGATCCCACAGCTCGTCAATGCCCTCTTTGCCCGCGCCGGACACGGATTGATAGGTGCTGACGACGACGCGCTTGATTTTGGCGCGGTCATGCAACGGCTTGAGCGCCACGACCATCTGCGCAGTAGAGCAGTTAGGGTTCGCGATGATCTTGCGCTTGGTGGCAAGCTCGATCGCGTCCGCGTTCACCTCTGGTACGATCAACGGAATATCCGCGTCATAGCGGTAAAGCGATGAGTTATCGATGACATAGCAACCGGCAGCCGCAGCTTTGGGCGCATAGGTCTTGGTTGCATCGGAACCGATGGCAAAAAGAGCCAAATCCCATCCCGTGAAGTCGAACGTATCGAGGTCCTTCGTCGTGAGCGTTTTATCCCCAAAGCTAACTTCAGATCCTAAGGACCGGCGGCTGGCGAGGGCAACAACCTCATCCACCGGAAACTGGCGTTCGGCCAGAATATTCAGCATTTCGCGGCCCACGTTACCGGTGGCGCCTGCGACGACTACGCGATACCCCATCTTCAAACTCCTCAATTGGGTGTGGCGTGTCGTTATATCAGATGCCTGCCAGTGGAAAGAGGGCGTGTCGCGACGCCGCTAACGGGCTGCGCTAGCCTGCGGTGTCTTTGCTGAACAGATAGATAACAAGGCCCACGGCCAAGGTCAGGGCAAAGAAGACAAAGAGCGTGGCGTAGCTGGGGGCGGTGCTCGCACCTGCGTGCAACTGGCCAGAGGCGAACTGCATTATGCCGACCCCACCGATCCCAAAGAGGTTCATGAGAGTGACGCCGCGGCCCATCAAATGTGGCGGGAAAAATCCACGTGCGTGGGCAATCATAACTGGAAATGACGCGCCGAATAGCCCGACGGCCGCCATCAACGCAACGCTGGTAATCATCCCAGCCTCCGGCATGAGCGCCAGTGCGCAGAGCGCAACAGCGCAGCCCAGATTGCCGGCGAACACCACCCACTTACGGCTGCCAAAGATACGGTCCAATGGGCCGTAGACCAACACACCTGCAATCATCGCCAACCCCATAATCAGGGTGGCAGTGCCGATCTGCGCCTGCGTGAGGCCATAAATATCGCGCAAATAAGGGCCGATCCAAAGCCCCCGAACCGCCGCCGCTGGTGCGTAGTTCACAAACATCAGCGGCATGATGAGCCACAGTGCGGGGATCTTTAAGAGGTCCAGAACAGACCCCTTTGCTCCGCCTTCCATTTGCGCGGGGTCGCGCACGCTCAGATGAATGCCCCCTGCGATCAGAATGCTTAAAACCGCCAGCGCCCAAAGCGAGGCGCGCCAGCCAACAATCTCGGCCGAAAGAGCCATCGGATAGGACGCGATCAAGTTGCCGGTCGTCCCGACGCCAATCATGAGAGCCGCAAGTGTCGCAAACTGTTTTGGTGGGAATTCGCGCGCAAAAATATAGTAGGATGCCATGAGCACCGGCGAGCACCCCACGCCGATGAGCATCATCGCCGCGTTGATGTGAAACACGCTCGTGGCGCTGGCGAATAGAGCTGCACCCCCACCGCCGCCGATCAGCAGCAAATAGGCCGCAGTGCGCCGCGGCCCGATGGTGTCCAAAGCCCAACCAACCGGAATTTGCATCGCCGCAAAGGTCAGGAACCACAGGCCGGATGCTGTGGCCAGCCCGTCCGCACTCACGCCAATATCGGCCTCTAGCGGAGTGGCCAATACGGCCAAGAAAGCCCGAAAAAATTGGCTGAGCACGTAGGCCACAGCGAGCAAAATTAAACCGGTACGCATCGTTGGTGGGGCTTTCTTTGGTTCAGGGAGGGGCGGACCAAACGCGTGGAGGCCCGAGGGGCGCGTGCCCCTAAAATTAATGGATCAACAAGTAGGTGTTATTTGTTGATCCACTTGTTCACGGTGGCCTGCGCAGCGGTCTTAAGCATCACCGTATCCAAACCCACCGCCACAAACCGCGCGCCTGCATCGAGAGACGCGGTCAGGACAGCTTCGTCACTGCTCAGAATGCCGGGCGCTTTGCCGGAGGCTGCAATGCGGCGCAATGTGTCAAGGATCACGTCCATCACAGCGGGATGCGTCAACTGCCCCATATACCCCAAATCTGCGCTTAGATCGGCGGGCCCCACAAAGACGCCGTCAACGCCATCCACGGTCAGGATTTCGTCCAAGGCAGCAAGGCCTGCGCGGTTTTCAACCTGCACCAGCAGGCAGGTCTGGTCGTCCGCAGTAGTGCCGTAATCGCTGCTCGTGCCAAACTCGGAACAGCGCGTGGTTGCATAGCCGACCCCGCGGGTGCCGAAGGGTGGGTATTTCATCGCGCGCACGAGGGCGCGGGCTTGATCCGCGCTCTCAACCATTGGCACCAGAACGGTTTGGGCTCCGATATCCAACACCTGTTTGATGATCCAAGTCTCGCCCACGGGCACGCGCACGACCGCATGGCTGGTTGAGGCCTGAAGCGCCATCAATTGCTGGCGCAGCATTCCAATGTCGTAGGGTGTGTGTTCGCCGTCGACCAACAGCCAGTCAAACCCAACCGTACCCATCAGCTCGGTCGTGTTTGCGCTTCCCATCGATAACCAGCAGCCGAAAACAGTCTCGCTGTTTTGGAGAGCCTGTTTGAATGTGTTCACAGGGGCGGGCATCTGGGTCTCCTTCTGTATTTAGTTGGCAGACCTTAGGGGCAGGCAGGTGCCTTTGACCAGAGGGATCAGATGACCTTGATGACGTCTTTGCCCACCGCCAACATATACCCACGTCGGGCAATGTTTTTGACCAACAGTTCCGACACAATCTGATTCCCGAGCGTATCGCGCAGGCGTTTGATCCGCGTGGCGCCTGCGGCCTCATCGCAATCTGCGGCATCGCGCCCTGAAATCATTGCCTCGATCTGCAAGCCTGATAGTACGTCATCGTCCATGCGCGCCTCGGCCAAGACCGAAATCGTCTCCATCGCGGCTTCGGTCAGCTTAAAGCCAAGGTTGTTCAAATAGACCGTGTTTTCTTCGCGACTGATCAAGAGGGAATTCACCTCGATCCCCGCTCGCTCAATCTGTGCAAGCCGCCGCCCCATGCCAACAAGCATGAACAAAAAGAGCAGGGCAGCCACCAAAAGGGCCGTCGCAAACACAAGCAGGACAAAGATCACAAAGCGGTAGCTGGCCAGCGTGTCTGAGAAGGCCGTGCCTGATTGGGCGAGGATCTCCAGGAGTTTGATCTCGCTTTGATCGGTCAGGTTCGCATTCTCAACAAAGATTTTTTCCACCTGGGCGTTGAAGGCGCCTGCGTCTGGCAGTGTGGCAAACAGCAAGGCAGCCGCGCCGAGCAAGATCACAACGATGGCTGCAATGCCGGCGATCACGAAGCGGTCGCTCGAGCGGCGCATATCAGAAGCGGAGGTAATATTGTCCGGCACTGTCTTTCCTTTGTTGCAACCCTTCGGCCCCGAATGTCGACATGACTTGCAACAAGGTCCAGCCTTGGGCCTCAAGGCGGCGCGCAATGGTTTGGGTGGTGCCGTCGACTGTGCAGGACCCGCTCAAGGTGTCCAGTTGCAGCACACCGTAGTGCAGGCGCAAGGGCGCGTCTTTCTTGGCTTTATAGTCGGCAAAGCACGTGGCCGCATGCGACATGCTCGCGCCGAGGGTCAATGTCAAAATGAGGAGCAGTAACATCTGTTTCATGGTGCCAACTCTGCGGGCAACGGCGCGGCTATTCAATAACAAGCACAGCTTGTGCTGCCCGATATCCAATAACATGTGCGCGACATTGAGCGACAAAGGCGATTCCTAAGAGGCTGTTCGGGCAAAGGGCGCACAGGACGTGCCCCCCCAAACAAAAGGAATTTCACATGCCCTTCATCCGTAAATTTGACTCAATCCGTCAAGCACGCCCGCATCGCAAGTTTATTGCCGTTGTGGCCGGCGCTGCATGTATTGTGGCTGCGATTTCTGCGGCTCCTGTGCGTGCCGGGGAAACCGATGCAGCGCGTGCTTTTGCAACACTCTTTGGCTTGGCTGTTTTGGGCGCGGTTATTCACGACATTCAAAAAGACCAAGACACCGCCAGCACATCTATTCGCGGGTCCCATGTTGGACGTGCGCCGGTGCGTCCCGCACCACCGCAGGTCGTGCGCCCACGTGTTCTGCCACATGCTTGCCTTCGCGTGCTGCAAACGTCCTATGGTCCGATCAATGGGTTTGCGGCGCGCTGCCTGCGCAAACGCTATGCGCAGACCTCTCAATTACCGCGGGCCTGTGTCGTGGGGTTTGAGGCGCGCGGCGGCATTGCCCGTGGATTTGCGGCGCGGTGTTTGCGCCACAAGGGATATATTCTAGCGCGCCGGTAAATGCGGTGACAGGCTGGCCCTTGCCCTGCACGGGGTAAGGGCGCAAGCCGTTGGTTTGTGGGCATAGGTCTGATAAGAGCTTGCGGCGCGTGAATAAAGAGGGACCACCATGCCAGATTTTGCGTTTGAGGCCGAGATTGGCGGTCGAGTTGCCGGTGTAGACGAGGTTGGCCGCGGCCCGCTTGCGGGTCCCGTGATCGCGGCCGCGGTGGTTCTAAATCCCAATGATATTCCCGAAGGCCTAGACGACAGTAAAGCCATTAGCGCGCGGCGGCGTGCGGCGCTGAGCCAAGAAATCCTCTCGCGGGCCGAGGTGTCCTTTGGCGAAGCGACTGTTGCAGAGATCGATGAGATGAACATTCTGCGCGCCTCGCATTTGGCGATGGAGCGCGCGGTGCTTGGCCTGGCGTCTTTGCCTGATTTTGCGCTGATCGACGGCAATTTGATCCCGCGCGATATGCCGGTCTCAGCCCGCGCGATTGTTAAAGGCGATGCCCTGTCCCTGTCGATTTCAGCAGCCTCGATCGTCGCCAAAACACGGCGGGATGCGCTCATGGTGGATTTGGCGCAACAGCACCCTGGCTACGGCTGGGAGCAGAATGCCGGATATCCTACAAAGTGTCACAAATTGGCCCTGCAAAATCTTGGTGTGACCCCACACCATAGACGTTCCTTCAAGCCAGTGCACAATATCTTGTATCAAGAAAAAAGCTAAATACTTGATTCAAAAAAGAATTTGACCGCGAATCGGGTTTGATTCATCTTGGCCTCAACCAAGAGCCCAAAATGGGCCGGGATAGAGGCAGATATGATGACGAAGACCAAGAGCGCCGCGGCGCTTCCCTTGAATAGCATCCTTGCGGGTGATTGCATTGACGTAATGAACAGCCTGCCGGCCAATTCGGTGGACCTGATTTTTGCGGACCCACCCTATAACCTGCAATTACGGGGGGAATTGCACCGCCCGGACAACTCCAAGGTCGACGCAGTAGATGATGCGTGGGACCAGTTTTCCAGCTTCAAAGCCTATGACATCTTTACCAAAGCTTGGCTCAAAGCGGCCCGCCGCCTTTTGAAGCCAGACGGCGCGATCTGGGTGATCGGCAGCTATCACAACATTTTCCGCGTTGGCGCGGCCTTGCAGGATGCAGGCTTCTGGATTTTGAATGACGTGGTATGGCGCAAATCCAACCCGATGCCGAATTTTCGCGGCAAGCGGTTTACCAACGCCCATGAGACGATGATTTGGGCTGGTAAGGATGAGAACAGCAAATACACCTTCAACTATGAAGCGCTGAAGGCGCTGAACGAAGGCATCCAGATGCGCAGTGATTGGGTTTTGCCGATCTGCACAGGCCATGAACGCTTGAAGGATGAGGCGGGCGACAAAGCGCACCCAACCCAAAAACCCGAAAGCCTGTTGCACCGGGTGCTCGTCGGTTCCACCAATCCCGGCGATGTGGTGCTTGACCCGTTCTTTGGCACGGGCACGACCGGGGCAGTGGCCAAGATGTTGGGCCGTGAATTCATCGGGATTGAGCGCGAGGCACAATACCGCGCCGTGGCCGAAGAGCGTTTGAAAACTGTGCGAAAGTTTGACCGCGAAGCGTTACGGGTCAGCGCCTCCAAACGGGCCGAACCGCGCGTGCCGTTCGGCCAACTGGTTGAGCGTGGCATGTTGCGCCCGGGCGAGCAGCTTTATTCCATGAACAAGCGTCACAAAGTGAAAGTGCGCGCGGATGGCACGTTGGTTGGCGATGATGTCAAGGGGTCGATCCACCAAGTTGGCGCACACCTTGAAGGTGCTCCAAGCTGCAACGGCTGGACCTATTGGTGTTTTAAGCGCGATGGCAAAACCGTGCCTATCGATGTGCTGCGCCAGCAAGTGCGCGCAGAAATGCACGACTGATCGCGCAAAGTTCGCCTAAACCTAATTTGAATACCGCCGGTGCCTGTGGCCTCACCCCTCTCATGTGGATGGGTCGCGCCAAATAGGCGCTCACCTCAGCCCCGCCATATCGGCGAGGCCTTTTTTGTGCTTTAACGCGGCGCGGGATTGGTGGCCTTGGAATAGGGACGCCAATCGGTGATTTCTGGATAGTAAAGCGCACGCCATTTAGCCACGCGTGGGTTCATGATACGTCGCCAGAGAGGCGGCAGCATCGCGGCCATCGTCATGATGGGATAGCCGTAGGGCAGCTGTGGGGCTTCCGCCTCCGTATAGGTCTGCAAAACCGGAAAGCGCCGGTCTGGTTTGTAGTGGTGATCGGAATGACGCTGTAAGTTGATCAGCAGCCAATTGGACGCCTTATGGGCCGCATTCCAGGAATGGCGGGGTTGCACATGCTCATATTTGCCGCCGCCCATATGTTTGCGGGTCAGCCCATAGTGCTCAATATAATTAACCAACTCTAGCTGCCACACCGCGACACCGGCCTGCATCACAAATAGGCCGATACCCGTCCACCCGCCGAGCAGGCCCGCAAGGCCAAGCGCAGCCGATTGCAATGCGATATATTTGAAGAACGGATTGGACAGGTTCGTCCATGTACGTCCCTTTCGCGCCAGCATCGCGCGTTCGGCATCCCATGCGCTGCGCAGGCTTTGCCAGAGCACACGCGGATAGAACCGATAAAAGCTCTCGTTATAACGTGCGCTTACAGGGTCGCGCGGCGTGGCAACATAGCGGTGATGGACCAGCATATGTTCAGACCGAAAATGCCCGTAGAGGACCATGGCAAGCAGAATATCGGCGCACCACCGTTCTATTGCGGGCTTTTGGTGCATCAACTCATGGCTGTAGTTGATGCCAATGGTACCAGTGATCACGCCCACACCGAAAAACAGCCCCAGTTTTTCCAAGGTGCTGAGGTGCGTTGCCGGTGCCACATACCAAATGAGCGCAAAAAGTGTGACAAACTGCAAAGGCGCCCACAGTATCGTAAGCGCCCGGTACCAAAAGAGGTCCGGATCCGTGGCCTCCAGATCTCCATTCGCTCCATCCGTACCCAGCGCCAGATCAACGAGCGAAAACAAATACCACGTCATCAGCGGCAGCAGGAGAACCGTCCAGCCGCCATAGATTGCGCCGACCCAAGCAATTGGCAAAAGTACCAGTGACAACGCAAAGGGCACGGCACGTTTGAGGGTTCTGAGTTCGTGTGCGGGAATAATCATGACCAACCTAAAATAATTATGTCCAGCCTAGCATAAGTTTTTCACCTTCCAAGTCTGAACTAGCCACAGACCAGACCATAGGCTTTACGCATCACCGTCGGTAAATCCGACGGCTTGAAATCTGCGCGGGTGACAAAGCTGCCGGTTGTTGGCGCGGCCTCGGTTATAGTGGTCATCACCGTTAAGATCAGGTGAAAATGCGTGAACGTGTGGCGCACTTCGCCAGCCACAACTTGCCATGAGCCAGGCACAGGCGGTGTGCCCTCCGGATCTGGCGCGCCGGCGTCCACCCACTCTGTTCCGGGCCATCCCAACATACCGCCGAGCAGGCCTTTGTCGGGGCGGCGCTCTAATAAGACGGCTCCATCGGGGCGGCGCGCCACATAGATCGTGCCGCGTCGGGTTGGCTTGGGCTTTTTAGGCGTCTTTTTAGGCAATGTGGGTGCTGTGCCTGCAAGGCGGGCGCGACAGGGTGTGCGCCAGGGGCACAGACCGCAGGCGGGTGATTTGGGCGTACAAATCGTAGCGCCAAGGTCCATCACCGCTTGGGCATAGTCTCCGGGCCGCTTCTGCGGTGTCAGGGCCTTGGCGTGATCCATCAACGAGGGTTTTGCGGCGGGCAGCGGGGTATGTTCGTCGTGCAACCGCGCCATGACCCGCTCCACGTTCCCATCAAGCACCGCGTGCGGCAGGTCAAAGGCGATCGAGGCAATTGCCGCTGCCGTATACGGGCCAATACCCGGCAGGCTCAGCAAGGTGTCGTGATCCGCAGGGAAATGCCCATTGTAATCGCGGCTCACAACGCGCGCGCACTTTAATAAATTCCGCGCTCGGGCATAATATCCCAAACCGGCCCACTCAGCCATGACATCGCCGTCTTCTGCGGCTGCAAGCGCGTTCACTGTTGGCCAACGTTCCGTAAAGCGGAGAAAATAGTCGCGAACCGTCACCACAGTCGTTTGTTGCAACATGATTTCCGACATCCACACCCGGTAAGGGTCCGGCTTTACCCCCGCCATTTTCTCCGCAGGGGGCGTGCGCCAGGGCATCGCCCTCGCATGTGCATCATACCAATCCAGCAATTCGGTGGAGAGGTCACGCAAAGTTTAGTCCTTTCTGCGATGCGTTTCACTGGCGGGGCGCATACAATCTGATAGGGTTGCGACTGTTAACTTGGGAACATAGCCATGGTGGGGCGGCGTACCAGCACAAAAGGGTTCAAGCGTACGTCAGCATTGCTGACGCCACGCATCCGTGCCGCATCAGAAAGCCGCGGCTTCGCGCAGTCGCGTCTGCTCACCCATTGGGCCGAAGTTGTCGGCGATGACATTGCAGCCATCGCGCGCCCTGTCGATGTCAGCTATAGCCGCGGCGGGATGGGGGCGACGCTGACGTTGCTCACAACAGGGGCGCAGGCGCCGATGTTGGAGATGCAAAAAGAGCAGTTGCGCATCAAAGTGAACGGCGTCTACGGCTATAACGCCATCGCGCGTATCCGGGTGACACAAACCGCGGCCAACGGATTTTCCGAAGGCCAAGTGGATTTTCAACCGAAGCCAAAACCGCAGAGCCGCGCAGAGGTTGATCCGGCGGTGCAAGCGGACGTAAATGCGGCAACAGCGCCTGTTGCGGACACCGGCCTGCGCGCCGCACTTGCGCGGCTTGGGGCAAACGTAATGACAAAAAACAACACCAAAGGGTGACGATAATGACCAAAATTCATGTAATCCTCGCGGCATTGATTATCGCCATCGCAGGCGGTTGGTTTGTGATGTCCAACACCGAAAGCGACACTGTGGCAGGCGTCAGCGCACTTGGACCAAATGCAGTCAACGCCCAGAGCACCGATGCGGATATCGACATATCTGATGTCATGGACATGCGCCTTGGGGATCCAGAGGCGCCCGTCACGGTAAT
>CBFHKQ010000029.1:0-27492 GCA_965656435.1 uncultured Pseudosulfitobacter sp. | reverse complement strand
TGTTCACGCTCCATCCGGGTGATGTGATCAGCACCGGCACACCGCCGGGTGTGGGCCTTGGGATGAAGCCGGAGCCTGTTTTTCTGAAAAAAGGCGACGTGATGACCTTGGGCATTGACGGTTTGGGCGAGCAGCGCCAGGAGGTTGGGCAGGACGCCTGAAGGCGCCAGTGTTATAGCGCGACAATTGCGCCGCGCGCACCCACTACGTGGCTGGCCAAGTTATGGCCTGCCTGCATGGCCTCTACCTCAGACTTGCCTGTTGCAATGGCGTTTAAATAGCCCGCGTTAAAGCTGTCGCCCGCAGCGGTCGTGTCCACAACTCGGTTCGCTGGGGTGAAAGACCCGCCTATTTTACCCGCCAAATCCAGTGGCCCGGCTGGGCCGCGTTTGAGCGCGCCGCGCTGCACGCCGGCGCTGCGGACGCGCGCAATCACCTCTTCTTCCGTGGCGGTTCCGTGGATGGCGCATTCATCGTCGAGTGAAGGCAAAGCGATGTCCGTGACGCCCAACATCTGCATGTTGACGGTACGCGCAGTGTCGGCGTCCGGCCACAGGGCCGGGCGGTAGTTGCTGTCATAGACCACTTGGGCGTGTGTCGCATCCAACGCTTTGATGAGCTGCGTTCGCACTTGGGGTGGCAAAATGGCGAGAGTGATGCCTGACAAGACAATCATGTCAAACGCGTCCAAGGCCGAAAAATCCGCGTCGTCAAACAAGGTCCGGGCCGCGCTTTCGCTGCGCCAATAGGTAAAGGACCGCTCGCCCGTGGCGTCGACATCAATGGCGTAGAGGCCGATGTTGCGGCTGGGGTGGCGCCGGACATGCGGCGTGATCCCTCGCGCGCTCATATCGTCAATCGCACGCTGCGAAAACGTGTCATGACCAAGCGCCGTGACATAGGATACATCAGCGCCCAACTGCGCCAGATACGCCGCCGTGTTGTAGGTATCGCCCGCCACGTTCAGCCGCGCGTCCGCACTCTCGCTGACGATTTCGATCATGACCTCGCCGATACATGCAATGCGCATTTTCTGTCTGCCTTTTGTTTCGAACCCATGCGGGGAATTGCTCTGCTATTCCTACCCTTAGAAATGTCCAGTGGGAACACATGCGCTGCAAATAACGCACATCACGCACGCTCTTTAATCTACAACGAGCTGAAGTTCGCGCTGTGGGCAAAGGTCTACGCTTATAAAAGGTATGGTTGATAGGTTTGCCCACCTTTGTCTCGTGTCGCAAAGAACGCTTCCATTCCGGGTGAAACATGCCACCATGCGGCCAACATCAGTGGTTTAGATACAGGAGCTCGCGATGCAAGAAGCCCATGATTTCGCCGAAGAAGCACAGGTCCTTGCCGATCTTTTGGCGCCGCTGGACGGGTCTGATTTCGACCAGCCAACCCAGTTCAAAGGGTGGACCATTGATGACGTACTAGGGCATCTGCATCTATTTGACGTGGCCGTCTTGACCTCATTGCAAAGCGACGTTGCCTTCGCCGCGTTCATAGCGCCAATTCAAGAAGGTATGGGCGCTGGGCAAACGTTGCGGTCGCTGCAATATCCATGGCTTAACGGGCTCAAACACCGCGAATTATATGAGGCATGGCGCGAAACGGCAGCTGAAACAGCGGCGGCGTTCGCGCAAGAGGATCCCAAGCGGCGCCTCAAATGGGTCGGGCCAGACATGAGTGCGCGGTCTTCCATCACCGCCCGCCAGATGGAGACATGGGCCCACGGCCATGAGGTTTTTGACGCTTTGGGGCAAGCCCGACCAGAGGCGGACCGTATTCGCAACATTGCGCATCTTGGTGTGGCGACCTTTGGCTGGACCCATGTAAACCGCGGCCTGTCGGTCCCTGATCCTGCGCCTTATGTGGCCCTCACAGGCCCTTCTGGTGCGCTGTGGACATGGGGGCAGGCGCAGTCTGATAATTGTGTAACGGGCAGTGCAGTTGAGTTTTCCCAAGTGGTCACGCAGACCCGCAATGTCGCCGACACAACCTTGGATTTAACGGGACCCGTTGCTCAAAGCTGGATGGCCATGTCGCAGTGTTTTGCCGGCCCGCCAGAGGATCCGCCAGGGCCGGGCACACGTACCATCCATCGCTGCTAAAGCGTTACGTACTCAGCATAAAACGCTGCGACATATAATTAGTGATTGTCGCGTGGGACGCCTTTGGTGCGGGCGATATCGCGGTATTCCGGCGCACCGCGCAGGGTCATGCCCTTGTCAAACGGCTGCACCAAATCGCGGAATATTTCCTGCCAAGGCGATTGGCTCTCAGGCACATGATAGCCGCCAGCAGCCATCAGGGCCCCATGACGCGCGGCCAATTCCTCATCGGAAACCAAAATGTCTGCGCGGCAGTTGCGCAAATCAATGCGCAGCATGTCACCATTGCGCAGCAGGGTCAAACCGCCGTTGTCTGCGGCCTCGGGCGAGGCATTCAAGATGGATGGCGACCCGGAAGTTCCCGATTGACGCCCGTCACCAATGCACGGAAGCTCCATAACGCCGGCCTTCAACAGATAATCTGGCGCCCGCATATTTACCACTTCGGCGCCGCCGGGATAGCCCTTGGGCCCCGCACCGCGCATCACCAGTATGCAGGTGGCGTCGATGTTTTCGGCCGGATCATCGATGCGGGCGTGGAAATCTTCGGGCCCGTCAAAGACTACGGCACGCCCCTCAAATGCTTCTGGGTCGTCGGGATTGCTCAGATAGCGTTTGCGGAAATCCGCGCCGATCACGCTGGTTTTCATCATGGCACTGTCAAAAAGGGTGCCTTTGAGGTTGATGAACCCGGCCTCCGCCATCAAAGGCGTCTCCACGGGTTTGATCACATCCGCATTTACTGTCTCGGCGGTGCGACAGTTCTCGTCCATGCTTTGACCATTCGCGGTCAATGCATCGGGATTAGGCAGCAGGCCTGCGCGCAGTAGCGCCCCCACCACGGCCGGCACACCGCCCGCGCGGTGAAAATCTTCGCCCAGATATGCGCCCGCAGGCTGTAGGTTCACAAGCAGCGGAATGTGATGGCCGAATTTTTGCCAGTCGTCATTATCAAGCGGCACACCCAGATGGCGCGCAATCGCGTTGAGGTGAATGGGCGCATTGGTGGAACCGCCAAGCGCCGAATTCACGACGATGGCGTTTTCAAAGGCTTCGCGCGTCATAATGTCCGAGGGGCGCAGGTCCTCCATCACCATGTCCACCACGCGGCGGCCTGTTTCATAGCTGATTTGCCCGCGTTCGCGGTAGGGTGCGGGGATCGCTGCGGAGCCGGGCAGTTGCATGCCCAAAGCCTCAGCCAGGGAATTCATCGTGGTCGCGGTGCCCATCGTGTTGCAATAGCCGACTGAGGGCGCAGAGGCGGACGCGATGTCCATAAATTCATCCTCGGTGATGTCGCCCGAGGCCAACCGTTCCCGCGCTTTCCAGATCACGGTGCCAGACCCCGCGCGCTTACCTTCGTACCAACCGTTGAGCATCGGACCAACCGACAGGGCAATCGCAGGGATGTTCACCGTGGCCGCGGCCATCAACAAGGCAGGCGTTGTTTTATCACAGCCAATGTTGAGTACCACGCCGTCGATTGGATAGCCGTAAAGCGCCTCGACCAGCCCCAGATACGCCAGGTTGCGGTCGAGCATCGCTGTTGGGCGTTTGCCAGTCTCTTGGATGGGATGCACTGGCACCTCCATCGGTACGCCGCCGGCGGCAATGATGCCGTCGCGGACCCGCTTGGTCAGCTCGAGGTGGTGGCGGTTGCACGGGCTAAGATCGCTGCCTGTCTGCGCAATCCCAATGATCGGCTTGTCGGAATTTAATTCATCCCGCGTCAGCCCGTAGTTCAAATACCGCTCCAGATAGAGCGCGCTCATCTCTGCGTTCTCAGGATTGTTGAACCATTTGCGCGAACGCAGCGTTTTGGGATCGATCTTTTTCATGGCACGGCGCTCCAACGGCGGACAAATTTTGCGCATAGTCACATCAAGGCCCCCGACAGGCAAGCGGTACCAGCAGGGAAATGCCGCGAGTCGGCGGAGTTTTCGTCCAAGGCCTGTGCGTGGCACCCGCGCGCTTAGGGGCTGTTTTTCTGCGCGGGGTTATTGACAGGCAAGGGTAGGGCCGAATTGATGGCGGCAACAATTAAAAGGACCAAAGCGATGATGAAAACCCGTGCTGCTGTTGCTGTTGCTGCTGGCGAACCCTTGCAGATTATGGAGGTCAACCTTGAAGGCCCCCGCGCGGGCGAGGTGTTGGTCGAGATGAAGGCCACGGGCCTCTGCCATACCGATGAATTCACCCGCTCCGGTGATGACCCCGAGGGTATTTTCCCTGCAATTCTGGGCCATGAAGGCGCAGGTGTGGTGATCGAGGTGGGCGAAGGGGTAACCTCGCTCGCGGTCGGTGATCACGTTATCCCACTCTATACGCCCGAGTGCCGCGAATGCGAGTACTGTTTGAACCCCAAGACAAACCTCTGCCAAAAAGTGCGCAGCACCCAAGGCCAGGGCCTTTTGCCCGACGGCTCCACCCGCTTTTCGATGTTGGATGGCACGCCAATCCATCACTACATGGGGTGCTCGACCTTCGCCAATCACACCGTGGTGCCCGAGATTGCGCTGGCAAAGGTGCGCAAAGACGCGCCGTTCGACAAGATTTGCTATATCGGCTGTGGGGTCACCACCGGCATCGGTGCAGTGATCAATACAGCCAAGGTCGAGATCGGCAGCACAGCAATCGTCTTCGGTTTGGGCGGCATCGGATTGAATGTGATCCAAGGTCTGAAATTGGCCGGCGCTGACCAGATTGTCGGCGTTGATTTAAACGACGACAAAGCCACGATGGGCACCTATTTCGGGATGACCGATTTTGTGAACCCTGCACAGGTCTCGGGGGATCTTGTGGCGCATCTGGTCGAGATCACGGGCGGCGGGGCGGATTATACGTTCGATGCGACCGGCAACGTTGATGTAATGCGCACTGCGCTTGAGGCTGCGCACAAAGGTTGGGGCGAAAGCATCATCATCGGCGTGGCTCCTGCGGGTGCCGAAATCTCCACCCGGCCGTTCCAACTCGTTACCGGGCGCGTCTGGCGCGGCACGGCCTTTGGTGGTGCGAAGGGCCGGACCGATGTGCCAAAGATTGTGGATTGGTACATGGACGGAAAGATTGAGATCGACCCGATGATCACGCATAAGCTGAGCCTCGATCAGATCAACGAAGGGTTCGACTTGATGCACGCGGGTAAATCCATCCGCGCAGTAGTGGAATTCTAGGCGTCTCTGAACGGGCAAAGGTATAAGTGCTTAGCCCGTATCTTTGCGTCATTTGTAAATGCCTAGCCGCGCCAATTATACTTTCCCGGCCGACCCACGCAGCGCCGTCTTGACCGCGCTGCGTGATCCTGTTCCGGTGGCAGTATGAAAAACCTGTCCAATGATCCCCGCCGCATGGTGCACCTGCCAGATGATGTGCCTTTCCCTTCGATTGATGCGGCCGCACCTACGGCCCTTATTGCGCGTTGCCCGCGCGCGGGGCGCACCCCTTTGGTGGTGGCGACGGAGCTTGCCGCGCGCACGAATGTTGGGGCGCTCTGGATCAAGGATGAGCGTGCGCGCATGGGGTTGGGCAGTTTTAAGGCGCTGGGCGCGGCTTATGTAATTGCCTGCGATGCAGCACGCGGTGAAGCGCGGGGGACGACCTATGTCACAGCAAGTGCCGGCAACCATGGGCTCAGCGTTGCCGCGGGCGCACAGGCCTTCGGTGCCGCCTCTGTCGTCTATATCGCAGAGACTGTGCCGGAAGCGTTCGCTGCGCGTTTGCGTGCCGAAGGCGCCACCGTGCGCCGCGAAGGTGCCGTCTATGAAGACAGCATGACCGCCGCTGCACGCGCCGCCGATCAAGAGGGGATGACCCTGCTCTCAGACAGCTCCTGGGTCGGGTATACGGAAGCACCGCACCGCTTGATGGAGGGGTACCTCGTCTTGATGCAGGAGGCGATTGAGCAGGTGCCGGATGTGCCGACGCATATCTTTTTGCAGGCTGGTGTGGGTGGTCTTGCCACCGCTTGTGCAGCGCTCGCGCGCAGCGTGTGGGGCCGCGTTCCGCGGATAATGGTGGTGGAGCCCGAAGCAGCCCCCGCGCTTGCCGCATCCATCGAGGCGGGCCGCGCGGTCATTGCGAAGGGCCCTGTGTCAGCCATGGGGCGGTTGGATTGCAAAGAGCCTTCGCTTATTGCGCTAAAAGGCTTGGCGCGCGACGCGGATGATTTTTTGCAGATATCTGAGGCGGAAGGCGCTGCGGGCGCGCAGGTCTGTGCTTCGGCGGGTTTGGACACAACGCCATCCGGTGCGGCGGGTATCTCCGCGCTGTTGGCTGCCGCAGGTGGAAAAGCCCCGGCGTTGGGTCTGGGGCCGCAAGCACGCGTGCTGTGCATCCTAAGCGAGGAGGCCAGCGCATGAGCATCTTTGTCCCCGACGAATACCGGGCTCGCGTGGACCGCGCGCAAGAGATGATGGAACACGCGGGCCTTGCGGCCCTCTTGCTCAGTACCGAGGCTGAGGTGCGCTATTTCACGGGCTATCTTACGCGGTTCTGGGAAAGCCCGGCGCGTCCGTGGTTTCTGGTGGTGCCAAGCCGCGGTGATCCGATAGCGGTGATCCCGTCGATTGGGGCGCATTTGATGGGCCAAAGCTGGATCACCGACATCCGTACATGGCGCAGCCCACAACCGGAGGATGACGGCGTAAGCTTGCTGCGGGCAACGTTAACAGAGGTCGCTAAAGGTGGCCGGATCGGCGTGCCAAGCGGCGCAGAAACGCATCTGCGCATGCCGCTTGAGACGTGGCAAGCGCTCCAGCCAGGGCATGATTTTACCAATGATGCCGGCATCATACGCCGCCTGCGGTTGATCAAATCAGAGGCTGAAATCGACCGCATCGCCACCATCTGCCAAATTGCCAACGCCGCCTTTGACCGCGTGCCTGAGGTAATCCACGAAGGCCTGCCGCTGTCTGAGGCGTTTCGCCGGTTTCAGATCCTTCTGCTGAGCGAGGGGGCCGATTGGGTGCCCTATCTCGCGGGAGCGGCGGGCCTCGGGGGATACGGTGACGTGATTTCGCCCGCGAGCGATCTGCCCTTGGTGCAAGGCGATGTGATGATGTTGGATACTGGTGCGGTCAAGGATGGCTATTTTTGCGATTTTGATCGTAACTTCGCCGTGGGGGATGTGGGTCAGACCGCGCGGGATGGCCATGCCCGGTTGATCGAGGCGACTGAGGCTGGGTTTGCGGCAGCAGTGCCCGGCGCACGGGCTTGCGAGCTATATCATGCGATGGACAAGGTTCTGACGGGCGGGCAGGGCGGCGGCGACGCGGGCCGCTTGGGTCACGGCCTTGGCATGCAGTTGACGGAGTGGCCCTCCCTCATTGCGGCTGACACAACAGTGTTGGAGCCAGGCATGGTCCTCACGTTAGAGCCGTCAATCGATGTCGGGGAGGGTCGTATTTTGGTCCACGAAGAGAATATCGTGGTGACCGAGGAAGGGCCGCAATGGTTGTCCATTCCGAGCGACGAAGAAATGGTGCCGCTGTGACACCCTTTCACTATACCCGCGAAGACGTCGCGCCCGCGATCGGCCTTGTTGTCCTACAAACGGACGAGACCATCGAAAACGACATGCGCCACATGCTAGGGCAGGCGACGGTCCATGTGACCCGTGTGCCGAGTACGCCGGAGGTCAGCCGCGATACGCTCGCTCAGATGGCCGCGCATTTAACGGGCGCTGCGTCTTTGCTTCCCGGAGGTGCGCAGTACGGCGCGGTCGGATATGGGTGCACTTCGGGCACCGCTCAGATTGGTGCGCCAGAAATCCACAAATTGATCCAGGCAGGTGTCGACACGCCAGCAGTGAGCGAACCTGTCAGCGCCTTGGTCGCGGCCTGCTGTGCGCTCGGGGTGCGCCGGATTGCCTTTCTGTCGCCCTACATCGCGGCCGTTTCGGATCATTTGCGCGCCACCTTGCGTGAGCAAGGGGTCGAGACGCCTGTTTTCGGAACTTTCGCAGAAGGGGTGGAGGAAGCGGTCGTGCGCATCTCGCCGGCTTCAACACAGGCTGCGGCCATAGCCCTCTGCGCTGACGCAGATGTGGACGGGCTGTTCTTATCCTGCACGAACCTGCGCACACTCGACATTATCGCACCGCTAGAGACGGCGTTGAACATGCCTGTGCTGTCCTCGAACCAAGTGCTCGGCTGGCATCTGGCGCGACTTGCGGGTCAGATCGCAACCGGACCTGGCCGCTTGTTTCAGGCGGAATAAATTTCCGGCACCTTTAGGTTGTGAGGGGCAAATTAGCCATGTCTGGGATCCAACATCACACGGGAGCAAAAAACACATCTATTAAAATCTCTGAGGCGCCGATGACCTCGGCAAATGTCGTGTACTCGCTGTCGACAACGGGTAAATCTTCGCAGTGAAATTCGCGGCGTGGTCCGGAGCAGAGGCTTGACCTTCGCGAGCGCATCACTTACGTCCCACACCAGCGCGGGCGTTGTGTAGTGGTAAGACCTTAGCCTTCCAAGCTAATGACGCGGGTTCGATTCCCGCCGCCCGCTCCAATAACACAATATCTAAAACTGTGCTCCTTACAGTGGGCACATCGCTAGAGCGCGGTCTAAGCGTTCGCCCATTGAACTGCCGCCGCTTACTCACTTCCCAGAGACTTCCGTAACGACCGCAGCGTTTCAGCCTCTTTTTCCGAATTGGTGCAATCTGCTGTCAATGTCATCCGAGCCTTCGCCCGCCGCGGCGATCCATTGAACGCCACCGCATCAAAGCGGGCGGCGAGTTTCAAAACTAGATTATGATTTGTTTGGGTTTTTACGCGCGCAACCCCATTAGAAAACTGCGCCGTTCGCCCAGTGGCCATATCCTGAACAACGAAACTACTGTCCGGCACATCGCAAGTATTGCGCAGCTTAACCTGCGCTGTGATCACCTCTGGTGCGGGTTGCAGGACGGCTATGATCTCTGCCCGAAATAAAAATAGCGCCGCGGCCAAGAAGGCCAGCGGCGCGGTTATGAGTATCCACTTTTGCATGGTGCGGCCTCGGATGCGTGTCGTTTCAATCTGCGCCCAAGGTGGCTCTTTATGAAAGCTTATGCAACCGTGGCCCCAGTGCCCTAGAGGCGTTTTTTGTCTTTGCAATCATAGAAGTGAGCAACATATTGCGTGGTCGTACCGACCTCGTAAAAACCATCAATTGCGGCCGCGTTAGCACCGATCAGGCCTGCGCGATTGCGCACTTCGATGAGCGCCGCGTTGTAAGTTTGGCGCGCGGTAAAGCGTAGCGTGATGACGTGCGTGCAACCGCTGGTGATGCGCAAAGTCCGCAGCGGGTGCATGGACACGTGGCGGCCGAGGTGCGACAGCTCCAGGTAGGAAACAGGCACCGATGAGCTGAGCGGGCTTGGACTGCTGGCAGGCATCAAGCTGTTGCCCTGAACGCCTGGCAACGTGGTCATTGGCCCGCAAGAGGCGAGCATCAACGCCCCCGCCATGGCCGCGAATTTCTTTAGCATAATTCCATCCCCATAGGTCATGTGTTCACAAAAGATAACGACACATGGCGGACGCATGTTAGCTGTGCCCCTTAAAAAGCGTTCAAAAACAGGGCTAAGAGTAGGGTGCGACACTTGTCAGCTTGACCCCCTTGCGACAATTGGCAATACCCCCGTCCCAATGAAAGGCCCTGAGATAACCTGTCCGCAGGGCGCAGGGCAAGACGACAGGACCGCACATGACCCAAACACCCAAGCCCGCAGCCCTCGGTGGTAGCGAAACGCGCGCCAGCTCAAAGCGGGTCAAGGCGCTTGCGGCCCTCTGGCCGTTCATGGCGCCGCACAAAGTTTTGATGGTTGCGGCCGTCTTGGCACTCGTTCTCACCGCGCTTGTGTCCCTGACCTTGCCCTTGGCCGTGCGGCGTGTTGTCGACAGCTTTAACGCCGCAGATGGCGCCATTTTGGATCAGTACTTTTTGGCGGCCTTGGGTATCGCAGGTCTTTTGGCGGTGGGCACAGCGCTGCGCTACGCTTTGGTCACGCGGCTGGGCGAGCGTGTTGTCGCTGACATTCGCCGCGCCGTTTTTGACCGCGTTATTGGTATGAGCCCTGCGTTTTACGAAAAGATCATGACCGGTGAGGTGCTTAGCCGCATCACCACCGACACGACCCTAATCCTGAGCGTTGTTGGTTCCAGCGCGTCCATCGCCCTGCGCAATATTCTGATTTTCATCGGAGGCTTGGCGCTTATGCTCATTACCTCTGCGAAATTGACGGGTTTGGTCTTGCTGATTGTACCGGCTGTGGTGGTCCCGATCTTGGTCCTTGGGCGCAAGCTGCGGGTGATCAGCCGGGAAAACCAGGATTGGATCGCCGCCTCCTCAGGCAGCGCCTCTGAGGCGTTGAACGCCGCGCAGACGGTACAGGCCTACACGCAAGAACATGCAACGCGGGCGCAGTTCGCAGATGTGACAGAGCGCAGTTTTGATGCTGCAAAGCGCCGGATTGCCACGCGTTCTGCGATGACGGTCATTGTGATCTTTTTGGTCTTTAGCGGCGTTGTGGGCGTGCTGTGGATCGGTGCCAATGATGTGCGCGGTGGGACAATGACCGCCGGTGCACTGGTACAATTCGTCATCTACGCTGTGATGGTCGCAGGTGGTGTCGCGGCCATGTCCGAGATTTGGGGCGAGGTGCAGCGTGCAGCCGGTGCGACCGAGCGTTTGGTTGAGCTGTTTACTCTTGAGGATAGCGTACGCGACGCGGACGCCCCCCTCCCGGCTGTTACGCCGGCCAAAGGGCATATCGCCTTCGACGAAGTCCGTTTTGCCTATCCCGCGCGGCCTGATACTGCCGCGCTTGACGGGGTGAGCGTGGACATCGCGCCGGGTGAAACGGTGGCTTTTGTGGGGCCTTCTGGCGCAGGCAAAACAACGATTTTCCAGATGCTTTTGCGGTTCTATGATCCGCAATCGGGTCAGATCACAATCGACGGTCGTCCAATCACAGACATGGCGCGTCATGATTACCGCCAACACATTGCCCTCGTGCCACAGGATCCGGTGATCTTTGCCGCTTCTGCGCGCGATAATATTGGGTTCGGCAAGCCTGGCGCGAGCTTGGCTCAGATTGAAGCTGCGGCCAAGGCTGCTGCTGCGGATGGTTTTATTGAGGCGCTACCGGGCGGTTATGATGCGTTCCTGGGCGAGCGCGGCGTTATGTTGTCTGGTGGTCAAAAACAGCGGATTGCCATTGCCCGTGCGATCCTGCGGGATGCGCCGATACTTTTGCTGGACGAGGCCACCAGCGCGCTCGACGCAGAGAGTGAGCACGCCGTACAGGCCGCCTTTGACACGCTGAGCGCTGGCCGCACCACTTTGATCGTGGCGCATCGGCTGGCGACGGTTAAACGCGCCGACCGTATCATCGTGATGGAGGCCGGCCGCGTCGTGGCAAGCGGCACGCATGAGGCGTTGATGGCCGAAGGCGGTCTTTATGCACGACTGGCCCGGTTACAGTTTTTAGGCGCCGCTAACGCCGCCTAAAACAGTGTATAATTGCCGCCTCACCCCTGCTTGACGGAGCGTTATGCAGGCCGCTTTTGCGTGATTTACTTGCGCGGCACAGTAAAAATCATCATCCTCTCGGCCAAGGGAAAATGCTTTGTAATTGAAGCTTCAGGGAGGATGACACATGCCATACGCAGGAATTGCGGACCGTGACCGGATTCAAGGCGAAATGCCGTGGGAGGACCGAAAGGTGCCTGTCACGCTGTTTGGTCAGATCAGCGAGACGGCGGCGAAGTTCCCCAACCACAATGCTGTCAGCTATCAGCTGTTTTCGGGCCCGAAAGACAAGGCCGAGACGCTGACCTGGCAGACGTTGAAGGCGCGTACTGCACAGACGGCCAATATGCTGCGCAAACTGGGCATCGGGCCGAACGACGTCGTGGCTTATGTCCTGCCTAATTGTAATGAAACCGTGCTGGCCCTTCTGGGCGGTGCGACGGCCGGCATCGTGAACCCGATTAATCCGCTGTTGGAGCCTGAGCAGATCAGCGCGATCCTGCGCGAGACGCAGGCCAAAGTCGTTGTCACCCTGCGCGCTTTTCCGAAGACAGATGTAGCCGATAAAGTCGCCGAAGCGGTCGAGCATGCACCCAATGTCGCTACCGTGCTGGAGGTTGACTTGCTGCGGTATATGACGCCGCCGAAATCGTGGATTGTACCGCTGATCCGGCCAAAGTCGCGCATGGCGGCACACGCGAACTATCTGAACTTCAATGCAGAAGTCGACAAGCAGAACACGACGCTCGATTTCGAAGACGTTCAAGAGGACCGCGTTGCATGCTATTTCCACACGGGCGGCACGACGGGCATGCCAAAGGTGGCGCAGCATAAATACTCGGGCATGATTTATAACGGCTGGGTTGGCGCCGAGGTGCTGTTGAGCGAAGAGGACAATCTGCTGTGTCCCTTGCCCTTGTTCCATGTGATGGCCTGCCACGTCATCTTGATGGGGGCCGTGGCCTCTGGCGCGCATGTGATTTTCCCGACGCCGCAAGGCTACCGCGGTGAAGGCGTTTTCGACAACATTTGGAAGTTGACCGAGCGGTGGAAAATCACCTTTATCGTGTCCGTCCCTACGGCACTTTCCGCGATGATGCAGCGCCCAATTGATGCAGACATCAGCACGGTCAAAACGACATTCTCGGGCTCTGCGCCGCTGCCTCTGGAACTGTTCAAACGCTATGAAGAAGCCACGGGCGTCAGCATCGTCGAAGGCTACGGCATGACGGAGGCAACCTGCCTTGTGTCTGGCAACCCGGTGGACGGCATCAAAAAAGTAGGCTCGATCGGTATCCCGTTTCCCTATGCGGATGTGCGGATCATCAAGCAAACAAACGATGGTCCGATGGAATGTGCCACGGATGAGATTGGCGAAATTTGCGTCTCAACGCCCGGTGTCTACACCGGCCACACCTACACCGAGGTGGAAAAGAACAAGGACCTTTATTTCGCGGATACGCACCTGCGTACAGGCGACTTGGGCCGGATGGATGCAGATGGCTATCTGTGGATCACGGGCCGCGCCAAGGACTTGATCATTCGCGGCGGGCACAACATCGACCCGGCCGAAATTGAGGACGCGTTGCAAGGCCACCCGGCCGTAGCTTTCGCTGGCGCAATTGGACAGCCCGACATCAAAGCAGGCGAGCTGCCCTGTGCCTATGTTGAGTTGGTGGAAGGTGTGACCGCGACCGAGGACGAGCTGCTGGCCTACGCTGTCAAACATGTGCATGAGCGCGCTGCGCATCCCAAGCACATCACCATCCTGCCGGAGCTGCCCAAGACGGCCGTGGGCAAAGTGTTCAAACCCGACCTACGCAAAAACGCGATTATCCGCGTTTACAACGGCGCGCTAGAGCAGGCAGGCCTTGCCGCGCGTGTAACCTCAGTTGTGGATCACAAAAAGCAAGGCCTGACGGCGCAAGTCCAAAGCAACGGGGATACGTCCGACGCCATTCAGGATGTTCTGGGTGGCTTTATCCAAGGATGGGAAATGGACGAAAAAGCGCTGGCTGCTGAATAGATTACATGAGGTTAGCCGCCCCATGGTCCCGGTGGCCGAGGGGCGGTTTACGCGTCCGCACTGAGGAAGCTGTCCGCCACCATCGTGTCGGGCACAGGAGCGCCAAGGCGGGTCAGGATTGTGGGGGCCAGTTGCAGTTGGTCAATCACCACGTCGCGGTCCGGGCCTTTTGCGGGACCGAAATAATATAGGGCGGCGTCTTGTTGCAGCGGATCGCGCCCGCCATGATGGCCGCGTGCGTCCTGGCCGTGGTCCGCCGTTACAATCACCTCATACCCCATCTCGCGCCAGCGCGGGATGAAAGGCGCCAACATCTCGTCCATCATAAAGCAGGCGCTGTCCATCTCCTGACAGTCGTGGAAAAACCGGTGCCCCATGCTGTCGAGCGTGCAAGTGTGCAGCAGGCCATAATTCAGGCCAAAGCGTCCGCATAGGTTGGTGAGCGTGCCAAAAAGATCCAGATCACAGGGCGTCATCTGATTGGCCTGTCCATAGCCAGTCATGGTGTGAAACCGGCCATGATTGATCGTGTCGCTCTGCGGCTCATCATATTCAATATCGCGGACCACATCAAAGGGATGGCGGTTAAAGAACTCGGACCAGAAACTATGCGCGACCGCACCGGTGATGCCACCTGCGCGGCGCGTTTCGGAAAAGACATCTGGCTGCGAGAGGCGGAAAACATTGCCGTTTCCGGTGCACCCATGCACCGCTGGTGCGACGCCTGTGTGAATAGAGGCATAGCAAGAGGCCGAAATGGAGGGCAGGACCGACCGTATTTTCCAGACCTGCGCGTCGCCCGCATCCACCCAGCCTTCGAGGTTGCCAAAAAGGCGCCTCCAGTTGCGGTAGGGCACCCCATCTAGGATAATCAACAGCAGCTTTCGGTCCATCGGATGCCTCTTGGTGTTCTGCGCCGCAGGCGCGGCTTAGTTCCCGGCGCTTTCCATCTTGCGATGCGCGATCACTTGCTCGAGCCAGCCGATCTTCATTTCTGGCACGGAGGACAACAACAGATCGGTGTAATCGTCGAAGGGCGGCGACAGGACCTGTGATTTTGGCCCATAGCGGACGACATTGCCCTGGTACATCACGGCGATGCTGTCCGCGATGGCGTGCACCGTTGCTAGATCATGAGTGATGAAAAGATAGGCCACATTCTCGATCTTTTGCAGATCCAGCAGCAGTTTAAGGATGCCGTCCGCCACGAGCGGATCAAGCGCAGAAGTGACCTCATCACAAATGATCAGCTTGGGCTTGGCCGCGAGCGCGCGAGCGATGCACACACGCTGCTTTTGGCCACCAGAGAGCTCCGCAGGGTAGCGGTCCTGAAACCCAGTTCCCAGTTCAATCTCGTCCAGCAGTTCTTGGATGCGTTTTTGTTTTTCTGCGCCTTTTAGCCCAAAGTAGAATTCCAGCGGCCGACCGATGATCGTGCCAACCGTTTGGCGTGGGTTCATGGCCGTATCGGCCATTTGATAGATCATTTGCAGCTCGCGCAGATCTTCAATCGGGCGGCTCGCCAAATCAGGTGTCAGCTCGCGTCCTGCAAATGTGATTTCACCCTCTGAAGGCGGCAAAAGGCCCGTAATCACACGCGCAAGCGTGGACTTCCCGGATCCAGACTCGCCCACGACGGCAAGGGTTTGACCGGGATGTAGGTCCACGTTCACATCGTGCAGTACGTCCGACTTCATGCCTTTATAGCGCGCGGTGATATGCGAGACCTGCAAGACGGGCGCGCCGCTTGGCGTTTGCTCTTCGTGTTGGATGGAGCGCACGGAGACCAGCGCCTGTGTATACTCCATTTGCGGGGCGTTGATGATCTGATCCGTGTTGCCGTATTCGATCATCTTGCCCTGACGTAGGACCATGATGTGGTCCGACACTTGCGCCACCACGGCGAGGTCATGGGTAATATAGAGGGCCGCCACCCCGGTGTCGCGGATCGCGTCCTTGATGGCTTTGAGCACATCAATTTGCGTTGTGACATCAAGGGCCGTTGTCGGCTCGTCAAAAACGACCAAGTCCGGCTCTGGGCATAGGGCGAGCGCCGTCATACAGCGCTGCAATTGCCCGCCCGACACTTGGTGTGGGAAACGTTTGCCGATCAGATGCGGTTCGGGCAGGCCCAGCTTTTCAAAAAGGCTCACGGCGCGGGCCTCGGCCTCTTTTTTGGTGAATTTGCCTTGGGACACGGCGGCTTCGATGACCTGCTCCATGATCCGTTTGGCCGGGTTGAAAGACGCAGCCGCCGATTGCGAGACATAAGTCACCTCGGCTCCGCGCAAGGCACGCACATCGCGCCGCGTGGTGGCGCGCAGATCACGGCCGTTTACGATAACTTTGCCACCAGTGAGCGTGACACCCCCGCGGCCATAGGCGAGTGTGGCAAGACCGATGGTGGATTTTCCAGCCCCAGATTCACCGATGAGCCCCAAGACTTCGCCTGCTTGCAGATCAAAATCGACGCCGTGCACGATTTCGATACCATGTGGCTTTTCTCCGGGCGGATAAACTGTGGCGCCGATTTTCAGACCGCGGACTTGGACCAATGGTTGCGTCATCCGCGGCCTCCTTTCAACGAGGTCGTCCGGTTCAAAATCCAGTCCGCCACAAGGTTTACAGAAATCGCGAGGGTCGCAATCGCTACTGCGGGATAGAGAGCGGCGCCAATGCCGTAGACGATGCCCTCTTTGTTTTCTTTAACGATGCCGCCCCAGTCTGCCTGCGGTGGTTGCACGCCGAGGCCGAGGAACGACAAGGTCGAAACAAACAGAACCATAAAGATGAAGCGAAGCCCCATTTCCGCCACCAAAGGGGACAGCGCGTTGGGCAAGATCTCGCGGAAGATGATCCAAGCGATTTTCTCGCCGCGCAGACGGGCAGCTTCGACATAATCCATGACCGTTATGTCCACGGCCACCGCTCGGGCAAGGCGGAAGACGCGTGTGCTGTCCAAAAGGCCCATGACAACTATCAAAACGGTGGTGGTGACGGGCATGACCGAGAGGACCACAAGGGCAAAAATGAGCGAGGGGATCGACATGACCAGATCGACAAAACGCGACAGCGCTTGGTCGGCCCAACCGCCCAGGACCGCTGCCGTAAAGCCCAAGATAGACCCAGTTAGAAACGACAGGGCCGTCGCCATGGTCGCGATATAGATGGTGGTGCGCCCGCCATAGATCATGCGGCTGAGCAGGTCACGGCCGATTGTGTCTGTGCCCAACAGGTGCGCGCGCGACGACGGCTCCCACACATCGCCCACGACCTCGGCCATGCCGTAAGGCGCAATCCATGGGGCTAATATCGCCATCAAGAAGTAGGCGGCTGTAAAAAACAGGCCCACCAGCGCAGCAAAGGGTATTCTCATTTCGGATGCCTCAGTCTTGGATTGGCAAGGATAGAGACAATGTCCGCAATCATGTTCAACACGATATATACGGCGGCAAAAATCAGACCGCAGGCTTGAACCACCGGCACATCCCGCTTGGAGACGTGATCGACCAGATATTGCCCCATGCCTGGGTAGACAAAGACCACTTCGATCACGACAACACCAACCACCAGATATGCCAGATTGATCATCACCACATTGACGATCGGCGCGATCGCATTGGGAAAGGCGTGCTTGCGGATCACGGCAAAGGTGGTCAGACCCTTTAATTCGGCCGTCTCAATATAGGCCGACTGCATCACGTTCAGGATGGCGGCCCGGGTCATGCGCATCATATGCGCCAGTACAACTAAGGTCAGAACCGCGACAGGCAGCGCAATCGCAGAGAGCTTTTGGGCCAAGCTCATACCGTCGTTGATCATGGCAACAGAAGGCGCCCAACCCAGTTTGACCGCAACAAAGAACATCAACACATAGCCTATGAGGAATTCCGGGATCGAAATCGAGGCCAGTGTGACGCCCGAGATCAGCTTATCGGGCCAGCGGTCGCGGAAACGCACTGCCACAAGGCCCAGAAAGATCGCCAGAGGCACAGAAATCAACGCGGCCCAGAAGGCGAGGAACAGTGTGTTATAAAGCCGGCTCGACAGGCTTTCTGCAATGTCGCGCCCATTGGTCAGCGCCACGCCCAGATCACCCTGCAACACACCGCCCAACCATTGGAAATAGCGGGTCACCGGCGGGTCGTTCAGGCCCAACCGCTCGCGCATATTCGCTAAGTTTTCAGGTGTGGCGCCTTGGCCCAAGATTTGCTGCGCCACATCGCCCGGCAACATCATTGTCCCGGCAAAAATCAATATTGAGGCGGCAAACAGCAGTAAGATGCCCAGCGCGACGCGCTGGGCAACAAGTTTAAGTACAGGATGCATTCCCAATGTGTCCCTTAGGCTTTCCAAGTTTTCTTGAAAGCATACCAGTTCATTTGGGGACCGTTTGGATCACCTTCAAAGCCTTTGACTTCGTTGGAAATCGCGTCGATGAAGTCGTTGAACATCGGCAGGATCAAACCGCCTTCTTCGTTCAACATGCGGCCCATTTGGGAATAGAGATCCTTGCGCTTGGCCAGATCTAACTCCGAGCGTGCCGCAGTCAGCAGTGCGTCGAATTCATCGCGCTTCCAGCGAGTGTCGTTCCAGTCTGCCGTGGACAGATAGGCTGTGGAATACATCTGGTCTTGGACCGGACGGCCACCCCAATAGGATGCGCAGAACGGCTGTACATTCCAAACCTCGGACCAATAGCCATCGTTTGGCTCGCGCTTGATCTCCAGCGGAATGCCGGCCGCTTGTGCCGACTGCTGAAACAGCGCTGCGGCATCGACAGCACCGGGAAACGCACCGTCTGCGACGCGCAGAATGATAGGCGATCCGTCGTGACCGGACTTTTTGTAATGCTCGGCTGCTTTTTCCAGATCAAAGGCGCGCTGTGGGATGCTCGCATCAAAGAGAGGATAGGCCGCATTGATGGGCATGTCGTTGCCCACACCACCAAAGCCTTGCAGGATTTTGTCGACCAATTCCTGACGGTTGATCGCGTATTTCAGCGCCAAACGCAGGTCGTTGTTGTCGAACGGTGCCGTGTCCACATGCGCGATAAAGACGTAATGGCCGCGGCCTGACACGTTTTGCACGCTCAGGTTCGGTGCGCGGTCCAGCAGCTTTGCGATCTTTGGCTCGACGCGGTTGATCGCATCTACTTGACCCGACTGGAGCGCGGCTGTCCGTGCCGTTGCATCGTTCAGCGTAATGACCTCAACGCGGTCATAGTGTGCGGTAACGGTCTGGTCGCCACCCCAATAGTCACTGCGGCGTGTGGCCGTGGCGCGAACGCCGGGCTCGTAGCTTTCCATGACATAGGCCCCGGTCCCGATCGCTGCGGTGGGGTTATCCATGCCGCCGCCCGGCTGGATCATCAGGTGATAATCAGCCATCAGGTAGGGCAAGTCGGCGTTGCCAGTTGCAAGGTTCACGGTAAACGTGTCGGCCGTGGCGGACATGCTTTGGATGCCCTTCATGATGCCCGCAGCACCGGATTCGGTCGCATCAGACGAGTGACGTTCCATCGTCTTAAGGACGTCTTCGCCGGTGACCTGTGCGCCGGTCGAGAAGGTGCAGCCTTGGCGGATTTTGAATGTCCAGGTGGTTGCGTCGGACGAGCCTTCCCAGCTTTCCGCAACCAACCCTTCAAGGGCGCCGTTCGCGGCCACTTCGACCAGCGTCTCGCCCCATAGCTGACCAATGGCGATTGGTACGTCGGAGGCCCAGCTGGCGGGGTCCTGCGTGTTGGTGCTTTCGCCGCCTTGAACGCCCATGCGGAAGGTGCCGCCTACGACGGGTTTGGCATGCGACGCGGCCTCGGCCGTGCCAGCGATCATGGAGGATGCTGCTGTCGCGGTGATACCCAAGGCAACCGCGCGGGCCATGAATTCGCGGCGGCTCAGTGTGCCTTCGATAACCTCTTGGCGTAAGGCTTCGATCTGATTGGACATTAAAAATTACTCCCTTGTTGGCTTTTGTGCATTTCTGATGAATGCGTTATGTCGCTATAGGTTTGCGTATTTAATTCAAGGTCGCAAGCCTTTATCTGGCGCGAATTCCTTGACTGAGCTCTCTGCGGCGCTAGAGGCAGCTGCGTTTAATTTTGTCCTCAACGTCCCGCGCATAGATCAAATCGTTATTTTCATAGGCCTCAACGCGTGCGGTGAAGTAAAAGAATTCCGCGTCACTGCGCATGTTGCACGTGGTCTCTGTGCGCAGGTGGGTGTCGTCTCGGATGATCTCGTCGCTCCAATGGCATGCGCCGCGCGCCGAGAGGGGATCGTCCGGGTGGATCGACCATGTTTCGCGCGCGATGGAGCCTGTGATCAGCCCATGGTCGTCGTCGCGCACTTCGCCAAAGTCATCGATAATACTCAGGGTTGTGACCCCGGTGACCATGTCGGTGCTGCGCGTTCTGCTGTTGGTTGCGGCCCGCAACTCGGTCGTGGCCCAGGGCTCTGCCGCATCTGGTGGGGGGAAATGATATTCATCCGCGTCATCGGCGTGCGGTGGCTGTCCGGCACGTTGCGGCAGATCTAGCGTGCCCCCGCTCAGGCTTAACGTGCTGGGGGTGGGGCTTGGCCAAATCAGGGGCCAGTAGGCATTGGAAATGGCAAGGCGCAGGCGGTGTCCTTCCGGCAGGCGATAGGCGATATGATCAAGCTTGAGGGTGATCTGCGTTGGCCTGCCGGGCGCGAGTGGCGCGGGATTTTCCGCGCTGTCTCGGTGGCTGAGGTTGAGCACGCCGTAGGTTATGCGTGTCGAGGCGCCATCGGGATGGATGTGGTTCAACCGCACAGCAATTTGTGCCTGCGGCACATCAGATGCGAGGGTTAGCTTGACCACCGGCGCGCCCACGATATCCGTTTGCGCCATCGGTGCGCTGTCAAAGCACAGCGATCCTGCATCGTCACCACGCTGGTCACCGGGCAGTTCGGGGCCCAACCATATTGCGCAATACTCGCCCGCCTCTGTGCCTGTGTCCTGCGGCGATGCGATTATCTGTGGTGCGGTCATCGGGGAGGCATCAGGGGCCTCAGCAAGGGTGCAATCGCCTAGGGTCATGCGCGTGCTTCGCGCCTCAACCGTTCCGCCCTGCGGCTCGGCTAACCAACGTCCAGAGCGCTCGGCATACCACCGTGCTGGACGCACACCATCCATCAAATAGGGACGGTAGGCTGGATCCTCCTCCACACCAGTTGGCAGATTTTTTAGCCAGCGGTCCCACCAGCGCAGCGCTTCTTGGAGAAAGCCAATGCGCGGTTCGGGTACCGCAAAGTGAGGATATTTATGCACCCAGGGGCCCACAATCCCTTTGGCGCCCGGCAAGTTGTCCACCAGCTGTGGCACTGCGTTTTTATAGGCGTCGCCCCAGCCGCCGATGGCCATCACCTTGGCCTTGATGCTGTCATAGCTTTCGCAGACCGATCCATGTTGCCAATAGGCGTCGCGCGATTGGTGGCGCAGCCAGGTGCTCGGCAGAAACGGCTCCTGCTCCAGCCGCGTCAACCACATGTCGCGCCAATCAGGGCGCAAGGCGGGGTCGGGTGCGCGGCTGGAATAGCTCCACATCGTGGCACCCCAGCCGAGGTTTTCATTCAGCAGGGTGCCCCCCTTATAGTGGATATCATCCGCAAAGCGGTCAACGGTGGAGCACAGTGTGATGATCGCGCCCAAAGCCTCTGGCGCCATAGCTGCGACTTGCAGCGCATTGAAGCCGCCCCAGCTGATGCCCATCATGCCGACCTTGCCGTTGCACCACGGTTGTGCGGCCAAATGGGCGATAACCTCGACTGCATCGTCTAGCTCTTGTTGCGTGTATTCGTCTGTCATCAGGCCGTGGCTGTCGCCATTGCCGCGCATGTCGACGCGGGCGCAAGCATAACCGTGGCGTGCAAAATACGGATGGGTCAGCGCATCCCGCGCACAGGTGCCGTCGCGCTTGCGGTAGGGTAAGAACTCGAGGATCGCCGGGACCGGTGTGCTGCTATCCTCGGGCCGCCAAAGCCGGGTTGATAAGCGCGTGCCGTCGGACATTAGGATGGGATAGTCGGGATCTTCGATCAGCGGGGTGTTCGGCATCTGTGTCATGCGCCGATGGGGCCGGGTAGGCTTGCTTTTGTCAAGGGGCGCGCCACGCGAGGGCAAGGTCCATGACATTGGTGCCAGTTGGTCCGGGTTTCAGCAGAGCGTCGCGCGCCTCCAACCAATCATAGGGCGCGGCGGTGGCAATCGCTTCCGCACCGCTGGCGTCCCATGTTGCGCCCGTCACATAGGCCCCCGCAGCATCCGTCGGCCCGTCAGAGCCGTCGGTCCCTGCGACCAGCACGTGCAGCGTCGGATCTCCTGCAATCTCGCGCGCAATACGCAGGGCGAGCATCATGTTGCGGCCGCCGCGTCCCGGTGCATCGGGTAGGGTGACTGTGGGCTCGCCCCCATGCACATAAAGCCCCGGTTTTTGCCATTGCGCAGGAAGCGCTGGCGCCAGCGTTGCGACATCTGCATACAGGTCCTCTGCGTTCAGGTGCACGGCGATGTCCTCCGCCTGTGCGCTCTGGGCAATGGCTGTGCGTGCGATCCTGTTGGCGGCCACAATCTGTGCCTCAAAGGCAAACCCGTGTGGCGCGTGTACCATGCCGATGCCGGATCCGATGACGTTTAGATCATCGCCTTCCACGTCCGAGATCGCGAGTGTGGTGACCCGGCGGCCTTGAAAACCCGTAAAAAGCTTGCCGCCTTTGATCTGCGACAGATCGCGCCGCATGGCGTTGATGGCGTGAATATCCGCCCCACTAGCGAGCTTGTCTGTCGTTGCCGCCATTAGATCTGCGAGGCTCAAACCTGGTTGCAGCACCTCGGCCAGTGCGGAGGCTCCGCCAGACACGAGCATCAGGATATGCGCATTTGGACCGGCCTGTGCGACGGCTTCCGCGATGGCGCCCCCCCCTTTAAGGCTGGCGGTATTGGGCACCGGATGGGCGGCTTCAATCACCAAGGCACCTCGTGGCGCGCCGGTGCTGTGCCCGTCTTTGGTCACGATTAGTATAGGCGCTTTGGGATATTTTACGCTTGCCGCACGCGCCATGGCGCTGGCGGCTTTGCCGACGGCGATGATTTGGGTGAGTGCTGGCATGTCGTTGTCGCGCAAAGCGCGCGCGACGCTCGCATCGCCGGCCACGGCATCTACGCCGTGCTGCCACAGCTCCATTAAGAACGATTGTATCTCCACCGCGTCATAACATCCGCTATCCTTTGGCGTGGCAAGTATTTTTCTGCTTGGTTGCTGTGGCACCGAACCTTGGAAGAGGCCATTCGCGCGGGCGCAAAATTTCCCCCTAGCCAGTGATTCGCTTTTTCGCTATGGTCTCAACTGGAACGAGAATTTATTTGACGATCGCAGACCCAAAATAATCGGGCGCGATATTTTTTCAGAGTCTTAAGCGCCCGCAAGAGGCGTTTATTTGAGCGGTGGTATTTTATGAAGGCGATTGGTTTCGTCGTCCGCGATGATACGGGCGCATTGCAGCGGGGCAGCGTTGCGGCGAATGCGCAGACCTCTACGATCACGGCGGGTTTCGGGCAGGAAATATCACTCAATTTGCGGCAGATTGACCTGTCGGGCCACAGCCGAGATGGCGCCAACCTGACGATGGTGCTGGCCGACGGGCGCATCGTGGTGATTGAGGGTTTTTTTAACGACACAGGCGAGCCCAACCGGCTTTTTATCAGCGCAGATGGCTACCTGAATGAAGTCACTTTCGTAGAGACCACGGACGGGGCGCTGTACGCGCAATATGGCCCCACCGAGCAGTGGGGGAAATGGTCGCCCTCGGACGATCTGATCTATTTGGGTCGGACCGAAATTTCTGGTGTGGTTGTTGCCGGGGATGAGGATGTGTCGATGCTGGGTCCGGCTGTGCTTGGCGTGCCGAACCTTTTGGGATTAGGCGCTGGCGCCGCTCTAGTGGGCACAACATTTTTGGACGAGGAAGGCACGGCGGCTCCTGCGCCTGCGGTTGTACACGACGCAGATACACAAAGCATAGTTGGCGGTGATGACACCGCGATGCATCGGTTGGATGTAACAGGGGCGGGACAGCCGGGCGATAGGGTGCGCGTGCAGGCGGGTGCTGAAACGCTTCAGACGACGGTTGCCGGCGATGGCACATGGTTTGTGCGCTTTGAAGGCGATGACTTTCCGCCAGATGGCGCGATTGATACGACCGCCTCCTTTACCCGCGACGGGGCAGAGGTCGCCGTTCTGTCTGGCCCCGTGTTCCTGATCGACACCGTGCCGCCGGCGCTTTCCGTCACGCAAGGCGCGGCCAGCACGGGCGATCTGGCGAATGCAGAAACGATGGACAGTGGTGTGACGATTGCAGGCACTTCTGAGCCTGGCGCGCGCGTCGAGGTGACCACCCTAGGGGTTACCCGTAACGCCACAGCCTCCGCAGAGGGCACTTAGTCCGTCACCTATCAAGTGGGCGTCTTGGCCCTGGGGGAATACGACAGCGATATCGTTGTGATCGCGCGGGACGCTGCGGGCAATTCCACGACGCTGAGTGATCAACTGGTCGTGGACACAGTGACGGCTGTGTCGATTGACCAAGACGGTTTGGGCACGAACGGTGTGCTCAACGCTGCGGGTCACCCCGAAGGGCTTGTCATATCCGGCACCGCACAACCGGGCGCGCAAGTGGCCGTTACCTTTGCTGGTGTCACGCAGATGGCGCGCGTCGATGCGGCGGGCGCATGGCAAGCCCCGTTTTCAAGCGCAGACATCGCGATGGGCAGCTATGAGGGACAGATCACGGCTGTTGCGACGGATGCCGCGGGCAACACCGCGTCCGCCACAACGGTTGTCCAGGTGGATACCAGTGTGGCGCCCCTTGATATCACTTCCAATGTTGGCGGTGCCGACGGTATTTTAAATGCAGCCGAGGCCCAGGATGGCATCCGCGTCACAGGTCAGGTTGAGCCTGGATCGCGCGTTATGCTCACGTTGGGCGCGGTCACCGTGCCTGCCACAGTTGCAGCGGATGGCAGTTGGCAGGCTAATTTCAGCACCCAAGACATTTCTAGCGGAACGTACACAGCGACAATGATTGCAACGGCCACGGATGCCGCGGGTAATGTAGAAAGCGTCTCGCAAGAGGTTCAGGTCGATACTGACGCGGGACTGCTCACGCTGAGTGCAGCCCCTATCGCCGGGGATGACATCATCAACGCAGCCGAGGCGCGCGATGGCGTGACAGTGTCCGGCACCGCCGATCCGGGTGCCGTCGTTCAGGTCGCTTTAGGCGGCGTGACCCACGCGGTGCGTGCAGATGCAAATGGTGACTGGCAAGCGGCCTTTGCAGCGGGTGAAGTGCCACAGGGTGTCTATACTGCGCAAATTCAGGCCACGACAACAGACGCGGCCGGCAATATGCGAACGGTAACAGACAACTTTGCCGTCGATACCCGGGTTGATAACCTCTCCGTTGCGGCGAATGCGATTGAGGGCGACAATATCATCAGCGGCGCAGAGCAAGCTGACGGGGTTGTCGTGACGGGCACAACAGAACCGGACTCGGCGGTTTTTATCACCATGGGCGCAGCGACCGTACAAGGCGTCGTTGATGCAAACGGCAATTGGTCGGCACAATTCTCCGCCGCGCAAATACCAACCGGCGAATATTCAACTAACGTGACGGTGACAGCCACGGATGCCGCTGGCAACGTGGCCTCCGCGACCAAGGCGGTGGCCGTGGATACATTGGTCAACCAATTAAGCGCAACCGGTCCCATAGCTGGTGACGATACCGTCAACGCCGCAGAGGCCACAACTGGCGTCACGCTCAGCGGCGTGGTGGAGCCGGGCTCTGTCGTGATGGTCAATTTTGCGGGCGCGGATTATCCCGCATTGGTAGATGTTGCGGGCAATTGGCAACTGGTATTGGCACCTGCGGCGATCCCCCTCGGTCAATATGAGGCGCAGATCGGCGTGACGGCCACCGACGCCGTCGGTAACGTTGAGACGATCACCGACACGTTGCGCATTGATACCACCGCCCCCGAGGGGCCCTTCGTCGCGAGCTTTACCCGCGACGGCGATGGTATCCGCGGCATTTCCACGGAGATCAGTGAGGATGCCTTGGCGGTGGCCCAAGTTGAGGCCGATGGCACCATCGCCACCGTGGAGGCGACATCTGCGGATGTGCCTGCGCTGGGCGAGACGCTCTTTCAGTTTGATGCGAATGTACCAGATGGATCGCACCTTGTGGTGACGGCCACGGACGCCGCGGGCAATCAGTCGGGCACCTATGTGGTACTTGATGATGAGAGCGCAAATTCAACGGTGGACCTGAGCAATCCTGGTTTGGGTAACTATGAAATTACACAAGTAGACCTGCAATTTGCCGAAGAGGCACAGCTTAGCATTAACGCAGCAACCTTGGGCGCGCTGGCGCAGCACAGTGACACGCTGACCATCCACGGTGGCGCGGACGATACCGTCAGCATCGCAGGTGGGGTGCGCAGCGGCAGCAAAATGCTGGGAGCGGTCTGCGCGGGTATGCTTTGCCTCGCCGGGTGTACGCATCAATCCTATGACGTGCCTGCGACCCGCCAAGCCGCACCCGTGATCGAAAAGGCCGCATCTGTTGGCAATTCAAGCGGGCGCTGGTTTCAATCAAGCCCCTTCGGGTCCAAAGGGGTTGATGAATTCCCTGCCCAAGACGGATTTGCCGCGACACAAACGGAATATGACCGCGCACTGACCGCGCAAAGCAGCGTGATCCAAGACCTGATTGCCCGGCGCTCAGTTTTGCCTGAAGGCTCTGGTTACGCACAGGTGGCAGAGGCTGTCTTGCGCGCTTCTGCCCACCCGGCGGAGGCAGAGCTACGCGCCGCTCGCCTGCGCGCAGAGGCCCATTCAAAGAATTGGTTGCCCACCTTGGGGCCTGCAATTTCGCTCACAGGCCTGGGCGATGTGGTCGCACAATTGGTGGTGGATCAGGTGATATTCGACAATGGCCGGCGGCGTGGCGCGCGTGCACTCGCCCTGGCGGATGTTGAGGTGGCGGCTGTCACATTGGCAACCGAGACGAATGACCGCGTGGCCGCGGCGCTGACGCTCTATCTTGGTGTGCATGAGGCGGAGGCGCGTGCGGCGCGTGATGCGAAGATGCTCAAGGATGTTGAGCGGTTCGCTTATATCATGTCGGAGCGGGTGCGCGGCGGCGTATCGGACCGGGCCGATTTAAATGTTATACGGCAAAAGCAAGCAGAGCTACGCGCCGCCATCACCGCCCAACGCGCCGCAGCAAATACAGCGCGCGTTGAGCTGACGGCTCTTACGGAACAAGTGGATTTCGATAGGGTCAAACTTGGGGATTTCAGGGCGCCTGCTGGTCCGCATATGGCCTTGGTTGTGGCAGAGGCTCAAGCGGTCGAGGCGCGCACCAAAGCATCTTTGGTGATGGAGCGTGCCGGCCAAGTGCCCGGCATAGGTGCGCAGGCGCGGGTTGGCGCGGGCGGCGGTGTTGTGGCGCAAACCACCGGCGCAGGGATCGGGTTCGGAATGCGTGCGCGCCTGCGGGCTTTGGGCCAAGCGGAGGCGGCTGCGACCCGTACCTATGTCCAGACCCGCGCTGAGGCAGAGCGTGCATTAACCAAACTGACTGCTCAAATCGCGATGAAGGAACAGCACCACATTGAGGCGGCAGATCTGACAAATGCCGTGCGTGCAAACTTGACCCTGTTCAAGAAACAATATGCGGCGGGTCAGCGACAAGTTATGGATGTCGTAAGTGTTTTGGAAACCTTTGCTGCCCGCGAACGCGCCGCC
>CBFHKQ010000028.1:0-28364 GCA_965656435.1 uncultured Pseudosulfitobacter sp. | reverse complement strand
GCATCGGTCTTCGACCGCGACTTGGAAACGATCCGGGCCCAAATCATGAAAATGGGCGGGCTGGTCGAAGCCGCGATCGTGGAGAGTGCGATCAGCCTTGAAACGCGCGATGAAGAGCGTGCCGATCAGGTGCGCGCCGCCGATCGGGTGATCGATGCGCTGGAAGAAACGATCAACGAGGAAGCCGCCCGTGTAATCGCACTGCGCTCACCGACAGCCGTTGATTTGCGTCTAGTGTTGTCTGTGATCAAGATTAGCGCCAACCTCGAACGTATTGGCGACTATGCAAAAAATATGGCCAAGCGCACATCTGTGTTGGCCAATCTTTTGCCTGTGAACGACAGTGCAGGGGCCTTGCGCCGCATGGCGCGTGAGGTGGAGCGGATGCTCAAAGACGCGCTGGACGCCTATGTTAACCGCGATGCGCAACTGGCCGCGGATGTGATCGCGCGCGATAATGAAGTCGACCAGATGTACAATGCGCTCTTTCGCGAATTCCTGACCTTCATGATGGAAGATCCGCGCAACATCACCGCCTGTATGCACCTGCATTTCATCGCCAAAAATGTTGAACGGATGGGCGATCACGTTACCGCGATCGCCGAGCAGACGATCTATGTCGTGACCGGTGAATATAATGATGATGACCGCGAGAAGGCCGACACAACGTCGGTTCAACCACTCTAAAGGAAACGAGACATGTCAGCCGATCAACCCCGGGTTTTGGTTGTCGAAGATGAACCTGCGCAGCGCGAGGTTCTTGTTTATAACCTGACCGCCGAAGGTTTCAACGTGACAGCCGCCAGCAATGGTGAAGAGGCGTTGATGATGGTCGATGAGGGCACGCCAGACATTGTGGTACTGGACTGGATGATGCCGCATCTGAGCGGGATTGAAGTGTGTCGGCGTCTCAAAATTAAACCAGACACCCGTGGTATTCCAGTGATCATGCTCTCAGCACGGTCCGAGGAAGTTGACCGCGTGCGTGGTCTTGAGACTGGCGCGGATGACTATGTGGTGAAGCCGTATTCGATGATTGAATTGATGGCGCGTGTCCGGACCCAGTTGCGCCGCGTGCGTCCTGCGACAGTTGGCGTTCAGCTCCAATACGAAGACATCACGCTGGACGCAGAGCGTCACCGGGTGATGCGCGGCACAGATGAATTGAAGCTCGGGCCGACAGAGTTCCGTTTGCTCAGCACGTTTATGGAAAAGCCGGGCAGGGTCTTTAGCCGCGAAAGCTTGCTGGACCGTGTGTGGGGCCGCGACATTTATGTAGATACACGGACTGTTGATGTGCACATCGGCCGCTTGCGTAAAGCGTTAACGGCGGCTGGCGGTGCTGATCCGCTACGCACAGTGCGCGGTGCCGGCTACGCACTCGGCTGAGGTCAGTGGTACGTCATTAACAACTTAGGCTAAGTCTAATGCCGCCTTGAAAGGGCGGTATTTTTTTATGGGTGAGCCCGCCAATCTGTATGATGTATAAAACGTATAATAAATATTATGTTAAATAATAATCTGAGCGCCAGCCACTAATACCGCCAATACAATAATCTGACCTTACGTCGTGATGAATTACAATTCAGCTGGCAGTATTGGCAGCTTGATTGTTTACCCATAGCATCGTCCATATACGTAGAGGTGCTTCGTACCCAACGTATACTGGGAGGAATTGCATGAGACTGAGCCGCTCTGTCGGATGGTCAGCGCGCGACAGTAAAGGTGTTGCATGACAGCGCTTTGCTATGATGACGCTGTAGCGCATGTTTTGGCGCATGACCCACTTTTTGAAGTCACAAACGCCCAGATCGACGGCGTCGCGTTTCGTGTGTTCAAAAACATCCCTCATACAGTCCCAGACTTATTGCGCACCAGCCGTGAGAAACATGCGAACGGCTCGGCAGATTATCTTGTCTATGGATCCGAATGTTGGAGCTATGACGCCTACTGCGCTGATGTCGCACGCTTTTCGTCAGTTTTGAAAAACCAATTCGATGTCGGAAAAGGTAGCCGGGTTGCAGTTGCTATGCGAAATTGCCCCGAGTTGTTAATCGCTCTTATGGCCATCAGCAATTTAGGTGGTGTTGTGGTTTTTCTGAATGCGTGGTGGACCACCAACGAGCTTGATTACGCGCTGCGGGACAGTGCTTGCGCATTGGTGATCGCCGACGGTCTTCGCGCTGAGCGGCTGTTGCCCTTGCGTGATCCGCTCGGATTAAGAATTGTAGGTGTTCGTGATTATGAGGTTGAAGGTGTTGAAGACTACACCGACTTGATGGCGCAAGTCCCTGATTTTGAAAGTTTCTTTGAAAATTCTGAGGTGGAAATCCATACGGACGACGACTTTGCCATTATGTATTCCTCTGGCACAACAGGAAAACCAAAAGGCGTTGTCCAAACGCACCGCGGCGCCGTAAATGCGGTTTTCACCTTCTTGATGCAGGCCGCCATAGCGCCGCTAATGGACCTTAATCACAACCCCGACGCCCCTCGCCCGCGTCCTGTCGCCCTTGTTGCAACGCCGCTTTTTCATGTCACCGCGACACATCCTGTGTCTTTGCTGAGCATTCCCGCAGGCGCAAAACTCGTTTTGCTTGAAAAATGGGATGCCGCCGAAGCTGTGCGCCAAATTACCCAACATAGCGTCACCCGCTTCATCGGCGTGCCCACGCAGTCCGCGGATTTGCTGGTTGCCGCGGAAGCTGCCGGCGCGCCGCTTGATAGTTTGGACTACCTCGGTGCGGGCGGCGCAAAGCGCCCTGCCTCGCAGGTAGGCGCCTTGGCCAAAGCGTTCCCAAAAGCCAACATCGCAACCGGCTGGGGCATGACAGAGACGAATGCGATCGGTATTGGTATGACCGGGGGGGAGTATGAAGCCCGTCCTGCAAGCGCTGGTCGCCTCTATCCACCGCTTCAAGACCTCAAGTTTTTGGATGAGAATGGGGTTGAAGTACGTCAGGGAGACGTTGGTGAAATCACAGTAAAAAGCCCCTGTAATATGCGGGAATATTTGAATAAACCAGACGCAACAGCAGAAGTGCTTGAGGATGGCTGGCTGCGAACTGGTGATCTGGGCTTTATCGACCCTGAAGGGTTCGTGACGATCGTTGACCGCAAGAAAAACATCATCATTCGTGGGGGTGAAAACATTGCTTGCCTCGACGTCGAAGGGGCGCTGCACCGCCATCCCGGCGTAGCCGAGGCCTGCGCCTTTGCCGTCCCTGACCCACGCTTGGGTGAAGTTGTCGGGGCAGGTATTCAGGTCAGATCAGGATTTACCTTAGACGCTGAAATATTGTCTACATTCCTCGCAGACCACATCGCGCACTTCAAGATCCCCGCCCGGTATTGGTTCCAGACGGCGCCCCTGCCCCGTGTGGCTACAGATAAAATCGATCGACGTGGCTTGCAGGCGATCTGCCTCAATGCTCCAAATTGACACTTTCACATCGTCGTGTAGCACGAACGTCAGCACGCGAGCCCGAGACACAACATAACGAGGACGAAAAATGGTTAAAAGCACGCCTGACATGAACAATCTTGAGATGTCGGAGAGGAACAAGCCACTTCTGGAGGCTGTGACACGTCACATTCGCGATAATGTGGATCCGATTACCGAAGAATTCTACCGGCTGGGCGAAGGGCGTGCGGACCGCTGGAGCTATGCGCCGGGCCAGCTAGAGCTGTTGGAAACCGCAAAGCAAAAGGCCCGGGACGCAGGGCTTTGGAACATCTTCTTGCCAAACGCGGAGACTGGCGAAGGTCTCTCAAATCTCGATTACGCCTATATCGCTGCGGAGTTGGGAAAAAGTCCTCTTGCACCCGAAACACTGAACTGTTCCGCGCCGGATACGGGCAACATGGAGGTATTGGAGCGCATCGGGACGTCCGAGCAGAAAGAAAGGTGGTTAAGACCTCTGTTGGCGGGCGATATTCGGTCGGCCTTTGCCATGACGGAGCCGGATATGGCCTCTTCGGATGCCAAAAACATCTCAACCTCGGCTGTGTTAGAGAATGGCGAGTGGGTCATTAACGGCGAGAAATACTATATTTCCGGTGCTGGCGATCCACGTTGTAAGATCATGATTACAATGGTGAAAACATCACCTGATGCCGATCCTTTTCGCCAACAGAGCCAAATCCTTGTCCCAATTGATACGCCGGGCGTTGAAATTTTGGGGCCGATGCACGTGTTTGGCCATGATGATGCCCCTCACGGCCATATGCACATCCGCTTTACTAACGTGCGCGTACCCGAAGAAAATATCCTAATGGGCGAAGGAAAAGGGTTCGAAATTAGTCAGTTGCGCCTAGGGCCTGGACGTATTCACCACTGCATGCGCTCTATCGGTCAGGCGGATAAGGCGTTGGACCTGATGATGGACCGCGCGCTCAACCGCGAGGCATTTGGCAAGAAAGTTATGGACTTAGGCAAAAACATGGAAGTGCTCAGCCGCGCGCGGATTGAGATTGAGGCCATGCGGCTCATGGTTCTCAAAGCCGCCAAAGCCATGGATGTTTTGGGTAACAAAGAGGCCCGCATTTGGGTGTCTATGATCAAGGCGATGGTGCCTGAAAAAGTCTGCAACATCATTGACGAAGCCATGCAAGTCCATGGTGCGACTGGGATTTCTCAGTGGTCGCCCCTGTCGAACATGTACACAAACCAGCGCACCCTGCGGTACGCGGACGGCCCGGACGAAGTGCATCACCATGTGGTTGCGCGCGCAGAGGTTGCCGAATTCAAGGCGTCCAATGACCGCCAGGAGGCAGCGCGCGGTCAAGATATGAGCACCTCTCTTGGTGCGCGCGGTGGCGGTAAAAAACTCTCCGCTGGATGACCTCCACCTGTGAGTGAAAGGCAAAAGGACAAAGGCGTAAGCAATGGAAATTCAGGATAAAATCGTTGCTGTCACAGGCGCGGCCAGCGGTATTGGCCGCGCCATGTGTCTTGCCTTCGCACAGGCAGGCGCCAAATCCGTCATTTGCATTGATCTCGACATTGATGGTGCGACCAGAACTGCGAATGAGATCAACGGCTTGGCGCTCCAGGTTGATGTGTCGCAAGAGGCTGAAATCGTGGGGGCTATCAACCAAATCGAGCAGGACATTGGCCCGATTGACCTCTTTTGTTCCAATGCAGGGATTTCCATCGCAGGTGGCGTTGAGGTCGGCAATGACGATTGGCAGCGCATCTGGGACATTAACGTTATGTCTCATGTCTGGGCCGCTCGTCACCTTGTACCTTTGATGACGGCGCGAGGTGGAGGGTATTTGTTGAGCACAGCGTCGGCGGCGGGCTTGCTCAACCAAGTTGGGAGCGCCCCTTATGGCGTGACAAAGCATGCCGCGGTTGGCTTGGCGGAGTGGCTCGCCCTGACCTATGGCGATCAAGGGATCAAAGTGTCAGTTCTATGCCCTCAAGCCGTGCGGACGGAAATGACGCGCGGACATGAAGATCATGTGGCTGCAATCGACGGCATGATGGAGCCCGAACCTGTGGCAGAGGCCTGTATCGCGGCGATCCAATCTGAACAGTTTCTCATTTTGCCGCATCCGCAAGTTGCGGGCTATATGCGTGCAAAGGCGGAAAACTACGATCGCTGGATCGGTGGCATGCGAAAATTGAACCGGCGGTTTGGCGAGTTTGACGACTAGGACGTGTTACTTCTTGTTCAGAGGGCGAAGCAGCCCTTCCTGTGCTGTTGAGGCGATTAAAGTTCCATCTTGCGTGTAGATGGAGCCGCGGTTAAAGCCGCGTGCCCCTCCTGTCCAGGGGCTATCCATCGAATAGAGATGCCAGTCTTGAAACTGTGGCACACCGTGAAACCACATGGTGTGATCTAGGCTGGCCGTCATGACGTCGCCAGAAAACCACGTCAAACCATGTGGTCGCAAAGAAGAACCCAGAAGGTTCATGTCAGAGGCATAAGCCAATAAACAGTGCTGCATTTGCGGCGTGCAACCTTCAGCCTCAGACATGCGAAACCACAGATGGTTGCCGTCGGGCGCGGGCGTGGGCGCCACGAACTCACGCGGCGCAACTTCTCGAATTTCAATGGGACGCGGGCGCATAAAATCTGCGCGCTGATGTTCGGGCATTTGGTCTGCATGCTTTGCGCGCAAATCGCGCCGCTCAGGCCAATCATTGGGCGCGCCTACCTCCGGCATCGGGTGCTGATGGTCCCAGCCTGGTTCTTCGATATGAAAACTGGCTGACATGTTCAGAATTTGGCGTCCATGCTGGATCGCCACAACGCGTCGGGTGGTAAAGCTGCCGCCATCGCGGGCACGGTCCACTTGATAAATCACGGGGATCGAGGGATCGCCCGGTCGGATAAAATAGGCGTGAAGACTATGGCATAGTCTGTCCGCAACAGTCCCATAGGCGGCTGCCAAAGCTTGTCCGATGACCTGGCCGCCAAAGATGCGTGTCGGTGTTTCGCCGCCCTGTCCCGTACCGCGGAATAAATCAACTTCAAGCGGTTCGACCGCCAAGAGATCCAACAAGGTCTGGTGCGCGCTGCTCATCTATGCTCTGCCTTTCCGTAGCCTCTGAGAACTGGCCAGTTTCAAGTGTTAGTCCCGATTTTCGGCATAGGCCACAAAGAAGTCAAAGCTGTCAGGATTGGCCATGGACGATCGGTTCACAACGCGCGCGGGATCACCGCCGAGCAGCAATTTCTTTACCGGGACTTCGAGCTTTTTGCCAGACAATGTGCGCGGCACCTCAGCGATCTGTATAATTTCGTTTGGAATAAAGCGCGGAGAAACAGTCTGTTCGATAGCGTTATTAATGTTGTGCTTTAAAGCGTCATCGAGTGTGCCGTCGCGAAGCACGACAAAAAGCGGCATGAAACTCTCACGCCCGAGATACTCCAGATCAACCACAAGGCTGTCCACAATCTGATCCAGCGCTTCAACCGCGCTGTAGATCTCGGAGGAGCCCATCCGTAGGCCCTTGCGGTTGATTGTAGCGTCGGAGCGGCCATAAATAACGGCGCCGCCATGCTCCGTTATTTCGATCCAATCGCCGTGCCGCCAAATGCCAGGATAAGTATCGAAATACGCGTCGTGCAGGCGATTGCCATCGGTATCGCCCCAAAAATAAAGCGGCATGGATGGCAAAGGGCGCTTGCATACCAGCTCCCCCACTGCGCCAATCAGGGGGGCGCCATCCGGATCAAAAGCCTGAACCGCATTGCCCAATGCCCGCGCCTGCATCTCACCAGATCTCACCGGCAGACCCGGATGACCGAGCACAAAAGCACCCGCGAAGTCAGTTCCCCCTGATATAGGTGCGAGCCAAACATCTGGCTTCACCGCCTGATATATCCAGCGATAGGCATCCTCGGAAAGCGGTGATCCCGTAGATCCAATTGAACGGAGCGCGCTCAGATCGGTACTTTCTCGCGGGGTAATGCCAGCCTTGAGGCACCCTGCGAAAAACGCAGCACCTGCGCCGAAATACGTCAGGCGTTCGTCCGCCACAAAGCGCCAAAGAACCTGCATATCCGGATAATTTGGCGCACCGTCAAAGAGGGCAACCTGCGCGCCCTGCCCCAGCGCCATCCATTGCGCATTCCACATAATCCAACCGGACGACGTGAACCAACAAAACCGATCCTCGGGCCCGATGTCCATGTGCAGCGACTGTTTGCTGGCCTCGAGGATAATGCCGCCATGGCCGTGCACAATAGGCTTTGGGTTGCCCGTTGTGCCAGAACTATAGACGATCCACAGCGGGTGATCGAAGGGTACCTGCGTGCTTTCAACGCTTTGTGGCGCGTTTAGCATAGCATCCCACAAATGCCAGTCGCTGGCGGTGGTTCTAGTGTTTTCCTCCGCCATCATGTCTCGTGCTGGCACAACAACCTTGTGGTTCAGGCTCGGTAGGCCCGCGGCAATCCCTTCAATGACATCTTTGCGGTCAATGATTTTTCCTGCGTGGCGATAGGCGTCTTGGGCGATCAACACCTTGGGTTCAATTTGTTTGAACCGGTCCAAGATCGCCACATGCCCCATGTCGGGCGCGCAGATGGACCACACTGCACCCAAGGAAGCTGTGGCAAGGAAAGCGATCAAGGCCGTAGGCGTGTTGGGCAGGATGGCCACGACGCGGTCGCCTTGCTGAACGCCCATGTCGCGTAAAGCCGCCGCGACAGAGCCCACCGCAGTGTGCAGCTCTGCCCAGGTGAATGTGGCGTCTCCGAAGGTTTCCGATTGCGCGCGCAATGCGATGGCGTCAGGGCGTGTGTCTGCATGGCGCAAAATGTGGTCGACATAGTTCAGCGCGCTACCCGGGCCCCAAACCGCGCCGGGCATCTGATCCTTTGCCAACATTTGGCTTGGTTTTTCAAAGGCTGGCAGATCGAAAAACGCCCAAATTGCAGACCAAAAACCCTCGAGGTCCGTGGTGGACCAAGCCCACATTTCTTCGTAATTCTGAAAAGTTAGCGCCCGTTCTTGCGCCAACCACGCCTCGAACCGCGCCATGCTAGATCCGGCCACGCGCGCCGCGTCCGGTTCCCATAAAACCGGTCGCGTCATCGGGCGGTCTCCATCAAGGCGCCGTGTACCAATGCTTTGAGTTCCGCACGTGCTGGGTAACTGCTGGACGGGCTAAGTTGGGTGAAAAACACAACGCTTAGGTCATGCTGCGGGTCGACCCAAAAGAAAGTTGAAGCCATGCCGCCCCAACTGAAATCACCGACCGATCCCGGGCAGCGCGCCCGCGCGGGGTCTAGCACTACCGCGCCCCCGATGCCAAAGCCGACACCGTCCATAGGCTGCTCTGCAAAGCTGGATGGACCCATGCTGGCAATGTCGCCGGGCAGATGGTTGGCCAACATGAAACGACAGGTTGAGGGGGAAACGAGGCCCCCGCCGCCCTGCCGCAAGGCCTCGGCAAAGCGCATGTAATCATCGATTGTGCCCAACAGACCGCCGCCGCCCGACAGTGTCGTGACATCGCGGTAAGGCGAGGTCGCGGCCTCATCAATGCAGCGCAGGCTGGGCGCGTCCGCGGGTGCCGCGTTCAGGGCCATCGCGTCCCCGTCGAGCGGCGTGTAGAGCGCGGCAAAGCGGTCGTGATCCGCTTTCCGCAACGCAAAGCCTGTCTCCGTCATGCCCAAAGGTGCGAAAATACGCTCTTGGAAAAACGCATCGAGGCTTTGCCCCGACAATACTTCAACCACATGGCCAATCACATCGATGCCGACCCCGTATTCCCAACGGCTGCCGGGTGCGAAGGCTAATGGTAACTGCGCCAGTCGTGCACAAACGTCACCCAAAGGCCCTTCGCTGGGTTTAAAAACCAGGTCCACCTCATGCATGGCTTCGCCTAAGATGCCAGGATTGAACGGATAACTCAGACCAGACGTATGCGTCAGCAACTGATGCACCGTCGGCGTTGCACAGGGAACAAAGTCTGTAATGCTTTGTGCACCCTCTGCCAAACAGGTCATGTCCGCAAAGGCCGGCAGCACAGAAGATAGCGGCGCATCAAGGTGAATGCGCCCTTCCTCTACCAGCATCATCAGCGCGAGCGAGGTGACAGGCTTGGTCATAGAGTAGATGCGGGTGAGCGTGTCGCGGGTGAATGGCGCGCCCGCTGCGCGGTCCCGCAGGCCAACGTCGTGATAAAATACCTCGCGGCCTGCTTGGCGGATCAATACGGAGGCGCCGGCGAATTTTTCTTGCGCCACGTAGGATTGCATCCAGGGCTTCAAGCGCGCCAAACGGTTAAGGTCTAGGGGCATGTTTTATCCCAACATTTTTGCCATGGCGGAGCGGGTCTGCGATGTGAACCACGGCTGGCCGGCGGCGGTTTCGGCGTCAATTGCCGCGCGTGTGGCTGCAATCGCCTCTCCTCTCAGCTGCATTTTTACCGCGCTGTAGGCCTCGGATGGCAAATCTGCGTATTCGGCGGCTTTTTCCAACGCTCGCGGTAAGAGGATGTCGGCCTCGACCACTTCATCGATCAGGCCCGCGGCCATACCAGCCTCGGCGCTGATCGGCTGTCCGCTTTGCATCATGCGGCGCGTGGTGTTGGTATCCAACATGGCCTTTGCAATGCCAAGCGGGCCTGCCGGAAAACCAACGCCCACGCGAATTTCAGCAAGGCCAAATTGCGCGCGCGGCGTGGCGATGCGAACGTCCGCGCTGAGCACGAAAAACAGCCCTCCGGCGATGGCCGGCCCGTTTACGGCGCAGATCACAGGCTTGGCGCATTGGAAAAGCGCCAGAAAGCCTTCGTTCAAGCCAGTGACAATTGCTTGCTGCTGCTTGGTATCAAAATGCTGCGCGTCTTTTAGGTTCAAACCAGCACTAAATACTTTGCATCCCGAGGTGATGACCAGCGCGCGCACGGCTTTGTCAGTTTCGAGTGTTTGAACCACATCGCGCAATCCCATCAGGCCATCTGCGTCCAAGGCGTTCACAGGCGCGCGGTTCAATTGCAGCTCAACTATGCCGCCTTCATGCGCAATTTGTGTGATCCACGACGTGTCGGCCATCTGTTTATCCTTCTGTCAGCTCGGGGGAGGCTCGACGCCTGCTTCGCGCCAAAGCTTGCCGCCTCGTCCCACAAAGCACAAGCGCGATCACATTCGCTGCGCTAGACTTCAAGCCACTCTTTTCGCACATCTTCCCGCGCTTTCAGATCTTGCGGGGTGCCTTCAAAAACGACTTTGCCGTGGCCCATGACATAAACGCGGTCCGCAATATCCAGTGCGATAGACAGCTTTTGCTCGACCAACAGCGTGGACACCCCGCGCGCCGCAATCTCTTTGAGAACGGTCGCCACTTTTTGTACCATCTGCGGGCTAAGACCTTCGGTCGGCTCGTCAATCATCACCAAATCCGGGTCCCCCATCAGGGTACGGCACATGGTCAGCATTTGCTGCTCGCCCCCCGACATAACGGAGGCCTCCACATCAGCGCGCTCTTTGAGGTTGGAAAACATCTCAAACATATCCTGCATGGCCCAACGGCCTGCGCCATCTTTTTGGCCAGGCTTCAGCCCCAAAATAAGGTTTTGCCGCGTTGTCAGGCCAGGAAAAATATCCCGGTTCTCGGGTACATATCCGATGCCAAGATTGGCCACCTCAAAGGCCTTTTTACCTGCAATCTCTTGACCGCGAAATTTAACCGATCCGTGCGGCTCAACCTCGCCCATGATGGCCTTGCAGGTGGTGGAACGCCCGACCCCGTTTCGGCCCAAAAGAGCAACGATTTCGCCCTCTTGGATGTTGAGGTTCACCCCCTGAAGGATGTGTGATTTGCCGTAATAGGCGTTAAGATCGACAACTTCGAGCATCAGTGTTCCGCCTCCAATACAGCACCTAAATAGGCCTCTTGTACGCGCGGATTACCCCGCACCTCCTCGGGTTTCCCGGTGGCAATAATCTCGCCGTAGACGAGCACGGATATCCGGTCCGCAAGCCCAAATACTACGCCCATGTCATGCTCCACCATGATGAGGGTTTTGCCCTCTGTCACCGTCCGGATCAGCTCCACGATATAGTCGGTTTCCGAATGGCTCATCCCAGCGGTCGGCTCGTCCAGCATGATGACATCTGCGCCGCCAGCGATGGTGATACCAATCTCGAGGGCGCGCTGTTCGGCATAGCTCAGCACGCCCGCCGGCAGATCCCGCCGCGCAGTGAGGTTAATCTGTTCGAGGATCTGTTCCGCACCTTCGGTAAGCGCCCGACTGCGCCCCACCATTGACCAAAAATTGTACCTATAGCCCATGGACCACAAAAGTGCGCATCGCACGTTTTCAAACACGCTCATCTTGGGAAAGATATTGGTGATTTGAAAACTGCGCGAAAGGCCCATGCGGTTGATCTCAAATGGTGCTTTGCCGGCAAGGTTCTGACCGTGCAATGAAATCTTGCCCGCAGATTGGGGAAAGCGACCCGTGATGAGGTTAAAGAGCGTGGATTTACCCGCGCCGTTTGGTCCAATAATCGCGTGCCGCTCACTGCGTCCAACGGCGAGGTCGACGCCGCGAATTATCTCAGTCTTGCCAAATCTTTTACACAGACCGCTAAGTTCAAGGGCTGGGGTGCTCATGATGGGCCTCCTTCCGGTGCTGCGTTTGCCTCGGCCCAGGCGTCGCGCAGCACAGGCGCTGTGGCGCGTACGATGGCAAAGCACAGCACCGTCACGATGCCCGCAATGATCCACGGTACGGGGCTGTGGCTGTCAAAACTGATCCAGAAGAGTGTCATCTCATGATCCCCCGTAGAGGCATGTCGCAGGTGGAATGTCATCTCAACCAGTGCGGACAGGCCTAAAATGCCAATCGCGCCCGGCAATAGGGTTTTCAGGTAGGGCAGCACCAGAGTGCCACCTTTTCCAAGCTTGAACACGGGTACATGCATCATCAGCAGCCCTGCGAGGCCGCCGGGGAAAAACATCACTGTCGCCACAAACAAGGTGCCTGCGTAAAAAGCCCACAACTCGGTCTGAAGGCTCAGTACGGTCTGCACCAGCGTAAAGACAATCGCACCCAAAATCGGACCAAAGAAAAATCCAACACCGCCTAAGAACGTGACCAACAGGATCACGCCGGATGAGGCCGTGTTTAGGTTTTCTTCGGTCAAAATCTCATAGTTAATGGCGAAGAGTGCACCTGCGATACCCGCAAAAAAGCCAGAGAAGATGAAGCTGTAGAAACGGACCCAGCGCGCCGAATAACCCAAAAACTCGGCACGTTCCGGATTATCCCGCACCGCATTTGCCATCCGTCCAATTGGGGTGCGCGAGAAAAGATACATCAAGGCGGCCGAGATGAGCACCCAAGCTGCGATGAGATAGTAGACTTCAATCTGCTGCAAAAACTCGACGCCAAAGAAGGGCATTGCATAGGTTCGGTCGCCTGAAATCCCTTCTTCTCCACCGAAAAAAGCGACAATGATGACGGAGCATGCGGCAATCAACTCTCCCACTCCAAGCGAGATCATCGCAAAGACCGTGCCTGCGTTTCGGGTGGAAAAACTGCCAACGATGATGGCCAGCGCCATGCCAAACAGGCCGCCGAAAACAGGCAACAGCGGTAGGGGGAAACTCTCAAAAAAGCCCGAATTGTTCATGATGTGCATGCAGGCAAATCCACCAACACCCGCATAAACCGCGTGTCCAAAGGAGAGCATCCCACCCTGCCCCAGCAGCATGTTATAGGCCAAGGCAAAGATCACCGTGATCCACATTTGGTTCATTATGGTGATTGCGGAATTATTGGTGAAAATCGCTGGCAAAAAGGCCAATAGCAGGGCTGCTATCACCCAAGGTATCAGGTTTTGCACCCACGCACTGCGCGGCATCACGGACGGTTTTATAGTGTCTTGCAGGCTCATGCGCTTCGGTTCCCAAACAGGCCATAGGGGCGGAAAATCAGGATCAGTACCATCAGGATATACGGCAGGATGTCGGCAATCTGAGGACTGGTCACCGTCCAAAGGTCGCGCAAAAAGTGGTCATCTAGGTTTTCTGGCGTTGCGATCCCAAGTGTGTTCAGAACGTCTGACATCGCGAGGTTATAGGACTTGGCAAAAGTCGTGATCCACCCAATCAAGAGGGAGGCAACCAGTGCGCCCCATAGCGAGCCCAGCCCGCCGATCACGATGGTCACAAAAACGATGGAGCCGAGTACAAAAGCCATGCCGGGGAATGTGCCGAGCACCGGCCCTGCAATCACGCCCGCGACGCCAGCGAGTGCCGTGCCGACACCAAAAACACCCATAAAGATCAGCGGCACATTGTGGCCTAAGGCTTCAACCGTACGGGGATAGCTAAGCGCGGCCTGGATGATCATCCCCACGCGCGTTTTGGTCAGAACATACAAGAGCCCGATGAAAATCGCGACCGAGATGAAGATCATGAAGATCTTATATGCTGGGATCGAATTCCCCGCGATGGCAAAGGCAGTAAAGTTAAGCACATCGGGGATGTCGTAAGCCATCTGGTTTTTGCCCCATATGAATTGAACCAATTCCTCGATCAGGAGCGCAAGGCCAAAGGTAAAAATCAACTCTGGGACATGGCCGTATTGGTGCACCCGGCGCAGCCCGTAACGCTCCACCCCTGCGCCCAACACGCCGACCACCAGCGGCGCGATCAGAAGTCCCATCCAGAACCCTAATGCGAGGCTAATTTGATAGGCGAAATAAGCCCCCAACATGTAAAAGCTGGCATGGGCAAAGTTCAAAACCCCCATCATCGAAAAGATAAGCGTCAGCCCGGCAGAGAGCATAAAGAGCAGCAAACCGGTCACAAGCCCGTCGATGATATTGACGAGAATAAGTTCCATCAGGTCCCCCAAATGTCAGGTGCGTGGTGTCATTCAACCATCAGACGGCCCGCCAACGTCGATCGTGGCGTGGCGGGCCGAAAAGCGCAGTTACGGGCGCTTCATCTCGCAGGTTGTGGGCGCATCTGCCGAGGCCATAGAAACGGTCTTCATCACCGCAATGCCGTAGTCGGAATTGTCATAGGTAAAGGTGATGCCCTCGTCAGTGTGCGCGTGAATATGCACGTCTTGAATGGCTTGGTGGTCCTTTTCACGCATCATGATGGTACTGCCCCAGATGCTGTCATACTCCATCCCTTCGAGGGCATAGGCGACCTTGACCACATCATCGGCTGTACCCGCGGCGTCAATAGCCTGCGCCAACATGCCGACCACGTTGGTGATGCGGTTCTGGTCCACATTGCCATCGGGATATTGCGCCTTGAACGCGCGGTAATAATCGGCGGCCGCGTCGCTGACGGGTGGGTTCGTCTGTCCCTCGCCGACCAAACGCACAACGCCCTTGCCGGTTTCGCCGAAGGCCGCGGTGATGCCAGATCCAGCCGCATAATAAGTAAAAATCGGGCCAGTGTAGCCATTCTCAACAATGGATTTACCAAGGCCCACCATATCCGCGCCCCAGTTTCCTGTGATGACGGCCTGAGCGCCTGAAGCCACGATTTTACGCGCGTAGGGCGTGAAATCTTTCACCTTCCCAATGGGGTGCAGCTCATTTCCTACGATCTCAATATCCGGACGCTTCGCAGATAGGTTACGTACTGCCGCGGCGGCCACGGACTTGCCAAATGAATAGTCCTGACCAATCACATAGACCTTTTTGATGCTGTCATCTTCGGCCATCACGTCCGTCAAGGCGTCCATCTTGATGTCCGCATTGGCGTCAAACCGGAAGTGCCAAAAGTTGCACTTGTCATTCGTCAACGCCGGATCAACAGCCGCGTAATTCAAGAACAGCACGCGGTCATCCGGATTGCGGCGGTTGTGTTTGTTGATCGCCTCGGTCAGCGCATTCGCCACGCCGGACGAGTTGCCCTGCGCAATGTAACGGATGCCTTGGTCAATCGCGACTTGCAGCTGGATCAGCGACTCTTTGGGGCTGATCTTGTTGTCAAAGGCAACGATTTCAAATTCCTCGCCGCCCAAAACACCCCCGTTTTGGTTGATCAAATAGTCGGCTGCGAACTGAAATTGATGCAGGCCATTTGTCCCTGTGCTGGCGAAAGGGCCGGACAGTGGATCGATAAAAGCAATTTTAATTGTGTCGGCGAAAAGCGAAGCTGCACTGACGGAAAGCGCCAGCGCGGCACCGAGGCCAAGCTTGAGTGTGGTACGCATTGAGTTCCTCCCTAGAACATGTCCCGACACTTTTTGCGCGTTCTTTTAAACGATATTTTTGCCGCGCTGTATGTCGGTATGTTCAAATCCTTACACAGATCGGAAATAAGTCAAGCCAGCGTGGCGGCGTTGTGACGCAGGGGAAATTCTGATGAAAGTGTGAATTTGAAACGCTGTTTTCTGTGACCTCAATCAAGCCTTTCTCAGTTGAGTTTTTACTTGAACTTTGATGTGCAGAATGCTGTTATTAAATAATAAAATTTAGATAAACGTATTTTGAAAATACTTTTTCAATGATGAATACAATGATATTCAGGGTCGGTTTAAAGCATCAAAAGTTTGGGTTTCCAAAGACTGCGTTACGGGCACAAGGCCCCACCCTTCAATCACCCTTGCTCTAATGCGCGCAGTCCGTTTTCCGCAAACAGCGGCACATAGCGCCCCATTTCCAAGGCCCTCTCCGGGTTCGACGCATTCCCATCCAGCGCGCGTTTTAACACGCCTTGAATGATCGCGGTCATTCGGAAAAAACAAAACCCCACATAGAAGCCAAAGTGGTCAATCTGCGCGATCTGACGTCTGTCACAATAGGCCGCCACGAACTCATCATCACTTGGCAGGCCCAATTCGCTCCGGTTCACCCCGCCCATACCGCGCCCGTCGCCGCCAGCGGGCATCTGCCACTGCATGATAACAGCGGCCAGATCTGCATAGGGGTGACCAATGGTGCTCAGTTCCCAATCCAGCACGGCAAGACACTTTGTCCCCTCCGCCTCGAACATCATGTTGTCGATCCGGTAATCGCCATGCACCAACGTCCGCTGGCCGTCATCCGCTGGCATATGCGCTTCAAGAGCCGCCATGAGCTTGTCCATCGCAGGCACAGGATCGGTTTCTGCTGCGCGGTACTGCTTGGACCAGCGAGAAATTTGGCGCGCATAATAGTTGCCGGGCGGGCCATAATCCGACAGGCCAACGGCGTCCACATCCACATCGTGCAAGGCTGCCAAGACCCGGTTCATATCGTCAAGGACCGCGCCCCGCTGAGGTTTTGGCAACTCCTCCAGCGTCGGTAGGTTAAAGTTGCGACCCGCCACATAGTCCATGATGTAGAATTCGGATCCAATCACACTGGTATCTTCACACAGCAGGTGCATCTTGGCCACCGGCACCTCCGATCCGGCGAGTGCGCGCTGAACGCGAAATTCGCGGTCCACGGCATGCGCAGACTTGAGCAGCTGCCCCGGTGGCTTGCGGCGTAGGACATATCGCTGATCGGGAGTGTTGAGCAGAAATGTCGGGTTTGACTGCCCCTGCTGGAATTTATCCGCCGCAATCGGCCCTTCAAACCCCGGCAAGTGTGCCGCTAAATAGTGCTGTACCGCTTCTAGATTGAGCGTTTGGGTGTCCTGTGTCATCCGAAAATCCCCTAGCTATAGGTCAGCATATCTGGCGCATCATCGAAATGCGGTGTCGCGTTAAATTGGTGTAGAAACCGCCTTTTGCCGGAAAAGACGAATTGTGAGAGCGATGTGTTTTTGATCTGAAGGTTCAGCTCCATCATCATCCGTGGAGGCGCCTCTAAATTGGCAGCGATAAGCTGGCCAATTACGCCACCAGATGAGATCACCAACACTCGCTTAGCGCTTGTATTTGTTGCGAAATCCAATGCTGCGGCTGTGCGGGCGCAAAAGCTGTCGTATGTCTCTGCCACACCCTTCAAGGTGCCCTGCTGCCAAGCCAAAACCGTCTCGCGCAATGTTCGGAAATGCGTCTTGCGGTCTGCTTTCACATCTGGCGGCACCTCGCCTGCAAAGCGCACCGCCAACAGGTCCGAAAAGTCGTATTCATTGAACCCCGCGTGAGTTTCAGCTTGAACATTGGGGGCCAGGGACAAACCGGCATACGTTTCACGCTGACGCTGCAAATTGCCCGTGATGACGCGGTCAGGCATCCAGCCAGTGCGTTTGAAATAGGACCCAAGCAGCCGCGATTGTGCGTGGCCATGCATGCTCAGCGCGTCATAGTTCTCCGCCCCAAATGAAGCCTGTGCATGCCGGACCAACATCAACTCCGCCACTTAATCACCCTGCAAATTCTTGCGCGAGCTTTGTTCCTGCCGCGGCATATTCGGCCCCGATCCGGGCGACAATATCGCCGGCAGGCCCCACAGATTTCACCGCGGCAATGCCTTGACCCGAGCCCCAGATTTGCTTCCATGCTTTGGGTTTGGAAGAGCCTTGGGAAAAGTTCATCGAACTGCTGTCGGCCTGTGGGAGGTTATCGGGATCCATCCCCGCAGCCTCAACCGATCCGCGCAGGTAGTTGCCCCAAACCCCTGTAAAGAGGGAAGAATAGATAATGTCCTCCGCTCCACTATCCACGATCATTTGTTTATACTCTTGCTCCGCATTGGCCTCATCTGTCGCAATAAATGGCGTACCAGTGTAGCCTAAATCCGCCCCCATAGCACGCGCGCCTAATAGGCTTTCACCGGTGGCAATCGCGCCGGATAACAGCAGTGGCCCATCGAACCATTCACGGATTTCACGGATCAGGGCGAAGGGTGATTGTTGGCCCGCGTGCCCGCCCGCGCCAGCGGCAACCGCCACCAACCCGTCTGCGCCTTTTTCAATGGCTTTGCGCGCAAAACGGTTGTTGATTACATCATGCAACACGATCCCGTTGCAGGAGTGTGCGGCCTCATTCACCTCGGGGCGTGCGCCCAGTGACGTGATCCAAATTGGGACTTCGTGTTTGACGCAGATCTCCAAATCTCGCTCCAACCGCGTGTTAGAGCGGTGCACGATCTGGTTAACGGCGTAGGGTGCCGCGGGGCTATCCGGGTTTTCTTGATTGTGCCGGTCCAGCCCCTCTTTGATCTGGTGCAACCAAGTGTCCAGCAGCGGCGGGGCACCTTCTTCTTCGCGGGCATTTAGCGCGGGGAAAGAGCCAACAATCCCTGCCTTACACTGCGCGATGACCAATTCGGGCACAGAAATAATGAACAATGGCGCTGCGACCATGGGCACCCGCAGGCCTTGCAACGCTTGTGGTAAATGACGGTCATCGCGCATGTGATGTCTTCCTTTCCTTGCTATTTGAAGCGTGCAAAAAGATGAGCTGCACGGCGTAGCACTCTGTTATAGAACTTCAAAAAGGCCCGCGGCCCCCATGCCGCCACCGACGCACATTGTGCAAACGACATATTTAACGCCGCGGCGCTTACCTTCGATCAACGCGTGACCGACCATCCGCGCACCGGACATTCCATATGGGTGCCCGATGGAGATCGCGCCGCCATTCACGTTCAAAATTTCATCCGGGATGCCCAAGGTATCGCGGCTCGCAATGACCTGGCTGGCGAAAGCCTCGTTTAATTCCCACAGGCCGATGTCTTCCATCTTGAGGCCATGCGCAGCCAAGAGTTTCGGCACCGCATAGATCGGGCCAATCCCCATTTCATCTGGCGCGCAGCCCGCCGCCATCACACCGACATATCGGCCAAGGGGCGAAAGGCCTAGTTGCTCTGCCTGCTTGGCCTCCATCACGACCGCCGCTGACGCCCCGTCGGAGAGTTGCGAAGCATTCCCTGCCGTGATGAAGCGACCCTCGGCCAAATGAATGCCGTCTTTGAAGACGGGTTTCAGGCCCGCAAGGTTCTCTGCGGTTGTGCCCGGCCGGTTGCCCTCGTCCTGCGCCAAGGTCACCTCGTGCTCGCTTATTTCCTTGGTTTCTTTATTTTGCACCATCATGGTTGTGGAGAGCGGCACAATCTCGTCGTCGAATTTTCCCGCCTGTTGCGCCTGATGCGTACGCTCTTGACTTTGTGCTGCGTAGGCGTCTTGGGCCTCCCGGCTGACGTTATAACGCGCAGCGACATTCTCGGCTGTCTCCAGCATCGTCATGTACATCTCGGGCAGGTTTTCCTTAATCAATGGATCAGCCGCGACGCGCATCTGCGGTGTCTGCACCATGGAGATACTCTCCACCCCGCCACCCACAACCACATCCATGCCGTCGGTGATGACCTGCTTTGCGGCTGTAGCGATGGCCATCATGCCCGAGGCGCATTGACGGTCCAGCGACATACCCGCGACAGTGACGGGCAGGCCTGCACGTATGGCGCCTTGGCGGGCGATGTTGCCGCTGGTGTGGCCCTGTTGCAGAGCCGCCCCGATCACCACATCGTCCACGCTGTGCCCTTCAAGGCCCGCGCGGCGCACCGCATGTTCGATCGCGTGTCCCACCAAAGCTTGCGGTGTCGTGGCGTTGAACGCGCCGCGATAGGCTTTGCCAATGGGGGTCCGAGCGGTAGAGACGATGACGGCGTCGCGCATGGTGAAAATCCTTTAAGGTCAGAGGGTCAACAGGTGAAGTTTATGTTGCTAAGCCGCGTTGAGGAGGGGGTATGCCAGCCGGCTACCACTCCAAGGCGATGCCTTTGTGCGTTGCGGCTGATTTGGCGAATTTACGGGTCTGGGCGAAGGCATCTGGCAAAGCTTCTTGCCCCGTTGGGTCTGTGATCGCGGTCCACTGGGCCGAAATTGCTTCCGGCGTGATCTCACCCTCAATCATAACCCCTTTTGTTTCATAGATACGGGTTTGCGCGAAATGACCCGCACCTGCGCCCAGGATGACTTGGCTCGGGGCATCTTCAGACACGAGGTAGAGCACGCCCGGCGTGATCGTTTCTGGCGCGAGCAGAGCGGCGGCCTCAGCGGGCAACAAATCCTGCGTCATGCGGGTTGCGGCAGTCGGCGCGAGTGTGTTGACCCGGATGTTGTCCCGCGCCCCTTCGAGGTGCAATACATTCATTAGGCCCATCATCGCGGCCTTTGCCGCACCATAGTTCGACTGACCAAAGTTGCCATAAAGACCGGAAGCAGAAGAAGTCAGAACAATGCGGCCATATTGCGCGGCGCGCATGTGCGGCCATACCGCATGACAGCACGTTGCCGTTCCCATGAGGTGTACATTCACGACCTGCTGGAAATCCTCCAGCGACATTTTGGCAAAGGTTTTATCGCGCAGAATGCCCGCGTTATTTATCAGGATGTCGATCTGGCCATAGCGGGTCATGGTCTCATCCACCATCGCTGCCACGGCCTCCGCGTCCGTGACATCCGCTCCATGCGCGAAGGTGCGTCCTCCCATGGCCTCAATTTCGGCCACGACGGACTGCGCGGCGGCTGATCCCGATTGGGTTCCATCGGTGTCAACGCCGAGGTCGTTTACCACCACAGTCGCACCGCGCGCAGCAAGACCCAAGGCGTGCGCACGACCCAGTCCGACACCTGCCCCTGTGACAATGGCAACGCGACCAGCGAAATCAATCATTCCAGATCCTCCATGGCGGCGCGAAAGAGGTTGGGCCCAGACATCACTTGAATGCCGCCCGAAACCGGCAGGATTGCCCCCGTCAGATAGCTGCCGCCCTTGCCGCATAGAAATTGCATGCAGCCAGCGATGTCCTCATCGCGGCCAACCCGTCCCAGGGGTACATCCGCGCCCACTTTTGCGCGCAGGCCTGCATCGGCTGTAGCGAAGGCGGTCATACGGCTGACGAAGGGCCCGGGCGCGAGAGCGTTGACCGTAATGTGATCGCCCGCGAGCTCTTTGGCGAGGATCTGCGTGATCTGATGGACGGCTGCTTTGCTCGCGGCATAGCTATAGGCCCCGTCGCCCAGAGGCGCGTCCCCCATCACCGATCCCACGTTGATCACGCGGGCCGGATCGTCGGCCTTCGCCGCGGCACGCAACAATGGCAGGAGCGCTTGGGTAAGCGAAAAGAGCCCCGCGTTGTTGACGTTCATTACCTTGGTCCAGGCATCAAACGGGTGCGACCCCAGCGGCGCGCCCCACGTGATCCCAGCATTGTTCATCAGGATGTCTAGTGCTTCCGTGCGCGCTGATACCTCTGAGGCGAGGGCCGACACACCCTCGGCGCTGCTGACGTCGCCTGCAAACGCAGTGCATGATCCGGGCGTGCCTAGCGCATTAAGCTCTTCTGCAACGGCTGCGCAGGCATCGGCCTTGCGGCTGGCGATCATCACATCCGCGCCGGCTTGCATCAGGCCCGTGGCTGCCATACGCCCGATCCCGGTTGCCCCGCCTGTGACAAGTGCCCGCTTACCTGTCAATGAAAACAACTCATTCGGCGTCATAGCTCATCCCTTGCATGCACATTAAAAATTTCACTACCCATAAGCTCAGCTGGCTTTGGTGCGCAAAATTAAGCATAACGCGCAGCCCCTCCCAAAGCCTCAGTGCCGTTACGTTCCGCGATGCAAAACCCGTTTTCGCAATTGCGTGAACAAAGTGTCGCAGGCAGGATTGGCATTGACAAGGCGCAAGCATGGTTCTGCCGTTGCGTCACAAATCCAACGGAGGAACGCCCCATGATGAAAGCAATGCTGAGCACGGAAGCAGGTGGTCCGGATACACTGAACCTTACGGAAATGCCTGCGCCCGCCCCCGGCGCAGGTGAAGTACGCGTAGCAATCGAGGCCGCCGGCGTGAATTTCCCCGACACGCTCATTATCCAGGACCTTTATCAACTCAAGCCCGAGCGGCCCTTCGCGCCGGGCGGTGAAGTCGCGGGCGTCATCGAGGCTGTAGGACCGAATGTGACAGATTACGCCCCGGGCGACCGGGTTATCGCCATGACGGGCTATGGTGGATTTGCCACGCATATGGTGGTGGACACATCGCGCTTGCTGAAAATGCCGGAGGGGATGCCCTTTGCCGATGCCGCTTGCCTGATCTTTACCTACGGCACATCGCATCACGCGCTCAAAGACCGCGCACAGATCAAGGCGGGCGAAACCTTGCTCATCATGGGCGCTGCGGGCGGCGTTGGTGCTGCGGCAATTGAATTGGGAAAAGCGGCGGGCGCGCGTGTCATCGCCGCCGTGTCCTCCGAGGAAAAAGCCGCCTTTTGCCGATCGCTCGGGGCGGATGACACCCTGATCTATCCGCGCGAGATGGACAAAGACGCACAGCGCGCCCTGTCTAAGGAAATTAAGGCACTGGCGCCCGGTGGCGTTGATGTAGCCTATGACGCGGTGGGTGGGCTCTATGCAGAGCCGGTTGTGCGCGCAATGGCATGGGCTGGGCGCTTTTTGGTGGTTGGCTTTCCTGCGGGCATCCCGTCAATACCGCTGAACCTTACGCTGTTGAAATCCTGCCAGATCGTGGGCGTTTTTTGGGGCGCCTCCATCGTCGTTGACCCCAAAGGCCACGCGACAAATATGGCGGACCTGTTCGAGATGTATAAGGCCGGTCACATCAAACCGCGGATCGAGGCGTCCTTTCCCTTGGATCAAGCGGCCGAGGCCCTCCACCATGTGCAAGACCGCAAAGTCATGGGCAAAGTGGTCATCACGGTTGCAGATGATGAATAGGAAGACCGCTATAAACCAGCCAGATGCGATACATCGTTAAAGCCGCGCACAACCATACGGTCGGGTGTGATGACCAGACGGCTGATGGAGCCATTGGCCGCACCCAAGAACGCAAAAGGCGTGGCGCCCGTGGCAATCGACAAGGCCGCGCTGATCACACCGCCGTGCACAAAGACCGCCACCTGTTGGTCGCGGTGTGCCATGGCAATCCGCGCCAAGCCGCGGCGCACACGGGCGAAAAAGGCATCCTGCGGCTCCGCATTCGGAATAACGCCCCAATCTTCCGTGGCCATGACCTGCTGATACACAGGGTCTTTCTGCGCTGCTTTGATGCGGTACAGCCCGCCATCCCAATCACCTTGATGCACCTCGTGCAAATCCGGGTCTTCACGTGGGCTCAGCCCCAGGTGCGCGGCCAGAGGGGCCGCCGTTTCATGCGTCCGGCGCAGCTTTGTGACATAAATCTGCGCCAAAGGATGCGTCATCAACCGTGTACCCACGCGCTCGGCTTGCCGTTTTCCTTGGGGGTGCAGCGCGGGATCACCGTGCCCATCCTTGGTCGCGAAACCTTCGCCCGGACGCGCTGCTTCGCTTTCGCCATGACGCACAAGCAAGAGGTCCGCCGCCCCAGCAGGAGGGGCATAAACGGGCTGGCGGTATTCTTGGGTCATGGCTGGTCCTTCATGTATTTTTGGGCGCAGGGCGCGGTCTGCCCATTGGACCTAACCTAAGATCGAGGATGGAATATGACAGAGCGACAAACAATTTGTGACAACTGCTGCCCTTTCGGGGCTAGCATATAAATCAACGAAAGGATGAAAGCACATGCGCGCAATCGAAAAAGAGCTGGCCCGCCTGCAAGGTCAAATCGGCCAAGAGGTTGGGGTGGCCAACTGGATCACAGTAGATCAGACGATGATCGACCATTTTGCCGAAACCACCCATGATGATCAATGGATCCATGTTGATCCTGACCGCGCCGCCGCAGAAACCCCGTTCGGCGGCAGCATTGCGCATGGGTTCTTGACGCTCAGCCTTGCCAGCCGTTTTGCCTATGATTGTTTTGAGACAGCCCCGGGCCAAGTGATGGGGATCAACTACGGCTTTAATAAACTGCGCTTTTTGAACCCGGTACGCGCAGGTGTTCGGGTGCGCGGGCGGTTTGTGATGAAATCCATCACACAGCGCAACGCGACGGACTTGCTACGCGAAACCGCGATGACCATTGAGATTGAGGGCGATGACACCCCTGCCCTTGTGGCCGATTGGCTGGGCCTCGCTGTATTTGACGCAGCAGCCTAGCGTGCGCAAAGCTGGACAGGTAAGGCACAGACGGCTTACATGTCTAATGTATTCTGAATATGAATGGAAAGCAGTCCAATGACGTCGATCCTTGTGCTTAATGGCCCTAACTTGAACCTTCTGGGCACGCGCCAGCCGGAGGTCTACAGCCGCACAACGCTCGCGGATGTGGAAGCGATGTGCCATTCAGCCGGCGTGCGTTTAGGACTTGGGATCGCGTGCGTGCAGTCCAATCACGAGGGCGCGTTGGTCGATGCGATCCATGCCGCGCGCGGGGAACACGCCGGCATCGTGATCAACGCGGGCGCCTACACCCACACCTCCATCGCCCTGCGCGATGCGCTGGCCTCAGTCGAGATTGCAACCGTTGAGGTGCATATCTCAAACATTCACGCGCGCGAAACCTTCCGCCATCAAAGCCACATTGCACCCGTTGCCTTGGGTCAAATCGCAGGGCTCGGTGCGCATGGCTATGTCTTTGCTATTGAGGCCTTGGCAAAGCATTTGGGCGCGCACCCCTCATGAACAGACCGCCTCTTGCCCTTGAGCCGGAGGCCTTTGGGCGCGATCTGCGCCAGTATTTGCATGATGTTGCGGGGTTTCAGACGCTTGAAGACCTGTGGGACAGACATGCCGCAAAGATGGCCGAATATGGTTTTGACCGGCTGATCTATGGCTACACAAGGTACCGTTCTGGAACCTCTCTGGGCGATCCTGCGGACCTGATGATCCTTACCAACCACGATAAGACTTATACGGATGTCTTCTTTGGCGAGGACCACTATACAAGCGCGCCGATGGTAAACTGGGCGCTTGCGAACGAAGGTGCGTGCAGCTGGAAGATCTTGACGGAAATGACCACGCAAGGCCAGCTAACACCGGCGGAAAAACGTGTGCTCGAGTTCAATCAACAGATGGGTGTAACCGCCGGATATACCGTTAGTTTCAAGTCGGTTTCCGCCCGTTCCAAAGGTGCAATTGCGCTCACGGCCGAGCGCGGCATGAGCCAAGGTGATATTGACGCGGTCTGGGCGCGCTTTGGTGATGATATCCACCTGATGAACATCATGGCGCACCTCAAGATCCTTACGGTGCCCTATACGGGTCCAAACCGCGCGTTGACCAACCGCCAGCGCGAGGCATTAGAATGGGTCGGTGATGGCAAAACGACACAAGATATCGCCTTGTTGATGGGCCTTACCGTCCCCACGGTTGAAAAGCATTTGCGGCTGGCGCGTGAAGCGCTTGGCGTGGAAACCACCGCTCAGGCGGTGATGAAGGCCGCATTTACGAACCAAATGTTCATTCTCGAAGCATGAACGCAGGATCAACCGACTTGCTTCACTCAAACAGGTAAGGTTTTCCTTACTTCCTTAACTATAGGTTAAGTATAACCTTGGGTTGTTCCGTGAGTGGTGGCTTGGCCATTGGAATGGCGGGCGGTACCGTCGCGATTACGATGCTCTACCGTCCGGTTGGGGGTTCTCCTCTATCCCGGCGGGATCTTATTTCAGTATCCCGTCGGACCCCTCCCCAAAAGAACAGGCCGCGCAGGCACAATCTACGCGGCCCGATTTATTTGCTTAGGACTTAGCCCATATTCGGGAAATAATCTTCGCATACCCCTTCGCGGTGCACATCCGCAGTGCAGCAGTGTAAACCACCGCCGAAAGCATAGGCGTCGCGCAGGTCCACTTCGACCACGTTCATCCCCAGTTTATCCATCTGCTCTGCCTGATAAACCTCTGACCTCTCAACACAAACCGTCTTAGGGTCAAGGACGAGGACATTCATGCTGAGCCATGTGGAGGAATAGCACAGCGGCGGCGGCGTGTTATGCGCGGGCTGAGCAGCATCTACGATTTCCCAGCCATTCGCCTCAAACATCTTGCGCTGTTCTTGTGGCAACCGGCGCTGTGGATTGTTCAGGATCAAACCGGGCCGCAAAGGTGTGAAAGTTGCGTCGATGTGGATTGGATAGGGATCGCCGGGGAAATTGACCGTATGCACGCGGTGCTCAGGGAAGTGGCGGCGCAGCCATTCGATCCCTTTTAGGTTGGTCGTGAACCCGTGCTGGACGACCAAATCCCGACCAAAGCGCAAAACATCCGCCGCATCGAACAGCGGTTCTTCTTCGGTGGTCACAAAAAACTTCTGTGCGGCCCATTCCAAGCGCTGCGCATCACCAATTTTCTCACTCAGGTAATCGGGGTGATAGTCGGCATCCGTCAGGCGCGGTTTAGGCGCTGCCTCATGGCGAAAATTGGGGTCTTCGTCCCAATATTGCTGCAAAAGAGGCCGGTAATTCAGGTATTCAAACCAGCGGCAGCGATAAGACATCGTCGCCTCAAGGATTTCGGAGCCTACTGTAAGCAAAACATCGCGGGGTGGCATGCAGCCGAACTGGCTTTCGGTGTGAAAATCAGGCGTAGTGGCCGGCAGGCTGTGATCGATCGACGTTGGACGGTCCACGCGTACGCCGCGCGCTTTCAGCATGTCGGCAAACCCGTCCAGCAGCTCATTCGCGCGGTCGATGGTTTCCTGCGGACGGCGACCCCATTGGCCGCGCATATCACTGTCCTCCGGGACTTTTGCATCCAGCGCAGGCTCTGCCGGTGGAATGTGACAATCATCGGCCCGGCCGACGATGACATGGGTCAGCGGGTCCCATTCGTTCCAGCTGTTCACAACTGTTTTTTGGGTGGTTTCCATTGTGCTCTCTCTCCCTGAACGCAAAAGGGCACGCCACGATGGCGCGCCCTAATCATTATATCTTACAGATGGTTATGAGCCATCGTTGATGTTACTGAAGTTTTGCAACTTCGGCCGCGAAGTCTTCTTTTTCGACCTCGATGCCTTCGCCAACTTCCAAACGAGCAAAGCCTGTGATGGTCGCACCAGCCTCAGCCGCCGCCGCACCCACAGTCACATCGGGGTTCACAACGAAGGATTGGTTCAACAGCGTAACCTCGGCCATGTATTTCTTCATACGGCCAACAATCATCTTCTCGATTACGGCTTCTGGCTTGCCGCTTTCGCGGGCGATGTCCATCTGAACGTTTTTCTCTTTTTCGACAACGGCCGGGTCCAGATCATCTTCGGACAGCGCTGCGGGGTTAACCGCTGCAATGTGCATCGCGACCTGTTTGCCGAGCGCTTCGTCACCACCGGTCATGGCAACCAAGACGCCGATTTTACCCATGCCGGGGGCCGCTGCATTGTGCACGTAAGAGACGACGGTTTCGCCTTCGAGTGCGCTCATGCGACGGACGGACATGTTTTCACCGATGGTGGCGATTTTGTCTGTCACGATTTCGCCAACGGTTTTGCCGTCCATCGCTGCGCTGTTCAGCGCGTCAACGTCGGAAACTGTCAGGGCCACTTCGGCAATACCCGCAACCATGCCTTGGAATTCAGCGTTCTTGCCCACAAAGTCGGTCTCGGAGTTCACTTCGACTGCGATCCCTTTGCCGCCGTCAACTTTCACTGCAACCAGACCCTCTGCCGCGGTACGGCCGGATTTCTTTGCCGCTTTTGCAAGGCCCTTTGTCCGCAGCCAATCGATCGCCGCTTCCATGTCGCCGTTGTTTTCTGTCAACGCCTTCTTGGCGTCCATCATGCCGGCGCCGGTGCTGTCGCGCAGGTCTTTGACCATCGATGCTGTAATTGCCATCTCTCTGGGTCTCCTCAGGAATTTAAGTTCAGGCGGGGATCGCCCCCCGCCCTGATATACGCAGTTTGTGACAGCTTTAGGTGGCTGCGGCCGCTTCGGCCTCTGGTGCGGATGCATCGGCTGCACCTTCGGCCAGAACTTCTTCTGTCGGGGCTTCTTCCATCTCGCCCAAATCGACGCCAGCAGCGCCCAGCTGTGCGGACATGCCGTCCAGCGCAGCACGCGCCGCGAGGTCACAGTAAAGCGCAATCGCGCGGGCCGCGTCGTCGTTACCGGGGATCAGATAATCGATCCCGTCGGGCGAGCAGTTGGTGTCCACGACCGC
>CBFHKQ010000027.1:0-30156 GCA_965656435.1 uncultured Pseudosulfitobacter sp. | reverse complement strand
ATGACATAGCCGACAAACACCCACTTGGACCACATCCAACGTGACGAAGGAGCCCCCATGAGCCATGCCCCGCTTGAAACCGTTCTGGACCGTATTGACGCCGATCTGGACCCCGCTCTGGATCGGTTGATGGCGCTGCTGCGCATCCCGTCGGTGTCCACGGATCCCGCCTATGCACAGCACTGTCAGGATGCGGCTGACTGGCTGGTGGCTGATTTGCAAAGCATGGGCGTCACGGCCGAAAAGCACGAAACACCGGGCCATCCGATGGTGATGGGTAAGATCGCCGGCGCGCCGGGCCATAAGGGGCCGCACCTTCTGTTCTACGGACATTATGATGTGCAGCCTGTCGATCCCCTCGCCCTCTGGGACCGCGACCCTTTTGATCCGCAACTCGAAGACACGGACCTCGGCAAGGTCATCCGCGGCCGCGGGACTGCTGATGACAAGGGCCAGCTCATGACTTTTGTCGAGGCGTGCCGCGCCTGGATCGCCGTCAATGGCGCGCTGCCCTGTGATGTGACATTTTTCTTTGAGGGAGAAGAAGAAAGCGGCTCGCCGTCCCTTGTGCCTTATATGGAAGCGCATAAAGACGACTTGCGTGCTGATCTGGCGCTCATCTGCGACACCGGTCTGTTTGAGAGCAAAACCCCCGGCATCGTTACCATGCTGCGCGGTTTGATGGGCGAAGAGGTCACGATTTGCGCGCCAGACAAAGATCTGCATTCGGGCATGTACGGAGGCGTGTCGATGAACCCGATCCGCGTGCTGACGCAGGCCTTGGCCAGCCTGCATGACGCCGAGGGCCGCGTCACGCTGCCGGGATTTTATGACGGTGTGCCAGAACTGCCGGACGCCATTCGCCAGCAATGGCAAGGGCTTGCCTTTGATCACGCAGCGTTTTTGGGCGGTGTCGGCCTCAGCCAGCCGGCTGGCGAGACGGACCGCACACCACTGGAGCAAATTTGGTCCCGCCCAACGGCGGAGGTCAACGGGATCTGGGGCGGTTATACCGGCGAGGGGTTCAAAACCGTCCTGCCCGCCGAGGCACACGCTAAAATATCCTTCCGCCTGGTAGGCGACCAAGACCCTCACACCATCCGTAGCACATTTCGCCAAGCCATCACCGACATGCTGCCGCCCGATTGTACCGCCACGTTCAAGGAACACGGCTCTGGTCGCGCGTCGATCACAGCAACGGACAACCCTGCATTTGAGGCCGCGCGCCACGCGCTCTCGGAAGAATGGCAAGTGCCCGCAGCCTATATCGGTTGCGGCGGATCGATCCCGATTGCCGGCCATTTCCAAAACATCGTGGACACCACGCCGATGCTGATTGGCTTTGGCAAGGACAACGATCAAATGCATTCGCCGAATGAAAAATATGACCTTGAGAGCTTTCACAAAGGCATACGCTCTTGGGCGCGCATTCTGGACGCATTGACCTAAGATCGCAGGATTTCGACGTCACAGCCCCCCTGACAAAGCCCCAAACAGAAAGCCGTTTGCGATGCCGCAAGATACACAATTTGCCGAGGTAAACGGCCAGCGCATTGCCTATCAGGTGCAAGGCGATGGGCCGCCGGTGCTGCTGTTGCACGGCTTTCCGCAAACGCGCGCCATGTGGGACGGCCTCTGCGCGCGGCTGGCGCAACGCTATACCTGTGTGACGGCCGATTTGCGCGGCTACGGGGCATCGAGCAAACCGGAAGGCGTTGAAAACTATCGCTTTCGCGAGATGGCGGCGGATCAAATGGCGCTTATGACCCACCTCGGGTTTGAGACATTTCACCTCGTGGGTCACGACCGAGGCGCGCGGACCGCACACCGCGCGGCCTTGGACCATCCGGCGCGTCTACGCAGCCTCACCCTCATGGATATTGTGCCCACGCATCTGTTGCTAAGCGCGCTGCACAAAGACGTCGCAAATGCCTACTATCATTGGTTTTTCTTGGCCCAACCGGCACCGTTTCCGGAAACCATGATCGCGCACGACCCGGATGCCTATTACGAAAGCTGCCTCTCGGGCTGGAACGGCGGCAGCATGGCTGGTTTTTCGCCCCAGGCGCTAGCCGCCTACCGCCGCGCTTGGCAGGACCCTGCGTGTCGCCGCGCCATGTGCGACGATTACCGTGCGGCAATCACGCTCGATTTTGAAGATGACAGCGCCGATCTGGACCGCAGCGTCGGCTGTCCCTCTCTAGTCCTATATGGCGGCGATGGTGCGATGACGCGCGCCTATGACGTGCCTGCAACATGGGCCGACCGGTTGAGCAATATGCAAAGCGCGGCCCTGCCGGGGGGGCACTTCTTTGTCGATGCGCACCCGGAAATGACCGCCGATATCCTGGCCTGTTTCCTTGATGAAACAAGCGCTTAGAAGAGACCGTTAAACCGCTCTGGTAACTGATATTGCACCGCATAGGCCGGGCGCGCGAATTCGTAAAACCCGGTATCGCCCCGCGGCTTGAACGTGCGGTGCATTTTCCGGCGAACCGCGCGCAGATCAAAACCCTCTTCAAACGGGAGCGCTTGAAACGCGTCAAAGGTCGCGCGGTCCGATCCGCGCGCCTCCGCAAACCAATGCCGGCCTATGGCCGCCTCTTTGACACCAACACCGACCGATTTGCTCACGTCATTGCGCCGGTCCATCGCGTCCTGATAGGCGCCAAAATCCGCAAATTTCAGATGCATCAGATAGAGGTCATCCGGCGTGTGCAGCTTGCTGTATTGCGCAAAATGCCCCCCGCGCGAAAGCTTCGCCGGGGTGGAGATAATCTGCGGCTTGGAATAATGCGGCGCGAGGCGGACATGGCGGCGCGGGCCAAGAATGTGCGCATCGGCCGGTTCCGGCTCCAAATCTACGCGGTGAATGACCTCTAACCCCACAGGGGTATAGACCCGATCAATCGGCGCTTTTTCCAACCATTCCAACAGGTTCACGCCTGACTGCGGATCCACCACAATCAACTCGTCCACGTCACCCACAATCACGTGGCGGTAATAGCGGCGCAGCCCGCCGAAGAGGTTATTGAGCAATGACCACCGCTTCACATCAAAATTCTTGTGCGGATCATCCGGAATACCGATGAGGTTGCAACCCGCCGCAAGCTCGGCCACCTCAGCGCCATAGCCGTGGTTGATTACATAGCAGTTTTGCCGACCGAACATCGCACCGTAATGGCGCAACCACGCACGCAGGAAAAACGCATCGTCACGCACCATCGTGACCGCGGCAACTGTCTGCATTTAAATACCCTATTTCAACATATTCGACGTAAAATGAGACCCGACAAAATACACGCGTCGGTTGTTTCTCTCAAAGCGCACAAACTGTACCATTGCAAGAGAATCGATAATTTTACGTTGCACTTCGGCCATTTACCGCGTGCCGATCCAATTTTATTCAAAGGGCATTCACGTGATCCCAGAGACATTTGCCAGCACAGGGATCCATGCACGCAAGCGCGGCGATACCTCCATCCGCCGGTTCCAAGTTTTGGGCGAACGCTCTTGCGGCACCAATTTCGTTAAACGCCTGTTGGGACGCAACACCGACCTCAAACCGACGGAGGCGTTGGGCTGGAAACACGGGTTTCCCCATGCCGCCGCGATCCCGGGTGATCTGGCCGTGATTGCCTGTGTGCGCCACGCAGAGGCTTGGGCCCTGTCGATGCACGCCAAGCCTTGGCATACGACGCCTGCGATGCAACGGCTTGAATTTGGGACGTTTATGCGCGCGCCTTGGGACACTGTTGTGGATCGCCCGCGTTATTTTGAGAGGACGGCCCTGCCAGAAACCCTGGGCCGCGTTTTGCAGTATGACCGCCATCCCGTCACGGGTGCGCGCTTTGACAACCTCTTTGCGCTGCGGCGGGCCAAATTGCAGGGATTGCTCAGCTATTTGGCACGCGATTGCACCGTAATTCTACTGCGGATGGAGGAGGCGCAGCGCGCGCCTGAGGCGACAGTGGATGCGATCCTTGAGGGCTTGGGCGTTGCAGCGCGCAGCACGGATTTCGCCCCCGTCCGCAAACGCCTTGGCAGCCGGTTTAAACCCAGCGTCGATGCGCGCCCCAAAACGCCCAAAGCCATTGGCAAAGCGGGGCTGCGATTCATGTGCGCAGAGCTGGATTTGGAAATGGAAGCGGCCTTGGGCTATAACTATCCGGCAGCATCAACTCCCACCACAGCATAGGCAAAAGCGCAAACGCCCCCTGTCCTCAAACATATCCTATGCTACTGAAGATAAACAAAAAGCCCCGCCGTTAAGGCGAGGCTTTTGTAAAGCAGCAGTGGCGCGGTTGACGGGGCTCGAACCCGCGACCCCCGGCGTGACAGGCCGGTACTCTAACCAACTGAGCTACAACCGCCCGCTGCATTTGGTCGTATTAGGCACCCTGCCGCGGCGCGTCAAGCGGCGAAATGACGTGCACCCGCAATTATTTCACAGCACAGCAGATTTTTTCGGACCGGCCCGGTTTTGAGCACTCAAAATACGCCGAATTAACGCGCGGGCGCTGGAATAAACTCCGCATTATCGCCCGGCGGCAGCTGGAACCGGCCATGCGCCCAATCGCCAGCGCGCCACGCCTCTTTGGCCGCATCAATGCGGTCTTGGCTGGAGGCCACGAAATTCCACCAGATATGCCGAGGCCCGTCCATCGTCGCCCCGCCCAGCAGCATCAGCCGCGCGCCCGTGGCCTCCGCCTTGGCGCTGATCCGATCACCGGGACGGAACACCAACATGCGGCCCGCCTCAAAATCCTGCCCCGCGACCTGCACACTGCCCTGCAAGACGTAGATCCCACGGTCCTCATGGTCATCCGGCAGAGGCAGAGATGCGCCCGGCTGCAACAGCGCATCGGCGTAAAACATCTCAGAATAGACTTTGACCGGCGCGCGCTCCCCATACGCTGTGCCAAGGATCAGGCGCACCTCTTTGCCCTCGCCCTCTAGCATCGGCAGCGTGTCTTTCGACGCATGCTCTAACCGTGCCGGTGCATCCTCATATTTCTGCGGCAGCGCCACCCAGGTTTGCAGGCCAAACATGGATTTTGGCCGCCCCTCCATCGGGCCATCGGTCCGCTCCGAATGGGTAATGCCGTGGCCCGCCATCATCCAGTTCACGGCCCCCGGTTCGATCCACGTATCATAACCAAGGCTATCTCGGTGATGAATGCGACCCTCATAGAGGTAGGTCACGGTGGCCAAACCAATGTGCGGATGCGGACGCACATCAATGCCACTGCCCGTTAGGAACTCCGCCGGTCCCATCTGGTCAAAAAAGATAAAGGGCCCCACCATTTGACGCGCGGTAGAGGGCAGCGCGCGGCGCACCTCAAATCCGCCAAGATCGCGGGCGCGGGGGACAATCACAGTGTCAATGGCGTCGATGGCATCCCCAAGGGGATAATGCGGATCAAGCGCGGGGTTCCAACTCATCTCATAAGCCTCCTTTGGGTTAAGGGTAACTTACGGTGGTTGGGGCGTGGGGCAAGACGCAGGCGCTCAGGCCCTCTGTGCGGTGGCGCACAAAAGACGCTAGACGACCGTCAGATGGTCCCGGCTTTGGGGCACCATCGCATCTGCGGTGCGGTCCATATCGGCGGCCAAAAGGATCAAACGCACGACCTGTTTGGTGTCATTGCTACCCGCTATCTCAAACGCCGCGTATTCGAGTAATGCAGACCCCGCTTTGAGCGCCTTTTGCCCTCGGGCCGTTTCAGGTTGACCATCCAACCAATTTAAAAGCGCTTTGAGCTGCCCATCCAATTCGGGCAATTTATGGTTTTCAGAGGTCAGCATTTTGGGTCCAGCAAAGTTGTTTACCGGATTTAACTATACCAATAAATACGGAGATTCATGTCACGCAATTGCGTGACGTAATTATAAAGAATTCGTTTTCATTTCGCTTGGTATTCCTAAGATAGTAAATCCGTTTTCTTGCGGGAGTATCATACCCGCCTGAATGGCCATGACGGCCGCAGCTGTGCGATCAGACACATCGAGCTTTTCAAAGATCCGGCGCACGACGGTGTCGACCGTATGGCGCGATACATCCAGGATTTGCGCGATTGAGGCATTTGACTTGCCGCGCGCCATCCAGCCCAAAACTTCCAACTCACGCGGCGACAGGTTCAATCCCACACCATCACTCTGATAATATTGGCAAAACCGAACATGCCCGCTTTGCACAACCATGTGTAACTCTGCGCGCTCCTGCGCTGTCACGCTCGTACGATCGGGACCAAATCCCAGCCCCACAACGCCATTTCGCAATCCCGGACCATAGACCTGAAACGCAATCCCATCGCCGATGCCGGCGGCCCGCATCTCATCCAGATAATCGCGATGCGCATTTGTCAGACGCATCAAACTGCCAATTTCCGACCACAAGAAAGGCTCAGTTGCGGATCTCGCGTAATTGGTAATGGGGTCGTCCACAAACTTCTGTTCGGCCGCGTAGCGATCGATCCAATCGCGCGGAACGCCATCCACCATTAGGGTCATCGCGCGCTTATCATCCGGACGCCCCCAGAAGTGGTGATAAATCACCTTATCGAACCCCATTCCGTTGAAATAGCCATTGAGCCTATTCCATAACGGCGCCTCAGCAGGCTGAGTTCGAATTTCTTCTAAAATGCGTTGCAGCATTAGCTTGGTACGGTCCTATTTCTGGGAAGCAGCCACTTGCCAGTATTCTAATTGTTACAAAATAATTAATTTTGCATAACTGATATTCCTAGAATGCAACTCTGGCGTGATTAATTGAGAAAAGAATCAACTATAAATTGCATGATGAGACCATATCACAAAAACTTGCGGAATGTATGATCTATATTAACTTTTTGTTAACTAATTTTTTGACACCAAAACCCTGAGGTAACCGCGCCGGATCTTGCTGCGTGTAAAACGCCCAAAACCACTGTGCGCGATAACACGCCGCTACGCTCTACCCAGCCACGAACGCAGACGACGTGCAGCGTACACTCATAATTCATAAAGTAGGGGGGAGGATGGTGGGTCGTGAGAGGCTCGAACTCCCGACATCTTCGGTGTAAACGAAGCGCTCTACCAACTGAGCTAACGACCCGGTGGCGCGGGTTTACGCAAACTTGCGCGCCGCTTCAAGCCCCTATCCGCGCTTTGTCACGCTTCCTTGCGCAAAATGAAAGGCAACGCCCTGCCCACCCTCTAATTTGTCAAAATCCCCGACCGGACGCCCCAGCAAAATGCAGCGCAAAATGCGGCTGGTGATCCCGTGGGTAAAGAGGACCGTCGGCTGCCGGCACCCCTGCACAAAGCTGGCGACGCGCGCCGCAACGCCCTGCAAACCCTCGCCGCCCGGCGCGTGGTCATACCACCCCATGCCCCCATCTGTACCGAATACATGCGGCGCTTGCTCGGCGATCTCGGAGCGGTGCAACCCGGTCCAATCCCCCATGGTAATCTCGACCAGTCGGTCATCGGTGGTGATGTCTGGCCCTTGCGCAACCGCGCGGGCGATCTGTGCGGTGTGCATTGCGCGGCCTTGTGGGCTGGACACCCAGGCCCAATGCTGCGCCCCCAAATCGCGCAGCAACGCGCCTTGCGCGCGGGCTTGCGCCTGTCCGTTTGCGGTCAGCGGGCTGTCGAGCGCGCCTTGCAACCGGCCCGCCACGTTCCATGCCGTCTCGCCGTGGCGCAGGATCAGCAACTCAGGCGGAAATTCGGCAGACATGCGGGCCTTTGCGGTGTGGCCGACCCAACCGGTGCGACCTGTTCAAAGCAGGGAAAATGGTGGGTGATAAGAGATTTGAACTCCTGACATCTTCGATGTGAACGAAGCGCTCTACCACTGAGCTAATCACCCGCCGTGGGATGTGCGATACAAAACAACGCGCCCCTGCGCAAGGCCTGCGGAAGCGATTTTTACGAGCCGCAGACCCCCTATTCGACAGGATCCGGCAGCAGCGTTGGGCCAACTAGAAGCGGGGTCTGCTCTGCCTCCACAGCGGTGTCGGGGGCGTCTGTTGCCGCATAGGACGCGCTTGGCATGGCGGTGCCCGGTTTGCGCTGGCGCAGTTTCGCGGTCAGCACCCGCGCGTTCGGCATATCCTTGGTGCGGCGCACCTTGAGGTTGCCAAAGGGCGGCACGTTCAAGTCGCGCCCCTCCTGAAGGGCCGCGCCCATCACCGCAAGCATTGCCTCCACCACCGGTTTTGCGTCTTTTTTCTTGATGCCAGAGCGCGCCACAACAGTGTCGATGAGCTCTTTTCTACGCAGCATCGGGGCCGTGGGGGTCGCGACCTCCATAGGTGTGGTGGGGGCGTCTGCCTGCGCAACCGGGGCTGTGACCTTCGCATCGGCGGTGCTCTTGCGAGGACTGCGGGTCGGGGTCTTTTTGACGGAACTGCTCGTTTTAGCACGTGCCATAGGGGGCCTCATATAAATAATTGGAAATAAAATAGTGACGCCAGCCTAGCGGGGCGCACCGCCAATGCAAGCACAGCGCGTGCACCGGCGGGAATGAATGGTGCTATGTGGCTTGTGCGCCGTGTACAAAAGAAAACGCCCCGCGGATCAACCGCGGAGCGCTAATGCATATCCGGAAACGCGCGTTTAGTGCGCGGTGGGTGCCGGTGCGGATGTTTGGGCGGCCACTGCCGCTGCGGCCGCCGCCGCTTCTTCGGCGGCCTCATCCCAGATGATCGCCTCCGGCTCAGACACAAGCGCATGCTTGAGCACTTCGGACACATGCGAGACCGGAATGATCGTCAGACCCGCTTTTACGTTATCGGGGATGTCGGCCATGTCCTTCTCATTTTCCTGAGGGATCAGAACGGTTTGGATGCCACCCCGCAACGCCGCGAGGAGCTTCTCTTTCAGGCCGCCAATCGGCATAGCATTGCCGCGCAGCGACACCTCGCCCGTCATTGCGATGTCTTTGCGCACCGGAATTTTGCTCAGCACCGACACGATCGAGGTGACCATCGCCAAGCCAGCCGAAGGGCCATCCTTGGGCGTCGCGCCATCCGGGACGTGCACGTGAATGTCGATCTTGTCAAAGACCGGCGGCTTCACGCCAATCTCGGGCGCGATGGAGCGCACGTAGCTGGAAGCAGCGTCGATGCTTTCTTTCATCACGTCGCCCAGCTTGCCTGTCGTTTTCATCCGACCCTTGCCCGGCAGGCGCAGCGCCTCGATGCTCAACAATTCACCGCCCACGGAAGTATAGGCCAGCCCTGTGACAACGCCGATCTGGTCCTCTTTCTCGGCCAGACCGTAGCGGTGTTTACGCACGCCAAGGAAATCGCCAAGGTTGTCTGCGGTCACGGTGATCGCTTCAGCCTCTTTTTTCACAATCTGCGTCAAGGACTTACGCGCCACCTTTGCAATCTCACGCTCCAAGTTCCGCACGCCAGCCTCGCGGGTGTAGTAGCGGATGATGTCGATCAGTCCGTCATCCTCAAGGCGGAATTCCTTGGCCTTCAGGCCGTGGTTCTTGACCTGTTTGTCGATCAAATGCTGCTTGGCGATCTCGCGCTTTTCATCCTCGGTGTAGCCCGCCAGCGGAATAATCTCCATCCGGTCGAGCAGTGGACCCGGCATGTTATAGCTGTTCGAGGTCGTCAGGAACATCACGTTAGAGAGGTCATATTCGACCTCCATATAGTGGTCGACGAAGCTGCCATTTTGTTCCGGATCAAGCACTTCGAGCATTGCAGAGGCGGGATCACCGCGAAAATCCTGACCCATCTTGTCGATCTCATCGAGCAGGATCAGCGGGTTGGTGGTCTTGGCCTTTTTCAGCGCCTGAATGATCTTGCCAGGCATGGAGCCGATGTAGGTTCGGCGGTGTCCGCGGATCTCGCTTTCATCGCGCACACCACCAAGGCTGATGCGGATGAATTCGCGCCCTGTGGCCTTGGCCACCGATTTGCCAAGGCTGGTTTTACCCACGCCGGGCGGGCCCACCAAGCACATGATGGGGCCTTTCATCTTTTTCGATCGCTGCTGCACCGCAAGGTATTCGACGATGCGTTCTTTCACTTTTTCAAGGCCATAGTGATCGTTGTCGAGGATATCCTGCGCGCGGCCCAGATCCTTTTTGACACGCGATTTCACGCCCCACGGGATCGACAGCATCCAGTCAAGGTAATTGCGCACCACGGTCGCCTCGGCGCTCATGGGCGACATATTCTTGAGCTTCTTAATCTCGCCATCGGCCTTTTCGCGGGCCTCTTTGGACAGCTTCGTCTCAGCGATCTTGGCTTCCAGCTCGGCCACTTCGTTGCGGCCGTCCTCGCCATCTCCCAGCTCGTTCTGAATGGCCTTCATCTGCTCATTCAAATAATATTCGCGCTGGGTCTTTTCCATCTGCGATTTTACGCGGGTCTTGATCTTTTTCTCCACCTGCAAGACGGACAATTCGCCCTGCATAAGGCCATAGACCTTCTCCAGCCGTTCCGAAATCGACAGCGTTTCCAACAGCTCTTGTTTTTGCTGCACGTCGATCCCGAGGTGACCGGCCACAAGGTCCGCCAGTTTCGCAGGCTCCATGGCCTCGCCTACTGCCGCGAGCGCCTCTTCGGGCACGTTTTTGCGCACTTTTGCATAGCGCTCAAACTCATCGCCCACAGAGCGCAGCAACGCCTCGGTGGTGGTCAAATCGCCCGGCATTTCCGTCAGATACTCGGCGCGCGCCTCGAAAAAGCTGTCGTTTTCAAGGTAGTCGGTGATGCGAACTCGCGCTTGGCCTTCGACCAAGACCTTGACCGTGCCATCCGGCAACTTCAGCAGTTGCAACACATTGGCCAAGACGCCGGCCTTATAAATACCGTCCGCTTGGGGATCGTCCTCGGAGGGGTCAATTTGGCTCGACAGCAGGATTTGCTTGTCGTCTGCCATCACCTCTTCGAGCGCGCGCACGGATTTGTCGCGGCCCACAAACAGCGGGACAATCATATGCGGGAACACAACGATATCGCGCAGCGGCAGCACCGGATATGAGGCGTTGAGGGGTTCTTGCATGCTCTTTTTCCTTATCTAGCAAGACACGCGACCCCGAAAAGCGGCAGCCAGCATGTCTCCTTCTTTGGACCTTGTACCTGTGTTGCACGACCCCTGATTTCAAGGGCAATTCAAATAGGCCCCCGGACACGAGCGCGCGCTCAAAGCGGCGTTATTGGCGGTGCACTCTGACGCGATGCACGCCGTGGTGCAAGGCCATCCGCGCGCTTATCCCCAACATTCCGCCGCATCGCGAACCATGCGCGCCGGCGCTTGCCTCGGAATGCGGCACAGGCCCTGAAATGTCGCAAATGGGGCTTTACGGCTGCGCGGCTTTGACCATCATGGCGCGCAAACGACGTAATATAACGACCCAACACAACGAGGCCCCAATGATCCAACAGTTTTCCGCCGACACCGCCGTGCTTTTGATCGATGTGCAAAAAGCGGTGCACACGCTTTCGCATTGGGGCGGACCCACGGGGCGCATGAACAACCCCGCTTGTCAGGACAACCTGATTGCGCTGCGGGACGGCTTTGCGGGTGCGGGGCGCCAGGTGGCCTTTACCCGTCACGACAGCCGCGAGGCCGCAAGCCCGCTGAAATTTGCCCTGCCCGGCGGTGCGCAACTTGATGGGCTGGATGTGCGGGACGGCGACATCGTGGTGGAAAAGGATGTGAACTCCGGTTTTGTCGGCACATCGCTGGAGATACAGCTGCGCCGCGCAGGCGTCCAACGCCTTGTGATCGCAGGCTATTTTACCAACTTCTGCGTCGAGACGACAACGCGGATGGCCGGCAATATGGGCTTTGATTGCTATCTGGTGCACGACGCCTGCGCCACGACCAACCGTATTGGCCTCGATGGCACCGATTACGATGCAGAGATGGTGCATGCGCTCTCCGTGGCCTCCTTGCACGGTGAGTTTTGCACCGCGATCACAACGGCGGATGCGCTGGGGCTCTTGCAGGCTGACAACGCTGGATTGGACCGCGTGCAAGGCAACGAATAACCCGACACGACCTGCCGCGTTCTACAGCGGGTCGATATCGCCCGCCTCACGCCGGTGATGAAAATCGCGCTGCCAAGCCTCAAACGTGCCGGCCATGATCGCCGCGCGCATTCCTGTCATAATGTCATTGTAGTAATGCAGGTTGTGCCAGGTCAGCAGCATGGAGCTGATGATCTCTTGGCTGCGGAACACATGGTGCAGATAGGCGCGGCTGTAGTTCGTACAGGTTGGGCAGCTACAGTTTTCATCAATGGGCCGAGGGTCGTCCTGATGCCGCGCGTTCTTGATATTGAGGTGCCCCAAGCGGGTGAAAACTTGCCCTGTGCGGCCTGATCGGGACGGCAACACACAGTCCATCATGTCGATCCCGCGTGCCACAGCACCCACGATGTCGTCGGGCTTGCCCACACCCATCAGATAACGCGGCGCGTCCTGTGGCAACTGTTCCGGCGCATAGTCCAGACAGCCGAACATCGCCTCTTGCCCCTCGCCTACGGCCAGACCGCCCACTGCATAGCCGTGAAAACCGATATCGCGCAGCGCGTCGGCGCTTTCGGCCCGCAGGTCCTCTTCCAAACCGCCTTGCTGGATCCCAAAAAGCGCATGGCCCGGACGCGTGCCAAAGGCCGCCTTTGAGCGGGCCGCCCATCGCATCGACAGCTCCATGCTCTCAGCAATGCGCGTCCGGTCCGCCGGCAAGGCCGGACATTCATCAAAGCACATCACAATGTCAGAGCCTAAAAGCGCCTGAATTTCCATCGACCGCTCGGGCGTGATTTCATGCTTGGAGCCGTCGATATGGCTTTTGAAGGTCACCCCACGCTCTGTCAGTTTGCGCAGCGCGGCCAGCGACATCACCTGAAAACCGCCAGAATCCGTCAAAATCGGGCGCTCCCAATTCATGAACTTGTGCAGACCGCCAAGGGCCGCAATCCGCTCTGCCGTGGGGCGCAGCATCAGGTGATAGGTATTGCCCAGCAAGATATCCGCACCGGTGGCGCGCACACTCTCGGGCATCATCGCCTTCACGGTCGCGGCCGTGCCGACAGGCATGAAGGCCGGCGTCGCAATATCACCGCGGTTGGTGTGCATCACGCCTGCACGCGCACGGCCATCTTGGGCCAGTTTGTCAAAGCTGAAATCGATCATGGCGCTTCCCTACTCCGGCGCATGAGAACTTGCAAACACGCGCCGCCCGGCCCATATCTTTTGCATAGACTTGCACGATTTTAATAAGACCAGAGGCCCCTGATGACCCTTGAAAATCTCCTGCGTGAATTGGGGCTGGACGGAATACCCTTCATCCTGCTCGCGGCCCTTTTGGTTGTTGTGGTGTACAAAGCGGTCAAAATCGTACCGCAGTCCGAGCAACATGTGGTCGAACGCTTTGGTCGGCTGCGCGCGGTGATGGGCCCCGGCATCAACCTGATCGTGCCGTTTATCGACCGACTCGCGCACAAGGTCTCAATCCTCGAGCGGCATTGCCGACCGCCTCACAAGATGCGATCACCCGCGACAACGTGCTGCTACAGGTAGATACCTCTGTCTTTTAACGTATCACCGAGCCGGAAAAGACGGTCTACCGCATCCGCGATGTCGACAGCGCCATTTCTACTACTGTGGCTGGCATCGTGCGCGCCGAGATCGGCAAAATGGACCTTGATGAGGTGCAATCCAACCGGTCCTCGCTGATCGTGACGATCAAGGCGCATGTTGAACAGGCCGTCAATGATTGGGGCATCGAAGTCACCCGCGCCGAGATTTTGGACGTCAACCTAGACGCCGCCACACGGGCCGCGATGATGCAGCAGTTGAACGCCGAGCGCGCCCGACGCGCCGCGGTAACCGAGGCCGAAGGGGCCAAACGCGCGGTGGAACTGGCCGCGGATGCGGAGCTTTACGCCTCTGAGCAGACCGCGAAAGCGCGGCGTGTTCTGGCCGATGCCGAAGCCTATGCAACCCAAGTGGTCGCCACCGCGATCAATGAAAACGGGCTGGAGGCTGCGCAATACCAGATCGCGCTGAAGCAAGTGGAGGCCGTTAGCGCCATGGGCGCAGGCGACGGCAATCAAACCATTGTGGTTCCAGCAGAGGCGCTCGCAGCCTTCGGGGATGCGTTTAAGTTGTTGAAAGGACGCGGATAATGGCAGAGCTTTTGACAGTATGGTGGGTCTGGATCGCCTTTGCCTTGGCTTTGGGGCTGGTTGAGGTGCTCGCGCCCGGATATATCTTTTTGGGTTTTGCCTTGGGCGCTTTGGCCACCGGGGCCATTGTCGGACTGGTGATGCCCGCGCTTGCCACACCTTTGGGCTTGCCCGCGCTCTTGGCGATTTTTGCCACCCTGTCGCGGCTTGCGTGGATCCTGTTGCGCATGGTGTTCCGCAAGCAAAGCTCAGGCGCGCGGCGCGTGCTGCACGACATTAACGATTGATCCAAACGCTGCTTTGGCTGTTACGGCCTGCGCTGTAAAATAGCCGCGCTGCAACCTCCCCTCGGCTTAGTCTGGAGCGGCAAAAACACAAGCCGCAGGGACGCCGAGCCCAAATCAGGTGGGTCAGATTTAGATTTGATCTACCACCGCGCAGAGCCCCTCTGGACCTTCGCCAGCTTAATTCCTATATAAACGGTCAGGAAACGCGTAACGAGGTCATTATGGACACTTCCAAAGATATGCTTGAAGGCACGCCGCTGATCGCGGCCTCGTCCACGGACCACCCGCTTTATGAAGCGATCGTCGAAGCCTGCCGCACAGTCTATGACCCCGAAATCCCTGTGAATATCTATGAGCTGGGCCTAATCTATACCATCAACATCAACAGCGATAGCGACGTGTCTGTGCTGATGTCATTGACCGCTCCAGGCTGTCCTGTTGCGGGTGAGATGCCCGGCTGGGTCGCGGATGCGATTGAGCCGCTGCCCGGTGTCAAAACCGTCAACGTTGAGCTGGTCTGGGAGCCACCGTGGGGCATGGACATGATGTCCGACGAGGCCCGCCTCGAGTTGGGCTTTATGTAATCGCCCCACTGGGCCACGGTATTAGCACGCAAGGCCGTCACCACGGGCGGCCTTTTTCATACCGTGATGTGCGATTGCGGGGCCATTCCGCCCCCTGCGATGTGACGCAGGCTTGAGATTATGCCGCGGCGCTCTTATCTTCGCTGCAAAGGAGTACGCCTGATGTTTTCCATTCCCGGCAAACCGCCTGTGTCGATCACGCCGAAGGCCGCAGCGCAAATCACCAAATTGATGGCCCAAGGCGGCCACAATGGGTTGCGCATTGGCGTCAAAAAAGGCGGCTGCGCCGGCATGGAATACACGATGGACTATGTTGCTGAGGCCGAGCCGCACGACGAGGTGATTGAGACCGACGGCGCGCGTGTCCTTATCGCCCCCATGGCGCAGATGTTCCTGTTCGGCACCGAGATTGACTATGAAACATCGCTGTTGGAATCCGGGTTCAAGTTCAACAACCCCAATGTGACCGAGGCCTGTGGCTGCGGCGAAAGCATCAAATTCGCAGATACAGCCGAGCTTGCTGCCGCTTTCGAAAACGGCGTGCCCAAGCTTTAATTACCCGCCACGGCTCAAGAGGTCTCTGCGTTTCTGAGATGCACATAGGTCTCGGCAAAGCGGCGCGCGAGGTGATCGCCCGCCCGCAGCACCTGACCCGACCCCATCGGGGCCACATTCGTGTCATGGCTTGGGTTAAAAAAGAGCGGCACAGAGAGGCGCGCGGCATTCGTACCGATAACCCGGTGCGGCGTTGCCTTGACCCGGCCCGCGGTCCACATCTCCATCATCTCGCCAAAATTGATGACAAAAGTGCCAGGTGCGGCGGTGACCGGCATCCATGCGCCGCTGCGCATCTGCACCTCAAGCCCCGGTTGCCCGTCTGTTGCGAGCAAGGTTAAACAACCGTAATCCGTGTGCGGTGCAATGCCAAAATCCCGCGCTGTCGCCCAATCGGGCCGCGCCGGATAATAATTACCTCGCAGAAGCGCCATGGGCCGGGCAAAGGCCGCATCAAAACTGTCGCGCGGCGCGCCAATGGCCTCGGCCAGAGCCCGCAACACCACCATCGCCACATCGCAGGAAGCGGCGTAATAACCCTCCACCGTGGCTTTGAATTCCGGCATCTGCGCCGGCCAGCGGTTCGGGGCATAGACAGGCATCTGCGCCAAGGGATCATTGGGCGCGAGCGAAAGGCCGCTGTCAAAGACCTGTTTGTAATCGGGGTTGGCTTGCGGGTCGACCTGCTCGGACCCGGACGCGCCCCACCCGCGATTGGCCCCGGTGCGCGCCATATCAACATCGCGTTTTTCGCCCTCTGGGCGGGCAAAGAAGGAGGCATAGGATGCCAGCACCGTCCGCACTTGTGCCTCCGACAAAGCCGTGTTGTGCACCGTCGCAAACCCCACATCGCCTGCTGCCACACCTAGTGCCGCCAGCGTTTCAGGGTCGCGCGCAGCGAGCTTTTGCGCATCCAAGCTGGGGATCGCCTCTCGTACCTGCATCATTGCAAAACCCTTTTGCGTCACATCTCGGGCCACCTCCTAACGCGCTGCGGAACGGATCGAAAGCCCGTGCGGTGGGGCTGCATCATGAGGCCCGCATTGCGGGGCCTCAGGGGCGGTGCTACGACAGGTAAAAGATCAAACGGGGGATTGGCGATGCGGAGTAAGATGGCGGCAGGCAATTGGAAAATGAACGGGTCGACGCAAGCTCTCCAAGAGGTTGCGCGCCTCGCCGCCGCGCTGCCCGCACCGCAGCCCTGCGATATCGTGCTCTGCCCGCCAACCCCCTACCTCGCGGCAGCAGTCGCGGCCAGCGCAGAAAGTGCGTTGGAAATGGGTGCGCAGGATTGCCATGCATCAGCCAAAGGCGCGCATACAGGGGACATCGCCGCCCCAATGATCGCCGATGTTGGCGCGCGCCATGTCATTGTCGGCCACTCCGAACGCCGCACCGATTATAATGAAACTAACGCCGATGTGGCTGCCAAAACGCAAGCGGGATGGGACGCGGACCTCAACGTGATCCTCTGTCTGGGGGAGAGCGCTGATGTACGCGCTGCCGGCGATACCCTCAGCGTGATCAAAGCGCAGCTGGCAGGCTCTGTTCCTCGCACCGCCACGCCCGACCGGTTGGTGCTGGCTTATGAGCCGATCTGGGCCATCGGCACGGGCGCTGTGGCGACCACGGCCCAGATTGACGAGGTGCATGATTTCATCCGCGCCTGGCTTGTGGCGGAGTTCGGCCCAACTGCGGGCGCAGGGTTCCGTGTGCTCTACGGCGGCTCGGTCAAACCCGACAATGCGGCGGCGATCTTTGCCTGCGCCAATGTGGACGGTGCGCTGGTTGGGGGCGCGAGCCTGAAGGCCGATGACTTCTCCCCCATCATTACCTCCCTGCAAAACAGCGCGTAACGCGCACCATTTAAACGGCGATCCCGCAAAGAAACGCGGCGCAGGAAACCCACCTGCGCCACGTTTTTTGTCTGTCAAAGTCAGGCAACGCCTACTTCAAGATAATCTCCGGCCCCATCATCATCGTCGGCAACCACAGCGAAATCGCCGGGATATATGTGACCATAATCAGGAACACGAACAGGACCGCGAGGAAGGGCAGCGCCGCGCGCACAACCGACATCATCGGCATACCTGCCACGCCGGAGGTCACAAAGAGGTTCAAACCTACCGGCGGTGTGATCATCCCAATCTCCATATTCACCACCATGATGATGCCCAAATGGATCGGATCAATGCCCAGCTCAATCGCGATGGGAAACACCAACGGCGCAACGATCACCAACAGGCCCGACGGCTCCATGAACTGCCCACCGATCAGCAGGATCACGTTCACAATGATAAGGAACACAACCGGCCCAAAGCCCGCGGACAGCATCGCCGAGGCGATCTGCTGGGGGATCTGCTCGTCCGTCAAAACATGCTTGAGGATCAGCGCATTAGCGATGATGAACATCAGCGTCACCGTCAGCTTGCCTGCCTCAAACAGCGCATCACGCGTGTCGCGGTGGAAGAAGACGGTGATCAGCGCCCAAGGCTTTTGCAACAAACTGTGGTTCGGCTGGCCTTCGCCCGTGTGCAGCGGGCCCATATCACGGTAAACAAAGCTCGCCACCACAAAGGCGTAAACCGCCGCAACCGCCGCCGCCTCCGTAGGGGTGAAAATGCCGCCGTAGATGCCGCCCAAGATGATTGCGATCAAAAAGAGACCGGCAGAGGCGCTCGCCCCGGCGGCCCAAACCTCGCCCCAGCCTTTCCATTCGCCTTTGGGCATGCCCTTGACGACGGCCATGACATAGATCGTCACCATCAGCATAGTGCCCGCCAAAAGGCCCGGAATGACACCCGCGAGGAACATCCGGCCCACTGACACATCCGTGGCCGAGGCATAGACAACCATGACGATGGAGGGTGGGATCAAGATGCCCAGCGTGCCCGCGTTGGCGATCACGCCCGCGGCGAAGTCCTTGGTATAGCCCACCTGAACCATGCCCGCGATGACAATGGAGCCGATGGCCACAACCGTGGCCGGGCTCGACCCCGACAGAGCGGCAAACATCATACACGCAAAGACACCCGCGATCGCGAGGCCGCCCGGAAAGTGTCCCACAATGGCGATGGAAAAACGGATGATCCGCTGGGCCACGCCACCTGTGGACATAAAGGTCGAGGCCAGAATGAAGAACGGGATCGCCAGCAGAGTATAGTGCCCTGCCATGGCCTGAAAAAACGTCTGCGCGATGGAGGCAAGCGAGGTGTCGCTGAGCGCCAACAAGAAGACGATGGACGACACACCAAGGCTGACCGCGATTGGCACACCGATCAACATCAGGCCAATCACCATGGTGAAAAGAATTGCAACTTCCATGACTTAACCCTTGGTATTCATGTTGGCGACGGCTTTTACATCGTCTTCGGCTTCGTGGCTGACGATCAGCGCGGTCGCGGTCCCCTTCCAAAGGCGCACACCCGCCTCGACAAAGCGAAACAGCAACAAGGCCATACCAAAAGGCAGCATCGCATAGGGGATAAAGCGCGGGATTTTCTCATAATCCTCACCCTCGTTCATCACAGGCTGGATCCAGCGGAGCCATTCGGGGAACGGAATATCGATCACCTCATACCAACCCCGATAAGACGAGCGGCGCATGTCCTCGAAGCCCGTGGGAATAACGCGGCCTTCGGTCTGCGGCAGGTTGGCGAAGTTGGCCCAATAGTCCCAAGCCCCCTTCATCAGCAGCATCGCATAAACAATGCAAACGCCCACGGCCACCATCGCGATGGCGCGGCGCACCTTAGGTTGGAACAGGTTGATGATCGCATCGACGCCCAGATGGGCCGTAACCTTGACCCCATAACTCATGCCGAAAAGCACCAGCCACGCGAACAAAAAGGTCACCATCTCCAGACCCCAAATGAGGCCCGTGTTAAACCCATAGCGCAGGATCACATTGATGAAGGTGACAATCGTCATGCCGGCCAGCAGCAGCGCGATCACGGTCTCTTCAATCTCGTTGACCACACTGCCCAAGGGTGTCGTCGGCTCATAGCGCTGCGCCATGCCCTGCTCCCACAAATAACTGAAATAGAATGGAAAAAGACCCCAGCCTTTGGTCAAAAAGGCCGGGGTCGATCATGTCATCGCAGGCTTAGTTGGCCATTGCGTTGAATTTTTGTGCGGCGTCGATGTTTTCTTGGCCTACGTCGTCACGGAACTGTTCCCAGACGGGCTTCATCACTTCGACCCAAGCTGCGCGCTGCTCGGCGGTCAGCGTGCGCACAACACCACCGGCGTCGATGATCGCTTGCTTGGCCTCGGCGTTCACGCGGGTGCTTTCACCGTTCCGTGCAGCGGTCACTTCGTCGATGATGGTCATCAACTGATCGGCCACGGCTGGCTCCAGGCCGTCGATGAAGTCCGTGGAGGTCACCAACAGATAGTCGATGATGCCGTGGTTTGTCTCAGTCACGCCGTCCTGCACTTCGAAGAACTTGCGGCCATAGATGTTGGACCAGGTGTTTTCCTGACCGTCCACAACGCCTGTTTGCAGCGCGCCGTACACCTCAGAGAACGCCATTGGCTGGGGCGAACCACCCAGAGCCGCCATCTGCGCCTTCAGAACGTCCGAGTTTTGAACGCGGAACTTCAGACCGGTTGCATCGCTGGGGTTCACCAGCGCGACATTTGCCGACATCTGCTTCATACCATTGTGCCAGAACGCGAGGCCCAGCAGACCGCGGCGCGTCATGGATTCTTTCATCGCCTGACCGGTTTCAGAGTTCTGGAACGCGTCAACCGCATCGATGTCCGAGAACATGAAAGGCAAGTCGAAGATGCGGAATTGCTTGGTGAACTGCTCGAACTTCGACAGCGACGGGGCCGCCAGTTGCACGTCGCCCTGCAGCAGCGCCTCAAGGACTTGGTCATCGTTATACAGTGTGGAGTTCGGGAACACTTCCATGCAGGCGGTGCCGTTCATCTCGTCGTTCACACGGCTTTCCAGCAGAGTGGCAGCGATGCCCTTAGGGTGCCGGTCGGTGTTGGTGACGTGGCTGAACTTGATCACGATCTCGCCGTCGTCGCAGGCCGCTTGCACGGCGTTTGCGGACACAGTCATGCTCAGTGCCAAAGCGGCAGCTGTAAAGAATTTCATCGGTGGGCTCCTCCCAGAGTGTCATTGCGTTCAAGGCGGTCATATCGTGCCGCGAACGGTTCGTTTTTCATCAGCCATAAGGCGTTGCGCGCAACGGAATCGCACGTGGAAACTAGATATAGCGCATAATTCGGGCGGGGGTACTTTAAATTAACAACCCGCTTTAAAGGGCGCCAAGATAAGCGTTTACAGGGGCAGCATCGTCGTCGATTTGATCTCTTCCATGGAGAGCAGCGCAGTGACGTTGTGCACTTTGACCTCTGAAATCAAAGCCTGATAAAACGTGTCATAGGCCCGCGCGTTGCGCACCCGCACCTTGAGGATGTAGTCGATGTCGCCTGCCAGCCGGTGCGCCTCTTGCACCTCGGGGCGGTCGCGCAGCGCCTTCAAAAACCGCGCCTGCCAATCCGCATCATGCTCAGACGTGCGGATCAATACGAAAAAACACGCCTCAAACCCCAGCGCTTCGGCATCCAGAAACACCGTCTGCTGCCCGATGACGCCCGCATCACGCAATTTACGAATCCGGTTCCACACGGGCGTCTTGGAACTGCCCACGCTGCGCGCGATATCGTCCAAGGACTGACTGGCGTCGCGTTGCAGCTCCGCCATGATTTTCCGGTCTGTGTCGTCAATTCGGACGCTCATTCGCATTTCACCCTCAATTGTGGTCTTTCGTTCTCTTCCACACTCAAACCAGAACAAACATCCTTATTGGCGTAACTATCTGGTCAAAATACAGGAAGTTTTCCTATATTACAGCGAACACTTCGCAGCAAGAGATGTCAGCCATGAACCACTTTCCAATCTTTATGGCCGTTGAGGGCCGACGTGTGGTCCTGTCCGGCGGCGGCGACGCGGCCTTAGCAAAACTGCGGTTACTGCTGAAAACAACGGCGCATTTGACGGTCTTTGCGCCCGAGGCGGATCCACAGATCCAAACCTGGGCGCGTGAAGGAAAATTGAAGTGGATTGCGCGCGATATGACGCCGGGCGACGCGCTGTGCGCCGTGATGTGCTATGCCGCCGATGAGGACGCTGAGAAAGACGCCCGCACCGTGGCCATTGCGCGTGCGGACGGGGCTGTGACCAACATCGTCGACAATCTGCAAGACAGCCAATTCATCACGCCCGCCCTTGTGGACCGCGACCCTGTGACCATCGCCATTGGAACAGAAGGCGCTGCACCCGTCCTCGCCCGCGCGATCAAAGCGGATCTGGAGGCAAAGCTGCCCGCCACCCTCGGCCCGCTCGCGCGCATCGGCAAGGCGTTCCGCCAAGCATCCTATGCCCTCGCCCCCGGCCGCGCACGGCGCGATTTCTGGCGCGACTATTATTTCAATGCAGGTCCCAAGGCGATTGCAGCGGGCAAAGAGGCCGTGCAACCTGCGCTTGAGGGGCTCCTCGCGGATCACCTCAATAAAGCCGCCCGCGTCGGCCATGTGGATTTCGTCGGCGCCGGTCCCGGCGATCCGGAGCTGTTGACGCTCAAAGCACGCCGGCTCTTGGATGAGGCCGATGTCGTGATTTATGATCGCCTGATCTCGCCCCAAATCCTGGAGCTTGCCCGCCGTGAGGCGCTCATGCTCGATGCAGGCAAAGAGGGTTTCGGTCCTTCGATGTCGCAAGGCGAGATAAATGCGCTGATCGTTAAGCACACGTCGGAAGGCGCACAGGTCGTCCGGCTGAAATCTGGCGACGCAACGGTTTTCGGCCGCCTCGACGAAGAGATCGATGCGGTGACTGCTGCGGGCCTCAGCTGGGGCATCGTGCCCGGCATCACTTCTGCCTCGGCGGCAGTGGCCAGTATTGGGCAAAGCCTGACCAAACGCGGGCGCAATGCCTCGGTACGCTTTTTGACCGGCCACGACACCAAAGGCTTTGCCGATCACGACTGGACGGCGTTGGCACGTCCCGGCGAGGTTGCGGCAATCTATATGGGTAAGAAATCTGCACGCTTTATCCAAGGGCGGCTGCTGATGCACGGCGCGGATCCCGCGACGCCCGTGACAGTGATAGAAAACGCCTCGCGCCCCGAACAGCGCATCTTGGGCAGCACGCTAGCGCATTTGCCCGCGGATTTGGCTGCGGCTGATCTGCGCGGGCCGGCGCTGTTGTTCTACGGCCTCGCGCCCCGCGATGCAGAGGGTGCCGCCGCCGATATTGAAACCCCGCTTGCACCCGCACAGCTTCAGGAGGCGTTGTAATGCCGTCCAAATTTACCCCCAAAGTTGTCACCGCCAATCACCTGTTGGAAGGCGATGTGATCTATCAAACCGCCTCCGGCTGGAGCCGCGATTTGGCGGAGGCCGAGGTCCTCACCGATGCCGCTTATGCCGATGTGCGCCTGATCGATGCGATGCAGCAACCCGCCGAGGTCGTAGGCGCGTATCTTGCCGAGGTGGACACTGATGCAGGCATCCCTCGCCCTGCGCATTTCCGCGAAGCATTTCGCGCCAAAGGCCCGTCCAACTATGCCCATGGCAAACAAGAAACCACAGCCTCGGAGGCCGTTTGATGTATCAGTATTCGGAATTTGACAGCGCCTTTTTGGCCGAACGCAACCGCCAGTTCCGCGCGCAGGTGACCCGCCGCATCGACGGCTCGCTGACCGAGGACGAGTTCAAACCGCTGCGTCTGGTCAACGGGCTCTATTTACAACTGCACGCCTATATGCTGCGCGTGGCGATCCCCTACGGCACGCTCAACAGCCGCCAAATGGACAAACTGGCCGAGATATCGGAGCGCTGGGACAAGGGCTATGGCCACTTTACGACCCGACAGAACATCCAGTTCAACTGGCCCAAACTTGGCGATGTGCCCGATATGCTCGATGCGCTGGCCGAGGTGGGAATGCACGCAATCCAGACCTCCGGCAACACTATCCGCAACGTGACGGCGGACCATTTTGCAGGTGCTGCGGCTGATGAGATCGCCGATCCGCGCCCCGTGGCCGAGCTGATCCGCCAGTGGTCTACCGACCACCCGGAGTTTCAGTCAATGCCACGCAAATTCAAGGTTGCGGTCACCGGATCCCCCAACGACCGTGCCGTAACCCGCGCCCATGACATCGGCCTACGTATGGTTGAGCAAGACGGTGAGGCTGGCTTTGAGGTCATCGTCGGTGGCGGTCTGGGCCGCACGCCGATGATCGGCAAGGTCATCACGCCCTTCTTGCCGCAAGCAGACCTGCTGCCCTATCTGGAGGCAATCGTCAGCGTCTGGAACGAGATTGGGCGGCGCGACAACAAATATAAAGCGCGCATCAAGATCACGGTGCATGAGGTCGGCCTTGATGAGATCCGCCGTCTGGTAGAGGCGCGCTTTGCCCTCATCAAACCCAGCTTCAGCGGCATTGACCAGCAGGTCTATGACGGGATCAAGGCGCATTTCGCAGCGCCTGCGTTCGCCGACAAAGACGCGGGCCCCTTTACCGCCGCCTATGACGCCGATCCGGTCTTCCGCGCCTGGGCGGACACCAACCTTGTGGCGCACCGCAACGCGGATTACGCCATCGTGTCGATCTCGCTCAAGGCGCATGGCGCCACGCCCGGAGACGCAAGCGCAGACCAAATGCGCGTAATGGCCGATCTGGCCCGCCGCTTTGGCCATGACGAGCTGCGCATCAGCCATGAGCAGAACGTGATCCTGCCCCATGTGCACCGCGCGGACCTGCCAGAGGTGCACCGCGTCTTGCGTGAAAACGGACTGGGCACCGCCAATATTGGCCTGATCTCGGACATCATTGCCTGCCCCGGAATGGACTATTGTGCATTGGCTACCGCGCGCTCCATCCCCATCGCGCAAGAAATCGCCACGCATTTCGATGCGCTGAAGATCGAACACGACATTGGCGAATTGAAGGTCAAAATCTCGGGCTGCATCAATGCCTGCGGCCACCACCATGTGGGCCATATCGGCATCTTGGGCCTCGACCGCGCGGGCGTGGAAAACTATCAGATCACGCTTGGTGGCGATCACACCGAAGCCGCCCGCGTAGGCGACCGCGCTGGTCCCGGCTTTTCGGCCACCGAAATCCTGCCTGCGATTGAGCGGATTATCCACGCCTACCTCGACACGCGCAGCAGCGCGGACGAGACCTTTATCGAGACCTACCGCCGCGTTGGCATGACACCGTTCAAGGCCGCCCTCTATCCAGAGGCCAAAGCCGATGCAGCCTAAGCCATACGCCGCGTTTTCCACCGGGCGCCGCCACAAGGACACCACCACATGAGCGTTATTGTAACCGACACAGGCTTTGGCCCCGACGATTGGACCCAAGGATATACCGCCATCGGGGCCGCCAACGACAGCGTAGCGCTTGATGTGCCCGCAGACACAGCGCCCGACAACATCCCGTTGACCCCGGGCTTGCAAATGGTGCGCGTAGATTTCCCAAGTGCTGCCGATGGGCGCGGCTTTGGCATCGCGCGGGTGTTGCGCCTGCGCGGCTATACGGGCCGGCTTCGCGCGCGCGGCCATGTGCTGGCCGATCAATATGCGATGGCGCGGCGCGTGGGCTTTGATGAGGTGGAAATTTCGGACGATTTGGCTGCCCGTCAACCGCAGGACCAGTGGCAATTCCGCGCCAACTGGCAGGCGCATGATTACCAATCCCGCCTGCGCGGCACGCCAACAAAGGCCCGTGCCTAACGTGGCAAACCACCCCTTTCGTAGCCCGCCCACATCCCTTACAACCCGAGGCGACGCGTCGATAGGCGCGCCAGAGACACCCCTATGACCGAGCAAACACCCGTGACCCAAACCAACGCCACTCCCGCCACACCGGCCCTGCCCGACGCGCAAACCGTCACTCAGGTCAAACATTGGACGGACCGGCTGTTTTCCTTCCGCGTCACGCGTCCCGCCTCGCTGCGCTTTCGCTCGGGCGAATTTGTGATGATCGGCCTGATGGGCGATCCTGATCCGAAAACGGGCAAGCAAAAGCCGCTGTTGCGCGCCTATTCCATCGCCTCGCCCGCATGGGATGACGAATTGGAATTCTACTCTATCAAGGTGCCGGACGGGCCGCTGACGTCCAAGCTCCAACACATCAACGTGGGTGATCAGATCATCCTACGCCCCAAACCTGTGGGCACCTTGGTCCATGACGCGCTGCTGCCGGGCAAACGCCTGTGGTTCTTTGCCACCGGCACAGGCTTTGCGCCCTTCGCCTCACTCCTGCGCGAGCCGCAGACCTATGAGGATTACGACGAGGTCATCATCACCCATACCTGCCGCGATGTGGCTGAATTGGACTATGGCCGCGCGCTGATCTCGGACCTTCAGGCTGACGAGATGATGATCGAGCTGATCGGCGCTGAGAACCTCGCCAAAATCCGCTACTACCCCACGACAACGCGCGAACAAAGCCCCAAGATGGGCCGTATCACCAGCCTTCTGGAACAGGGCACCGTGCAAGCCGATCTGGGCATCGATACAATCGGGTCCGAAACAGACCGGGCCATGGTGTGCGGCAGCCTCGCGTTCAACAAGGATATCCAAGCGCTCCTCGAAGGGTTTGGCCTCAAAGAAGGCGCCAACAGCGCACCGGGCCATTACGTCATTGAAAAGGCCTTTGTCGGCTAAGCGGGCCGGTGAATCCTTTACTTTTACGCAAGAAAGCCGCCATAGACGGGTAAGACCGCGTTATTTTCTCCGCTTTGCCCGGTTCAGCATGCATTTGCGGGTTGATCGAACGGCAGGGCGGGTTTATTTGCACGTCTCTATAAAACAGCCACAATCAAAGGACGACCACCATCGCTCGCAGACCCCACAACGCGCCGCCGCAACGCGAAACCGGCCCCCGCGTAAACGAAAAAGTTCGCGCTCCTGAAATTCGTTTGATCGGCGCCGAGGGCGAAAACGTAGGTGTTGTGACCCCTGCACGCGCAATGGCGATGGCGGAAGAGGCCGGGTTGGACTTGGTTGAGATCTCTCCCAATGCAACCCCACCGGTCTGCAAGATCATGGATTTCGGCAAGTATAAATACGAGCAGCAAAAACGCGAAAGCGAAGCGCGCAAAAAGCAAAAGATCATTGAGATCAAAGAGGTCAAATTCCGGCCCAATACAGATACCAATGACTACGACGTGAAAATGCGCAACGTTTTCAAGTTTTTGGAGAACGGCGATAAGGTTAAAGTCACGCTGCGCTTCCGCGGCCGTGAAATGGCGCACCAAAACTTGGGCCGCGAGTTGCTGGAACGTGTCGCAGAAGACACCAAAGAAGCCGGCCGCGTGGAAAACTTCCCCAAGATGGAAGGCCGCCAGATGGTCATGCTGATTGGGCCCCTACCCGCCAAGTGATCCGGCTGCTGGCGCGCACACCGCTGCGGCACATTAAAAATACGAATAAAAAGGGGGCGCAGCCAGATCATGGCCGCGCCCCCTTTTTGTGGGTGATGCGCGCTGCTTAGGCGGCGGCTGCCACCGCCCGTTTGGTCATCACGCCAATCAGGTGCGCGCGGTACTCGGCCGTGCCGTGCAAATCACCGATCATGTCATCTGCCGCCACGCTCAGCCCGTTCAACGCATCTGCGGAGAAATTAGCGTCAAGCGCCGCCTCGGCCTCAGCCCAGCGGAACACGCCGTTGTTGGACGCCCCTGTCACCGCGACCCGCACGCCGTCCGCGTGTTTGGCCACAAAAACACCGACAAGCGCAAAGCGCGACGCAGGCTGCACAAATTTTTGATAGTTCGACACCTCTGGCACCGACAGGCGGACCTCGGTGATGATCTCACCCTCTTCCAGCGCGGTGGTGAACATACCTTGGAAGTAATCTTCCGCTGCAATTTCGCGCGTGTTCGTCACGATTGTCGCCGCAGAGGCCAATGCCGCCGCCGGATAGCAGGCGGAGGGGTCGTTATTGGCCAGCGAGCCGCCGATGGTGCCGCGGTTGCGCACCGCAGGGTCACCGATGTGGCTGGCAAGGTCCGCCAGACCGGGATAGGAATTCGCCTCGGCCGCCACAACCGCGTGCGGCGTGGCGCCCCCGATCGACAGACGCCCGTCATCCAAGGTGCACACGCCCTTCATCTCGGCAATACCGCCAAGGCTGATCAGGGTCGTGGGGCTGGCCAAACGCTGTTTCAGCGTGGGGATGAGTGTTTGCCCCCCGCCCAGCGCCTGCGCGTCCTCATGCGCCAAGGCTGCAACCGCATCAGCGACCGAGCCCGGCTTTTGAAACTCAAAATTATACATCGTTCTTCCTTTCCATGGGACCGAAGGCGCAGGTATTCGCCTATGCCGTTCTGATCCTCACATCCACATCCCTCGGGCGCGGCACTGGGATCCGTCCCCAACCTTGCCCTTTGCATTTCCACTGGAGCAGTTTGGAGGCGTTCCAGCCCCTTGCTCCCTTCAATCACCTCGCCCCGACGCCCCACGGGCCGCTGGAGCAGCTCCGCCCAAAGCCGCAGCCTTGGGCGGAAGCCATTGTCCTACTGCATCGCAGCCCAGACGCGCGCGGGCGACAGCGGCATATCGATGTGTGACACATCCTTGCCTGCCGAGCGCAGTGCATCCACAACCGCGCCCACCACGGAGGGCGGCGAGCCGATCGCACCGGCCTCACCGCACCCCTTCACCCCAAGAGGGTTGTGTGTGCACGGTGTCTGGCACGAGTGGTCCACCTGATAGAACGGCACGTCATCCGCGCGCGGCATCGCATAATCCATATAGGACGCGCTCAACAGCTGGCCGTTTTCGTCATAGGCCGCGTTTTCCATCAGCGCCTGCCCGATGCCTTGGGCGATGCCGCCGTGCACCTGACCGGACACGATCATCGGGTTGATGATGTTGCCAAAGTCATCTGCCGCAGCGAACCGCTCGATGGTGACTTTACCGGTGTCTGGGTCCACCTCTACCTCACAGGCGTAGGCACCCGAGGGGTAGGTGAAGTTCGACGGATCATAGAACGCCGTCTCTTCCAAGCCCGGCTCGATGTCATCCAGCGGATAGTTATGCGGCACATAGGCAGCCAACGTTACATCCCCCCAAGCCACGGATTTATCCGTCCCCGCCACCGAGAACGCACCATCCTTCAGCTCGATATCGCTTTCCGAGGCTTCCAGCAGATGCGAGGCGATCTTTTTCGCTTTGGCGATGATCTTTTCGGTGGCACGCACCATGGCCGAGCCGCCCACCGCGATGGAGCGCGACCCATAGGTGCCCATGCCCATCGGCGTGTTGGCCGTGTCGCCGTGCACAATCTCGATCATGCTCTCGTCGATGCCGATCATCTCGGACACGACTTGGGCAAAGGATGTCTCATGTCCTTGGCCGTGGCTGTGGCTGCCGGTCATGACGACCAAACCGCCTGTGGCGTTCACGCGGACGGTCGCACTCTCAAAGAGGCCGGCACGCGCACCCAACTGACCCACGAGGTTCGACGGCGCGATGCCGCAGGCCTCGATATAGCAGTTAACGCCCAGACCGCGCAGCTTGCCCTTGGCCTCTGACGCTTTGCGACGCGCGTCAAAGCCCGACAGATCCGCAATCTCATAGAGTTTGTCCATCGTGGCGGTGTAATCACCCGTGTCGTATTCCACAGCCACTGGCGTGGCATAGGGGAAGTCGGTGATGAAGTTCTGCCGCCGCAGGGCCACCGGATCCACGCCCAGCTCGATCGCGGCTTTGTCGATCACCCGCTCCAACTGGTAGGTCGCCTCGGGCCGTCCCGCACCGCGGTAGGCATCGACCGGCACCGTGTTGGTAAAGACTGCCTTTACGTTCACGTAGATCAGCGGCGTCTTATAGTTACCCGCCATCAGCGTACCATGCAGCCATGTTGGCACCGACGGTGCAAAGGTCGACAGATACGCGCCCATGTTGGCATAGGTGTCGGTACGCAGCGCGGTAAAGTTGTTGTCCGCATCAAGCGCCAGTTGGATGGTGCTGACGTGGTCACGACCGTGCGCGTCCGACATGAACGCCTCGGAGCGTGAAGACGTCCACTTGACCGGACGGTTGCAGGCCTTGGCTGCAAAGGTGACGAACGCTTCTTCTTGATAGTGGAAGATTTTGGTACCGAAGCCGCCCCCGACGTCGGGGGCCACAACGCGCAGCTTATGCTCTGGGATGCCCAACACAAACGCACCCATCAACAAGCGGATCACGTGCGGGTTCTGGCTCGTGGTATAGAGCGTGTGATCGCCTGTGCCGCGGGCGAAATCACCGACCGCCACGCGTGGCTCCATCGGGTTGGCCACCAGACGGTTGTTGCGCAACTCAAGCGTGGTGACGTGGGCAGCCTTGGCAAAAGCTTCTTCGACCGCTCCTTTGTTTTCTTCCACAAAGCCCCAGTCGTAGCAGAGGTTCGAGGTCAGATCGTCATGCACCTTGGGCGCGCCTTCGGCAACGGCAGCCTTCATGTCCACGACGGCGGGCAGCTCATCAATTTCCAGGTCAATGGCTTCGGCTGCGTCACGCGCCTGCTCCAGCGTTTCGGCCACAACAGCCGCGATC
>CBFHKQ010000026.1:0-32116 GCA_965656435.1 uncultured Pseudosulfitobacter sp. | reverse complement strand
GGGTGAAAGTCCTCCGTGGGTTCGAATCCCACCTTCTCCGCCATGTGCCCAAAATTTACCCATTGAACAAAGGGACACATTTGAACTTCGTGTGACGTAAGTGCCGGGTTCACAAATCTTAATCGGTTGTGCTGACTGAGCTGCGCGCGCATTCGCGGGACTAATATTTCCTTTTAGAAAAATAGAAGCGGAAATACTCGGGTAGTAATCTAACAGACAATGCTTGACCACGCTTGAGATCGCATGCTCCTTTTGACACGTGACGTTAGATCGCTTTTTGTCAGATGGGGCGTTCTACCGTAACAGTTTGTGTGTCAGTACTACGCTGTGTTTAAAGCGGCTTAGCCACCGTTGGTGGGGTCTGTCTTGCAAGTGCTAAAGAGATCATAGGTAAGAAACAGTCGGTGTTTTTGAAATTAAACGCGACAGGAATAAAACAGCGACGGGCGTGAGACTATGAGTGACCCAAACAATCTGCACGCCTTCCTAGACGAGGCTTGGCGCCATCTTCAGCGCGGGGTGGCGGATAGTCGCTCGCCTGCGCGCTATCCTGCGTTTGCGACGGTGGCCGAGGATGGAACGCCTGAGGCACGGAAGGTGGCGCTGCGAGGTGCGTCCCGCTCTCAATCGTTGCTGGAGGTCCATACGGATATCGCAACCTCTAAAATAGCGGCGCTTCAGCACGCGCCGAAGGCCGCTTTTCTCATTTGGTTGCCGCGGGCGAATTTACAGATTCGAATTACGACAGCCGTGGACATCCAAACTGGGCCGGATATTGATGAAAGCTGGGAGCGTATTCCAGTCGCGTCGCGTGTTTCTTATGGGACCGATCCCGCGCCAGGCACGGTCATTTCAGATGCCTATGCCTACGAAAAGCCCAGTGAACGTGGGCGCTTTGCGGTTTTGTCTTGTCGTATGATGTCGATGGATCTTGTGCATCTCGGGGCACGCCATCGACGCGCAATTTATGACCACGTGGACGATTGGGCGGGCAAGTGGCTTGCGCCTTGATCTGAGGCGACGGCTCTAAGCATGAATTTGAAATTAACAGGTGGCACGACGCGTCTATCTGCTGTTGTTCTTTATGCGCGGCCATCGCAAACATTGAATTCCGGCGGCCTACGCTTAAGGGCATTATGTAAGCGTATTAAATTCTTATCTAAGCTTCCTAATTTATCTTTCACCTGCCACACTTGCGCCTGCATTTAATTGTGTGTCATCAATTGGCGCCTCAAATTTAGAAAGGGCGACATGGATCACAAGCTGGGCAAGGTTGGGTTTATCGGCCTCGGGTTGATGGGGTTGCCTATGGCGCAGAGGCTGCTGACGGCTGGCGCTGACTTGGCCGTCTATAATCGCACGATGGCTAAGGCAGAGCCTTTGGTGGCGCAGGGGGCGAGGGCCGCTGTAAGTGTCGCTGAATTAGCGTCGCAGGCGACACCTGGCATCATTGTGATCTGTGTCAGTGACACGCCGGCAATGGTTGAAACGCTTGCTGTACTGACCCGTCAAGATCTCAGCGGGACGCTCGTAATCGATATGGGCACCACAACGGTTGACGCAACGCGCGCGGCGTCCGAACGCGTCACGGCAGCAGGTGGGACGTTTGTAGATGCGCCGGTGTCGGGGGGCGCTTTGGGTGCTCAAGAGGGGACGTTGAGCATAATGGCCGGTGGCGACGCCGCTGATATCGCCCGCGCCGGCCCTACTTTTTCGGTGCTGGGGAAGGCAATCACACACATCGGGCCAACTGGGGCCGGACAGATCGCCAAAGCGGCCAATCAAGCGATTGTTGGGGCAACGCTGGGGATCGTGGGCGAAACCATGTTGCTGGCCAAAGCGGCGGGCGCCGACCCTGCAAAAATGCGTGAGGCTTTGATGGGCGGCTTTGCGGGTAGCCGCATCCTTGAACTGCACGGCCAGCGCATGATTGAGCGCAGTTTTGCACCGGGTGGTCGTGCGCGGACGCAAGCCAAGGATCTGGCGCAAGCGGTTGAACTGGCGCAATCGCTGGACTTATCGCTGCCGATCCTGGCGCAGTGTCGTGATCTTTGGCAGCAGATGGTTGATGCTGGCATGGGGGATTTAGACCAATCGGGCTATCTGGCTTTTGCGGAACAAAGCCAAGACGGTGGAAATGCTTAATTTCGCCGCCAACCTGAGTTTTCTTTTCCCATCACTTAGTTTTCCTGACCGTTTCGCCGCCGCTGCAAATATGGGATTTCGCGGATGCGAGTATCTGTTTCCTTATGATTACGAACCAGAGGAAATTGCGGGTTTTGTGCGAAACGCCGGTTTGACGCAGGTTCTGTTTAATATGTCGCCGGGCGATTGGGCGGCCGGAGAACGCGGTTTGGCGGCACTGCCGGGGCGGGAGGGTGACTTTGCCGCGTCGGTTGAGACCGCGTTACAATATGCCGAGGTGACCGGGTGTCGGCAGCTTCACGTCATGGCGGGCTGCGCGGATGCTGATGATCCCGCGCATTGGGACACATACCTTCGTAATCTGGAGATCGCAGCATCGCGGTTTCTGGATGCGGGCATCGTCGCACTGATTGAACCGATAAATCCGATCGATATGCCGGGATATTTCCTGACCGAATTGGAGCAGGCTTTGTCGGTTATTGAAGCGGTCGGCGCACCGAACCTGAAGCTTCAGTTCGATTGCTATCACCGAGCGATGGTCAAAAAGGATGTTGTTGCAGGGATTGAACGGGCCAGTCGTCAGATTGGACATATTCAAATCGCCGGGGCACCGACACGCAATGAACCTGGGAGCGGAATGCTGGATTACGAGCCGATATTTCGTAAATTGGGTGAACTGGGATATGAGGGTTGGATTGGCTGCGAATATCATCCGGCTGGAAAAACGGTGGAGGGCCTCAATTGGCGAGCCAGGTGGGGCTGCCCCTAAAAGGGGTTATTCTGCCTCATTGAGGCGCTACTGAGGGGGGGCAACAATCAGTTTCAAAAGCGCCGGGTGCTGCTGAGTTTTTTTGTAAAATCTCGGCGTAACGCTGGGGTTCACTCTGACCTTTGCCAATAAACGCAATGCGATATTATGCGATGCCCGCACGAATATTTTGCGGTAAATCGCGTTAAAACCGAGCCTTTTGAGACCTGTCTAACAGGAATTCAAAATCTGTTTTTCTATGTTTATTTGAATGCGTGGTCTTGGACGAAAGCGGCTTTTGCTGGCTCGTTGTTGGGTAATCCCCTGCAATCCTAAACAACTTCTGTTCAAAGGGTGCCTCAGGAAATTATGCCATACGTAAAGCGTTGGGTAATTTTAGTTCAATCAGGGACTTGCACCGAGTAACATTTGTTCTATCTTCTGCTCTCTGTCGTAATCTCACGAGGTAATGCTTCGTAATCAGAGCTTAACCATTAAATTAATTCTGGGATATGAAGTTGAAGAAATACGCGGCCTATCCGTGGGCCGCACAAATTAATTCCTGGGGAGGAACTATGTCTAACACACTTAACCGCAGAAAATTCCTGCGCGGTTCAGCCGTTGCTGGTGCCGCTGCCTTAGCGACACCCGCCGTTGCTGCCAACCATGGCACAACTTTGAAAATGCAAGCTGCTTGGGGCGGCGGTATTTTCCTTGAAAATGCGCAATCCTTTGCAAGCCGCGTCAACGAAATGTCCGGCGGCTCTTTGACAATCGAAGTTTTGTCGGTCGACTCCGTCGTAAAGACAAGCCAAATGCAAGATGCTGTACACCGCGGCGTGCTTGATGCGGCGCACTACGTGTCTGCGTACTGGTACGGAAAGTCCAAAGCGGCATCCCTCTTCGGCACAGGCCCTTGCTTTGGCTGGTCGAGCCAAGAAATGCTGGGTTGGATTCACGCAGGCGGCGGTCAGGAGCTGTTTGATGAGCTGATGGACAACCTACGTTTGAACGTTGTGTCTTTCTTCAACTCACCCATGCCTGCGCAACCACTGGGCTGGTTCCAAGAAGAAATCAAAGACGCCAGCCAAATGAGCGGTCTGAAGTACCGTACCGTTGGCCTTGCGGCAGACGTTTTGCTCGAAATGGGCATGTCGGTTGTTCAGTTGCCCGGCGGTGAAATCCAGCCTGCGATGAAGTCCGGCCTGATTGACGCGGCTGAATTCAACAACCCAACGTCTGACCGTGACTTTGGGATGCAAGACGTATCGAAGCATTACCACTTAGCATCTTACCACCAGAGCCAAGAGTGTTTTGAGGTCACGTTCAACAAGGACAAGTTCAACGCGCTGTCCCCTGAGCACCAAGCGATCATTCGTAATGCGTCAATGGCTGAAAACTCCGGCTTCTACTGGGGCAACACAAAGCGGTACTCCGACGATCTGATCAAACTGCAAGAGCAAGACGGCGTGAACGTATACCGTACACCAGACTCCGTCATGGCTGCGCAGCTTGAAGCATGGGACAAGGTTGCAGACCGCATCGCAGGTGACGATCCGTTCTTTGCCAAAGTGATGGCATCGCAAAAGGCATACGCCAAAGATGTGATGAACTACCTCAACATGAACCAGCCTGACTATAAACTGGCGTACAACCACTACTTCGGTTGATCAGTTCGTTTTAAAAGGTTGTGTCCGGGTGCATTCGTGCGCCCGGACATTTGTGCTCTGCCAATGAGCGCGCTTAATTCATAAGATCTGTAAGGGAGCGGCAGACAGATGAAATTTGTTCATGCCATTGAGGGATTGAGCCTGTGGGTCGGGCGCGCCTTTGGGTGGTGTATTTTGATCCTCACATTGTCCGTATCGTACGAAGTTTTTGTTAGATACGTCCTCAACGCGCCGACGGTTTGGGCGTTTGACATGATGATCCAGATGTACGGCGCGCTGTTCTTGATGTGCGGCGCTTACGCGCTGGCGCAGGACACGCATGTGCGCGCCGACGTTGTTTATCGCTTGCTGCCGATCAAGGTCCAAGCCTCGTTAGACTTTGTCCTCTATTTCCTGTTTTTCTTCCCGGGTGTGATCGCGCTTGCGTGGTACGGTTATGAGATTGCCTCCGACAGCTGGCGCTATAAGGAAGTGAGCTTCAACAGTCCGGCGAGCATTCAGATTTACTTCTTCAAATCGTTGATCCCACTGTCGGGCGCTCTGTTAGTACTACAAGGCTGCGCAGAACTGGCGCGCTGCGTCATGGCGATCCGCACCGGCGCATGGCCCGAGCGGTTGGCCGATGTCAAAGAAACCGAAGATTTGTTGGCAGGTGCGGATTTGGACGCGATCCAAGCCACCGTGCCGACACAAAAATGAACCGCCCTCAGAGCGAATAGAAAGATATAAAACATGTCTAACCCTGAAGTCGCCCTGTTGATGCTTGGGCTGTTCATTATCCTTGTCCTTCTCGGCTTTCCGATTGCCTTTACACTCCTCGCGATGGGTGTGGCTTTTGGATATTACGCCTACCACCAAGGCGGGCCGATTGAGACGTTTTCGGATATTTTCAACAACAATATTTTCTATCTCCTGAACCAGAACACCTATTCTGTGATGGAAAACCCGATCCTCGTTGCGATCCCACTGTTCCTGTTTATGGGCTATGTGGTCGAGCGGGCGAACATCGTGAACAAGCTGTTCTTCTCCTTGTACATGGCCGCGCGCAATCTGCCGGGCAGCCTCGCCATTGCGGCTTTGCTGACCTGTGCTGTATTCTCAACAGCTTCTGGCATTGTGGGCGCTGTGGTAACCTTGATGGGGCTGCTGGCATTCCCCGCGATGGCAAATGCGAACTATAACAAGAGCTTTGCCTCTGGCGTGATCTGCGCGGGTGGGACATTGGGTATTTTGATCCCACCGTCCATCATGTTGATCGTTTATGCAGCGATTGCGGATCTGTCGCCTCTGCGTCTCTATGCTGCGGCTGTGTTTCCGGGGCTGCTTTTGGCGGGCCTCTACATCGTTTATGTGATCGCGCGTGTTTGGTTAAACCCGGCGCTGGCACCGAAGCCGACGATGGAAAATGTGCCACCACCGCGCGAAATCTACAAAGACCTGTTGATCAGCTTCGTGCCATTGACGGTTTTGATCGCGCTAGTATTGGGCTCCATCTTGGGCGGTCTTGCGACACCTGCCGAGGCCGCGGCGATGGGCGCTTTGGGCGGTATGGTTCTGGCGGTGCTCTACCGCTCCATGAGTTGGGAAAAGCTCAAGGAGAGTGTGTTCTTGACCGCGAAAGCAACCGCGATGGTGTGTTGGCTTTTCGTCGGTTCGTGGACTTTCGCCTCCGTTTTCTCCTACCTTGGGGGGCACGACATCATTGCCCATTGGGTTGGAGGGCTTGACCTAGAGCCGTGGGAATTCTTGATCCTCGCTCAGATCATCATCTTTCTGCTGGGCTGGCCGCTCGAATGGTCCGAGATCTTGATCATCTTCGTGCCAATCTTCTTGCCGCTTCTCGAAGTGTTCGGTGTTAACCCGTATTTCTTTGCGATGCTGATCGCGTTGAACCTGCAAACCTCTTTCTTGACGCCGCCGATGGCGATGTCGGCGTACTATCTAAAAGGGGTGCTAAAGGATAAGATCGAACTGATGGACATCTTTCGCGGGATCATGCCGTACCTCGCCATTGTGATCTTGACGATGGTCTTGATGTACAACTTCCCGGGTATTGCTTTGTGGTTCCCTGATTATCTCTTTGGGCCCTACATCCCATGATCCAAGAGAGTTACAAGCTCACAGCCACCGAGGCGATGGACGCCATCGCCTCGGGTCGCCTCAGCTCCGTTGAGTTGGTTAAATCTTGCTTGGCGCGCATCACAGAGACGGATGAGGCGATCAAAGCCTGGGCGTTTCTTGATCCCGACGCGGCCTTGGCGCAGGCCGCAGAATGCGACCGGCTGCGCAAAGCGGGGATGGCCACGGGGCGTTTGCACGGTATTCCCGTTGGCCTGAAGGACATCATCGACACGGCAAAAATGCCAACGCAGCGCGGCACGCCGATCTTTGCGGGACGGCAAACGGATCACGTTGCACGCTTAGTTGAGCGGTTGCGCGAAGAGGGCGCGGTGATCATGGGTAAAACCGTGACGACGGAATTGGCCTTTGTCCATGCCAGCGAAACCCGCAACCCGCATAACACAGATCACAGCCCGGGTGGCTCTTCGAGCGGGTCTGCCGCTGCTGTTGCTGCGATGCATGTACCGCTGGCCATTGGGACGCAAACCAATGGCTCTGTCATCCGGCCGGCTTCTTTTTGTGGCACATTTGGGTTCAAACCGACACGCGGTGTGATCTCGCGTAGCGGGGTTTTGCAAACGTCAGTCTCGCTCGACCAGGTGGGATGCTTTGGCCGCAGTCTTGCCGATGTTGCGCTGCTCACAGATGCCATTTCGGGCTACGATCAAAACGATCAGGCCAGTTTTGCGCGTCCGCGCCCAAAGATGCATGAGGGTGCTCAGGCCGAGGCTTTGGTAACGCCAGAGTTTGCGTGGTTCGATTTGCCGTTTAATGACCGACTTTCCGGGGATGCCCGCGCCGGGATTGACGCGGTCTTGGATATTCTTGGCCCAAAAGTGACCAAGATGGAGCCCGCAGATACCCTGTCGGATTTGGTCGTGGTACAGGCACGGATCCATGAATATGAAATTGCGCACCATCAAGCGGACGTTTTTGACGCCCATTGGGATGAGATCAGCGATACGCTGAAACCTGTGATTGAGCGGGCGCGGAAGATTACACAGACAGAATATGAAGACGCGCTGGCTGTCAAAGGGTCGGCAGAGTCGTTCTTCATGAACTTCTTTCTGGATTATGATGCGGTTATTGCCCCATCGGCCGCCGGCGAGGCACCTAAGTTTGGGGGCGGAACCGGTGATCCGATTTTTTGCACACTGTGGACGTTGGCAGGACTGCCAACCGTGAGCCTGCCACTGTTGGTGGGCGATACAGGACTGCCGATCGGCGTGCAGCTTATTGGACCACCTGAAAAAGATGACCGGCTATTGCGCACTGCGCGGTGGTTGCAAACTCACCTATCTGAAACAACCGAGTAACGAAGAGGGCCTTTCGCATGTCATATACGGTAAAGTTAATCGCAGGCCTGATTGGCACAGGGTTTTTGTGCATTTTCATCGGTGGTCTGTCCCAAAGCATTTCAAGCGGCTTTGCCGGCTTTGTCGGGGGTGCGCCGTTTATGTTGATCGCGATCCTCGTATGCGGCATGGCCGTCTATGATTTCTGGGACGAATGCGTGCGCAAGAAATGAGCAAAAAACGTCTCTGGATCACGCGCCGCCTGTCTGATGCAACGCTTGAACGGGCTGCACGCGACTATGATGTTGTCATTAATTACGAAGATAAGCCGGGAACTGGGGCGGATCTGATTGCTGCAAGCGCCGAGTTTGATGCGATTATCCCCTGCCATTCGGAGCATTTTACGCCTGACGTGGTGGGCCAGTTTGCAGACCGCCTCCAGATTGTGGCCAATCATTCGGTTGGCGTTGATCACTGTGATATACCCTCCCTTTCTGCGCGCGGCATTGTTGTGACCAACACGCCTGACGTGCTTTCGGATGCGACGGCAGAGCTTGCAATGTTGTTGATGCTTGGCGCGGCGCGGCACGCTGTGGCGGGTGACCGGATTGTACGCACCGGCGCATGGGACAGCTGGTCGCCCGCCTTCATGGTTGGCAAACAAGTGACTGGTGCGCGCCTGGGCATCGTTGGCATGGGCCGCGTTGGCCAAGCCTTCGCCGAGAAAGCGCGCGGCTTCGGGATGGAGGTCCATTACTACAACCGTCGCAGGCTCTCGGGTGAGCGGGAGCAGGGCGCCGTTTACCACGAAACGGTCGAAAGCCTCTTGGCTGTGTCTGATTTCTTGTCGCTTCACTGCCCCGCCACGCCAGAGACGGTCGATCTCATGAATGCGGACCGTTTCGGGGTGCTGCCTAAAGGCGCGGTTGTTGTGAATACCGCGCGGGGAGCGTTGGTGGATGAAAATGCGCTCCTTGCTGCTCTAAACACAGGCCATGTTGTTGCGGCTGGTCTTGATTGCTTCAAGGATGAACCAGGCGGAAATCCCAAGTTTGCCGCCTACGATAATGTGTTCATGCTGCCCCATATCGGAAGCGCGACGCGGCAAACAAGAGACGCCATGGGCTTCCGGGCCCTCGATAATTTAGACGCATTTTTTGCAGGCCGGACGCCGAAGGATGTTGTGTATCCGTGATGCGTTAAACGGAATTGGCCCGTTCACTTATGTGCCTCGGCTCTTTGATCATCGTCCAAGCCCAGTAGTGAATGACCAGCTCATCTGTGAAACCGTCTAGGGAAGGCTCACCACTTCAGTCACTTTTCCTAATCAAACCGGCTCATGACCTGATCCAGTGGCTTTTTGCGCTTTGCGACCGCTGGTACGGTCGCGGTTTCTGAGGGCCAACCGACGGGTATGATCATCACGGCCTTTTCAGATGCCGGGCGGCCGCACAACTCAGGCAGGAACTTCATTGGGTTGGGCGTATGCTCCAGACACACAAGGCCTGCGTGGTGGATCGCTGCGATCAACAGACCTGTGGCGATGCCGACGCTCTCCGGCACGTAGTAATTTTTGTACCGCTCACCGTCCTCGGTCACGCCGTAGCGTTGGGCAAAGACAACAATCAGCCAAGGCGCCTTGGTCAGGTGCGGCTTTGACACGCCTGTGCCGATCGGCTCCAGCGCTGCAAGCCATTCTTCACCTGCGCCGCCAGCGTAAAATCCGGCCTCTTCCTCCTCAGCTGCCGCGCGAATGCGCGCCTTCATCTCGTGGTTTGAAATTGCCGCAAAATGCCAGGGCTGGTGGTTGGCACCAGAGGGGGCGCTTGCTGCGGTTTCGATGCAGGCGGTGATGATCTCTGCTGAGACAGGGCGGTCGGAATAGTCCCGTACCGAATGTCTTTTGCGCATATAATCGCGGAAATCCGTCACAGCGTTCAGGGCTTGCGCATCCTCTCGTTGCACTCGGTCGGGCAGGGGCAGCGGCTCATAGCTGACTTCGCCTTTTTTATACATCCTCGCATCCTTCCGCGCTTTGGCTTCTCGTAAAAAGGATACGCGCCTGAGCGGCCAGATGACAGAGGGGTAATGCGCAAAAAACCTGCGTTCTCACGCCTCAATTGTAGCGCAAGTCGCGCGCCTTGCCCCGGAAGATATAGTAACTGAGCGCCGTATACCCTAGGATTGTCGGCAACACGAATAGCGTGCCCACCAGGATGATAATGAGGCTTTCAGGGGCCGAAGCGGCCTCAAATATCGTGATCTTTTCTGGCACGACATAGGGGTAAAAGCTGTAGGCCATGCCGCCAAAGCTAAGTGTAAAGAGGCCGGTGATCGCCGCAAAGGGGGTCCAGATCGAGAGGCGCGGATGATCCGGTAGGCGGCGCAGGGCCCATGCGAGCAGCGCAAGCAAGACACCCGATAAAACGGGAAAGGGCGATAGATAGAGCATCGCGTCAGCGGTAAACCATTTGTCGAAAATCCGCGTGCTGACAAAGGGCGTGGCGACCGAGATCGCGGCAATGCCCGCCAAAAGCCCCCAAATGCCACCTTTGGCCCAGCCGATTGCCTTGGTTTGCAACGGCCCTTCGGTCTTTGCCAAAAGCCATGCGGCACCGATGCAACTATACCCGACGGTCAAGAAAATTGCGGTAAGCAGGGCAAAGCCCACATGCGCCCAAGTCCATGTCAAACCCATGATATAAAGGCCCAGCATAAAGCCTTGCGCCATGGCCGCCATCAAGGATCCTGTGAAAAAACAGCTGTTCCAAAACCCCTTCTGGCGCGCTGGCGCTTTGGCGCGAAATTCAAACGATACGCCGCGAAGGATCAGCCCCAGCAACATGATCGCAACGGGCAGATAGAGCGCCGTGAGGATGGCCCCATGTGCCGAGGGAAAGGCCACGAGCAAGAGACCAATCGCGAGTACCAACCATGTTTCATTCGCGTCCCAAAATGGACCAATAGAGGCGACGAGCCGGTCTTTCTCCGCAGGGTCTGCCAAGGGCATCAACAAACCTACGCCAAGGTCAAAGCCGTCGAGCACCACATAAATCAGGATCGACAGGCCCATGAGGCCCGCAAAAACCAAAGGCAGCCAGAATTCAGGATCTCCGAAAAGGGTCATCATGCTTATTCTCCCGGCACCAAGGCGCGCACTTCGGCCTCGCCACTGCGGGGATAATTGCGCACGGATAAGGGCTCTCCGCGGGTTGATTTCCAAGCGAGGTAAGTGATGGTCCCGATGTAGGCGAGGATGAGGGCCGCGTAGATCGTCAGGTACATGATCAGGGTCGACAGCACCATCGGGGCAGGCACATCCGCGACCGCCTGCTTAGTGGTCAAAACACCTTGGACAAGCCACGGTTGGCGGCCGATTTCGGTCGTGTACCAGCCCGCGAGAGTGGCGATCCAGCCGGAAAACGACATGGCGGCAAAGGCAATCAAAACAGGTTTGGGAAGCGCATCAGCACCGCGTCTGCGGATGAGGTAAAGGCCCGTCCAACTCAGCAGCAGCATCGCAACGCCTATCCCGATCATAATGCGGAAACTGAAAAAGACTGGCGCAACGGGGGGGTGCAAAACGGTGCCATCTTCTGCGACGAAATCATTGAGGCCAGGAACGACGCCTGATGCTTTATGCTTGAGGATCAGGGAGGCCCCGTTCGGAATTCCGATCTCAAACCGGTTTTTGCGCGCCTCCGCGTCGGGAAGGGCGAACAAAACCAGCGGTACATTGCTGCGGGTTTCCCAGTTACCTTCCATCGCTGCAACCTTCTGAGGCTGGTATTCCAGCGTGTTCAGCCCGTGCATATCCCCCATGTAGATCTGAACGGGGATCAACAGCGCTCCCGTAATTACACCCACGCGCAGGGTGCTCCGAACCGCGTCAGCGCGGTCCCCCCACAGCAGGCGCAGTGCTGATATGCCAGCGATCAGGAACGCGACCGTCAGGCCAGAGGCGAGCAGCATGTGGACAAACCGGTAAGGCATGGACGGATTAAAGATGATCGCCCACCAATCAGTTGCAAAGGCCACGCCTTCGCGCAGCTCAAACCCTGCTGGCGTGTGCATCCACGAATTCAGAACGATGATCCAGAACGTCGACATTGTAGTCCCGAAAGCCACCAAAAAGGTCGCCATGGTGTGGACCCAACTTGGCACCCGCGACGCGCCAAAAAGCATGATGCCCAAGAACACGGCTTCAAGGAAGAAGGCGGTCATAATTTCATAGGCGAGCAGGGGGCCTGCGATGTTGCCGACAGCCTCCATAAAACCAGGCCAATTGGTGCCGAATTGGAAGGACATTGTGATGCCGGATACGACGCCCATAGCAAAGCTGAGCGCAAAGACTTTGACCCAAAACATATAGGCCTCCATCCATTTTGCGTCGCCCGTCGCGTTAAAGCGCAGTTTGAAAAACAACAAAACCCAGCCCAAAGCGATGGTGATCGTTGGGAAAAGAATGTGAAATGAAATATTCGCGCCGAATTGAATGCGGGATAAAATCAATGTGTCCATGCGGGTCTTCTTTCGTTCAAAAGTTCAAATTCCGTCCCTGTGTTCTAAGTAATAATCCTCGCATGCCCTGAAAAATAGGGGGCTGCGTCAGAATGCGCATGCGACAGGTTGGATCATCCTGCCGGAAGGCGTAGGCTTTGCTCATGGTATTGGCAGAGATGATATGACCTTCGGATCACAAATTTCGGCGGCTTTGGATGAGGCGGGTGTCCTGGCCTCTGGCGATGTTGTGTATCATACGCCGGCCAGCCTGCCATCCTATTTCGACCTGTCGGAATTTGCGGTCGCTTGCGTGGCCAGTGCTGCGGGCGAGGTCTCGCTCCTGCACCAACAATCCGTAGAATTTAACATCGCCCACACCTTGCGTTGGTACGACATGACGCTACGCCCGCAAGGGTGGGATGTTCCGGGGCTCTGGGATGCGGTGGCGGGTGATTATGCCTGTGAGGATGGTTGGATCCGGCTGCACACCAACGCAGGCCATCACAAAGCCGCCGCGCTGGGCGTCCTTGGGGTCGAAGAAGACCGCGCGGCAGTGGCCGCTGCGGTTCGGGATTGGACCGGCGACGCATTAGAGGCGGCAGTTGTCGGGGCTGGCGGCGTGGCCGCCAAAATGCGCAGTACGCAGGAATGGGCAGCCCATCCGCAGGGTCGCGCGGTGGCGGCGGAGCCTTTGATCACGTGGACGCAGAGCAATGAGGGGTCGCGCCGCGAAGCATCAGGCGCCTGCGGTAAAGCGCAGGGGATCGCAGGGCTGCGCGTGTTGGATTTGACCCGCATACTGGCAGGGCCCATTGCCACGCGGTTCTTGGCGGCGTTCGGCGCTGACGTTCTGCGCCTTGATCCGCCCAAATGGGACGAACCCAGCGTCGCCCCAGAGGTGACCTTGGGAAAACGCTGCGCGCCGCTGGATTTGCGCACGCCGGATGACCGCGCAATATTTGAGCAGTTGGTGGCGCAGGCCGATGTTCTGGTGCATGGCTACCGTCTGGGTGCGCTCGCGGGGCTCGGCTATGATCCGCAGCGTTTGCAGAAGTTGAACCCACAGCTAATTGACGTCAGCCTGTCGGCCTACGGTCATACAGGTCCTTGGTCGACGCGTCGTGGCTTTGACAGCTTGGTGCAGATGAGCACAGGGATCGCCGCCACCGGCATGGCCCGCGCCGAGGCCAAAGGATCGGAGCCTATGCGGCCCCGGCCGTTGCCTGTCCAAGCGCTGGATCATGGGACGGGTTATTTGATGGCGGCTGCGGTGCTGCGCGCCGTGGCAGTGCGGCGGGCAACGGGACAGGTCTGGCGTGCGCGTTTGTCGTTGGCGCGCACCGCGCACATGTTGATCGCTGCGGGGGATCAGCCGTTAGCCGAAGGCCTGCCTCCCGAGATCGAGACAGATTATGCGCCAGGTGTTGAGCAAACGCATTGGGGCTCTGCGCGACGTGTGGCGTTCCCCGTGACATTTGGTGGCAAGCAACCCAGATGGCCGGCACCAGCGGGCCCCCTCAAACGCCATAAGCCTGTTTGGAAAACCTGAACCGAGGTTCGCGACAATTTCAAATGTGGGGCAGCGCAATATCAAAGCGCGCACGCAGGCGCTGGGCGATGTCAGGTGGCAGGGTGCAGGGCGCGGCATCGGCCAAAGTCTGTCTGACACGGGCGCGCGCCGTTTCAAGCAATTCCGGTGCGCCCGCCTCGGACCAACCTGCGGGCGACTGCCGGTCTGCCAAATCAGGATAGAGGAAATCGCTTTTCATGCGGGCATAGGTGTCGGCCTCGCCCAAAAAGTGCCCCGGACCTTCGACGGTCCGTGCAACGGTGGCGGTGGCCAGAGTGTCGGCCGATACCTCGATGGGCCCGGTGGCCTGCAAAATCGCGCCCAACATGTCGTTGTCGATCACATAGGCGGCCAGCGAGGTTGCCATGAGCCCCGCCTGTGTTCCCGCGGCTTGCGTGATCAGATTGCAGCCGGCTTGTGCCGCCATGCTAACGCACAGCGCCTTTTCCGCGCCGGACTGTGCATCTGCGGCCTTGCTATCGGTGGCCCCTGCGATGGTGGAACAGGGCAGGCCGCTTGCCCGCGCGATCTGTACGGCGGCGGCGGTTAAAAGCGCTTGCTCGCCGCTGCCACCCGCCATGCCGCCACTGCGCAGGTCCGTAATCATGGGCCGCGGACCATAGATCACGCGCGCTGCGGGGTTTACCGCCCAAGCATAGACCAAACCGGCCAGCGTTTCGGCGTGGGTTTGGGCCAAGCAGCCGGCCATGGTCACAGGGCTGGATGCGCCCATCTGACCGAACGTGTTCACCATCACCGGCAGGCCCGCTTCAATGGCGGCAGCCATCACCGCGCAGGCGTCAGGCGCACAGCGCAGCGGCGGGACCACATGGTTGATGTTGAGGGACAAAAACGGCGCCGCCTCAAACGCGGCGCGGCTGCCTGCGATATCAAAGCACATCGCGGCGATGTCGTGCACATGTTCTGGGTCGCTCGCAGAGGTGATCACATGCTTGGTGGTGCCAGACAGACAGGCAAAAGCGGTGTTTAGATCCAGCGCGCGGGCCTCTTTAATGTCGCAGGCCACCATGGGGCGGGCGAAAAAGTGGATGTGCGGCAAATGCTCGACCAAGCGCGCGGCGTCATGAATGTCGCGCAGGCACGCATCACGGTAGCTGCCCGTATCGATGTCCACGATCTGAGGCGAGGCACCGCCGGTGCCAACGTGCACGCGGGCCCTGCGTAAATCAAGGTGATGCTCGGGCGCGCGTCCGTGCAGGATGATGTCGCGGGGCAGGGTGGCGAGGGCATCCACCACCACGTCTGACGGGATACATAAGCGTCCGGTGGGCGATAGGGTCGCGCCCTTTTTGGTAAGTGTTGCAACCATCTCGGCGGGTGCCTCTGACACGCCCACCTCCGCCAACAGATGCAGTCCAGCCTCTATGATCGCGGTCACGTCCGTCTCTGAAAGCGGCGCGAGGCGTCCGCCCTCTGGCGTGCGGCGCTGCGGTGGTGGTGGCGTCGATATTTTGCTTCGGCGGTTGGCGCGTCGTGCCATTCTGCCCTCTTATCCGATGTGTCCGGGGCATACCTTTCGCCACGTCACGGCGATTTGCAAGTCTGGACAGACTGCGCACAATCGGGTCACCTTGTGCCGCAGGCGGGCACTGCGAGCGTGCACCCGAAGCGATACGATACCTGAAATATTCTGAGGGCACATGCAGTCTTTCACATTTAACACAACGCCCAGCATTCGAATGGGCCCCGGTCAGCTTTCAGAGCTGGGCGCGATCACCCGGCAGACCTGCGGCGCGCGTGTTCTGGTCGTCACGGACGCGGGTCTAATGGCCGCCGGCATCGTGGACGCGGCCTTGCAGTCTTTGCGGGACGCAGGCGTAGAGGCCACGGTTTTTGCGGATATCACAGCCGATCCGCCAGAGGCAGTTGTCACAAGCGCCGCGGCCGCCGCGCTGGGCATGGATGGCGTGATCGGACTTGGAGGCGGCTCTTCCATCGATGTCGCCAAGCTCGCCGCTCTTTTGGCAAGTTCTGGTGCTGCGTTGGCGGAAGTCTACGGCGTTGGCGCGGCCAAAGGCCCGCGCTTGCCGCTGATTGCTGTGCCTACAACGGCGGGCACTGGATCCGAGGTCACGCCGATCAGCATCGTCACCACGGGCGCCCGTGAAAAGATGGGCGTGGTTAGCCCGCTGATTATTCCAGATGTGGCGCTGCTCGATCCAGAATTAACCTGCGGCCTGCCGGGGCTTGTCACCGCTGCCACAGGGATCGACGCGATGGTGCACGCCATCGAAGCCTACGCGAGCGTTAATCCCAACAACCACCCGATCAGCCGCGCCTTGTCGTGTGAGGCGCTGCGCTTGATGGGAGCCGCACTCGAGCGGGCTGTACGCACCCCGGATGACATTGCCGCACGGTCCGACATGTTGCTGGGATCCCTGTTGGCCGGGCAGGCCTTTGCCAACGCGCCGGTTGCCGCGGTGCATGCGCTGGCCTATCCGATCGGGGGGCATTTCAAAGTGCCGCATGGTCTGAGCAATGCTTTGGTCCTGCCACATGTGCTGCGCTTTAATGCACAAACAGCGCCCGAAGCCTATGCCGATCTGGCTGCGATTGCCTTCCCGCATTTGCAAGGGCTGGATGTGCAAGAGGCTGCTTTTGCTTTCGCGGATGCGCTGCAAGATTTGGCGCTGCGGTGTGGGCTCGACATGGGCCTGCGCAGCGTTGGGATCACGGCGGATGACCTGCCGGTCTTGGCGCGCGATGCAATGAACCAGACGCGTTTGCTGATGAATAATCCCCGGCCCGTAACAGAGGCAGATGCGCTGAGCATCTATGCGGCCGCTCTATGACCCGTGCCGCCCCCAAGACCCGCGATGCCTACCGCGTCTTTTCGACCATCACGACACGCTGGTTCGACAATGACATCTATGGGCACATGAATAACGCCATGCATTATCAACTGTTTGACACAGCGGTGAACGGGTACCTCGTGAAAGAAGGCGTGCTTGACATCCACACTGGCCGCGAAGTCTTTTTGGTGGTCGAAACCGGATGTACCTATCATGCGGAGCTGGCCTTTCCTGATGTGATCCACGCCGGGCTACGGGCGACCAAGTTGGGCCGTTCTTCGGTGCACTACGAGGTTGGATTGTTCCGAAATGATGCACAGGAAGCTGCCGCCGAGGGACATTTCGTCCATGTAAACGTGGACCGCGAAACGCGCCGTCCGTGCCCGATCGGAGAACGCGCACGGACCGTGTTGGAGGCTTTGCTGGTGCCGGACGCCTGACCGCGGACCGCATGTGCAAGTGATCCTGCGCGACTGGCTTGTAGCAGACCCTGCGCCGCCATAGGGTCGGCGCAACCGCGGCAGGCCCGCATAACATACCAGATTAAGGACAATGCCAAATGATCCTGCGCAAAGACATGTTTGAGCTGCCCGAAGGGGTCATCTACCTCGATGGAAATTCGCTGGGTCCGCTGCCAAAAGCGGCTGCCGCGCGGGTGGCGTCAATGATGCTGGACGAATGGGGTCAAATGCTGATCCGTGGCTGGAACGGGGCGGGCTGGATGGCGCAACCTTCCACACTTGGGGACAAAATTGGGGCGCTGATTGGCGCGCCTGCGGGCACTGTTGTCATGGGGGATACCCTGTCGGTAAAGGTCTATCAGGCGGTGGCCTCGGCCCTCAAAATGCGCCCAGAACGGCGCGTGATCCTCAGCGATACCGGCAATTTCCCGACCGATCTCTACATGGTGCAGGGTCTGATTGAAACGTTGGATCAGGGGTATGAGCTGCGCTTGGTTGAGCCTGAAGGGGTTGAGGCAGCGATTAACTCTGATGTGGCCGCGGTACTTTTAACGCATGTGGATTACCGCACGGGACGGATGCACGACATGGCGGCAATCTCTGAGCGTGCAGCCTCCGAAGGGGCGGTGATGATCTGGGATTTGGCGCATTCGGCGGGCGCATTGCCAGTGGATTTGGCGGCCTCTGGGTGCGACATGGCGGTTGGCTGCACCTATAAATACCTCAACGGTGGGCCGGGCGCGCCGGCATTCATCTATGTCCGCGCGGATCTGAGCGACCAGATCGCGCCGGCTCTGTCAGGTTGGTTGGGGCACGACGCGCCCTTTGCTTTTGATCTTGATTACCGTCCTGCCGGCGGGATTGAGCGAATGCGCGTCGGCACACCGCCTGTCATCCAGCTTGCAGCCCTTGAGGCGGCGATGGCGCTCTGGGAGGGCGTGGACATGGCCGATTTGCGCGTGGCATCCGTTGCTTTGCAAGAGCTGTTTATCGCAGAGGTCGAAGCGCGCGTGCCCGCCCTCACACTCGCTAGCCCGCGTGATCCGGCTGTTCGCGGATCGCAGGTCTCATTCCGGTTCCACGAGGGCTATGCGGCGATGCAGGCCTTGATCGCGCGGGGCGTTATTGGTGATTTTCGTGCGCCGGATATTATGCGCTTTGGTTTTACGCCGATGTATTTGGACGCGGATGACGTACGGGCGGCTGTGGATCACATCGCGGCTGTCATGGACGGCGCGCTTTGGGACCGACCAGAATTCGAGGCCCGCAGTAAAGTCACTTAATGCAGATTAGCGGGCCGCGGCTTTTTGCATGAACTTGCCCAACGCCCGCTGCGCTAATGTCGTGAGGACAAAGCCTCCGGCGGCCACGCTCACGATCGTAGGACCTGTGGGCGTGTCCCAGTAATAGGCCCCTGTCAGACCGCTCAGCGCCGCGGCCGAACCGATGAGGGCGGCGAGGGCCGCCATTGCTTCGGGTGTGCGTGCTAAGGGGCGGGCAGCGGCCGCCGGAATAATCAGCAGAGCCGCGATCAACAGCGCGCCCACGACTTTGATGGCGCAGGCCACGGTGACAGCGAGTGTCAGGGTCAGTACCAAGCCTTCACGCCGCGGGTTGATCCCGCCCGCTTGTGCCAAATCGGGGTTTAGCGTGGCACACAGAAGCGCTGGCCAGCGCCAGATTAACAAGGCAGTCACCACCGCCGCACCGCCCCAGATCAACGCCAGATCCAGATGCGTGACCGCCAAGATGTCGCCGAATAAATAGGCCATCAAATCAATGCGGATGCCGTCCAAAAGGGACACCGCCACCAGCCCGAGCGCCAGTGCCGAATGCGCGGTCACGCCCAGCAACGTGTCCTCGGCCAACCCCCGACCCGACAGCGTAGAGATGGTGAGCGCCATACAGAGCGCGACCAACAAAACACCCAAAAAGATCGGGCCTTCAAAGGTCAGGGCCAACGCTACACCCAAAAGGGCCGCATGCGCTGTGGCGTCGCCAAAATAGGCCATCCGCCGCCACACCACAAAACAGCCTAGCGGACCTGCCGCCAAGGCAACTCCGACGCCGGCAAGAGCGGCACGCACCAAAAAATCGTCAAACACGGGCAGGCCTTTTATGCTGTGGATCGTGCGCTTCGGACGCGAGGTCGGCGCGGTGCGCGGGATCGCCGCAATCATGGTCATGATCATGGGTGTGCTCATGTCGGTACAGCGCCAGTGCGCCCCCGGTGCCAGAGCCGAACAGCGCGCGGTATTCCGGCGCGTCGCGCACAACGTCCGGCGTGCCCTCACAGCAGATGTGACCATTCACACAAAGTACGCGGTCAGAGGCGGCCATGACCACGTGTAAATCATGGCTGACCATCAAAACGGCGCAGCCCAAGGTGCGTCGAACCTCTTCGATTTGGCGGTAAAAGCTGGCCGCACCGGGTTGATCGAGGCCTTGGGTCGCCTCATCCAAGATCAGCAGGTTCGGTCGCGCCAAGAGCGCCCGCGCCAACATCACCCGTTGAAACTGCCCGCCCGAAAGCTGCGACATTTGCCGGTGGGTTAGATCTGGCAGGCCTGCCTTGGCCAGCGCTTCTATCACCGGGCCACGCCGGCGCGGCAGGTTCATAAACCGCTTCACGGTCAGGGGCAGCGTGGGGTCAATATGCAAGCTCTGCGGCACATAGCCGATACGCAAGTCCGGGGCGCGCGTGACGGTGCCCTTGGTCGGGTTCAGCGCCCCGATCAACCCCTTAATCAAGCTTGATTTGCCGGAGCCGTTCGGCCCCACGATCGTCACGATCTCTCCGGCATGGATCGCGAAATCCACCCCATGCAACACTGAGCGGCCGCCCTGCGCGAGGGTCATTCCTTGCGTCGAGATTAACGCGTTCACGCTCTTGGGTCCTGACAGTCGGGGCAGAGGCCTTCGACCTCGACGATTGTGCGCTCAATCTGGAAACCCGCAGCGCTTGCCGTAGCGTCCAAGCGGCCTTGGGAAAGGTCCGTTTCTGCTTCTGCAATGGCTTTGCAGGCTCGGCAAATTAGAAAGGCTGGGGCATGATCTGCGCCCAAATGAGAGCAGGCCACATAGGCGTTCAGCCGCTCAATTTTATGCGCAAATCCAGTAGACGTTAGAAAATCGAGTGCCCGATAGGCCACGGGGGGCTGCGAGCCCAAGCCATCAGCAGCAAGATGCGCCAAGAGATCATAAGCGGCCAGCGCACGATGTTCGCGCAGTAGGATTTCCAATGCCCGTCGGCGGACCGGCGTGAATTTCAACTTATTTTCAGCGCAATACGATGTGGCCGCTGCAAGGGTCTGATCTATGCAAGCGGTATGATCGTGCGAGTGAAAGCCCAAAGGCGCCATATCCGATATCCGTAATTTGCCACTTGATATGTTACATTATAACATTTAGCAAGTCCTGCGACTCATAATAAGGGATTGTCGAGATGAAGAGAAACACTATTCCCGCAGCGGTTTTTGCGACGCTTTGCGCGGGCCCTGCACTTTCGGATGTGCCGCGCGTGGTTGTTGATATCGCACCGGTGCATTCTCTTGTCTCGCAAGTGATGGCAGGTGTGGGTACGCCGGACCTGCTGCTGCCACCCGGTGCGTCGCCGCACGGCTATTCCATGCGCCCGTCGGAAGCGCGGTCTCTGAGCCAATCAGACATTGTTTTTTGGGTGGGCGAGGGGCTCACCCCTTGGCTAGAGACGTCACTGGACAGTCTCGCCGCGTCGGCCACGCATGTCGCTCTTTTGGATGTTCCGGGTGCGGTCCTTCTGGAAACCCGTGACGGCGTAGGCTTTGCACCTCAAAAGGGTGATGCCCATTCGGATCGCGGCGAAGATGGCCATGATGACCATGACGAGCATGGGGCACATGAGGATGAGCATGAGGATCATGCGCATGATGCACACGCCGACGCGGACCATTACGACCATGGCGAAAAAGCCCACGACGACCATGGCCACGAAGAGCACGCACATGACGACCATGGTCATGACGAACACGCTGATGAAAAGCACGAAGACGGCCATGATGACCACGGCCATGATCACGCACATGCAGGCGGGATGGATCCGCATGCTTGGTTGTCACCTCAGAATGCAACAATCTGGCTGCAAGAAATCGCGCAAATCCTCGGCACTACAGATCCCGAAAATGCCGCGCAATATACTGCCAACGCGGCGCGGGCCGCAGCGGATTTGAGTGATTTGCGCACGGAGGTAACAGCCACGCTCGCATCGGTGCAGGGCAAGCCCTTCATCGTCTATCACGACGCGTTCCAATATTTTGAAGACAGCTTTGACATGCCGGCTGTGGGAGCATTCTCCATCGGTGACGCGTCACAGCCAAGCCCAATTCGCGTCGCAATCATTCGCGATTTTGTAGCAGAGGCGGGCGCCACCTGTGTATTGTCCGAGCCGCAATATAACGCAGGTCTCGTGCAGGCCGTGGATGCAGAAAACACCGGCGTCGTTGACCCCTTGGGCGCAGAGATTGCGCCTGGACCGGACCTTTATGCTCAGGTGTTGCGCAACATCGCCACATCGCTGGCGGCCTGTATATCAGGAAAATAAGTGATCCCCCCGCGCGGCGCATTTGCAGCGCGGGGATGTTTCAAGGGGTTATATCAGCGATAGCTGGCGCCCGTCGACATGGCGCAAAATCTCTGGAATTTTCTTTTTGAGCCTGAAAAATCCGTGGGTCGCGTGCGGCCAGACCGCATCGTCATAGGGTCGGCGTATTTGTAGCGCTGATGACTGGGCAAGCGCTTGCGCCGTTGGCCCAACCGGCGCGAAGGCCGTTACGATACAATCGAGGTTATGTGCCTCAGCCCAGCTTTGAATTGCGTCAGCATCATGAGCCGCGGGCGCAACCTCGCCCAACTCATACGGCGTTTCTGTCACTGCGGAGGCTAAAGCGGCGCTGCGCCACGCATTGACCTCCGGGCTAGCTTGCCACGGGCTATAGGGGGAAATCTCTAGCGGCAGCGTGGCAATTGGCGCAATTTTCTCAAGGATATGCGCAGGCATCAGCTCCTCACCATGTAGGATAAGACCGACGCGCCCCGCTCTGCTTGGATCTGGCAGCATGTTTGCGGGCCGCGGTGGGGTCCGTTCCGGATTGCGCATGCCGTCCACAGGTGCGGCAAATGGCGCAAGGCCGGACACCTGCCCAAACCGATTTTGGGTATATTTGGCGATGTTTTCGGGGTCGGCGCGGTATGTCTTGCCTTCGGTATGCAAACCCGCCACCCACCGCCATCCCAACGTGTTCGACGCAGGATCGCCGTCCAGCAGGTGCCGCATAAAGAAATCCGCCCCAAGCTCCCACGGCAGTTCGAGCGTGTGGATCCAGATGGAGGCGAACCACATGCGGGCGTGGTTGTGCAGATATCCCGTCTCCGCCAGCTCTGACGTCCATGCATCAAAAGGTGCGATACCGGTCTTGCCCAAACAGGCTTCTTCCCAGCGGGCGCGCAGCCCTGATTGGGTCATCACCATGTTGTGAAGCTGTTGCAGGCCCGCGGTGTAGCCGGTCCAAACGCCGGGACGGTGCTCTAACCAACCCTTCCAATAGCCGCGCCAAATCACCTCTTGGATGAACTTTTCGGCCGCCTGCGGACTGTGCTGTGCAAGCGTTGCGCGCAGCACTTCGTCCTCTGCGATCAACCGTGTCCGCAGATAGGGCGAGAGTTGCGACACACCGTCATGCTTGCCGGGGCCGAGGTCAAAATTGCGTCGCCCCGCATAGGTGCGCCCCGCATGGGGGACAAATTTTTGCAGGCGATCAAGGGCTGCGTGTCGGGTCGGGGGGAAGGTGCGCAAGTGTTCTGTCATGAGGCGCAGTTAGCGTGCGCCCCGTTTCATTCAATATTGAATCATTGCACATCTCATTTGCAATCAATACGCGCATTGACCGTGCTGGGTGGGGTTGCAGCCCCCTGCGGGCAGCACTAACATTCTAGCAACACTGTTGCGGGTATGGTCCCGCAAAAGCGAACAAGGCGACATGCACATGCAACATCCGATCGACACCTATGCCAATCTTGTCCCGATGGTGGTTGAACAAACCAGCCGCGGGGAGCGGGCCTATGATATCTTCTCGCGCTTGTTGAAAGAGCGGATTATTTTCATTAACGGCCCGATCCATAGCGGGATGAGCCATTTGGTTGTCGCCCAGTTGCTGCACCTTGAGGCAGAAAACCCGACCAAAGAAATCAGCATGTATGTCAACTCGCCCGGCGGTGAAGTGACCGCGGGTTTTTCAATTTATGACACGATGCAGTACATCAAACCGAAAGTGTCGACGCTGATCTGCGGCATGGCGGCTTCCATGGGCTCGGCTATTGCGATCGGTGGTGAGCCGGGGATGCGCTTTGCGCTGCCAAACTCTGAAATTATGGTACACCAACCCTCTGGCGGCAGCCAGGGTATGGCCGCGGACATCTTGATCTCCGCGCGTCACATCGAGCGGACCCGCGAACGGATGTATCAGATGTACGTGAAACACTCCGGCCAAGATTATGAGACAGTCCAAAAAGCGATGGACCGGGACACTTGGATGACGCCCGAAGAGGCGAAAGATTGGGGTCACTTGGATGAAATCGTGGAAAGCCGCAGCACAGGCGACGCTGAGGCCTAATGATTTGACCGCGCGTCGGCGGATGCAGGCGCGCCGGACATTTTGCGATTGTGACTATCTGGGGGCTGGCCTAAGTTGGCTCCCAATTAAAGAGATTAAGGCCGTGTGCATGACGCGCATGTCACGGCGGGATGCGAAAACCTGAAAGGGTTGAGATGGCGAATAATTCAAGCGGCGACAGCAAAAACACGCTTTATTGCAGCTTTTGCGGCAAGAGCCAGCATGAGGTGCGCAAGCTGATTGCCGGACCAACTGTGTTCATCTGCGACGAATGTGTCGAGCTGTGCATGGATATCATTCGCGAAGAAACCAAGGCCAGCGGGCTGAAGGCCACGGACGGCGTGCCAACGCCCAAGGATATCTGCGGCGTGTTGGATGACTATGTGATCGGTCAAGCCACTGCAAAGCGTGTCCTGTCTGTTGCGGTTCACAACCACTACAAGCGCCTCAATCACGCCCAAAAAGGCGGTGATATTGAGCTGGCAAAGTCGAACATCTTGCTGATCGGCCCCACGGGCTGCGGCAAGACGCTGCTCGCGCAGACCTTGGCGCGTATTTTGGACGTGCCGTTCACGATGGCGGATGCGACGACGCTCACCGAGGCAGGTTATGTTGGCGAAGATGTTGAAAACATCATCCTGAAACTGTTGCAGGCCTCGGAATACAACGTGGAGCGGGCGCAGCGCGGCATCGTCTACATCGATGAGGTCGACAAAATTACACGCAAGTCTGAAAATCCGTCCATCACACGTGACGTGTCCGGTGAGGGTGTTCAGCAGGCGCTGTTGAAGCTGATGGAAGGCACCGTGGCCTCCGTTCCGCCACAGGGTGGGCGCAAGCATCCGCAACAGGAATTCTTGCAGGTGGATACGACCAACATCCTGTTCATTTGCGGCGGTGCTTTTGCGGGTCTGGATAAAATCATCGCAGCACGGGGCAAAGGCTCTGCCATGGGCTTTGGCGCCGACGTGCGGGACAATGATGAACGTGGTGTCGGTGAAATCTTTACCGATTTGGAGCCAGAAGACTTGTTGAAGTTCGGCCTGATCCCGGAATTCGTTGGCCGTCTGCCCGTTTTGGCAACACTCGAAGATCTGGACGAAGACGCACTGGTGACGATCCTTACAGCGCCGAAAAACGCGCTGGTCAAGCAGTACCAACGCCTCTTCGAGTTGGAAGACACCACGCTGACTTTCACCGAAGACGCGCTGTCGGCGATTGCCAAACGCGCGATCGAACGGAAAACGGGTGCACGGGGTCTGCGGTCGATCCTCGAGGACATCCTGCTCGACACGATGTTTGATCTGCCGGGCATGGACAGTGTGACCGAGGTTGTGGTGAACGATGAAGCGGTGACCTCGGATGCGGCACCATTGATGATCCACGCTGAGGCTGAAAAAGCGGACGCATCGGCCTAAGGTCGTGCGCCGCCCAGCTTGCGACGCGCACCCAGCTTGCGCGTGACGCAAGCTGGGTCGCAGCGGCATAAAACGGAACACTCAATGACGATTAAACGCATCCATTCTGGCAGCGCCTTTGAGGCAAAAATCGGCTATGCGCGCGCTGTGGTGGCGGGCGGTTTTGTGCACGTGGCAGGCACCGTTGGCCAAGGCGACACGGTGGCCGCGCAATGCGCAGATGCATTGGACACCATCGGCGCGGCACTCGTTCAAGCCGGTAGCTGCTGGGACAAGGTCGTGCGCGTAACCTATATGCTCCCCGACGCGGCCGAATTTGAGGCCTGCTGGCCGACCTTGCAGGCCACCTTTGGCGATAACCCACCTGCGGCGACGATGATCGAATGCGGCCTCATCGACCCGAAATACCGGATCGAGATCGAGGTCACCGCATTGGCATAACCGACCTTGCTCTGCGTTTTGACGTGGTTGCGCACTGGACGCAGGCGCCTGGATGCGGCATAGACAAGGCGTAGGATTTGGAGGCTGACATGGGCATTCTCTCGACAGCATTGCGCGCAGTCACGTGGTGGAACGGTCAAACGCTGAACACGCAGTTGTTCACATGGCGCAGAGGCGTCCGCGTGGGCGATGATGCCCAGGGCAACATCTTTTATCGCAATCAAGACGACAGCCGCCGTTGGGTTATCTTCAATGGTGAAATCGAGGCTAGCCGGATCGATCCCGAATGGCACGGCTGGCTACACCGCACTTGGGACGAGCCACCCACAGAGCGCCCATTGCTGCGCAAACCATGGGAAAAAGAGCACCAAGAAAACCTGACGGGCAGCGCGCTGGCCTATGCGCCTGCTGGATCGCTGCGTCGTGCCGATCCTGCAAAACGCGCAGATTACGAGGCTTGGAGCCCCGAATAAATGGCGGAAAAGACCGGCGAAGTATTGGTAGGCGGAGCGGTATTGGCCGCAGCCGTATCCTTTGCACTCTACGCTGTACAAGCCAGCGGCATCCAAGCCACGGGCGACCGCTATCCTCTCACAGCCAGTTTTCGCAGCCTAGAAGGCGTGGGCATCGGCACAGATGTGCGCCTTGCAGGGGTCAAAATCGGCACCGTTGCAGATGTAACCTTGAACCCGCAGACCTACCGCGCCGAGACCACGGTTTTGCTCGACAAAGAGGTCGCCATCCCAGACGACAGCGCGATCATTATCAGCTCCGAAGGCCTCTTGGGTGGTAATTTTGTTGAGATCATGCCCGGTGGTTCGCCCTTCTATTATGAAGATGGTGCCGAGATTGTAGATACCCAAGGCGCGGTGTCTTTGATCTCTCTTTTGCTTAAATTCGTCTCCAGCGGAGCGCCTGAATGAAGCGGCTGGCGGTTTTGGCTGCCCTTTGCATCATCGTCTTCGGCCCGGCCAGTGCGCAGCAAACGACAGCCGCGAGCGGGGCATTTTTACGTGCTTTGGATAAGATCAACGGTCAAGTAACGGATCTGGAACTGCCAACCGGTACCGCGGCGCGTTTTGGGCGGTTGGACATTGTTTTGCGCGAGTGCCGCTATCCCGCAGGCAACCCTGCGGGCGACGCCTATGCCTCACTGGAGATCAGCGAAACAGGGCGCGACGGGGTTGTTTTCTTTGGCTGGATGATCGCGAGTGCGCCCGCGCTCAGCGCGCTGGATCACGCACGCTATGACGTTTGGGTCATGCGTTGCATGACATCGTAAAGGCGCGGTGCTGGGGCCGCGGTGAAATCAGCCTCACCTTCAAGGGCGCGTTCTAGCAAAGCGTGATACTTGGCCCGCGTGATTTCCACTGCGCCTAGCGAGGCGAGGTGATCCGTCAGAAACTGCGTGTCAAAGAGCATAAACCCAAGCCGCCGTAAGTGGTCTACGGCTGCCGCCAGTGCCATTTTTGATCCATTTGTCGCGCGGGAGAACATGCTTTCGCCAAAGAACGCAGCGCCTAGTGTGACGCCGTAAACACCACCGACCAGAGTGCCGTCCGCACTGCGGATCTCGACTGAATGTGCCTGTCCCATCGCGTGTAGCTGATCATAGAGGCGGGCGATTTCGTCATTGATCCAAGTCTCATCGCGGTCGGCACAGGCTGCAACCACACCGGCAAAATCTTGATTTAGGGTTATATGCCAATCGCTGCGCCGCATTGCGCGGCTGAGGCTGCGCGAGACGTGGAACTTGTCCAAAGGCAGAATTCCCCGCCGGCGCGGATCAACCCAAAAGACCTCTGGGTCGTCGCGATGTTCGGCCATGGGAAATATGCCGATGGAATAGCCATGGAGCAGGATCTGCGGCGTGAGCTGCATCAGCCGTGTTGCAGGTTCGTATCCAGCCAGTGTTCCAACCAGTGGATATTATAATCGCCCGTCTGAATGTCGCCCTCTTGCAAGAGGGCATTGAACAGCGGCACGGTTGTGTCTACCCCGTCCACGATCAGCTCGGCCAAGGCGCGGTCCAATCGGGCCAAAGCCTCAGCTCGGTCGCGGCCGTGCACGATCAATTTCCCGATCAAGCTGTCGTAATAGGGCGGGATCGAATACCCATCATAAAGCGCGCTGTCCATGCGCACACCAAGGCCACCGGGCGCGTGATATTGCGTGATCCGGCCCGGGCAGGGGGCAAAATTTGGCAGCTTTTCTGCGTTGATGCGCACTTCGATTGAATGGCCGTTGATGGCGAGGGTGTCCTGCTTAAAGGACATTGGCAGGCCTGCCGCGACACGGATTTGCTCGCGGACGAGGTCCACACCAAAAATCGCTTCGGTCACGGGATGCTCAACCTGCAAACGGGTGTTCATTTCAATGAAGTAGAACGCGCCGTTTTCATAGAGAAACTCAATGGTGCCTGCGCCGATGTAGTTGATGTCGGCCATTGCATCGGCGCACACTTTGCCGATGCGTGCGCGCTCTTCGGCGGAAATGGTGGGGCCGGGGGCTTCTTCGAATACCTTTTGGTGGCGGCGCTGCAATGAGCAATCCCGCTCGCCTAAGTGGACCGCGCGTCCCTTGCCATCGCCAAAGACTTGGATTTCGATGTGGCGCGGCGTGGTCAGGTATTTCTCAATATAGACTTCGTCATTGCCGAAGTTCGATTTGCCTTCGGCGCGCGCAGTGTGGAACGCTTTTTCCATATCTTCATGCGAGGTGGCGACTTTCATGCCTTTGCCGCCGCCGCCGGCTGTTGCCTTGATGATGACGGGATAGCCGATCTCTCGGCCCAAACGCTGTGCCTCTTCGAGGGTATCAACACCACCGTCAGAGCCGGGCACGCAAGGTACACCCAGTTTTTTCATGGTGTCTTTTGCGGTGATTTTGTCGCCCATGACCCGGATATGCTCGGCGGTGGGACCAATGAAGGTCAGGCCGTGGTCCTCAATGATCTGAACGAAGGCTGCGTTTTCCGACAGAAACCCATATCCGGGGTGGATCGCCTCCGCGCCTGTAATTTCGCAGGCGGCAATGATGGCCGGGATAGACAAATAGCTATCGGTGGACGAGGGCGGGCCGATGCACACGCTTTCGTCGGCCATGCGCACATGCATCGCGTCACTATCGGCGGTGGAATGTACAGCAACGCTGCCGATGCCCATTTCGCGGGCCGCACGGATAACCCGCAGCGCAATTTCCCCACGGTTGGCGACCAGAATTTTTTTGAACATGCTCTGTCCCTTATTCCAGGATCACAAGCGGTGCACCAAATTCAACGGCGGACCCGTCATCGACCAAGATCCGTTTGACCGTGCCGGCGCGGGGGGCGGGGATATGGTTCATGGTTTTCATCGCTTCCACGATGAGAAGCGTGTCGCCTTCGGCCACTTGCGCACCAACGGAGATAAAGGCGGGCGCACCGGGTTCGGCCTGCATATACACAGTGCCGACCATGGGCGAGGTTACGGCGTCGGGATCATCGGCGGGGTCTGTGGCGCTGGCAATGGGGGCCGCTGCGGCAGGCGCTGCGGGGGCAGGTGCCGCCATCGGTGCCACCTGCGCTGACACGGTTTGTGCTACGGGCGGATGGGCCCGTGTCACGCGCACGTTCAGGCTGTCATCCTCGGCATAGTCGCGTTTGACCTGCAATTCGGTCAGATCATTTTCGCGCAACAATTCTGCCAATGCCTTGATAAAGGCCACATCATCGTCGTGTTTTTTCTGTGTCATATCGCTCTGGACCCTTTGTTGACGCCTGGTTGGCTCGCGCGTCTTTGGGCGGTCTTATAGGTGCTTTGCCGTAGGTTGAAAAGCGGTGCTGTGCCAGATTGAAGCACCCTGCGCCTGCGGGCATAGTAGCAGATGTGAAAATAGATGGGTTTGAGCATGAATTTAGCACTTTGGCTGGAACGGACCGCGGCGCGCGATGGGGCACGTCCGGCACTTTTTAGCGGCACGCAGGCTGTTGCCACCTATGCTGAGTTTTACGAACGGGCGCGGGGTGTGGCGGGGTGGTTGCGGGAGCAAAAGGTCATGCCGGGTGATCGCGTGGCGATTTATATGCCGAACTGCCCCGATTATTTGATCCTGCTGTGGGGCATTTGGTGTGCGGGCGCCGTTGCCGTGCCGATCAACGCCAAATTACACCCGCGTGAAGCGTGCTTTATTCTAAACAATGCAGAGGCGCGCTTGGTTTTTGTGGATGCTGCCCTGGCTGAGCCTTCCCAAAAGGCCTTGACCGAAACCTGTCAGGTGGTCTGCCATGTACCTCAAGCCGAGGCGATCGCTAATCCAGTGTCGCGTCGCGCTGAGGATCTGGCCTGGCTCTTTTACACTTCAGGCACTACGGGCAAGCCCAAGGGCGTTATGATTACCTTTGGTATGCTGATGGCGATGGCGCTGAGCTATACGGCGGATGTAGACCAGATCAGCCCTGACGATTGCGCGATCTATGCCGCACCGCTTAGCCATGGGGCAGGGCTTTATAACATCATGCACGTACAACACGGGTGTCGGCACGTGTGCCCGGTCTCGGCAGGTTTTGACGCGGCAGAGGTTTTCGATTTGGCGGCACATTTCGGGCGGGCGCATATGTTTGCGGCCCCTACGATGGTTACCCGGATGACTGCGGCGGCAAAGGCCGCAGGTCGCAATGGGCAGGGTCTGCGTACTGTCGTGTATGCCGGTGGACCGATGTATTTGCCCGACATCTTGGAAGCACGCGCCGTATTTGGGGACATATTTGTCCAGATTTATGGCCAGGGCGAGTGTCCGATGGCGATCACCGCATTGTCGCGCGCGGATGTCGCAGGCGCGGATATGGCGCGATTGGCTTCTGTGGGGCGGGCGCAGTCCTGTGTGGAAGTTGCGGTGTTGGACCAAAACGGCGTGTCATGTGTCGTGGGCGATGTGGGAGAGATTGCGGTGCGGGGGGCGGCTGTGATGCCGGGCTACTGGCGCAACCCACAGGCCACTGCAAGCACGCTTATTAATGGATGGCTACACACGGGCGATGTCGGAGCCTTGGACGCGGCGGGGTATTTGACCCTTTTGGACCGCTCGAAGGACGTGATTATCACGGGCGGGTCGAACGTCTATCCAAGCGAGGTGGAGCAGGTGCTGTTGCAGCACGCAGAAGTGTCCGAGGTTTCTGTCATCGGTCGCCAGCACCCCGATTGGGGTGAAGAGGTTGTGGCCTGTATTGTGGGCACAGCGTCTGAGGCGGAACTGGACGCGCTATGCCGGGCCCAGATTGCGCGGTTTAAGGCGCCAAAAGCCTATGTGCGCCTCGATACACTGCCGAAAAACAACTACGGCAAGGTCCTCAAGACCGAACTGCGCAGGCTGGTCTGAGCGGCGCATAAAAAAATCGGCCGCAGGGAGGGGCGGCCGATTTTTGGAATACACCGAAGGGAACGGTGTCAGATCGCGAGGTATTCCTCGCGCAACTCTTTATTGTCCAACACCTCGGCCGCGGTGCCGTCAAAGACGATGCCGCCGGTGTCCAGGATCACAGCGCGGTCGGCCAATTGCAGCGCGCGCACAGCGTTTTGTTCGACCAAGATCGTGGTGATGCCTTGCTCTTTGATGATGCGCAGCGTTTTTTCGATCTCGTCCACGATCACAGGCGCGAGGCCTTCATAAGGCTCGTCCAGCAGCAACACTTTAATGTCGCGGCACAGCGCGCGTGCGATGGCCAGCATCTGCTGTTCTCCGCCCGACAGCGTTACGCCTTCTTGGGCGCGGCGTTCGCGCAGACGCGGGAAAAGGTCATAGACACGGTCCAGCGACCAACCGATTGGCGGCGCGATCTGCGCCAGCTTGAGGTTTTCCTCCACCGTCAGGCCCGCAATGATGCGGCGGTCTTCGGGCACGAGGCCCAGACCGGCTTGCGAGGCCTGAAAGCTGGACATTTGGTGCAAAGGCTTGTGGTCCAGCCAGATTTCACCGTGGTGCACCTGTGGATTATCGAGCCGTGCAATGGCGCGCAATGTAGAGGTCTTGCCGGCACCGTTCCGACCCAGCAGGGCCAGAATCTCGCCCTCATGCACATTAAAGCTGATGCCTTGGACGATATAGCTTTCGCCGTAATAGGCGTGCAGGTCCCAAACCGACAGGAAGGCTGGCGCTGTTTTGGCGTGGTTGGCGTTTTTTGCCAGGATAGCAGATTGTTCGTTCATGGGGGTGCTCCTCAGGCCGCCGTTTGCGTCTCGCCCAGATACGCTTCGCGGACCTTGGGGTGACCTTTGATGTTGTCAGGCGTGTCCTCGACCAAGGGTGTG
>CBFHKQ010000025.1:0-32191 GCA_965656435.1 uncultured Pseudosulfitobacter sp. | reverse complement strand
CGGGTTGACGTCAATGAACGGCTCGGTGGCGCGTGGCAGCAGACGACGCAGATCGACGGCAGCGCGCAACAGGTGATCTGGGATTATACGTTCACCGTGACCGATGGCACCTCGGTCTGGCGCATTGGCGTGATCGACGTAGATCTGAACAACGACGACGACCTCGATGATACCGGCGAGGACGGCTACTACCTCGTCTTTCCTGACGGCCCGCCTCCCGCCAACACTGATCTAAGCACCGGCGGCATCGTGGAAAATGACGATTCAACCGCGCATGGTGATTTGGGTGGCACTATGGTCTGTTTTGCCGCGGGGATGTTGATCGACACGCCCACAGGGCCGCGCAAGGTGGAGGATTTGGCGCCCGGCGATCTGGTCCTGACAGGTACCGGACAGCCAGAGCCGATCCGTTGGGCCGGGGCCACCACGGTGCCCGCGCGCGGCGATTTGGCCCCCATCGTGATCCCGCAGGGCACGCTTGGGAATGAGGCCGACCTCATTGTATCGCCGCAGCACGGCATCTTGCTGAGCGATTGGCGCGCGATGCTTTATTTCGGTGAAGAAGAGGTCTTGGTTCGCGCCGTTGACCTCCTGCACCTCAGGGGCGTCTACCGCCGCGAAGGGACGCAGAATACCCCGACAGTGCGTTATCACCACCTGCTGCTCGATGCACATCACGTGGTACGTTCTGGCGGGATTTGGTCCGAAACGCTCTATCCCGGCGTCATGACGCTAAAGACGGTCTCGGCCGCCGCACGTCGTGAGATTGCACGGCTCTTTCCAGATTTGGCAAATTACGGCCCAAAGGCTGCGTCTTTTGTGCGCGGACAAGAGGCGCGGATCCTAGCGGCCTAGATTTTGACGCCCGATCGTCCTGCAAGGTCCACAAAATATTGCCAGGCCACGCGGCCCGATCGCGCCCCGCGCGTCGCCTGCCATTCGATCGCCTCGGCGCGCAGCACCTCTTCCGCCACCGTCACACCGTAAGCTGAGCAATAGCCGCGGATCATCTCGAGGTATTGGTCCTGCGAACACGGGTGGAACCCAAGCCAAAGGCCAAACCGATCTGAAAGGGAGACTTTTTCCTCGACCGCCTCGCCGGGGTTTATGCCCTGCTGACGCTCATTTTCGATCATGTCGCGGGGCATCAGATGGCGACGGTTAGACGTTGCATAGAGAATTACGTTATCGGGACGCCCCTCAATACCACCATCCAGAACCGCCTTGAGCGATTTGTAATGCGCGTCGTCGTGGCCAAAGCTGAGGTCATCGCAAAAGAGGATAAACCGACCCGATGCGCCGCGCAAAACGCTCAGCAAGCGGCCCACTGACGGCAGATCCTCGCGCTGAAGCTCGATGATTTTGCAAGCCTCATGTTCAGCATAAACTGCGCCATGTATCGCCTTGACAAGGCTAGATTTCCCCATCCCGCGTGCGCCCCACAAAAGAGCATTGTTCGCCGGCAATCCCGCGGCAAATTGCTTGGTGTTGGCGTGTAAGATATCGCGCGCGCGGTCTACGCCAATCAGCAGGTCCACCGACACGCGCGCGACCTTATCTACAGGCTCTAGCCGGTCGGGGCCCGTGTGCCAGACAAAGGCACTGGCAGCGCTCAGGTCCGGGGCTGGAACAGCCGGCGGCGCCATCCGCTCAAGCGCTGCGGCGATCCGTTCCAAGGTTGCGTCGGTCACGTGTCTTTACCCTCTGCCGCGGCACCCTCGCCTGCGTCGTCTTCTTCGTCGTCGTAAAAACCCTCGGCGCGCAGTTTCGCTTCACGCGTTTTTTCAACCCGACCGACGAGGAAAATCGATACCTCATACAGGCCGTAAACCACGGTAAAGAGGATCAACTGCGTCACCACATCGGGCGGCGTCACGAGCGCTGCAAGCACAAGGATGCCTACCATCGCGTATTTGCGTACGTTCCCGAGGCCCTCGGCGCTCACCAAACCCGCTTTGCCCATCAGGGTCAGCAGCACTGGCAATTGAAAGCATAAGCCAAATGCCATGATGAATTTCAGCGTGATATCAAGACTTTCATTCACTTTACCAAAGAAGGTGATCGTGGGAGCGTCTTGCGTCACAGAGGCGACCACAGGGCCATCTGGCGCGGCCTCGCCCGCTTGTCCGAGGATGCCCGCAAAGATCGACGACACATCCGCGAAGCCCAAGAAGAAGGCCATCGCGAGCGGTGTGACGACAAATTGCGCAAAGCTCGCGCCCAGCAAGAACATGACAGGCGATGCAATCAGGAACGGCAAAAAGGCGTTCTTTTCCTTGCGGTAGAGCCCCGGCGCCACAAAGCGCCACATCTGAAAGCCGATCACAGGGAAAGCCAGCGCAAAGCCAAACACCATTGAGATGCGGAACAGCGTAAACAAATATTCTTGCGGACTGGTGTATTGCAACGTGGGGCTCGGGTCGCCCAGATCCCGCAGCGTGTCAACAATCGGGTTGAGCAGGAAATTCAGCACATGCACCGCGATGAAATCCCCTTGGATGGGGATAAAAAACACTGTGATCGCGATGATAAACGCCAGAACAGAGCGGATGAGTCGCGTGCGCAATTCCGCCAAATGCTCAATAAGCGGGGCTGCGCTGTCTTCGATGTTGCCTGCGTCGCTCATGGGTTGTCCTTTGGCGCCTCTTGGGCCAGATCCGCTTCGGCCCGCGCGGCGAAATCAGCCGCTTCTTGGGCTTCGCGCATTTTACGGTCTGCCGCCGCACGGGCAGAGGCCGCCTGGATTTTTTTCGCCTTTTCGGCGCGGTCTGCGGCCAGCTTACCCGTTTCACTATTGGGGTCGAGGTTTGTCATGCTGTCAGAGACTTCGCGGGCTGCGTCCTTGACCCCGTCCATCGCAGCACCCACCGGATTGCTTGCGGCCTTCAGGCCCTTAGCCACGTCGCGCACGCCCGTTTCATCTGCCGCTTGGTTCATCGCGCTGGAAAACTCGCGCGCCATGCCTTTGGCCCGGCCGACAAACTTGCCGACTTGGCGAAACAGCACCGGCAGATCCTTGGGCCCCACAACAATGAGGGCCACAATCCCGATGACCAACAGCTCTGGCAGCCCCAGATCAAACATGGGCTTAGACCTTGTCTTTGTCTTCTGTCATCGGCGTGATGTCTTTTGCCTCGTCAACGGCCTCATCTTCCGCTTCCTTGGCGCCTTCGCTGATGCCCTTTTTAAAGCTGGTGATGCCTTTGCCCACTTCGCCCATCAGGCCCGAGATTTTGCCGCGTCCGAACAGCACCAGGACCACAATCGCGATCAGCAAAATGCCTGGCAGGCCAATATTTCCAAGTCCCATGATGTCTCTCCCATCTCAACTGCGCCTTTCGGCGGTACGGGTCTGTAATAAGCTTTGGCCGGCAGGGGTTAAAGCGTAAACACCGCTTACGCTGCCCGCCGGGCGTGGCATTTGATGGCGGCAATGGGGTTCCAATACACAACTGACAGGTTTATGTCAGGAGGCTATGGGCCGTCAAAGCCGCCACCTGTTGTTGATCGATATCCTGCGCGATGGGCAAACGCACCGGGCTGCGGACCTTGCCGCGCGCTTGGACGTGACGCCGCGCACGATATATCGCGATATGGACCGTTTGATCGCCGGTGGTGTGCCGGTGCAGGGCACACGCGGCACGGGCTACCGCAAAATCGAAGTAATTTCCCTACCACCGCTACAACTGCGCGATGCAGAAATGCAGGCCCTGATGCTGGGCAGCGCGATTGTTGCACAAAGCAGCGATCCGGTGCTCGCAGAGGCGGCCGAGGCCGTGATGGACAAACTCTCGGCGCATTTGCCAGAACGCGGGCTGGCCCCATCGGAGGATTGGATACACGCTTTGCACCCCTATGCTGATGCGGCGCGCGGGGCACGGCACATGGGCCAATTGCGAGCTGCCCTGCGCGCCCGTCAAAAGCTGCGTATCACCTATCACAGCAGCGGCGATCGGATCACGACGCGCGTGATCCATCCGCTTGAGCTTGATTATTGGGGACGGGTCTGGACCCTGACCGCCTATTGCGAGTTGCGGCGCGCGCGGCGGGTATTCCGAGTGGATTTGATCCAATCGGTGGAGGCGTTGCCCGAGTTATTCGAGGTTTAGACACCCGAATTTAAGGCGTAGGCAATGAACGCCGCAGCACCGGTTAAGATTTCAACCGCCACCCGCTTTGCGGTGGCAAAAAAGCCTCAACAGACGCGGCCGCGACAACGATCACCTCATCGCCAGAAGGCACGTCCATGCCGCCCTTCACTGCGTGCACATCGGCGCGGCCACGCGGCAACAGGGTCTTTAAGTGCGCCACATCCAAAGCTTCGGGATTTTGCACACCTACGGTCACTTTGACCTGCATCTCATCCGCTTCGATCTCAAGATTGCCAAGTAGCGGCAAGGAGGAGCCGCGCAGAGCGTCCTCTATCGCGCGGCCGGCGGCTTTGGTGTAGTCTTGGCCGTGCAGGTCAGTGCCTTGGCCCATTTCCACGATCACGCGCTGCAAGGGGGTCGCGTTTGGTTGGTCAGTCATCGCCGCGCTCCATGTCGAAATAAACGCTCAGCGCCGCTTGCGCCATAACGGTCGGCGCGCGCAATGAGTCTGCCGCAGTGCCTGCGGGTTGGGGCGGGCGCGGAATGTCCAGACCGCCTTCGACGACATCAACCTCGGCCTGCCCATAAGGGAATACCGCAGCGATGACGCTGCGGTCGACCGCATCCGGATTAACGCATGCCACCCGCACTTTGATGCGCATGGCAGATTTGGGAAATCCCATCAGCTCCGCCAGATTGATCGAGTTGCGCCACAGCGCGTGACGCACCGCGCGTTCTGCCGCTTGGGTGTAATCCCCGCGCCGAAGCGAGGTCCCCAGTCCAAATTCAACAATCAAAGGATCTTTCATAACGCCTCCACTGTGCCGCTGGGAAAGACAAAACACCGGTCGCGCCGCACCCGCAACCACATGACCGTGCCGGGCTGCGGCAAAAAGACGTTAGGCACCGTGGCTTTCATCACCGACCCGTCGTGGTCCAATTTGAATTCCACCAAGCTTTCGTTGCCCATAAAACGCGCGCGAACCACCTCTGCACGCGCGGCTGTGCCCTCAGCGGCTGTCGGTGCGGGGCCGGCGTCCGAGCGGTCAAAATCGATGCGCACGTGTTGGGGGCGAAACACGATGTCGACCTCGGTGCCGTCCGGCACGCCCGGCGCCAAAAACCGGCCGAAGGGTGTCATCGCCAACGCACCCTCGACCCGCGCGCGGCGCACATTCGCGTCCGAGAAAAACGCCACCGCCGCGCGGTCGATGGGACGTGTATAGACGTTATAGGGCGCACCCTGCTGTACGATCCGCCCGCCCCGCATCAGAGCGATCTCATCGGCCATGCGCATCGCCTCATCAGGCTCATGGGTGACAAGCAACACGGCAGTGTCTTCTTGTTTCAAAATGCTCAGCGTTTCGTCGCGGATACCGTCGCGCAGGCGGTTATCGAGGCCAGAAAATGGCTCGTCCATCAGCATGATGCGCGGACGCGGGGCCAGCGCGCGGGCCAGCGCCACACGCTGCTGTTCACCACCCGATAGCTGGTGCGGGAATTTGTCGATGAAGGGCGCCATGTGCACCCGCTCGAGCATCTCAACCACGCGGGCGCGCTTGGCCTCTGCAGTGCCCCGCAGCCCGTAGGCCACGTTGCCTGCAACGCTCAGATGCGGGAAAAGCGCGAAGTCCTGAAACATCAGACCAATTTCGCGCTGTTCCGGTGGCACCCGCGTCACGCCATCACACATCAGCGCACCGTCAACGTAAATCGCGCCGCTGTCTTGCGTCTCGACCCCAGCGATCATGCGCAGCGTGGTGGATTTTCCGCAGCCCGAAGGGCCCAGCAGGCAAGTCACCTGCCCGGGCTGGATTTGCAACGAGACGTCATCCACCACCACGCGGCCACCAAAGCTGCGTTTGAGGTTACGGATGTCCAAGCGCGGGACGCTGCCCCTTTGGTCCACCAAGTGCCGAAGGCCTCCTGAGCCTAGTCAAATTCACCAAAGCCTGCGCTAGCAGCCCCCGCAAGGGGCCGCAAGCATGCGCAAAAGCCGAGGCATACGACAGAGGCCCCAGCCTGTGCAGGTCACAGGGTCATGTTTGTAGCACCCCCATCGAGGAGCAAGTTTTGCCCCACGATAAAGCCCGCCTGTGCGGAGCATAAAAACGCGCAGGCTGCGCCAAACTCCGCTGACGTGCCATAACGTCCGGCAGGGATCGTCGCGGCGCGGTTCGCGCGCGCTTGTTCCAGCGTAATGCCTTGCGCCTTCACGACCCCCCCATCGAGCGCATCGGCGCGGTCGGTGGCATGGATGCCTGGCAGCAAATTGTTGATCGTCACACCTTTGCCAGCCACCTGACGCGCTGTGCCTGCGACATATCCCGTCAGCCCAGCCCGCGCTGAATTCGACAGCCCAAGCACACCAATCGGGGCCTTTACAGATTGCGACGTGATGTTGACCACACGCCCCCAACCCCGGTCCATCATGCCCGGCAACAGCGCCTTCATCAGTGCGATGGGCGTCAACATGTTGGCATCTAGCGCCTTGATGAAATCCTCGCGCTCCCAATCATGCCACATGCCGGGAGGCGGGCCACCTGCGTTATTCACAAGGATATCAACGTCCTGTGCAGCTTCGAGAACGGCCTCTTGCCCCTCAGGCGTGGTGATGTCTGCCGCGACCGTGACAACCTCAACCCCGTAGGCGTCGCGCAACCGCGCCGCCGCGGCCTCAAGCGCCTCAGACCCGCGGGCGTTCATGACCAGGTTCACCCCTGCGGCGGCCAGCGCCTCTGCGCAGCCCAGACCCAACCCTTTGGAGGAGGCACACACCAGCGCGCGTTTGCCTGCAATCCCTAAATCCATCCCTGCTCTCCCATCAGTAATAATTGACGCAGTTTAGGGGGCGTGGGACAGGGATTGCCAGCCCCAAACGTTAGATGCTGGCCGCGCGCATCTTCACGCCACCCTAACCTTTTACGCCCAAAGAATATCGCAGTGCGGACGCAGGCATGCCACAATCCCCGCACTACACTCATAACGTGAAACCGGGGGTTGTTCTCGCGCCTATTCGCACCCAAAAAAAGCAAGATTTACCAAGGTCAGACCCATGCACCCCGCTCCAATCAACGAAAACGCGCCTGTTCAAAATGTGCTGGTCTACGCGGCCCAAGATTTTCGCGTGATCGAAGGGGCGGACCACGGTGACCCGCTGTCTTTTGCGGCGGAGCTAACTGGCGACAGCGTTTATGCCCTGACCCACGGTGCGGAGCCCGCACAGCTGTCGATCCAAGTCTCAAACACCGCCAGCGGCACAGCACAATTGAATGTGGCCCGTGACAGCGCGATTGGCACTGCGGGGGCAGCTTTGATATTGGACTGCACGCTAACGCTGATGTCGCCAGACGGGCACACAACCGAAGGGATCGTGCTGGTTGAGTTGGACACGCGTGCGCATGTGCAGGCGGTGATGCTCTTGGCCTTGGGCGCGTTGGCAAAGCGCGTGCCCTATACGCTCATTGGGGTGGACCGCAGCAATGCGCTGCACCGCTTTGGCGATGTAGCCTGCGCCCGTTTTGCGCGCGGCACGCACATCACACTTGCCTCAGGCGCGCAGGCCCCAATTGAGACGCTGCGACCCGGAGCGCGGATTTTGACGCGCGACAACGGCGTTCAGGAATTGCGCTGGATCGCGCCCACGACAGTCCGCGCCGTCGGAGATTTTGCGCCCATCAACATCCGCGCAGGCACCCTAAACAACAGCCGCGATCTGCGCCTTAGCCCCGATCACCGGCTCTTTATCTATCAGCGCGCCGATGCGTTGGGCGCAGGACGGGCGGCCGTGTTGGTGCGCGCCCGGCACCTGGTGACCGGGGACAGTGTCACGCGCCAAGACGGCGGATTTGTTGATTATTTCCAACTGCTCTTTGATGCGCATCAGATCGTCTTTGCCGAAGGAATTGCGGCCGAAAGCACCTTGATCGATCTGCGTACGCAATCGGCAGTGCCGGCCGAAATCGCCGCGACCATCCAAGGTCCGGGCCACATTAATAGCACGCTATCGGCGCTTGAGGTGCAGGCCCGCGTCCTGAACCGCCCAGACGCCGCCGAACTGCTGCGCCGTGCCTCTGCCAACGACATTCGGCCCATCCCTAAACCCAATCTACAAACCCAAAACGCCCCGTAATACCAGCGCGGGAAATCCTTGCGCGCCCCTCTGACCCAGCCTATACGGCCATCCATGCTCGACACCGCCACAAACCGCCCCGCCCTGCCGCCGGAAATCGCCCGGCGCCGCACCTTTGCGATCATTTCGCACCCGGATGCGGGCAAAACGACCCTGACGGAAAAATTCTTGCTGTTTGGTGGCGCGATTCAGATGGCGGGCCAAGTGCGCGCCAAGGGCGAGGCGCGGCGCACGCGCTCTGATTTTATGGCGATGGAAAAAGACCGCGGGATTTCCGTGTCGGCCTCTGCCATGTCCTTTGATTTCCTGGGCAAAAACGGAGACTTTCGGTTTAATCTGGTGGACACGCCGGGCCACTCGGATTTTTCGGAAGACACCTACCGCACCCTGACAGCTGTTGATGCTGCCGTAATGGTGATCGACGGGGCCAAGGGGGTTGAGAGCCAAACACAAAAGCTGTTTGAAGTGTGCCGGCTGCGCGATCTGCCGATCTTTACCTTCTGTAACAAAATGGACCGCGAAAGCCGTGATACGTTTGAAATTATTGATGAAATCCAAGAAAACCTAGCGATTGATGTAACGCCTGCCTCTTGGCCCATCGGTGTGGGCCGCGATTTTCTGGGCTGCTACGATATGCTGCGCGACCGGCTTGAGCTGATGGACCGTGCCGACCGCAACAAGGTCGCAGAATCCATTGAGATCAACGGCTTGGACGATCCAAAGCTGGATGAGTATATTCCCGAAGCGCTGGCCAAACAGCTGCGTGAAGAGGTCGAAATGGCCCGCGAATTGCTGCCTGCGCTGGATCAAAGGGCACTGTCTGAGGGCACGATGACGCCGATCTGGTTCGGCTCTGCCATCAACTCTTTCGGCGTGAAAGAACTGATGGACGGCATCGCAAGCTTTGGCCCAGAACCTCAGGTGCAATCCGCAACACCACGCCAGATTTTGCCTGAAGAAACAAAGGTTTCAGGGTTTGTCTTTAAAGTACAAGCGAACATGGACCCCAAGCACCGCGACCGGGTGGCCTTTGTGCGCCTCGCCTCCGGCCATTTTAACCGTGGTATGAAATTAACCCATGTACGCAGCAAAAAACCGATGGCGATTTCGAACCCTGTGCTGTTCCTCGCCAGCGACCGCGAATTGGCCGAAGAGGCCTGGGCGGGCGACATCATCGGCATCCCCAATCACGGTCAACTGCGCATTGGCGACACATTGACCGAGGGCGAAGCGCTACGTGTCACGGGCATCCCCTCCTTTGCGCCCGAGTTGTTGCAGGGCGTGCGCGCGGGCGATCCGATGAAGTCCAAGCATCTGGAAAAAGCCCTCATGCAATTCGCCGAAGAAGGTGCGGCAAAGGTATTCAAACCTTCGATCGGCTCCGGCTTTGTGGTGGGCGTCGTGGGACAGTTACAATTTGAGGTACTCGCCAGCCGGATTGAGCTGGAATACAGCCTGCCTGTGCAGTTTGAGCCCTCGCAATTCACCTCTGCGCGCTGGGTCAACGGCGACAAGACTGCGGTGGATAAATTCACCGAAGCCAACAAACAGCACATCGCCCATGACCACGACGGTGACATTGTCTTTTTGACGCGCCTGCAATGGGATATCGACCGCGTGGTCCGTGATTATCCGGACGTGCGCTTGACCGCGACCAAAGAAATGATGGTCTGATTACGCCTACTTACACCTTCGAAACCTATATTCTCTAGACGATTTTACAGACGACATTTTAAACCGACCATGGGGCGAATATGGCAACCTGGGGTCTTTGCGCGACCATTTTGGCGCACCCGATTGATGTACTGCGCTTTGCGGCCCACCACTTAGAGGCGGGCGCGCATCGCTTGTACCTCTACCTAGATGATCCGGGGGCGCAGGTGTTTGCGCCGCTGAAGGCACATTCGAAAATCCGCGTGACCCGCTGTGATCACGCCCATTGGGAGAGGCTCGGCGGCGCGCAGCCCAAAAAGCATCAAGTTCGCCAAAGCCGGAATGCCACGCACGCTTACAGTCGGGCGGGCGATGTTGACTGGCTGGCCCATATCGACGTGGATGAGTTTCTGCTCTCAAGCACCTCAATCGCGGCGGCGCTCGACGCCCTGCCCGCTCCTGCGCAATGCGCACGGGTGCGCCCGATGGAGCAACTCGCCGGAAGTGGTACACATTTTAAAGCCTTTGTGCCCACAGGCCCCGGCCGCGCCGCCATCACCGCACGGCTGTACCCGACATTCGGAACCTATCTGACGGGTGGTTTTTTATCCCATGTGGCGGGTAAAATCTTTTGCCGCACAGGCCACCCGGGCCGCAGCTTGCGTATTCACAACATGTTCGACGGAGACACAATGAACGCGGGCGAAGTGCTCCTTGACGGCGTAGACCTCGCGCATTGCCACGCCAAAACATGGGAAGACTGGCAACGCGCTTATCACTACCGGCTGCAAAAAGGTTCTTACCGCGCCGACCTCCCACCTGCGCGCCACCAAACGGGCGCGGGCCTGTCACTGCACGCATTGTTCAAGTTTATTGAGGACAACTAAGGTTTAGACGGGCTGCGGCGCTTTTTCGACGAAGTGGTCGCGGACACGCCGGATTTGCGCGCACGGCTCGCTCACGAAGGGCTGCTCAGGCGCGTAAATCTGAACTTAGATGCAAAATTAGCGCGCCATTTTCCTCATTTTTCAGCATGATTTGACGCAAGCCTGCCCCTTTGGTAACAGGCACCCAGTGTCGCGGCCACGGGGCTGCCGAACCGTTACGGCGGAGGGCCAATCGGGCCGTCACTTCACAGCTGCCGCGGGCCCTAAAATTGTCCGCAACCATCGGACATACATGACAAAATTCTCAGATCTAAACCTGAATCCCAAGGTCCTAAAAGCCATTACGGAAGCAGGCTACGAAAGCCCAACACCCATTCAGGCCGGCGCCATTCCGCCCGCCTTGGAAGGCCGCGACGTTTTGGGCATTGCACAGACAGGCACGGGCAAGACTGCCAGCTTCGTGCTGCCTATGATCACCGCGCTGGCACGGGGCCGCGCCCGCGCCCGGATGCCGCGCAGCTTGGTTCTGTGCCCCACCCGCGAATTGGCGGCCCAGGTTGCCGAAAATTTTGACACCTATACCAAACACCTCAAACTGACCAAAGCGCTGTTGATTGGAGGCGTGTCATTCAAAGAGCAAGACACCCTGATCGACAAAGGCGTAGACGTCCTGATTGCAACACCGGGCCGCCTGCTCGACCATTTTGAGCGGGGCAAATTGATCCTCTCGGACGTGAAGGTCATGGTTGTGGACGAGGCTGACCGCATGTTGGACATGGGCTTTATCCCCGACATCGAGCGGATTTTCGGCCTCACGCCCTTCACGCGCCAGACATTGTTTTTCTCCGCCACCATGGCGCCGGAGATTGAGCGGATCACCAACACATTCCTGTCCAACCCCGAGCGGGTCGAGGTCGCGCGTCAAGCCACCGCCTCCGAGACGATCGAACAGGCTGTCGTGTTCTTCAAAGGCTCGCGCAAAGACCGCGAAGCCAGCGAAAAACGCCGGGTGTTGCGCATGTTGGTCGACGCCGAGGGCGAAAAATGCACCAATGCGATCATCTTTTGTAACCGCAAGTCTGATGTCGATATTGTCGCCAAATCGCTGCAAAAATACGGCTATGACGCGGCTCCCATTCATGGCGATCTGGACCAAAGCCAACGGACGCGGACGCTTGAGGGCTTCCGCGCAGGCGATCTGCGCTTCTTGGTGGCGTCCGATGTGGCCGCGCGCGGCTTGGACGTTCCCTCCGTGAGCCACGTGTTCAATTTTGACGTGCCCAGCCACGCCGAGGACTATGTGCACCGCATCGGCCGCACCGGCCGGGCAGGACGCGAAGGCAAAGCCGTGATGATCTGCGTGCCCCGCGATGAGAAGAACTTTGCCGATATCGAAGCGCTGATCCAACGCGAGATCCCGCGCCTCGAAAACCCGCTGGCCAACAGCACGCGCCCCGAGGCGGACACGCCGGAAGAGGAGGCGAGCCCGAAACCCAAGCGGACCCGCAGCCGGAGCCGTAAACCCACAGGGGCCGCAACGGCGGACACAGCTACACCAGACGCACCGGCGCCTGAGACAAAGTCAGTGGATCCCGGCCACATCACCGAAACCACAGCCCGCAACGATGCGACCCCTGCCCCGCAGGCGCCACAAAAACGCGAACAAAGCCGCGAAAACAGCCATGACACCGGGGGCAATCGCAAGGGACGCGGTGGGGATCGCGGCGACCGCGGCAACAACCGCGTGGTCGGGCTGGGTGAGCATACCCCGAGCTTTATCGAAAAGTCTTTTTCCGAGCGTTATGCCGGGGAGGCAGAGGCCTCCGCCTGATCAAAACGGGTCATAAGAACTAAAAAAGCCGCTGATGACTAAGATCACAGCGGCTTTTCATTTGCTTTGAAAGGACCGATCAGGTCAGGCGGCTGACAATCACGCTGACCTCTGGCTTTTTGCCAATCTCGTCCATGGCCGTTTTCCGCACGACTTGGCGCAGGGCTTTTTCCAAAGCTTCATCACTGCGCAAGGTTTTTGCATCTGCGCGGCCCAAGAACTGACCCAAGTCCGCTTCCATCACCTCGATCACGGCGGCTTTAGAGTTGCCGGTTTCGGGCAGGCCCATCACTTCGCACCACGGCTCGCCCAGCGGCTCATCCTGTTCATCGACGATCAGCGTCACGATCACATGACCGTTCAGCGCCATACGTATCCGGTCACGGACCACACCATCCAGCGCGCCAACCTGCACCGAGCCGTCCAAATAGGTGCGGCCTGTTTCAACATATTCGGCGACTGTGGGGGCATTGCCGCTCAGGTCGATCATCATGCCGTTGACTGCAAGCACACCCTGATAGCCGCGCGTTTCCGCGAGCTTGGTATGCGCACGCAGGTGGCGATGCTCGCCGTGCATCGGGACCACGATCTGCGGCTTCACCACATCGTGCATTGCCTCAATATCGGGACGGTTGGCGTGCCCGCTGACGTGATAGCGCCCGCTGCTGTCGTCCACCACATCCACGCCCATCTCGGAAAAGGCATTGATGATTTGGATGACGCCGCGTTCATTGCCAGGGATGGTTTTGGAGGAAAAGAGGAACATGTCCCCCTCGGCCATTTCCAAGCCCATGTATTTGCCCCGCGCCAGTTGCGCTGAGGCCGCGCGCCGCTCGCCCTGCGATCCTGTGACCAGCAACAACAAGTTTTCACGCGGGATGCTGCGCGCGTCTTCCGGCTGTACAACACCGGGGAAATCGCGCAACACGCCCGTCTCGATCGATGCTTCAACCATGTGCCGCATCGCACGACCCAGCAAGACAATCGACCGACCCGCGCGCACGCCGGCCTCTGCGATGGTCTTGAGCCGTGCAACGTTTGAGGCAAAAGTCGTCGCCACAACCATGCCGCTGGCATCACGCAACAGCGTCTCAATCTCGGGCCCCACTGTTTCCTCAGAGCGGCCGGGGTTGGGCGAAAATACATTGGTGCTGTCGCAGATCAATGCTTTGACACCATCCTTAGCCACCTCGGCCCATAGGTCTGGATCCCACGCCTCGCCCACCAGCGGGGTCTGGTCCAACTTGAAGTCGCCCGTGTGCATCACGCGCCCGGCGGGTGTGTCGATCACAAGGCCAGAGCTTTCGGGGATCGAGTGGGAAATGGGCAAAAAGCCTACGCGAAACGGGCCTAGCTCGACCTGCTCGGGCCAAGCACCCATAACATTCACGGCCTCGGCCGGGTGGCCTTGTTCGGACATTTTCCGCGTGGCGTGATTTGCGGTAAAAGCGCGCGCATAAATGGGCGCACCAAGCCGCGCATAAGTATGCGCCACAGCGCCGATGTGATCCTCATGCGCGTGTGTCACCAACACCGCCTCAATCCGGTCGCGCCGTTCGGCCAACCACGTGATATCCGGCAGGATCAAATCCACACCGGGCGTGCTGTCCATATCGGGGAAGGCTACGCCAAGATCCACAACGACCAACCGCTCTTGGTCCGGCTTCCCATAGCCATAAACGTAACAGTTCATACCAATTTCACCCGCCCCACCGAGGGGCAGGTAGATCAATCTCTCACTGCTCATAAGTCAGTTATTATCCTTGTTGTAGCGATGGATCACGGTCAGACCGTGCATCGTCAAATCATCTTGAAAAACGTCGAATAGGGCTTCGGACTGTTGAAACAGAGGCGCCAGCCCGCCAGTCGAGATTACTTTCATGTCGCAATCGCGCTCGGCCTTAATCCGGGCACATATCTCTTTCACGAGGCCAACGTAACCCCAAAACACCCCGGATTGCATGCAAGAGACCGTGTTGGTGCCAATAACCGCCTGCGGCTTGGAAATATCAACATGAGGCAGTGCGGCGGCCGCTTGGTGCAACGCCTCAAGGCTGAGGTTCACACCGGGGGCGATAACCCCGCCGATATAGGCACCATCCGTGGCCACCACGTCAAATGTCGTGGCCGTGCCGAAATCGACCATGATCAAATCGCCACCAAAAAGGTCATAGCCTGCAACGGTATTGACCAAACGGTCCGGCCCAACGGCGGTGCCGGTATCCACGCGCACCTCAACCGGCAGCGCGCAATCGGGCCGCCCCACCACCATCGGGCGAGTGTGGAAATAACGGTCCCCCAGCACACGCAGGTTAAACACAACCCGCGGCACGGTGGACGAGATAATCATATCCGTGATTTCAACATCAATGCCCTGAAAGCTCATCAGAGAGCTGAGCCAGACATAATACTGGTCCGCCGTCCGCTGCCAATCTGTCGCCGTGCGCCAGGTCGCGATAAAGGACGTGCCGTCCCAAATGGAAAACACCGTATTTGTATTGCCGCAATCGACCGCCAAAAGCATGGGCGCCCCCTTAGAAATAGACATCAGCTGCGGCGATCGCCACCCGACCCTTGGCCGTCTCTAGTACAAGGCACCCCTCGGCGTCCACCTCGATGAAGGTACCGGTGGTTGTGTCGCGGGCCGTACGCGCTGTGATCACTTCGCCCACGCGCGCAGCATGGCCCATCCAAGCGGAGCGGATGGGCTCAAAACCATAGGCGGTGAATTGCGCCTCGAACCGTGCGTAGGACTGCGCCAACAGATCGAGGAACGTCGTGGGTGTGATCACTGTGCCCAAGCTGCCACGCAGCGACACTGGTGCGAGCGCGTTCGGCTCCAGCGTGGCCGCGTCGGGTGCCGCGGCTAAATTCACACCGATCCCGATGCTGAGGTGAGAAAGCGATGCGCCCTGCCCGACCGTCTCAAGCAGGATGCCAGCCACCTTCCCACTGCGCAGCAAAACATCGTTGGGCCATTTCAGCGCAAAAGCATCCGACCGGCCGGTGGCGGCCACCAGTGCTTCGCGCAAAGCAAGTGCTGCCACAAAGGACCGCAGGGCCGCACCTGCTGGAGAGCCCGTAAGAGGCAAAACCAATGTGGCAGCAAAATTGCCTTGGGGCATTTCCCAAGCACGGCCTCGACGGCCGCGTGCGGCCGTTTGGCGGTGGGCCAAGATCCACTGCGGCCCCGCTAGACTCCCTGCGACCCGCGCCGCCTCGGAAAGGGTGGAGTCCACGTCGTCCAGGATCCGCCGCCCATAGCCATCAGGCCACATGGCGGCGCATCACTTTGTGCATAAGGTAAGCGCTAAGCACCGAAGCAAACTGTCGTTAGTTGACCAAAGAAGCCGCTGCCGCTGCTGCTGCCCCTTCGATACCGAACATGTTAATGCCAGGCACCCAAGTCACGCCAATTACGACGGCCGATCCCATGAGCATCGCCCAGAGTATTGGCGTGCGTCCACCATCAAGGCCCTGCTCCGTTTCACTGCCGAAGTACATAAAGAATACGATCCGCAGGTAGTAATAGGCGCCAATCGCAGAAGCGACCGCGCTGATCACCACGAGCCAGACAAGGCCCGCATCCACGCCCGCCTGCCACACGCCGTATTTGGCAAAGAAGCCCAACATAGGCGGCACACCGGCAAGGCTGAACATCAGCACCAGCATGGCAAGGGCGCGACCAGGCTCGGCCTTGGCGTATTGGTTCAGGGCCACGATGTCTGTCACGGGCTGACCATCACGTTCCATCATCAGGATAAAGGCGAAGCTGCCGACATTCATGGTCACATAGACCGCCATATAAATCAGCATCGCTTGCACACCCAAGGCGGTGCCTGCCGCAAGGCCGATGAGCGCATAGCCCATGTGCGCGATCGAGGAGTAGGCCATCAGACGCTTGATGTTTGTCTGGCCAATCGCCGCGAAGGCCCCCAGCAACATGGATAGTACCGACAAAAGCGCCACAACCTGCTGCCAATCCGATACCGCATTGCCAAAGGCGTCATGCATGACCCGCGCAAAGAGGGCCATGGCCGCAACCTTGGGCGCTGTCGCAAAGAAGGCCGTGACCGGCGTCGGCGCCCCCTCATAAACGTCCGGTGTCCACATGTGGAAGGGCACGGCAGAGATTTTAAACGCGAGGCCCGAGATCAAGAATACGAGGCCCAACAAGAGGCCCAAAGAGACCTCGCCCGCTGTGGCCGTCTGAATGATGCCGGAGAACAGCGTCGTTCCGGAATAGCCATAAACCAACGAGGCGCCGTAGAGCAGCAAACCCGATGATAGTGCACCAAGCACAAAATACTTCAAACCGGCTTCTGTAGATTTCACACTGTCGCGGCGCAACGAGGCAACGACATAGAGCGCCAGCGATTGCAGCTCGAGACCCATGTAAAGCGCCATCAGATCACCGGCACTGACCATCATCATCATGCCGACGGCAGCCAAAGCCACCAGCAACGGATACTCAAACCGCAGCAACCCGCGCGCCTGCATGTAACCCTCTGACATAACCAGCACCGCAGCGGCACCAAGCAGGATCGTCACCTTAGCGAAGCGCGCAAAACCGTCGTCGACGAACATGCCACCAAAGGCCACCTGCGTGCCTGCCCCGTTCAGACCGATCCACAGGCTGAGCGCGATCATGACAGCGGCTGTGGCCCAGACCAACAGGCCTGCGGCGGCATCCTTGATCGTGTACACCGCACCCAAGAGCCCTGCGATTGCAAACAGGCTCAACACAATTTCGGGCAGAATAATCGTCAGATCAGCGGACATAAGCCCCGCTCCTTTATCAGTTTTCGGCCAACTGGCTTGCAGCATCAGCCGCGGCCAGTGCCGTGTCGTAGTTCGCAACCAAAGCCGCCACAGAGGGGCCAATCACATCCAAAACAAGCGCCGGATAGACCCCAAGCAGAAGGGTCATCACGACCAACGGGGCAAAGATCACCCGCTCGCGTTGGGTCATATCGGTAATGGATTTCAGGCTCTCTTTGATCAGATCGCCCATGACCACCCGGCGGTAAAGCCAAAGCGCATAAGCCGCCGAGAAAATCACACCCGTAGTCGCAACGGCGGCCACCCAAGTGTTGACCTGGAACACCGCCATCAGTGTCAGGAATTCACCGACAAAGCCGGAGGTGCCCGGCAAGCCCACATTCGCCATCGTAAAGAGCATAAAGATCAGCGCATAGGCCGGCATCCGGTTCACCAGACCGCCATAGGCGTCGATGTCACGCGTGTGCATCCGGTCATAAATCACACCCACACAGAGAAACAGCGCACCAGAGATAAAGCCGTGGCTGATCATCTGAAAGATCGCACCATCAATGCCTTGCTGGTTTGCCGCAAAGATCCCCATGGTGACAAACCCCATGTGCGCAACCGACGAATAAGCAATCAGCTTTTTCATATCTTCCTGCACCAGCGCCACGAGCGAGGTATAAACGATCGCAATCGCGGACATCCACAGCACCAATGGCCCCATCACGTCGGATCCCACAGGGAACATCGGAATGGAAAAGCGCAGGAAACCGTAACCGCCCATCTTGAGCAGGATCGCCGCAAGCACCACCGAACCAGCCGTCGGTGCCTGAACGTGCGCGTCCGGCAACCAAGTATGTACCGGCCACATCGGCATTTTCACGGCAAAGCTCGCAAAGAACGCGAGGAACAAAAGCGTCTGCAGCCCGCCGATGACCTGCACGCCCATCAACTCAAAGGTGCCGGATGCGAATTGGTGCCGCAGAAGCACTTCGATATCTGTGGTGCCCGCATCGACGTACATGCCGACCATCGCGACCAACATTAGGACGGAGCCTAGGAAGGTATACAAAAAGAACTTGAAGCTCGCATAGATTCGGTTCGCCCCACCCCAAATTCCGATGATCAGGAACATCGGGATCAGGCCCGCCTCGAAGAAGAGGTAAAAGAGCACCAGATCCAGCGCCATAAAGACACCCAGCATCAGCGTCTCGAGCAACAAGAAGGCAATCATGTATTCCTTGACGCGCGCCTCCACGTTCCACGAGGCCGCAATCACCAGCGGCATCATGAAGGTCGTGAGCATCACAAACAGAATGCTGATGCCGTCCACGCCCATCTTGTACTTTAGGCCGAGGATCCAAGTCGCTTCTTCTACGAACTGAAAGCCGGTGTCGTCCGCTTCAAACCCTGCAAGGATAAAGAGCGACACAAGGAAAGTGGCGGAGGTCGCGAAAAGTGCGACCCATTTTGCATTGCGCTGCGCCGCAGCGTCTTCGCCGCGCAAGAACAACGCGAGGATCAGAGCCGCAAGAGCCGGAATAAACGTCGTGATCGACAGCAAGTTATCCATCAGTTCGCCCCTCCGAGCGTCATCCAAGTCACGAGAACGGCAATGCCGATGACCATCGCGAATGCGTAGGTAAAGATATATCCAGACTGAGCCCGGCCTGCGAGGCGGGTAAAGAACGGCACAATCCCCATGGCAATGCCGTTCAGGCTGCCGTCGATGACATCACCGTCTCCGCGCTTCCAGAACATGCGGCCGAGCCATTTTGCAGGCTGGACGAATACCACGTCATAGATCTCGTCAAAGTACCATTTGTTCAGAAGGAACAGATACAAGGGCCGCTGTGCTTCGGCCAAACGACCGGGCAATGTTGGGTTCCAAATGTAGAACCACAACGCCATCACAAGACCGCCCAGCATCGCAATAAACGGCGCAACTTTAACCCATTTTGGCACTGCGTGGGCATCGTCCAAAATTGTATTGTCTGGTGCCATGTACAGCGCACCCTCGCCCGGTTGACCGACAAAGGCATAGTGGTGCTTGGCCTTACCGCCTGCTTTATCGCCAGAACTGCTGGCGCCATCTTCGGCTCCTTGCACATGATCGTCGCCATGTGCCGCCGCTTCGGCCACGGGAATGCCATAGAATTTACCCACTTGATCCGCATAACCAAAGAAGCTGTTGAACCAGATCATGCCGGAGAAAATTGCACCAAGGCTGAGGACACCCAAGGGGACCAACATGACCAGTGGGCTTTCATGTGCGTGTTCATGCGTATGCTTGTCGCCGCGCGGCGCGCCGTAGAACGTCAAGAAGATGAGGCGCCAGCTGTAAAAGCTGGTCATCGCCGCGGCCACGACCAACAGCCAGAAGGCATACATGGACCCGCCCGCAAAGGCGCTCTCGATCACGGCGTCCTTGCTCAGAAAGCCCGCGAAACCGATATGCGTCAGCGGGATGCCGACACCTGTAATCGCCAGCGTGCCGATCATCATAGCCGCAAAGGTGAACGGGATCTTTTTGCGCAGCCCGCCATAGTTCATCATGTCCTGCTCGTGGTGCATCGCATGGATGACGGAGCCCGCGCCCAAGAACAGCATCGCCTTAAAGAAGGCGTGCGTGAAGAGGTGGAACATCGCTGCCGAATACATGCCAACGCCAGCGGCCACAAACATATAGCCCAGCTGCGAACAGGTCGAATATGCGATCACACGCTTGATGTCGGTCTGTACCAAACCCACAGTCGCTGCGAAAAACGCGGTTGTGGCACCCAAGACCGTGACAAACATCATCGCTTCGGGAGCAAACTCCATCAGCGGCGACATACGGCAAACGAGGAACACACCGGCCGTCACCATGGTTGCAGCGTGGATCAGCGCGGACACAGGCGTCGGCCCCTCCATCGCGTCGGGCAACCAGGTGTGCAACAGCAGCTGCGCCGATTTCCCCATCGCCCCAATAAACAGCAGTACGGCAATCAAATTGGCCGCATTCCAGTCGTTCCACAGGAACGTAACCGTCGTCTCCGCGAGCGCAGGCGCCGCAGCGAAGACATCGTCGAAGCGCACACTGTCGACGAGGAAATAGAGCCCGAAAATACCAAGCGCAAAGCCGAAGTCACCCACACGGTTGACCACAAATGCCTTGATCGCTGCCGCATTGGCCGTGGGCTTGCGGTAATAAAAACCGATAAGCAGATAGGATGCGACACCCACACCTTCCCAGCCAAAGAACATTTGAACCAAGTTATCCGAAGTCACCAGCATCAACATGGCGAAGGTGAAGAAGGATAGATAAGCAAAAAAGCGCGGCTTATAGCTTTCGCCTTCGCGCCACTGCGGATCGTGATCCATGTAGCCAAAAGAATAAAGGTGAACCAAGCTCGACACCGTGGTGATCACGATCAACATGATCGCGGTCAGCCGGTCCATCCGGATTGACCAATCTGTACTGAGGCTGCCGCTTTCGATCCAGCGCAGGATCTGGATCTGTTCGGTCACTCCGTCAAATGTCAGGAACACCACCCATGACAGGGCAGCCGCCAAGAAGAGCGCGCCCGTGGCAATCCACATGGCCACTGTCTCGCCCAAAAACCGCCACCCAAAGCCGCACAAAAGCGCCCCGACAAGAGGGGCAAAGAGTATCGTCAATTCCATGGTCTTAGCCCTTCATCACGTTGACGTCTTCAACCGCGATCGTGCCTCGGTTGCGGAAGAAACACACCAGAATGGCCAAACCAATCGCGGCCTCTGCCGCGGCGACCGTCAGGACAAAGAGCGTAAAGACCTGCCCGACCAGATCACCCAAGAAGCTGGAGAATGCGACAAGGTTGATGTTTACTGCCAGCAGCATCAATTCGATGCTCATCAGCAAGATGATCACATTCTTTCGGTTCAGAAACAGGCCAAAGATGCCAATGACAAACAGCGTCGCTGCCACTGTCAGGTAATGTTCAAGTCCGATCATATTTGTCCCATTCTTTCTTCATGTGCGGGCCGTCAGAAGCGCCGCCAACTGTGGGCGCAGCGATGCCTGCGCTCACAACCCCTGGCCGGGTTTCACATCTTTCAATTCCATCGCCTTGGCCGGGTCGCGCATCATCTGCGCCACCACGTCTTGGCGTTTTACGTCTGAGCGGTGGCGCAGCGTCAGCACAATCGCCCCCACCATGGCAACCAACAGGATTAGACCCGACAGTTGGAACAGCAGGAAATACTGATCATAAAGGATCATGCCCAACGCCTCGGTATTGTGCCGATCAACCGGCGTAACCTGCGCACGCAGGCTGTCGGCGGCAGTATTCGCCTCCCATGCACCGAAGGCCATGACGAACTGCATCAAAATCACAACCGCAATCAGCAGCGCCAGCGGCATATAGCGGGCCATCTCCGCCTTCAACTCCGCGAAATCCACGTCCAACATCATCACGACGAAGAGGAATAGAACCGCAACCGCGCCCACGTAGACGATGATCAACAACATCGCCACAAACTCTGCACCCAACATCACGAACAGGCCCGCCGAGGACAAAAAGGCCAAGATCAACCACAGCACGGAGTGCACAGGGTTGCGGCTGATGACGGTGAACAGACCGCCCGCGATGACGCAGACCGCAAATAGGTAGAAGGCAAAAACGCTCATGTCTTGTCATCCTCTTTCATTTCGTCGCCTGCGATTTCCATCGCTTTGGCAACCGCCGGCAGGCCAGCAAAGACCGACATCTGGGCAACGGTTTCGCTAATGTGTTGCGGTGTTGCGCCGGCGGCGATGGCGTGGCGAACCGTGTGACGCACGGCAACCTCGTTTTGCGCCCCCTGCATGACCAAGGCCCCCAGCGTCAGCAGCAACCGTGTCCGCGCATCCAAACCGCCCTCATTCAGGCGATCGCCAAACATCGTCTCCATCATCTCGCTTGGCATTGTGGGCCACATGTCGGCCATAGCCTTGGCATCAAATGTCCCCATCGCAGGAAAGGTCTTGGCCATATCCTGCATCTGGTCCTGCATCTGTGCGAACATGGCGGCAAAGGGATTGGTCGGGTCGGTCATCGGTACGGCGCGTCCAATTCTAGGTTGCGCGCGATCTCGGCTTCCCAACGGTCGCCATTCGCCAACAGCTTGTCTTTGTCATAATAGAGCTCTTCCCGAGTCTCGGTCGAGAATTCGAAATTCGGGCCCTCGACAATTGCGTCCACCGGGCAGGCCTCTTGGCAGAAGCCGCAATAGATGCATTTCGTCATATCGATGTCATAACGTGTTGTGCGGCGCGAACCGTCATCGCGCGGCTCTGCGTCAATGGTGATAGCCTGCGCGGGGCACACCGCTTCACAGAGCTTGCAGGCGATGCAGCGTTCTTCGCCGTTGGGATAGCGTCGCAACGCATGCTCCCCCCGAAAACGTGGCGATAACGGGCCTTTTTCATGCGGATAGTTCAGCGTCGCCTTGGGACGAAAGAAGTGCTTTAGCCCCAGTTTGAACCCCTGAAACACGTCCTGCAAAAGAAAATATTTCGCGGCGCGGGTATAATCGATCTGTGTCATGTCAACCTCACATCGGCCAGCGGGCATAAAGGCCGCCGAACCATTCGAATTTTGCCGCAAAGGCCACAAAAACCACCCAAACCAAGCTGAACGGCAGGAAGACTTTCCAACCCAAACGCATCAACTGGTCATAGCGGTAACGCGGTGTGATCGCCTTCACCATCGAGAAGATGAAGAAGACAAACAGCATCTTGAGCACCATCCAGAAGATGCCATCGGGCAGGAACGGTACGGGGGACAACCAGCCCCCAAAGAAGAGCAGTGAGACGAGCGCACACATCAAGACAACGGCCACCAGCTCGCCAATCATAAAGAGCAAAAACGGCGTGGATGAATATTCAACCTGATAGCCCGCGACCAGTTCTGACTCCGCTTCCGGTAGATCAAAGGGCGGACGGTTGGTTTCGGCCAAGGCTGAGATCAGGAACAAGAACAGCATGGGGAAGTGCGCCAACCAATACCAGTTGAAAAGCCCCCAATCACCGTCCTGCGCGGTTACGATCGCACCAAAATTCATTGAGCCTGTCGACAAAATCACCCCGATGATAATCAGGCCAATCGACACCTCATAAGAGATCATTTGCGCCGCAGAGCGCAGCGAGCCGAGGAACGGATACTTCGAGTTGGACGCCCAACCACCCATAATCACGCCGTAAACCTCCAGCGAGGAGACAGCAAAGACATAGAGGATCGCCACGTTGATGTCAGACAGCACCCAACCGTCGTTGAACGGGATAACCGCCCAAGCGATTAGGGCCATCACAAGGCTGACCATTGGGGCTAGGAAGAAGACGCCCTTGTCCGCGCCCGCGGGAACCACAATCTCTTTAACGATATATTTGCCGAAATCCGCAAAGCTTTGCAGCAAGCCGAAAACGCCCACCACGTTCGGGCCACGGCGCATCTGAACGGACGCCCAGATCTTGCGGTCGGCATACATCAAAAAGGCCAACGCGAGCAGCAGCGGCACAACCAAAAGCAGGATTTGGCCCACGATCAACAGGCCCATGCCCAGCGGGTTGGTGATAAAAAACTCTGGCATTACATCCTCATACCGTCGGTATTCCCTTTTCCGCGCAGCTCGCTGCAACGACTTCGGCGTCGATCGTCCGTAGGCCCCGTGGCAAGGAGGGCGAGATGGTGTAAACAGCATCTGCCTGCCACACGCCACCCTCTTCATTCACTTTTGTCCGCACGTGGCGCGCAAATCCGTAGCCCCGGATCATGGCGTATCCCGCCGCCGCACATTCGGCATAGTTTGAGACGTCCTGCACGCTCAGCGCATTGGTCATTTCAACCTCAAATTGGACCAAATCCTCGGCCAGCAACGCCGTTTGGACCGCACGGTATTCCGGGATCAACCGCTCGGCGGTGATCTGCGGGGCCGTGCAGGCCATCAAGGGTGCCATGATCGGCACCAAGGCGATGCGCAAGGAGCGGATCATTCGGCGGCCATCGCCTCCGTTTTTCTGGCTTTTGCCCCCGCACTCAACTCGGCCATCAACTCTGAGGCCCGCGCAATTGGGTTTGTGAGATAGAAATCATGTACCGCACTGCGGAAGGTGGCCTTGCCCAACATGCCCGCGGGTTCTGCCTGCCAAGTGTTCTCTGGCACGACATCCAAGTCTGCGATGTGCGGAACAGCAGCAACAAGCGCACTGCGCAGCGCGGCCAAGCTGTCGTAGGGCAAAGCTGAGCCCAATTCGCCGGAGACAGCACGCAGGATCGCCCAGTTTTCCTTGGCCTCACCGGGCGCAAAGCTCGCGCGTTGTGCCAATTGTGGCCGACCTTCGGTGTTGATGAAAACACCGCCCTCTTCGGTATAGGCCGCTGCTGGCAAGATCACGTCGGCACGGTGTGCGCCGCGGTCGCCATGGCTGCCCTGATAGATGACGAAGGGGCCAGGCGCGATGTCGATCTCGTCCGCGCCAAGATTATAGATCACGTCGGCCCCAGCCACCGCATCCATGCCTCGAGTATTCACCGCCCCCACATCCATGGCGCCCACACGACCCGCAGCCGTGTGCAGGATCAGCAGCTTGCCGCCTCCGGCCTCAACCATCGACATGACGGTGCCCAAGACAGCCGCGCCGTCCGCTTCGGTAAGCGACCCAATACCAAGGATCACGAGGCCGGAAAATCCAGATTTCGCCATCTTGGCGAGTGCTGCCCGGTCGGTGCCCAAATGCGCCGCAGGATAGGTCAGATCAACCGCTTCACCGATGAGGGACACGTCCGCACCCGCGGCCCAAGCCTTGCGGATCCGCGCGTTCAACACGGGCGCTTCGACCCGTGGGTTGGCACCAATGATCGCAATTTCAGTGGCACCTTCGATGTCTTCGATTGCAGCCGTGCCAACGTAACCTGCGCGGTTCCCAGCAGGCAGCTTGGCCCCATCCGTGCGGCATTCAACAACTCCGCCCTGCCCTTCGATCAATTGCTTGAGCGCAAAGGCGGCCTCAGCGCTTGACAAATCGCCCACCACACCAGCGAGGTCTTGCGCACCCGAGATTTTTTCCGCGACCAGACCTAGCGCCTCATTCCAATCGGAGCGGCGCAATTTGCCCCCTTCACGCACATAAGGCACATCCAACCGCTGGCGGCGCAGACCGTCCCACACAAAACGCGTTTTATCGGAAATCCATTCCTCGTTCACACCGTCATGGTTGAGCGGCAAAAAGCGCATGACTTCGCGCCCTTTTGTGTCCACGCGGATCGAAGAGCCCAAGGCATCCATAACGTCGATGCTTTCGGTTTTCGTCAGCTCCCACGGACGCGCAGTGAAGGCATAGGGCTTTGACACCAAAGCGCCCACGGGGCACAAGTCAATAATGTTGCCCTGTAGGTTGCTGTCGAGCGTTTCGCCCAAATAGGATGTAATCTCGGCATCTTCACCCCGACCCGTTTGGCCCATCTGGGTAATGCCCGCCACCTCGGTCGTGAAACGCACGCAGCGGGTGCAGGAAATGCAGCGCGTCATATGCGTCTCAACCAAGGGGCCAAGATCAAGATCATCGGTCGCGCGCTTTGGCTCGCGGAAGCGGCTGAAATCCACGCCGTAAGCCATGGCTTGGTCTTGCAAATCGCACTCGCCGCCCTGATCGCAGATCGGACAATCCAGCGGGTGGTTGATCAACAGGAATTCCATCACCCCTTCCCGGGCCTTTTTGACCATTGGGGAGTTGGTTTTCACAACAGGTGGCTGCCCTTCGAGACCCGGGCGCAGGTCGCGCACCTGCATCGCACAAGAGGCCGCAGGCTTGGGCGGTCCGCCGACCACTTCGACCAAGCACATGCGGCAGTTGCCCGCGATAGTCAGCCGTTCGTGATAGCAAAACCTGGGCACTTCGATGCCCGCCTGCTCACAGGCTTGGATCAGGGTCATGGCCCCGTCTACTTCGACTTCTTGTCCGTCGATGATGATCTTGCGCAGCTCGCTCATACGTCAGTTCGCCCTCAGTAACGCGCCAATTTGGCTTTCGTTTTCAATCTCTTCACGCCCGAGGGCGCAATACGTCTCGGGGCGGTTTTCGACAACCCCATTTGCTGCCAAATAGGCAGCACCTTTCGCCCGCAACCGGGCCTTTTCCGCGTCAGAACGCCGGTAAGCGGTTATGTCAGCATCCGAATAGCCCATGTCCCGCGCTTGCTGGCGCAACCCCATGACATACCGCACCGCGACGAACATCCGCGCCGAAATCTCGGGGCAGGATTTGCGGATCTGGTCCGCCAACCCAACCGCCAGAAGCCCATCATCAATGGCCGTCTCCCGAAGGGGCGGGTTCGCCGCGGCCGGTGATGTAATCCCCGCCGCCATCACGACCCCACAGAGGGCCAAAACCTTTGCCTTCATATCACGCAGTCCCCCAGCTAACCCTTGCAGGCAGGCCCGTGACACGGCGGCGTGGTTATGCCATAACGCCGACCGCGTTTGCACAGGATATGCAGCGCAAACCATCACAGCGCCGCACACCGACCGCTGAGGCGCAGGACGTTGCCCGATATATCGAGGTCTTCTTCAGCGGCCTCCGGCCCCTTTGACCAGATCACATCAGATGAGCCGAAATGCTCTATGCAATACCGTGTCGCTGCAAAAGCCCCGGCATCCCGCGCCCCCGCAAGGGAGGCCGAGACGGGCCTGACCGTGACACCAAAGATCGAACGGTCCTTGCCGTCTTTCTTGGCTGAGGTCCTGAAATACGTACCATCAAAGGCTGGCCCACGCGTCTCAACGGTGCATGACGCCATCAGACCCAGCACAAGGCCTGCCGCCGCAAGGGCGCGGACAGAGGCCAAGGCCCGCATCAGAGCGCTGCCAAAATGGCCATCACGGCCATTGAGATAACGCAGATAAAACCAACGGTCCAAGTCGCACTGCGCAGCCATTCTATCGTCGTGGCGATATGTACCGCTGCCATCGCAACCCGCGCGGCCAAAAATAAGGACGCCAAGAGGTTCACCCAAAAAGGATCCGCACCTGCCAGGATTGCGGCCACGGTTGCCGCCACAAAGGGGCCCACGCTTTCCATGGCATTGGCATGCGCACGGCTGCGCCGGTACACTGGGTTTTCATAGTTGCGCAGCACATTACCGGCCGCATCAGTGACGTCACGGGTCCGCCCGACAACGCCCAGAATGGTCAGCACGAACATCAGCAAGCCGTATCCCGCAAGCGCCACAATCGCATGTGAATATGCATCAAACATCTGCTTACTCCGCCGCGACAGCACGCGTAGGCGTGACGCGCTTATGTTTGATCCGGTCCTCAATTTCATCGCGGAAGTTGCGGATCAAACCTTGGATCGGCCAAGCGGCAGCATCACCCAAGGCACAGATTGTGTGCCCTTCGACCTGCTTGGTCACATCAAGCAACATATCGATCTCTTCTACTTCGGCGTCCCCGCGCACGAGACGCTCCATCACGCGCATCATCCAACCAGTGCCTTCGCGGCACGGCGTACACTGGCCGCAGCTTTCGTGCTTATAGAACTTCGCCAAGCGCCAGATCGCCTTAATGATGTCCGTTTGCTTGTCCATCACGATGACCGCGGCCGTGCCGAGGCCAGAGCGTTGTTCGCGCAAGTAATCAAAATCCATGATCGCCTCGCGCATGTTCTCGCCGCGGATACAAGGCACGGACGAACCACCGGGGATGACCGCTTTGAGGTTGTCCCAGCCACCGCGAATGCCACCGCAATGCTTTTCAATCAGCTCTTCGAACGTGATCGACATCGCCTCTTCAACAACACAGGGGTTGTTCACGTGACCCGAAATTGCGAACAGTTTGGTGCCCGCGTTGTTGGGACGGCCAAAGCCCGCGAACCACTCCGGCCCCCGGCGCAAAATGGTCGGCACAACGGCGATCGATTCCACGTTGTTCACCGTGGTCGGGCAGCCATAAAGGCCCGCACCCGCCGGGAATGGCGGCTTCATGCGCGGCATGCCTTTTTTACCCTCGAGGCTTTCTAACAGGGCCGTCTCTTCGCCACAAATATAGGCGCCAGCACCGTGGTGTAGGTAAATGTCAAAATCCCAGCCGGATTTAGACGCGTTTTTACCCACTAGCCCTGCGTCATAGGCCTCATCAATCGCAGCCTGAAGCGCCTCTTTTTCGCGGATATATTCGCCACGAATGTAGATGTAGCAGGCGTTGGCATTCATCGCGAAGGAAGCAATCAAGCACCCCTCAATCAGCGTGTGCGGATCATGGCGCATGATTTCGCGGTCTTTGCAGGTACCGGGCTCGGACTCGTCGGCATTCACCACCAGATAGGCGGGTCGCCCATCGCTTTCCTTGGGCATAAAGGACCACTTGAGACCGGTTGGGAAACCCGCGCCGCCACGGCCGCGCAGGCCACTGTCTTTCATCTGTTGGATGATCCAGTCGCGGCCTTTTTTGATGATCGCAGCTGTGCCATCCCAATGGCCGCGCGCCTGCGCTCCCTTCAGGCTGCGGTCATGCATCCCATAAAGATTGGTAAAAATCCGGTCCTTGTCTTGCAACATAGCCTTCTCACCTTTGCTTGCCGACGCTGCCGCCGGACCCTTTGACCCCAAGCCTCACGGCCCCGAGGAAACCTGTTACTGGCGCTTACGCCAGATGTTAAAAACCGCCCAGATCGCAGCAGCAAATCCAGCCAACGCCATCAAATCGAACAAGGCTTGGGTCCTGCTGGTCCAGCCTAAATATCCACCCACCACATTCGCGCCAATCCAGAAAACGCCAACGCCTGCAATCCATATCGCGGCGCGTTGCCCTGCTTTGCTGGTCTCATCACGCTGTGTCACGGACGCTCCCGACGCTTACGATGCGCCGCCTCCTGATGCGCCAGCCGCTTTGACCAACGCTTTCGCTTGTTTAACCCAATCATCGCGGCTGACCCGACCCTTGAACCCTTCAAGGTTGTCGTCCATCCAAGCCACTTCTTTCTTCTTCCAGCCCGCGACTTGATCAAAATGGAAAACGCCTATGCCGTGCAAGACCGCTTCCAACTTTGGGCCGACGCCTTTGAGTTTCTTCAGATCATCCGCCACACCGCCGCGTGCCTCGCTCAGCAGTGTGGGTTGCCCGTCGCTGGCAACAGACTTGGCTGCCGATTTCGGTGCTGCCTCTGCTGTGGGCTTTTCATACTTCCAATCGCCCTTGCGGACCTGAAGGTCGGCCTGACCCGGCAGATCTTTACTAGGCTGTACAACTGTTTTCCGCGCGACGGCTGGGGTGGTATTACCCGCAGAAGCAGATGGCGACGGCGCGGGTGCGGGCTGCGCTGCACCGATGACCACTTCATTAGGCCCTGGCAAAGGACGACAACCGATCAGCGCCAAGACACCGCCCACGAGGGCCGCAACAATCGCGCCGACGAAGATAGCGCCGGTGTAGGTCCAGTCCTCGCTGCCTAAAACCATCAGCAAGATGGTGCTGACAGCGCCGGCGACTGCGCCCACGGCGTAACACCGAAAGGTGCAGCCAAGTGTGTCTGTTGCTTGTGTCATCGTCGTCCCTTTCCCGTTACTAAGTGCCCAATTCTAGTCTGTTTCGCCTTCTCTCACACGGACGGTTCAGTCCGAATTTTTCTTTTCTGCCGCCGCCAAAGCCGCGGCCTTTGCGACCCAATCATCACGGCTGGCGCGGTCTTTGAACCCTTTGAGGTTGGCATCAATCCACGCAACTTCCGCTGCGCCCCATGCGGCGATCTGGTCATAATGATAAATGCCGTTATCAAAAAGGATCTGCTCCAGCTTGGCACCCACCCGTGGCAACGCCTTTAGGTCATCCGCCACACCGCCGCGCGGTGCTTTCAACGCTGCGGGCTGCTGCGCCGCACCCTCTGTTGCCGCAACGTTAGGCGCAGCCGCGGTGGATTTTGCCGGGGCTTTCTTGGCCGCTGCGGACTTGGCAGGCTTTGCCGCTTTATTTGCAGGTTTCCCCTGCCAAGGGGCCAGCAACGGCACCTCGGTGCCATCAATCCGCTTGACCGTATCCCCAATGTCCGTCGCCAATTGCACCGACGCGTTATATTGCGTTTTGCCGCTGTCGTATTCCTTGAGCGAAGTCAAACCACTGAGCGGCTCGGACCCGTAGCGGCCGTTTTGCGGGCCAGGTGTTGGCACCTCGCCTGCGGCCAGTTGGTCAATGATCTCCGCCATGCGGGCGGCAGTCAGATCCTCGAAATAATCCTTGCCGATCTGGGCCATGGGCGCGTTGGCGCAGGACCCGAGGCATTCCACCTCTTCCCATGAAAACTTACCATCGGCGGATAGCTCATGTGCCTTGCCAGCAATCTTTTCCTTGCACACGGACACCAAATCCTCGGCGCCACAAATCATGCAGGAAGTCGTGCCGCAGACCTGAATATGCGCAACAGATCCGACGGGCTGCAACTGAAACATGAAGTAGAACGACGCCACCTCAAGCCCGCGGATAAAGGGCATGCCCAACATCTCTGAGACATGCTCGATCGCGGGGCGGGTCAACCAACCCTCCTGCTCTTGTGCGCGCCACAACAGCGGGATGATCGCAGAGGCCTGACGCCCCTCGGGGTACTTGGTGACCTGCGCCTCGGCCCAGGCCTGATTGGCGGGGGTAAAGGCAAAGCTGTCAGGCTGTTCGGCGTGTAGGCGGCGGAGCATTAATGGAACCCTCGGTAAGTGCCGCGGGCAGTAAGGCCCCCAGCACGCGTTTTTTGTGCAGGACGGTGCAGGACGATGGGCTGGCGCTGCGGGCGCGGGGCGCGCAACTGAGACGCGGCAGCACCAACAGCCATCATACCGAGCAAAGCAAATATCGTCGTCATCATCTGTCGATTTCTCCGAACACCACGTCCATGGTCCCGATGATCGCCGCCACATCGGCCAGCTGGTGCCCTCGGCTCAGGTGATCCATCGCTTGAAGGTGCATATAGCCGGGCGCGCGGATCTTGGCTCGGTAGGGTTTGTTGGACCCATCGGCCACCAGATACACGCCAAACTCGCCCTTGGGGGCCTCAACCGCGCAATAGACCTCACCCGCAGGCACATGGAACCCTTCGGTATAGAGCTTGAAGTGGTGGATCAGGCTTTCCATCGAGGTCTTCATATCCGTACGCGAAGGCGGCGTGATCTTGCCCCGCGCCAGCACGTCACCACCGGTGGTGCGCAGCTTTGCGATGGCTTGCAGCATGATGTGCACCGACTGGCGCATCTCTTCCATGCGGCACAGATAGCGGTCATAGCAGTCGCCGTTTTTGCCCACGGGGACTTGGAACTCGAACTCATCATAGCACTCATAGGGCTGCGCCCGGCGCAGATCCCACGCCATGCCCGACCCGCGGACCATCACCCCGGAAAAGCCATAATCCAAGATGTCCTGCTCGCTCACCACGCCAATATCGACATTGCGCTGCTTGAAAATCCGGTTCTCCGTCAGCAGCCCATCGATGTCTTCGAGCAGCGCAGGAAAGCTATGGCACCACGCCTCAATGTCATCCAACAGCGCATCCGGCAGGTCTTGGTGCACACCGCCGGGCCGGAAATAGGCCGCATGCAGGCGCGCGCCACAGGCCCGCTCATAGAAAATCATCAGCTTTTCACGCTCTTCAAACCCCCAGAGCGGCGGCGTCAGCGCGCCTACGTCCATCGCCTGCGTCGTGACGTTCAGCAAATGGCTCAGAATTCGGCCAATTTCAGAATATAGCACCCGGATCAGCGAGGCGCGGCGCGGCACCTCCACGCCCGTCAGCTTCTCAATCGCAAGACACCACGCATGCTCTTGGTTCATCGGCGCCACGTAATCGAGGCGATCG
>CBFHKQ010000024.1:0-32778 GCA_965656435.1 uncultured Pseudosulfitobacter sp. | reverse complement strand
CGGCCCCCGGTTTGGCGCGGTTTGAGGCGCTGACAGGGATGATTTACGCAGGCCTCGCGCTTGAAGGAATGGCCCCACTTGCCGAGCCTGCGATGGCCGCTCTTGCCCGCGCCTGTGATGACCTGATCGATGCCCAAGGGGGCCTGTCCACCCGCAATCCTGAGGAGCTGTTAGAAGTTTTCACGCTTCTGACATGGGCTGCTGCGGCGATGAGCGAGGCAGGTCGCGCCACGCCTCCGGCGCAGACAGCAGCAATTGCGCGGATCGCTCCGACCCTGCGCACGCTGCGCCATGCGGATGGCAGCCTTGCCCGGTTTCACGGCGGTGGGCGGGGGCAAGAAGGGTGGCTGGATCATGCGCTGGCCGCCAGCGGGATCAAGGCGCGCCCGTCAGAGGGGTTGGCGATGGGCTATGCGCGGCTTGCGGCTGGGCGGACCAGCCTGATCGTGGATGCCGCTCCTCCCGCGCAGGGGGCGGCCAGCCGCAGTGCCCATGCCTCGACGCTCGCGTTTGAGCTGAGCTCAGGTCGCCGTCAGGTCGTGGTGAACTGCGGTTCGGGTGAGACTTTTGGGCGGGCGTGGCGTCGGGCTGGTCGGGCAACGCCTTCGCACAGCACGCTTGTTTTGGACGGCACATCTAGCGCGCGGACGGGGGCGGCGGATCATAACGCGGCCAGCGAAGCGCTAACCGACGGTCCGCAAAAAGTCCCTACAGAGCTGAGCGCCGCACCCGATGGGCACCGGTTTCAGGGCGGGCACGACGGCTTTGTCGCAACGCATGGTATCACCCACGCGCGCACGCTGGAATTGACCTTCGATGGCCGAGCAGTGGCGGGCGAGGATATGTTGCTGGCGCTGGAGGACGTGGACAAGCGCAGGTTCGACCAAATTCTGGACGCCGCGCAGCTTGCAGGTGTGCCGTTTGCGGTGCGGTTTCATTTGCACCCGGAGGCGGAGGCAGCACTTGATTTGGGCGGGGCTGCGGCCTCGATCACCCTAAAAAGCGGCGAAATCTGGATTTTTCGTCATGATGGCCAGTTTGATTTAGCAATAGAACCAAGCGTTTATCTTGAAAAAGGGCGATTGCGGCCACGTGCGACACAACAGGTCGTGTTATCGGGGCGCGCGATGCAGTATGCCACGCGCGTGCGATGGTCCCTGTCCAAGGCGCAAGAGACGGTGATTGGACTGCGAGACCTGGCGCGCGATGACTTTGATATGACCCAAGCGGGTTCACAATGACGACGGCATGTTGCACCGCCAGCCCGGCTCAGCAGCCCTAATAAGGACGACACACCCCATGACAACGGACCTCTACCCCATCCGGCGCGCGCTGATTTCGGTCTCTGACAAGACGGGCCTTGTGCCTTTTGGCCAAGCGCTGGCTGCGCGCGGCGTTGAGCTGTTGAGCACGGGCGGCACGGCCGCGGCCTTGCGCGGTGCTGGACTTGAGGTGCGCGATGTAGCCGATGTGACAGGGTACCCCGAGATGATGGATGGTCGCGTAAAAACGCTGCACCCGGCGGTGCACGGCGGTCTTCTGGCGCTGCGCGATGACGCAAATCACCGTGCCGCGATGGACGCGCATGGGATTGGCGCGATCGATCTTGTGGTCGTCAACCTTTACCCGTTTGAGGAAGCAGTCGCCAAAGGTGCGCCCTATGCTGAGGTGATCGAAAATATCGACATTGGTGGCCCAGCGATGATCCGCTCGGCGGCAAAGAACCATGGGTTCGTGAACATCGTTGTGGACGTACAGGACTATGACGTGGTGCTGCAAGAAATGGCCGAAAATGACGGGTGCACCAGTTATGCTTTGCGTCAACGCTTGGCGCAGACCGCTTATGGACGGACGGCGGCCTATGACAGTGCTGTGAGCAACTGGATGGCGGCCCAGACGGGCGAGACACCGCGCCGACGCAGTTTTGCGGGTACCTTGGCGCAAGGCTTGCGCTACGGCGAAAACCCGCATCAAAACGCGGCCTTTTACACGGATGGCTCCGCCCGTGCTGGTGTTGCAACTGCCCAGCAACATCAGGGCAAAGAGCTGTCCTATAACAATATCAACGACACAGATGCTGCGTTTGAATTGGTGAGCGAATTCGACCCTGCGAAAGGCCCCGCCTGCGCCATCATCAAACATGCAAACCCATGCGGCGTGGCGCGCGCCGAGACATTGGCAGAGGCATACCAGCGGGCCTATAACTGCGATCAAACGAGTGCCTTTGGCGGCATCATCGCCTTGAACCAGACGTTGGACGCAGAAACGGCGCAAGAAATCACAGGTATTTTTACCGAAGTCGTGATTGCGCCGGACGCGACGGATGAGGCGCGCGCCATCTTCGCCGCGAAGAAGAATCTGCGTTTGTTGACCACAGGCGCAATGGCCGATCCGGCGGCGGCGGGCCTTGCTGTTCGACAAGTGGCGGGCGGTTTGTTGGTACAGGATAAAGACACTGGCCACGTGGCAGAGGAGGACATCAAAGTCGTTACCAAACGCGTGCCTACCGAGGCAGAAATGGCGGATTTGTTGTTCGCTTGGCGCGTCGCGAAACACGTTAAATCCAACGCGATTATCTATGTAAAAGACGGCGCCACTGTAGGGGTCGGCGCGGGCCAAATGAGCCGGGTCGACAGCACCCGCATCGCTGCGCGAAAAGCGCAAGATATGGCGGATGTTTTGGGTCTGGCGGCCCCTCTTACGCAAGGCTCTGTAGTGGCGTCTGATGCATTTTTTCCTTTTGCCGACGGCCTGATTACTGCTGCCGAAGCGGGTGCGACAGCGATTATCCAACCTGGCGGATCCATGCGAGACGATGAGGTGATCGCCGCCGCGGATGCGGCAGGCCTCGCAATGGTCTTTACCGGCATGCGCCATTTCCGGCATTGAACTGATGCGGCTTCTTTCTCTCTCAGCCATCTTGGCGCTGTTGCTGGACCAAGTCAGCAAGATCTATGTCGTGCATATTTTGGCTCTATCCGAAGTGCGCGCCATGGATGTGTTCCCGCCGCTGTTGAACTTTCGATATGGTGAAAATCGGGGCATCAACTTTGGCCTTTTGAATGGTGATCTGGAAGCCACGCGGTGGATCCTGATCATTGTCGCTTTGGCGATTTGCGGGGGTGTCGCGTGGTGGGTGCGGGGGCAACAGCCGCGCGCAGTGGTGGCTGTCAGCGCAGGCTTTTTGATTGGCGGCGCGCTGGGCAACGTAGTTGACCGAGTGCTTTATGGGTATGTCCTCGATTTTGTGAACATGTCCTGCTGCGGTATCAGCAACTCGTTTGTGTTCAACGTGGGCGACATCTTTATTTTTGCAGGGGCCATTGGTCTGGTGATTTTCACGTCGGAGAAAGACGGCGCAGTCGAAAGCTAACTGGCTCTGTGGCGAATATTGGCGAGCCTGATAAAACCTTGCGTGACATTGCCCCTTTGGCTGCGATACTGCTAAGTCAGCCGAGAAGAGCAGGAGAGGGCGCATGCGCTTGACGCGGGCAAGTTTGGGTGTCGTGGTGGCAATCGCATTGAGCGGCTGTGCATCGGATGGGTTGCGCGATTTGCGCGGCACATCGGACGGTCCGGATGAATTTATGGTGTCGCCCGTCAACCCGCTCGAGCAGCCGCAAGACCTGAGCGCGCTGCCGACGCCTACGCCTGAGACTATGAACCGCGCCGAGCTGCGGCCCGTTGAGGATGCGATGCTGGCGCTGGGCGGACGTCTGGGGGATGAAACGGCCCCGCTGCCCGCCGGGGACCGCGCGTTGGTTGCACATTCCACGCGCTTCGGCATAGCCGCGGATATCCGCGCGACCCTCGCGGATGAGGACGTGGCGTTTCGCAAACGGTTCGGGCGCTTCACCCAGCTGAGCATCGTGCCTGTCGACCGCTATAACGAGATTTACCAGCGCCAAGCGATCAACCCGTTTTATGTGGCTGAGAGATATCGCCGAGCAGGTATTACCACGCCGACTGCGCCGCCGCCCGGGACAAGCCCGCGTTGAGCGCGCGCACATTGTGACCTCACAATTGCGCCATATGGCTTGAAGCGACTGGTTCAGGCCACATTTCGATCGGCAGAAACCTTGGAAAAGGACCGCTGATGCCTCGTATTTTGCTCCGATTGTTATCATTGCCGCAAACAAGTGCTGCGGCGCTCTTTGTGGTGCTCTCTGCCTTAGGGGCAACTGCTGCGGACAATGTCACGACATTTGAGTTGGACAATGGCATGCAAGTGGTCGTGGTCGAGGACCACCGCGCCCCGGTCGTTACGCATATGGTGTGGTACAAAGCTGGGTCTGCCGATGAGCCTGTCGGATCGTCCGGTGTTGCACATTTTCTGGAACATCTGCTTTTCAAAGCAACAGATACGCTCGAAGCTGGCGAGCTTTCTGCAACCGTCGCCGCCAACGGTGGGCGGGATAACGCGTTCACCAGCTACGACTACACCGCCTATTTTCAACGTGTTGCTGCCGACCGCCTTGAGTTGATGATGCGGATGGAAGCGGACCGGATGGAAAACATTCGCCTCACCCCAGAGAACATCGAGACCGAGCGCGATGTGATTATTGAAGAGCGCAACCAGCGCACCGAGAACAATCCCCGCGCGCTATTCGGCGAGCAGATGAGTGCTGTTCAATACCACAACCACCGCTACGGCGTGCCCATCATCGGCTGGATGCACGAAATGGAAACCTTGGATATGGCGGATGCGCTGGGGTTCTATGACATTTATTATGCGCCAAACAATGCGATCCTTGTTGTTGCAGGAGATGTCGTGCCCGTCGAGGTTCGGCGCCTTGCCGAGACATATTTCGGCGTTATTCCGGCGGAGCCTGACCTGCCGGAACGCTTCCGCCCCACCGAGCCGCCCCAAACCGCAGAGCGTCGCGTGCTTTTCCGCGATGCGCGCGTGGCGCAAGAATATGTGAACCGGTCTTATTTGGCGCCAGAGCGGGATGCAGGTGATCAAGAAAATGCGGCAGCACTCACGATCTTGGCGGAGGTGCTTGGGGGCGGTACGACCTCTTATCTGGCTGAAAAATTGCAATTTGATACGCAGGTCGCGGTCTATTCTGGTGCGTTTTATCGCGGTGTAGCTTTGGATGACACAACCTTTGACGTGATCGTCGTACCTAGCCCCGGGGTCAGCTTAGAAGATGCGGAGGCCGCCATGGATCGAGCGCTCGCCGCGTTCATGCGCGATGGCGTCGATCCTGCGCAGTTGGAGCGGATCAAGATGCAATTGCGTGCGCAACAGATCTATGCCCGAGATGATGCGGACGGGGTCGCGCGGCGTTATGGGCGGGCGCTGACCTCGGGCCTCACGGTCGCGGATGTGCAGGCTTGGCCCGATATCTTACAAGCCGTCACAGCGGAGGATATTATGACCGCAGCCGAAGAGGTTCTTCGTCGGGAAACGGCTGTGACTGGATGGTTGATGAAGGCAGAGGAGGTCACGCAATGAGGTTTCTAACTGCTCTGTGTATCGCTCTTTTCGCAGCTCTCCCCTTGCGCGCAGATGTCGACATTGTCGAGGTGACCAGCCCCGGTGGCATCAAGGCTTGGCTGGTCGAAGATCACAGCATCCCTTTCACCGCTCTCGAATTGCGGTTCCGTGGTGGGGCTTCTCTGGACGCGCCGGATAAACGCGGCGCAGTGAACATGATGACCGCACTGCTCGAAGAGGGGGCGGGCGATCTGGATGCCCGCGGCTTTGCGCGCAGTCTGGAGGCTTTGGCGGCCAGTTTCCGCTATCGCGCCGCAACGGATGACATCGCCATATCGGCGCGGCTTTTGACGGAAAACCGCGATGCAGGCGTCGATCTGCTGCGCGCCTCCTTGCATGAGCCGCGATTTGATCCGGACGCGATTGAGCGTATCCGCGCACAGATTTTGACTGGCCTGCGCGCCGATGAAAAAGACCCCAATACGCTAGCGAGCCAAGCCTTTGACGCCATGGCCTATGGGGATCACCCCTATGCGACCTCGATGGACGGTACCGTCGCATCCGTTTCGTCTTTGACGCGTGACGATCTGCTTGCCGCACACGAGGCTGTGTTCGCGCGGGACCGCCTTTATGTGGGCGCCGTGGGCGACATCACACCGGAGGCTTTGGGGGCGCTGTTGGACGAGCTTTTGGCCGATTTGCCGGCAGAAGGGGCACCGATGCCCCCCGTGGCGGAGGTAACAATCGACGGGGGCATCACGGTTGTGCCCTTCGACACGCCGCAATCGGTTGCCATCTTTGGTCACGCTGGCATCGCGCAGGAAGATCCGGATTTCTTTGCCGCAAGCGTGCTCAACCAAGTGTTGGGGGGGGGCTCTTTTGAAAGTCGCCTTATGCAAGAGGTGCGCGAAAAGCGGGGCCTGACCTATGGCGTTTATTCCTACCTTGCGCCGCGCGATCATGCGGCGGTCTATCTGGGCCAAGTTGCCTCCGCGAATGAGCGGATCGCCGAGACAATTTCAGTGATACGCGCGGAGTGGGCGAAGGCGGCACGCGAGGGCGTCAGTGCCAAGGAAGTCGCGGATGCAAAAACCTATATGACCGGGGCCTATCCGCTCCGGTTTGATGGCAACGGGCCGATCGCGCGGATCATGGTGGGCATGCAAATGCTGGGCTTGTCGATTGACTATATCCCGACGCGCAATGACCGGGTCGAGGCGGTGACCCTCGACGATGTGAACCGCGTTGCCGCCGAACTCTTGGATCCGGAAGCATTGCACTTTGTGGTGGTGGGTCGGCCAGAGGGGTTGGAGACCGGGCCGCTCCCTACGCTGAAATAATAGGGCTGCCCTACTCGCCGTAAGGGATCCAGATGTTTTTGATCTCAGTTGCAGCTTCAAGCACTTCTTGAACCTCTGGCAGGCGCGTGCCTATCCACGTGCGTTTGAGGTTCGTGGCGGACCCTTCGCGCAGCATTGGTGCAAGCGCGGGGTCCGCAAATGACCACAGCGCATCGATGTCCATATGTTGCGCCATCGTGCCCGCGACGCTTGTATGTGGCCCGGTAAGGATGTTCACCACACCTGCTGGCACATCTGAGGTGTCCAAGACCTGATAAAGCGCCGTCGCGGCTAAAGGGAAGGGCTGCGATGCACTCGCAATAAAAGTGTTCCCCATTGCGATTGCGGGCGCCATCAGGCGGATTAATCCCAACAGAGGATGTATGTCGGGGCAAAGTGCTGCGATCACGCCCGTCGGTTCTTTCATCGCGAGGGCCACTGCGCGCATGGGAACGCCGTGAGCTTGCCCGTCGTATTTATCCGCCCAAGCGGCAGCGGTGAATAGTGTGTCGATGCTTTGTGCGACTTCGGCGTCGCCGCTGCGCCCGCCTTGCATGGTGTTGAGGATCTCTGTAAATTCTGCCCGGCGCGCCTCTAGGTTTTCACCTATGTAATATAGAATTTGCGCGCGCAGATGGCCTGTGGATCTGGCCCAGCCCTTGGCGGCATGTGCAGCCTCGACTGCGCCGCGGACGTCCTTGCGACTGGCGTGGGGAACATGAGACAGCAGCTTGCCCATTTTGCTGTAGATCGGCACGTAATGGCCGTTGTCGGGCCGCGTTTGCTTGCCTCCGATATAGAGCTTTGCCGTTTGGTCGATCCCGGGTTGCGCGGTGTCTGTCCCGTCAAAGGGTGCGATTTGCGGCAATACTTTGGTCTTTGTCACCGGACGGGTATAGGCGGAAAGGCCTTCCCACCCGCCTTCGCGGCCAAAGCCGCTTTCGCGCACGCCGCCGAACCCTGCGGCAGCATCGAAAAGGTTCGTCGCATTGGTCCATACCACCCCGGCTTTGAGCTTTGGGGCGATGTCCAAGGCCAGATTTACGTTTTCCGTCCACACCGTTGCCGCCAGCCCGTAGCGGGTGTTGTTGGCTAAGGCTACCGCCTCGGCCGGGGTGCGGAAGGTGGTGGCCACGAGGACGGGACCAAAGATCTCCTCTTGCATCAGCGGATGCGCCGTATCCAGGCCGGTGATCAGGGTCGGGGGGTAAAAGCATCCGCTTTCCGGCAAAGCGGCTGGGGCTTGGTGCATCTCACCATCAGTGTTGGCCGCTACCATCTGTGTAATGCGGTCCAACTGACGTGGATCAACGATCGCCCCAACATCGATACTTTTGTCCAGCGGATCGCCAATGCGCAGTTTGTCCATTCGCGCGCGCAGTTTGGTGAAAAAGCGTTCGGCAATGGGGGCGTGCACGAGCAAGCGTGATCCGGCGCAACAAACCTGGCCTTGGTTGAACCAGATCGCATCAACGAGGCCCTCAACAGCAGAATCGAGGTCCGCATCGTCGAACACGACGTAGGGTGATTTGCCGCCCAATTCGAGTGTCAGCGCTTTGTCCGTGTCGGCTGTGACCTTTCGGATGTGACGGCCCACAGCGCTGGACCCGGTAAAGGCGATCTTATCCACATCGGAGCGCACCAGCATGTCGCCAACGCTGCCGTCGCCGGTGATGATGTTGACGACCCCGTCAGGCACACCGGCGGCCGCGCAGATATCGCCAAACAAAAGCGCCGTGAGCGAGGTGTATTCCGCGGGTTTCAAGATCACTGTATTTCCCATTGCGAGAGCAGGCGCGATTTTCCATGCCAGCATCAGCAGTGGGAAATTCCACGGAATGATCTGGCCACAAACGCCAAGGGGGGCACGTCCGGGCAGGGACGTCTCCATTAGCTGCGCCATGCCGGCGTGGTAGTAAAAATGTCGCTGCGCCAGCGGGATATCGATGTCGCGCGCTTCGCGGATGGGTTTGCCGTTGTCCAGCGTCTCCAGCACCGCAAAAAGGCGGGCGTGTTTTTGCAATTGACGCGCCAAAGCATAAAGCACCCGTGCGCGGCCATGTCCGCCCAAGGCCGCCCATTGGGGTTGTGCTTTGCGCGCTGCCTGCACGGCGGCGTCTACATCGGATTGTGTCGCGCTGCTCAGCTGAGCAAGAAGGTTGCCGGTTGCGGGATTGGAAGTGGTGAAATCTTGTGCGGCAGATGTGAACTGGCCGCCGATGAAGTGCCCAAACGCACCGCCTTTCTTAGCGATCCAGGCCAAGGCTGCCGCATCTGATTCCGGGGCTTTGCCATAATCCATGGTGTCAAAAATCTCTTTGATGGAGGTCGGGGACGGGTCTGAAGCTGACATGGTGTTATCCGATTGGGTGACGGTAGGCGGCAGAATATGCGCCGGTCAAATGATGCTCGAGCTGGCGTTCAATGTCGCCCAGCAAGGAAGAAGCGCCGAAGCGGAAGAGGTCAGGTTCCAACCATCGGGTCCCAAGTTCCTCTTTGATCAGCGCGAGATAGGTGATGGCATCCTTGGCCTTGGAAATCCCGCCCGCCGGTTTGTAGCCTACATGAAATCCGGTGGCGTCAAAGTAGTCGCGAATGGCGCGGATCATTGTCAGCGAGACGGGCAGGGTGGCATTTACGCTTTCTTTTCCGGTGGATGTTTTGATGAAATCAGCACCCGCCATCATGCACACCAGTGAGGCGCGCGCGACATTACGCAGGCTGCCCAGCTCGCCCGTGGCGAGGATCGCTTTGACATGGGCGGACCCGCAAGCGGCACGCATTTCGCGCATCTCGTCATAAAGCGCTTGCCAGTTGCCCTCCAACACATGACGGCGTGAAATAACGATGTCGATTTCATCGGCACCAGCTGCGGCCGAGCGTCGGATTTCTTCGATCCGCAAATCAAAGGGTGACAGGCCTGCGGGAAAGCCCGTTGAAACGGCGGCCACCGGGATACCAGATCCCGCCAGCGCGTCCACAGCGGTGCCCACCATGTCGTGATAGACGCATATGGCACCCACTGTTACGTCCGGCATGCCCAATTCTGCGAGCATGTCGGCGCGGACAGGTTGGCCGGCTTTGGCGCACAGTCTGCGTATACGCGCCTGCGTGTCATCGCCTGATAGTGTCGTGAGATCGATGCAGGTCACTGCACGCAATAACCAAGCTGCCTGATGTGCTTTCTTAACCGACCGCCGCGCAGGCAAGCCTGCGGCGCGCCGCTCTATCGCCGATGTGTTCGCTTGAACCCGTTGGACCCAATCCAGGTCCAGCGCCGTGCCCGTGTTGCGCGGTAGGGTCACAGAGAGCAATTGCGTGGTTTCAGAAGTCGTAATCATGGTGCGGCGCCTCTGTGCAAAAGAACCCCTAAGGGTTTGCATGCAATGTCTCAAAGCGCAAGACAAGCGCCGCGGAAGCCTTGAGGTGTCGAAAGGATGCCTACGCTCGTTTCGGTGGCACGGCTTTTGTTCATGCGAATCGTTCGCAACGGTTGACTTTTTGCGAACGCCTCTCATATTCAACTTATGAGCCAATCTTTTCAAAGATTTAAGATATCGCGTCGGGCTGTGATTTTTGGGGCTGCGGCCGCTGGGATTGCCGCACCGCTGAAGGCTGCCCAAAGCCTCAACATCGTTGCAACGACAGGCATGATTGCCGATGTCGCACGCGTCATTGGTGGGACACGCGTGACGGTGCAGGCGCTCATGGGCGCGGGCGTGGATCCCCACGCCTACCGGCAGACCCGCAGTGATATTGTTGCAATGACGCGTGCGGATGTTGTGCTGTGGCACGGGCTCTACCTCGAAGCGCAGATGGAAGATTTCTTTGCCGATCTGTCGGCACGTACGCGTGTCGTCGCTGTGGCGGAGGCTTTGCCGCGCGAGGCGTTGCGCGCCAATGAGGACTATGCCGACCGCTATGATCCCCACGTGTGGATGGATCCCGACCTATTTGCGGGCGTGGCAGAAACTATTGCCGCTGTCCTGAGTGCTGCGCGCCCTCAAGATGCGGAGTATTTCGCGGCGAATTTGGCGGCCTACCGCGCCCAGTTACGCATGCTTTCGGACTATGCGCAGACGACACTTGCTGGCGTGCCGGAAGCCCAGCGGGTGCTTTTGACCGCTCATGATGCGTTCGGATATTTTGGTGATGCTTACGGGTTTGAGGTGATTGGTATTCAAGGCATCTCAACTGAGAGCGAAGCCGGCTTGAACCGTATTACGGCGTTGGTTGATCTGATTGTGGCGCGCGGGCTGCGTGCCGTGTTCGTCGAAAGCTCCGTCTCCGACCGTAATATACGCGGGTTGATTGAAGGCGCCGCGGCGCGCGGTCACGCCGTGCGCATCGGTGGAGAGTTATTCAGCGATGCGATGGGACCCGCGGGTACCTATAAGGGCACATACGTTGGCATGATCGACCATAACATCACCACGATTGCGCGCGCGCTTGGTGCCGACGTGCCCGCGACGGGCATGGCCGGTCAGCTACGAGCGCAGGAAAGCTAGGTCATGAACGTACATCTTGCAGCACAGGACGGCACGCAACTCGGCCCAGACCACGGCGGTGATAGCCCGCTTGCGATCCGTGGCTTGACTGTCTCTTACGGCCAAAAGCCAGCCGTTTTTTCGGTCGATATCACGGTTCAGCCGGGGGCTTTGACCGCGATTATTGGTCCAAACGGCGCTGGTAAATCGACACTGTTGAAGGCGGCGCTTGGTATTGTGACGCCACTGGCAGGTTCTGTTCGCATGTGGGGTGCGCCGGTTGCCAAAATGCGCGACCGGATTGCTTATGTGCCGCAGCGGGCGAGTGTGGATTGGGATTTTCCGACCCGAGTGATTGATGTGGTCCTGATGGGGATGTATGCGCAGCTTGGCTTGCTGGGCAGGGTGCGGGCGCATCACCGTGCGCAAGCAATGCAAAGCCTCGAGCGTGTCGGCATGGCGGATTTTGCCACCCGTCAGATCGGGCAGCTTTCAGGCGGTCAACAACAGCGTGTGTTCTTGGCGCGCAGCCTTGCCCAAAACGCGGATCTGTACCTGCTAGATGAACCTTTCGCTGGCGTGGATGCGGCCACGGAACAAGCGATCATGGGCGTGCTGCAAACCCTTCGGGATGACGGAAAAACCGTAGTCGTCGTGCATCATGATCTGAGCACGGTGCGTGCCTATTTCGATAATATTTTGTTGATCAACACCCAAGTGGTGGCTGAAGGGCCAGTGACCTCAACCTTCACACAAGACAACCTTCAGATGGCCTATGGGGGGCGGTTGGCGGGCGCACAAATGGACGCGCTGTCCGGGGCGCTGGCCTAGATTGTTCACGATTTTGGACCTGTCGAGCGCCCTTGCGTTGGGTCTGGGCTACAACGCAACTCTCGTCACATTGGGAGCAGCCCTTTTGGGGGCGGCGGCAGGGCTTGGCGGTACCTTCCTCTTTTTACGCAAACGCGCGCTGGTCAGTGATGCAATTAGCCACGCAACGCTGCCGGGCATTGGTGCAGCGTTTCTTTTGATGGTGGCGCTGGGCGGGGATGGGCGCAACCTGCTGGGTTTGTTGGCAGGTGGTGCCTTATCGGCGGCGCTTGGTTTGGTCTGCGTGAATTGGCTTGTGGCACGGACACGGCTGCCAGAGGATGCGGCCATTGGTGCGGTCTTGTCTGTGTTCTTCGGGTTTGGCGTTTGGATCCTGACCTTTATTCAAAGCTTGAATGTGGGTCGGCAAGCTGGGCTAGAAGGGTTCTTGCTCGGCTCAACCGCAGGCATGCTACGCAGCGACGCCGTTCTTCTTTGCGCTGCGGCGGGTGCTACGCTTGTGGTGATCTTGTTGATGCGCAGGGCGTTGACCTTGGTCGCTTTCGATCCGGGTTTTGCCGAGGCGACAGGGCGTAATGTGGCCCAGATTGATCTGGCGCTGATGGCGCTTGTGCTGGCCATTACGGTGGTCGGCCTCAAGATAGTAGGCCTTATTTTGATCGTTGCTTTGTTGATTATTCCACCGGTGACGGCGCGCTTTTGGACAGATCAGGTGGGACTGGTCCTTTTGGGGGCGGCGGGCGTTGGTGCGCTGTCGGGATATGTGGGGGCTGCAATTTCTGCCACGGGGCCGGGCCTGCCGACGGGGCCGATTATTGTGCTTGTCTGCTTTACGCTTTTTGGGCTGTCGTTTTTATGCGCGCCGCACCGGGGTGTGTTGTCGTCGCTGCTACACCACCAGCGGCACCGCGCCGAGGTGCATATGCGTCAAGGTTTACTGGCGCTGGCCCAAGGCCAGCCGATATATGAGCAACTGACCCTTCGGTTGCTGCGGCGTGCGGGTCTGATCCGCGCCGACGGTGTGTCCACGCAAAAAGGGCGTGCACATGCTGCCAAAGCGCAGCTGGATGAGGCCCGCTGGCGTGTCGTGCGCAGCGATCAAAGCTATGTGGCGGCGGCCCTGTATTATGACGGGCTAACGCCGCTGGAACAGGTTTTAACGCTGGACCAGATCGCAGAGATTGACGCCCGGTTGCCGGGACCGCAACAGGTGGCGGGATGATGGGAGCGGAGTTTGTCGCCCTGTCCTTGCCGCCTATTCTGATTGGGATGTGCGTAGCCATCGCCTGTGCGCTGCCGGGTAACTTCCTACTATTACGGCGCCAGTCTTTGATTGGAGATGCGATCAGCCATGTTGTGCTGCCCGGCATTGTGCTCGCGTTCTTGCTCACCGGCGCGACCAGTACACTGCCTATGCTGTTCGGTGCAGCGGGCGCTGCTGTAATCGCCGTTGCTGCCATTGAAGCGGTGCGCCGCTTGGGAAGGATCGAAGCCGGCGCGGCGATGGGCGTAATCTTCACCGCGATGTTCGCGGGGGGTGTGTTGTTGCTTGAGATCTCGGACACCAGCCGCGTGCATTTGGACGTGGCGCACGCTCTTTTTGGTAATTTGGAAAGCCTCATCTGGCTGGAGGCGCGGGGCTGGCACTCGCTATTGGATTGGTCCGCGCTGGCAGGGCTTCCGGTGGAGTTGGGGCGCATGGGGCTGGCGCTGGCTCTCGTGGTTGGCTTTGTGGTGCTTTTCTGGCGGCCTCTAAAAATTTCGACCTTTGATGAGGGGTTTGCCCGCGCGGTTGGCGTACGGACCATTGCGCTTGGCCTGTCGTTGGTGATCGTTGCGGCGATTGCGGCCGTAGCCGCCTTTGATGCTGTGGGCAGCATCATTGTCATCGCGATGTTCATCTGCCCGCCCGCTACGGCACGGCTTTTGACACATCGGCTGGAGGTCCAAGTGGCGCTTTCGGCACTGATTGCAGCAGCGGCTGCGATTGTTGGCTATGTGCTGGCGGGATATGGGCCGCTGTGGCTGGGGGGGCACCATTCGCTAAGTGCCGCAGGTATGATCGCCACCGTCTCCGGCGTTTTCCTTGGCCTCGGCGCTTGCTTCGGTCCCGCCCGACGTTAGCCCAAAACAGGTCATTTTTAGACATTATTTTTCATAGCATGCACGGCACGCCAAGGCTTGCTCCGCCCCGGGTTTCGTGGCCTCTTGGTGCCAAAGGAGATAAGGGCCATGAAAGACGACAACTTCCTGCGTGAAAATAATGCGCGCCACATGTGGAGCCCTATGGGGCACCCAGGCGATGCTTTGGAAAACCCGCCAACCATCATAACGAGTGCCGAAGGCTCGCAGATCAAGGACATTGACGGCCATCAGGTGGTCGACGCGGTGGGCGGTCTGTGGTGTGTTAACCTTGGTTATTCCAACAATGTGGTCAAAGAGGCGATTGCCAAACAACTCTACGATTTGCCTTATTATTCCGCCTTTGCTGGTACGTCTAATCCACCGGCGATCGAGGCCAGTTATGCGGTGCGTGAATTCTTTGAAGAAGACGGTATGGCGCGGGTCTTTTTTACATCTGGCGGGTCGGACAGCGTTGAGACCTGCTTGCGTCTGGCGCGGCAATATCACCGGCTGAAGGGTGAGCCTGGACGCACAAAGTTTTTGAGCCTGAAAAAAGGCTATCACGGTACGCATTTTGGCGGCGCATCGGTCAACGGCAACAACCGATTCCGGATCAATTATGAGCCGTTGATGCCGGGATGCTTTCATCTGCCGAGTCCCTATCCCTATCGCAACCCGTTCAACGAGACCGATCCCGCGCGCTTGGCGCAGAATATTGCGGCCGCGATGGAGGATGAGATCCAGTTTCAGGGACCGGGCAGTATTGCGGCCTTTATCATGGAGCCGATCCAAGGGGCGGGAGGCGTGATTGTGCCGGATGCGTCCTTTATGAGGCTCATGCGTGAAATTTGTGACCGCCACGGAATTTTGTTGATTGCCGACGAAGTGATCACGGGCTTCGGCCGCTCAGGCGATTGGACGGGTAGCCGCCATTGGGGTGTGCGGCCTGATATGATGTGTTGCGCCAAAGGCATCACGTCGGGGTATTTCCCGGTCGGTGCAGCCTTGATGAACGCGGAGACGGCGGAGGTGTTTGAAACCTCTGGTCCCGATGGCGCGATTTTCCATGGCTATACTTATTCGGCTCACCCCGTTGGTGCTGCTGCCGTGACGGCTTGTCTGGCGGAAACGGTTCGTCTGGACACGAAAACAAACGCAGGCCTACGCGGAGCTCAGTTGTTTGAGGGGATGACTCGTCTGGCTGCAAAATATGACATCATCGGGGACGTACGCGGGGGGCATGGCCTCATGACCGGGGTGGAATTGGTCAGTGACAGCGCCGCCAAAACGCCAATGGATCCCGACACGGTGAAGCGTATTCACAAGGCGGCTTATGAAGCAGGAGCAATGGTGCGTGTGGGGGGTAATAACATTCTGATGTCACCGCCTCTCATCATCACCGAGGCAGAGATTGACCAAATCATCAACGCTTTGGACGTTGGTTTTGCGGCGGCCTAACCGCTTTTAGAATCGCCTTGCTCCGTGCTAGATATCGGGGCATGGCATTTACCGATAACAATATAGGCGAAGATCGTCCGCTGATCCGACAGTTGGATGAGGCGGCGATTAACCGGATTGCCGCGGGCGAAGTCGTTGAGCGGCCGGCCTCAGCGGTGAAAGAGCTTGTCGAAAATGCGCTTGATGCCGGCGCGCGGCGGATCTCCATCGATGTTGCAGACGGGGGCAAGACGTTAATCCGCGTTGTTGACGACGGGTGCGGCATTGTTGGCGAGGACTTGCCGTTGGCGCTATCGCGGCACGCCACATCGAAAATTGATGGCACAGACCTGCTGAACATTCACACTTTCGGCTTTCGTGGCGAGGCGCTGCCCTCCCTCGGCGCAGTTGGGCGTTTGACCATTGCCAGTCGGCCCAAAGGCGCCGCAGCCCATCAGATCAAGGTGGAAGGCGGCCACATCGGCGATGTGCGTCCAACGGCGCTCAATGGCGGCACAGTGGTGACGTTGGCGGATCTTTTCTACGCTACGCCTGCGCGCCTCAAGTTTATGCGTACGGATCGTGCAGAAGGGCAGGCGATCGCGGATGTGGTCAAAAGGCTTGCGATGGCGGAACCTTTTGTGCGTTTTGAGTTACGCGATCTTAGCGGGGATCGCCCACGCAGCGTATTTCTCGCCGAGGCACAGAGCGGCGACATGTTTGACGCGCTACATGGGCGCCTCGCATCGGTATTGGGGCGCGAGTTTGCCGATAATGCGCTGGCAATTGATGCGGAACGCGAGGGTTTGCATCTGACGGGATATGCGGCATTGCCGACCTATTCGCGGGGATCGGCTGTCGCACAGTTCTTGTTTGTGAACGGCCGCCCAGTGCGGGACAAGCTACTGCTCGGCGCTTTGCGTGCGGCCTATTTTGATTTCTTGAGCCGGGACCGTCACCCTGCTGCGGCCTTGTTCATCGACTGTGATCCCACATTGGTGGATGTGAACGTCCACCCCGCTAAGTCCGAGGTCCGTTTTCGCGACCCCGGTTTGGCGCGCGGCTTGATCGTATCGGCGTTGCGTCATGCGCTTGCGCAGGCGGGCCACCGGGCATCGAGCACGGTAGCGGATGGTGTGCTGGGTGCACTAACGCCAGAGCCGACAGGAGCCGCGCGGGTCTATCAAATGGACCGCCCGAGCATTGGCGGGTATGCAGCAATGTCGCCTGCGCGGCCTGATCCGGTTGCATCTGGGTTTGCAGAAACGGCAACAGCCTTTAGCGGCCAGGTGGTCGTCCCCACGCCAGAGCCTGAGACCGATGTCGCGGATCTGCCGTTGGGGACGGCGCGGGGTCAGGTGCATGAAAACTACATCATTGCGCAGACCAAAACCGGCATGGTCATTGTGGATCAGCACGCAGCACATGAGCGTCTGGTCTATGAGCGGCTTAAAAATCAAATGGCCGAAAAGGGGGTAGCAGCGCAGGCGCTACTGATCCCAGAAATTGTAGAGCTGAGTCCACACGATTGTGCGCAACTCCTCGAGATGTCTGAAGATTTGGCGCGGCTCGGCCTGGGCATTGAAAGCTTTGGTGGCAGTGCAATCGTCGTCCGTGAAACGCCGGCCATTTTGGGCGAGGTGAACGCTGAGGCCATGATCCGCGATATTCTTGATGAGTTGGCGGACATGGGCAGCAGCCAGACGGTTCAAGCCCGGATTGAGGCCATCTTGAGCCGGGTGGCCTGTCACGGATCGATCCGATCCGGCCGTTGGATGCGGGCCGAAGAAATGAATGCGCTGCTGCGCGAAATGGAGGCAACGCCGCATTCGGGGCAGTGCAACCATGGACGGCCAACTTACGTGGAACTCAAGCTGAGCGATATTGAACGCTTATTTGGCAGGACATGATGATGCCGATTTTGGATGCAAGTGTGCCTTGGGCTGTGATTTTGGGCGTCATAGCCGTTCTGATGGCTTTGATCATTGTGATGTTGATCTGGACGGTGCGCGCCTCGGCCCGTTCGGCCCGGATTGTGGCACCGCTGTCCGAGCAAATGGTGCGTCTGGGTCAGAGTGTGCACAACCTTGGCATGGGCCAGGAGCAGTTGCGTGGCGGTTTGCAAACTGTGTCGGACACGCAAGCTAATGCGCAAACCCAAGTTATTCAAACGGTTGAGGCGCGGCTCGCCTCTGTGCAACAGCAAATGCAGGATCGCTTGGCCGACAACGCCATGCGCAGCCAACGCGCCCTGACGGAGATGCAGGAGCGCATGCGCGAAACGTTGCACGGCTCCAGCAAGCAGACCACGACCAGCTTGACCCAACTGCAAGAGCGGTTGGCCTCGATTGACCGGGCGCAGGACAATATCACCAAGCTGTCAGGAGATGTTTTGTCTCTGCAAGATATCCTGAGCAATAAGCAGACGCGCGGGGCGTTTGGTGAAATCCAGCTGACGGATATTGTGGGCAAAGCTCTCCCGCGTGACAGCTTTACGCTTCAGGCGACGCTGTCCAATGGCAAAAGGGCGGACTGCTTGATCCATTTGCCCAATCCTCCCGGTCCGATCGTGATCGACAGTAAATTCCCGCTAGACGCCTACGAGGCGCTACGCCGTGCCGAGACCGATCATGACCTCAAGGCTGCGGTTGCACGGTTTAAGGGCGATGTTAAAAAACACATCACCGATATATCGGAGCGGTATATTCTTGAGGGTGAGACGGCGGATGGGGCGCTGATGTTTTTGCCATCAGAGGCGGTTTATGCAGAGTTGCATGCAAATTTCCCCGATCTTGTGCGTGCCGGGTTTGACGCGCGCGTTTGGATCGTATCGCCGACGACCTGTATGGCGACCCTCAATACGATGCGCGCCATTTTGAAGGACGCACGGATGCGCGAGCAGGCAGGCGCCATTCGTACCACGCTGAAACAGTTGCACCGCGATGTTGAATTGGTGGTGGAGCGGGTGGACAAGTTGAACCTGCACTTTGGCCAAGCGCGCAAAGACCTCGACGGCATCAGCACGGCAGCGGAACGGGCCGGTAAGCGTGCAGCCCGCCTCGACAACTTTGATTTCGAAGAGGTGGATGACACGACAAGCAATGTCGTGCCGCTGGCTACGCCTGATCGCTAAGCGGTCAAAAAATACTTAGATCCGAACAAAACGCTGCATGATACGCGGGATCAGCCCGGAGAATACGAGCGGTGCGTCTGTGACAGCCAAGCATACGCAGTCCTCGTGAATGTCGGCCACTGGCGTATGGCTGACATGTGCATCAGCCGTTTCGACATCACCACGCCCAAAATATTCGTCCTGATCTTGGAATGCCCCTTGGAGGACCATCGTCAACTCGGTGCCGTTGTGCCCATGATCTGGCATTGCGACACCGGCGGGAATGTACAAAAGGCGTGCCGTTGCCTCGCGCGATGTGCTCAGGATGGCTTGTTTGACACCCATTCCGACAGGCTTCCACTTTACCGCCGACAGATCCGTGCCGATGTAATCCATTACTGGGGTCGGGATGGTCCGCGATGCGCCAAATGCGGGGTTCGCTTGCGGCTGTGATTTGCTCTTTTCGGCGCGCACGCCACTTGCGATTTTTTCCAACGTGGCTTCCAAACCCTCAACGCTCATGGCAACGCCTTCGACCTCGGGGCTGTCCAGCAATGCGCCGCCGATTGCGTCAAAGCTTTCCAGCTTAGCGCGGCAGCTATCGCACATAGACACATGCGCTGCGACGAGGATGTTGAACGCTTCGGGTAGCGTACCCGCCGAGTAGCCCAACAAAATATCATCCGTCAGATGATGTTGAATTGAATGCGTCATGTTGCTCACTTCATTGCGTGGCGCAAACGATCGAGCGCCAGTCTTATTCTTGATTTGATCGTGCCAAGAGGCAGACCGGTTTCGGCGGCGATTTCACTATGGGTCAGGTCCCCGAAATACGCCTTGTTTATCAAATCCCGTTGCGGTGCAGGCAGGTCGGCCATCGCACGGCCAAGAATTTCAACATCCTGTTGCAGCGCCATAACGTCTGCTTGGTCGGGGTCCGCTTCAGGGCCCCATGGCAAGTCTTCTGGTTCTGGCCGCCGCTGCTTACGCAGCGCGTCAATCTTGCGGTTCCGCGCGATCGTAAAGATCCATGTTGCCACTGAGGCCCGCGCCGGATCGAACATGTGCGCTTTGTGCCAAACGGTCGCCATCACTTCCTGTGCACATTCTTCCGCCAGAGAGGCATCTGCGCCTGATTTTATCAAAAATCCCTTCACACGCGGCGCGAAGTGCCCGTAGAGAGCGGCAAAGGCTGTTTTGTCCGAATGATCGCGAATGCGCACCATTTCAGACACCCACAGCGATCGCTTTGATATTTCTACTTCAGCTGTCACGTTTCCCGAACCCGTCAAGGGGCGCACCTGAGGTTTGGCCCCCTGAGCGGTGTGGAGCGCTTGAGCAGAATCTACCCGCGGCGCAGTTTCGAGATTAGCTAACATAAAAACAATACGCTCGGAAATACGGCGTGGATCACATCACACATTCGATTTTATTTTACAGAGCCATTTACATCCAACACCGGACAGGGTGCGTACCTAAATCAAACCCGCGCAGAGAAACTAAAGCCGAAACAGGACGTATCAAAGCAATGCCCCACGACATCGAGACATCCCACGCTGCCGAAGTCGCTGTGGGCGGCCCCTTGGATGGGCCACGCGCGCCCGGCAATCGGCGTAAAAATATCGCCATCATTGGGGCGGGCATTTCCGGGATGGGTGCTGCTTACATGCTGGGTTCAACACATGCGGTCACGCTGTTCGAGGCTGAACCTGAGATTGGCGGTCACGCTCGGACCCGCCTTGCCGGGCGGAACGGCGATGTGCCGGTTGATACCGGATTTATTGTTTTTAACTACGCCAACTATCCGAAAATGGCAAAGTTGTTTGGTGCCTTGGATGTCCCCGTTGTTCCGTCGCGCATGAGTTTTGGGGCATCTATCGGGGGCGGTAAGCTTGAATACGGCCTTGCCAATCTGAATGCGCTTTTTGCTCAGCGGCGCCGCGCATTTGACCCGCGGTTTTTGCGCATGATGCGTGACGTTCTGCGCTTCAACAAAGAGGCGCTGGCCCTTGCGCAGTCGGACCGCACGATGACTGTTGCGCAGTTTTTGGACCGTTTGGGCACCGGCGCGTGGTTCCGTGACTATTATCTGTTGCCATTATCGGGGGCAATCTGGTCCACCCCAACGGAAAAGATCATGGATTTCCCGGCACATGCCATGATCCAGTTTTTTGAAAATCACGCGCTCTTGCATCACACCGGCCAGCACCAATGGTACACCGTCGAGGGGGGGAGCCGGCAATATGTGAACCGCGTTGAGGCCGCTTTGCAGCGCCGGGATGTGGACATTCGGGTGAAAACGCCTGTGCAGTCTGTTCGCCGGTCACCTACAGGTGCGCACGTCAAGGCTTGGGGCACGGAGGAAGAAGCCTTTGACGAGGTGATCTTCGCTACCCATTCGGATGACACTCTAGCAATGTTATCGGATCCGTCCGCACGAGAGCAACAGGTCTTGGGCGCGGTCAAATACCAACCCAATGACATCGTCCTGCATTCTGACAGCAGCATCATGCCGCGCAAGCGTCAAACGTGGTCAAGCTGGGTCTATACGGAAGACGCCGATACCGCGTCGGACCGCATCGATCTGACCTATTGGATGAACTCGTTGCAGCCTTGGCTGACGTATGAAAACTTTTTCGTAACGCTCAATACCAAGCGCGTCATCGATCCCGATTTGATTTGGGATCAGGTCACGCTGCGCCATCCAGTTTATGACCTCGCGGCTTTGGCGGCGCAGGATCAGGCGCGCGCGCTGAGCGGAACGGACAACACGTGGTTTGCCGGTGCTTGGATGAAGCATGGCTTTCACGAGGATGGCCTGTCGAGCGCATTCGATGCGGCCGAAGCGATCTTGGCCAAAGACAGCGTGGCTGTGGCGGCCGAGTGATGCTTCGCATCGATCATATCCAAGGGCAGACCTTCCATGGTCGGCGCGGCGCGATTGCAAACGCGTTTCGTTATTCAATAGACTATGTGCTATTGGATGCGGAACAGTCTGTCGTCGGCCCGGCATTGTTTGGCCGGAACGGTTACGGGATCGCCTCGCTACACGACCAGGACCACGGTGGCGTTCGCAAAAACGGTAGGGGCGCCGCGTGGGTGCGTGAGGTGCTCGCGGCTTGGAAAATCGAAGGCATCGCACGGATTGAGTTGCTGGCACAGCCGCGCTTTTGGGGTCACGTCTTTAACCCCGTGAGTTTTTGGCTCTGCCGAAATGCTGATGGCGCGTTGATTGCCGTGATCGCAGAAGTATCCAATACATTTGGCGACCGGCACAATTATTTGGTGTATCATCCGGATCAGCGACCGATCACGGCACAGGATCGTCTCACCGCGCACAAGATTTTCCACGTCTCTCCATTTCAGCCGGTCGACGGCGAATATGAGTTTCGGTTCGACATTACAGACGCGCGTGTCGGGATCTGGATCAACTACTCGCGCACCGATGGGGGGTTGATCGCCACACTCACGGGAACGCGTGCTCCACTCAGCAACCTCTCTATCTTGCGCGCCGCCCTGCGCCGCCCCTTTGGATCACGCCGTGTGTTGGCATTGATCCACTGGCAGGCACTGAAGCTTTGGGTAAAGCGCGCAACCTATCGCGCACGTCCGGTACCGCCGGCGCAGGATGTCAGCCAATGACCGCTGCTTTGCCCCTACGCTTACCTTCCTATACAGTGTTCGCAGCCCTTTTGTCGGCTGCGGGCTTGCCGATCTATATTCACGCGCCGAAATTTTACGTTGATGAATATGGCGTGTCTTTGGCGGCGCTTGGCGCTGTACTGTTCGGATTACGCCTGTTTGATGTGGTCCAAGACCCTCTTTTGGGACGATTGAGCGAACGGTTGCGCGATCATCGCGCCACCGCAGTTGCGGGCGGTGTTTCCGTAATGGTGTTGGGCATGTTGGGCCTGTTTGCGGTGCCTGCGCTTCTGCACCCGCTGGTGTGGTTCGGCATTATGCTCACACTGGTATTCTCGGCGTTCAGCTTTCTAACGATCAATTTTTACGCCCAAGGAGTGGTCAAGGCCATAGGCTTGCCGGGGCAGGGGCACCTGGCACTCGCGCGTTGGCGCGAGACTGGGGCGCTTTTGGGGGTCTGCATTGCGGCCATCGCACCTGTTTTGTTGGGCGCATGGATGGATCAGCCGTTTGCGGGTTTTGCTGTGGGCTTCGCTATTCTGGGCGGCGTTGCGCTTTGGGCAATGCGGCCTGAGTGGGGAGGTGCGTTGTGCGCGCCTTCGATCGGCATCCAAGCGATCTTGTCTGACCGAATTGCGCTGCGGTTGCTGCTGATTGCGCTGGTGAATGCGGCCCCTGTGGCTGTGAGCAGTACTTTGTTTTTATTCTTTGTCAGCAATCGCCTTGAAGCACCGGGTAAAGAGGGGGCTCTGTTGTTGCTCTTTTTTCTTGCCGCCGCCGTTGCTGCGCCGATCTGGGGTCAAGTTGCAGAGCGTTGGGAGGCAAAACCCACCCTATTAAGCGCCATGGTCTTGTCGATTGTGGCCTTCATGGGGGCACTTTTCCTCGGCCCCGGGGACTGGCTGTTTTTTGCGGTCGTTTGCCTTTTCTCCGGCGCTGCAATGGGTGCAGATCTTACCCTGTTGCCTGCAATTTTTGCCGCCCGAATGAGCCAGATTTCCCCTTCCGCCGCCGAAGGCTTTGGCCTGTGGTCTTTCGTGTCCAAATTCACCTTGGCTTTTGCGGCAGTGACACTTTTACCGGCGCTTGAATATGCCGGATTTAATCCGTCGGGCGATAGCCCGCAGGATGCGTTGGTCTTGCTGACGCTGCTCTACGCCTTGGTGCCTTGCGGGCTCAAGGTGATTGCAATCTCGCTGCTTGCAGCCACACCTCTAGAGGAGGCACACCCATGAATTCATTACTGTTTGTGACGCTTGGCGCCATGATCACGGCGATCTTAGGATGGATGAAATCGCGTTTTGCGGACTTCTTGGCGCAGCGTCCTGAGGATTATGTGACCCCCGGTGGGCAGGTTTTTCATCTGCGCGAACATTTGAATGGTCCCATCCGCTGCGAGGGGATGATTTATGGCCCAACAGGACGGGTGACCAGCCGCTTTATTGCGCGGTTCGACTGCTCTTGGGTCGGCAACCGTGGCAAAATGATTGAGCGTTTTACCTACGATGACGGTAGCGTTGCGGACCGCGAATGGACACTCGAGGTCGACGACTCGGGCGCGATCAAGGCAATGGCGCCAGATGTGGTGGGGGTTGGCTCCGGCACAGTCAAAGGCGCTGCGGTGCGGCTGTCTTACCGCTTTCAACTGCCGGCATCTTCGGGTGGGCACGTCCTTGATACGGTCGATTGGATGTATCTGACGCCCAACGGCAACATTATGAACCGGTCGCAGTTTCGCAAATTCGGGATCAAAGTGGCTGAGTTAGTCGCGACGATGCGTCCGATGACAGAAGAAGAGGCGGCCGCGGATAAGGCGGACGCCGCGCAAGTGGCCTAGAGCCGTGGCGCATGATTGGACCGGAAAAACCTATTGGCTCGTAGGGGCCAGCGACGGTTTGGGGGCGGCTTTGGCGAAAGCGATGAGCGCACGAGGCGCCCATTTGGTCCTCTCGGCACGATCATCGGACAAGTTGGAGGCTGTGGCGGCGGACCTGCCCGGCCCGGTGCGGACAGTGCCGATGGACATTGCAGATGATGACAGTGTTGTCGCGGCCGCGCGCGAAGTCGGCGAGATCGATGGGCTTGTTTTGCTTGCGGGCGTCTATTGGCCATTTGCCGCAACGGACTGGGATGCCGCACAGGCGACAGCCATGGCGGATGTGAACTTCACCGGTTTCGTGCGCGTGTTGGGTCAGGTGGTGCCTGCTTTTGTGGCCAAAGACGCAGGACACATCGTGATTACATCCAGCTTGACGGGGTTCCGCGGACTGCCGCGCTCAATCGGGTATACGGCCAGCAAGGCCGCCACTATGTCGCTTGCGGAATGTATTTACGCAGATTTGCGTAACACAAGCCTGCGGGTTCAGGTGGCCAACCCGGGTTTTATTAAGACGCAACTGACGGACAAAAACGATTTCCACATGCCTTTTTTGATGCAACCCGACGAGGCCGCGCAAAGGATGCTGCGCCACATGGAAAGCACTGCGTTTAAGACGAGTTTCCCCACGGTATTTTCCTGGCTCTTTCGGGGGGCGCAGTTCCTACCGGACTGGCTTTATTTCCGGATTTTTTCCTAGTGCCGCCAGCTTTGCGTGTTGCGCAAAAATCTCCGCCGCCTTTGTCCAAGCCGCGCCATCCGGAAGCTTATGCAGCACTGGCAAAAGTTGAGCCGCAAAATCTTCGGAGCTTTCAACTGGCAGCAAAGATGGCAGGTTATCAATCGCCATCACATCGAGCGGTGGATACTCTGCAACCCTATGTACCGGAAAAGTCCATGTGGTTGCGGCGCTGTAAATCGGCAGCGGGTTGAAATCGCTGGTAGGATCGCACGCGATGTCGCCAATCGCGCTGAGCCGACGTTGGATGTGAACATCCTGTGGCTTTACGAATGTCGGGGTGCCGGGGCGTGCAACCACGCAATTAAAGAACAGATCATGCGCCAAGATTTCAGGGAACGGCCCGCCGCTGGCCGTCTCGGCCATATCCCATTTCGTGGTGGGAATACCCAAAGAGGTGCACAGGTCGATCACACCACTTCCAACGCGACCGAGGGCCCCGACGACCAGCGCTGTGGGGCGGTGGGCACCGAGCGTGACCAGATCCCCTTGTAGCTCCATTAGCATATGTGCGGCGCTGTCGAAGGGTTTGATCCGCGCAATTTTGGGACCACCTTGCTGCGCGATCCAAGCCTTGAGGGTCAGGGCGGCGCCCGCATATCCGGCCCAATATCCAAAAGCGGCCAAACGTTTGCCCGCGGGGTCGGTCAGGTACTCCAGATCCAGCAAGGTCCCACCGCCTTGCGTAAATCGGCGCAAAAGGTGCGCCCCGCTGGGTTGGCCTTTAAACGCGTGACCGAACATGATGTGGCGATGCTCAAGCGCACTTTCGGCCTCTGGCAGCTCTTTGAGCCCAAAAATGATGGCATCTTTGGGCGCCTCGGGCCAGCTAAATGCCGGTGCGACCGTCGCTCCAGCCGCGGCGTAATCTGCCGTATCGATGCATCGGTTGGGGCTGTCTTCTACCGTCACCGCAAAACCTGCGGCGCATAAGGATTTCACCCCCATCGGGGTGATGCCGACACGGGTTTCGTTGTCACGCTGTTCGGCGCGCACCCATAGGTGGGTCATCGCAGTTCCTGCGCCGTACATATGCCAGCGCTAAACATGGGTTTGCGCGTAATGGCGGTCTGGCCGCTCAAGGTGCGCCACGCTGTTGAAAAGGACCGGCGACCACGTGCCGCCCACTGGAAACAGCCGGTGCGCTGATGTGTTCATGATCGACAGGGCAATCTGCGCCATGCCCGGAATGCTCAACCCCAGATGTTGACGCATCACCATGGCGATCAAGCCGCCTGACGTGATGACGAGCGCAGGCCCTTCGCCGGTAGCAATGTCGCGCAGCGCGGCAGACACACGGGCCTCGAACGCGGCAAAGGTCTCGGGCGCCCCTGCGATATCGCCCCTCTGCCAAGCCTCAAACACCTTTGGAAGATGTGCGGTAAATTCGGATTGTTGGGTTGGGATTGGAACGCCGTGCTCTTGTTCCAGCGCATGGGCCAGCGTGAAATACTCTAACTCGTTCAGGCGCGCATCGCGTTCGGGGCGCAGGCCTGTGTTCATCGCGTCAGCCGTTTCAATGTGCCGTCGCAAGGTCCCAGTATACAGCCGTGTGTGCATTTGCTGAGTTTCGCGCATGTGCGCGCCCAGCCAGCTTGCCTGTTGGTGGCCGAGATCAGATAGCCGATCATAGCCGGCCTCATCAGTGGCGGTTGAATTGGCTTGGCCGTGGCGGATCAAGGTAATATGTGACATGGCGCGGGTTGTAGCGGGCCGAGGTCCGGGTGGAAAGGTGCGTTGGGCGATGCGACGTTGCTTTTGTGCGAGCAGGCAAATCGTACGCGCGCGACCTTCCTTTACCGACATCCAAAACTCCCACATCCTGACGCATATCGGAAACCAAGCAGGCCCCCGGTGGCGGTTTTTTCAGGTGTGGTGTCGTGAATGGCTGCCTTTTGCGCGGCGCAGTTTGATAGCGTTGCCGCAAGTTAAGGGAGACCGAAGAGATGTCGGACGTGATCAAGTTTGTTCTAGACGGGGTTGAGGTAGAAGCTGAGGCGGGTCAGAGCATTTGGGAAGTGGCCAACGGCCGCGGCCTTGTCATCCCGCACCTATGCCATAAACCGGCCCCCGGATATCGTCCCGATGGCAATTGCCGCGCCTGCATGGTGGAGATTGAGGGTGAACGGACCCTTGCCGCCTCCTGCATTCGCTCCCCTGAGGCCGGAATGGTCGTCACCACCAACTCTGCCCGTGCCGAACAAGCCCGCAAGATGGTGGTTGAGATGCTGGTGACAGACCAGCCAGACCGCGATGTTGCACATGATAAATCTGCCCATCTTTGGGACATGGCCGATGCCAACAACATCGAGGAAAGCCGTTTCCCGAAACTAGAAGACACCCGCATTCCCTTGCTGGACGACAGCCATGTTGCGATGAGCGTGAACTTGGATGCCTGCATCCAATGCGGGCTTTGCGTGCGGGCCTGCCGCGAAGTGCAGGTGAATGACGTGATCGGAATGGCTGGGCGTGGTCAAGATAGCTATCCTGTCTTTGACCTTTTTGATCCGATGGGAGCCTCGACCTGTGTGGCCTGCGGCGAATGCGTGCAGGCCTGCCCAACAGGTGCCCTTATGCCGTCGAGCGTGACACCGGGTGCAGGGACAGGGGACCGCAATGATTACGACAGTGAAACTGAAAGCGTCTGCGCCTTTTGTGGCGTTGGCTGTCAGATTTCCATCAAGGTCAAAGACGGCAAAGTGAAATATGTGGAGGGCATCAATGGCCCTGCCAACGAAGGCCGTCTGTGTGTGAAAGGGCGCTTTGGATACGATTACATCCACCATGCGCACCGGCTCACGACGCCGCTGATCCGGCGTGAGGATGCGCCGGCCAAGGGGCTGAACGTAGATCCTGGCAATTGGGAAACGCATTTCCGTCCTGCGACTTGGGACGAGGCGTTGGATGCGGCGGCAAACGGCCTCAAAGGCCGCGGCCGCGAGGTTGCGGGTTTCGGCTCTGCGAAATGCACCAACGAAGAGGCCTATCTATTTCAGAAGTTTATTCGCGAAGGCTTCAAGCACAACAACGTTGATCATTGCACGCGGCTGTGCCACGCCTCTTCGGTGTCGGCATTGATCGAAAACGTGGGTTCTGGTGCTGTGACGGCCACCTTCAACGAAATTGAGAATGCGGATGTGGCCATCGTGATCGGTGCAAATCCGATTGAAAATCACCCAGTTGCCGCAACCTATTTCAAGCAATTCACCAAGCGTGGCGGTAAGTTGATCGTGATGGACCCGCGCGGCCAGGCGCTCAAGCGTTTCGCCGAACATATGCTGCAATTCCGACCCGGCGCAGATGTGTCCATGCTCAACGCCATCATGCATGTGATCGTCGAAGAGGGGCTTTATGATCAGCAATATATCGACGCTTACACAGAAAACTGGGAAGCCGAAAAAGCACACCTGAAGGATTTCTCGCCCGAGAAAATGACCGAGATTTGTGGCATTGATGCGGACACTCTGCGCCAAGTGGCACGGACCTTTGCGGGCGCCAAAGCGGGCATGATCTTTTGGGGCATGGGAGTCAGCCAGCACATCCACGGTACTGATAATGCTCGGTGTTTGATCAGCCTTGCCCTGATGACTGGCCAAGTGGGCCGTCCCGGTACGGGCCTGCACCCGCTGCGGGGGCAGAATAACGTACAAGGCGCCTCTGATGCAGGTCTAATCCCGATGTTCTTACCGGATTACCAGTCCGTGATGGACGATGGCGTCCGCTCGGCCTTTACCGAGGTTTGGGGAACGGGGGACTTCTCAAACGAGAAGGGCTTGACCGTCACTGAAATTATGGACGCGGTGCATGACGGCGACATCAAGGCCATGTATATCCTAGGCGAAAACCCGGCGATGTCTGACCCGGATGTTGAGCACGCGCGGGATGCTTTGGCCAAATTGGACCATTTGGTGGTGCAGGATATTTTCATCACGGAAACCGCTAATTATGCGGATGTGATCCTGCCGGCCTCAGCGCTTTATGAAAAATCCGGCACCGTGAGCAACACGAACCGTCAGGTGCAGCGGGTGCGGCCCGCGGTCACCCCGCCCGGTAATGCGCGCGCAGATTGGTGGATCGAAGTGGAGTTGGCCAAGCGCTGTGGTCTGAATTGGTCCTATAACGATCCGTCCGATGTGTTCGCAGAAATGGCCATCAACATGCGCAGCCTCGACAACATCACGTGGGACAGATTGGAAACGCAGGCGGTGACCTATCCGTCCCTGAGTGTGGATGATCCGGGCCAAGCGGTCGTTTTTGGCGATGGCTTCCCCCGCCCCGAAGGCCGGGCAAGGTTCACGCCGGCCTCCGTTATTGCCCCTGATGATGTGCCGGATGCGGACTATCCGATGATCCTGACAACAGGGCGGCAGTTGGAGCATTGGCACACAGGCTCGATGACCCGGCGGACCAAGGTTCTGGATGGATTGGAGCCGGAGGCCAATTGCTCGCTACACCCTTCAACATTGCGCAAGCTTGGGGTTGCACCGGGCGGACACGTGCGTTTGACGACAAAGCGGGGCAGTATTGAAATTATGGCCCGCGAGGATCGCGCTGTAGCACCCGATATGGTTTTCCTGCCCTTTGCTTTTGTTGAGGCCGCAGCGAACGTTCTGACGAACCCCGCGGTGGACCCATACGGAAAAATTCCGGAGTTCAAATTCTCGGCTGTCAGAGTTGAGGCGGTCACGGATGCGGTTGCTGCTGAATAATCGCAACATCAAAGGCGGGTAGCGCGCGGTCTATATGGATCGCGCAGCCGCCCGCGGGGATGGTCATGGGTTATTGCCAGCTCACGTCACCTAAAAAGATGTAGCCTGCACCGTAGATTGTCTTGATCAGCTGCGGGTTTTTGGGGTCCTCGCGCAGCTTTGTGCGCAGGCGTGAAATGCGCACGTCCATCGCACGATCAAAGCTTTCGCCTGCTGCACCACCTAAGGTTTCCTGCATAAAGCTACGGGTGACTAGGCGCCTTGGGCTGTTCAGGAACAGTCGCAAAACCTCGCCTTCTGCGTGCGAAAATGACGTCTCTTGGCCTGTGTCATCGGTCAGCGTGTAGCTGTCGAAATCCGCTGTAAAACCTACAAAGCGTGCGGTTCTTACTGTGTGCTGCGGGGTGGCCGCCGAGCGCAGACGCGCCCGCACGCGGGCGACAACCTCTGCGGGATCAAATGGTTTTATGATGTAGTCGTCAGCCCCCAACTCCAGCCCGGTTACCCGGTCTTGAACCTGCGCCCGGCCTGAAATGATAATGACTTTGGCCCCACGCTCCAGCGCCAATCGGTGCACCACGGCAAGTCCGTCTGTATCGGGCAGGCCCAAATCAACGAGGCAAACGGCAGGCGTTTGCGTGCCGAGCGCGGCCTCAAACGGGGCGGCACGGGCAAAGCTGAGGGTGCGAAAGCCGGCCTCCTCAAGCGCATCGGCAAGCATGGTGCGGATGGCGGGCTCGTCGTCCAAAATCGTGACAAGGGGCGCTTGGGTCATGGGCTGGTCTTTTCTGCGGTTTGTTGGGCTAGAACGGCGCGAAGGTCATCTGCGGTGAAAGGTTTTTGCAAGACGGGAGCACGGGTCCGCGCAGTGATGTGGGCGGGGTCATTTGACGGCAAAGAGGTCATCAGAATGATTGGGGTTGTCGCGACCCGGTCCAGCAGATCAAGGCCTGTTTTGCTCCCCAATTTGATGTCTGACAAAATCAAGCCAATGTCGGGAAGATCAGCCAAAAGCGCAACGGCTTCATCCACGCCGCTGGCTTCGATCACGAAGTAGCCCAGTGTGGTGAGCATATCGCGGTAGAGGGGGCGCAGATCGTCCCGGTCCTCGACCAAAAGCACCATGCCGCCTGTGACAGGCGCAGGATAGATCAGCGGTAGTCGCACCCGCACCATCGCACCCGCTGTGGTGTTGGACAGGCGCAAATCGCCACCGGCAGTTTTTGTCATGTCATAGACCATGGGCAAGCCAAGTCCGGAGCCTTCAGCACCCTTTGTTGTAAAAAACGGATCGCACCCATATTCCAGCGCAGCACTCGAGAATCCGCCACCGGTGTCTGTGACTGTGAATTCCACCCATGTTTCATGCACGCAGGATGCGCTTAGGGTAATCCGACCTGTTGCTCCGCAGGCGTCGCGTGCGTTTAGGATCAGGTTCAACAGGCTGTCTTGCACCAACCCGGTATCAAGTAAAATCGGCTTTTCCGGCACGTTACAGCTGACCTCAAGGGTTTGCCCAGAAGGCAACGTCGGCGAGGCGAGGACCGCCACATCATTCAAGAGGGCGGTAATCACGACCGGGCCGGGCCGTAGGGTGCGGGCGCTGGTCACGTTGGCAATGCTATCAAGCAGTGCGCCACCACGCCGTGCCGCCGCCGTTGTGCCGTCGATCAATTTATGCGCGGCGTCTGGCAGGTTTTCCACACGGGCTAGGTTGGATTGTAGGCCCAGAATAATGGTCAGCAGATTAGAGAAATCATGCGCCAAACCCGAGGTCATTTGCGCCGCGAGTGCGCGTTTACGGGTTTGTTGCAACGCGACGCGGGCCTGCGTTTCTGCGGTGACATCCATCGACAGAATGTAGGTACCGCGCGTCGCACCTTTGGCGCGGGTATCTGGGTTGAAAGCCACGCGAATGCGCCGCGCGCTCAACTCATCTGTAAACTCAAAAGTCGAGGGGTGACCGGCATAGGCCTGCTCTAGGTGTGGCTTGATCCGCGCAAAGGCTGACGGCCCCAGCGCATCAGAGATATGAAGCCCCACGATATTGGCCGGTCGGCCCGGCATCACAGCGCCAAGCCGCTTATTCGAATAGGTGTAGTGACCAAGTTCATCCACATGCGCGATATGCGCGGGCATCATTTCGGTTGTCAGGCGGGTGCGCGCCTCAATCGCCGTGAGTTGGCGCTGTGCTTCCTCAAGGGCGGTCACAGTTGCAGACAGCTGGCGGTTCGTCGCGGCCAGTTCTTCGGAACGGGCCAATACCTCGTCCGAGAGCGCATCCGAGTGGGCGCGCAACAGGCTTTCCTGCGCTTTGGTCTGGGTAATGTCAGTATAAACTGTCACCCAGCCGCCTGTGGGCAAAGGCGCCCCCTCAACCGAGATTGTGCGGCCATTCGCGCGGGTGCGTTCCATGTAATGTGGCGCAAAAGCGCGCGCGATGGTTACACGCTCGTTTATGAAACCCTCAATGTCGTCTACGGGGCCGTATTCGCCCTGTTTGGCCAGGTGACGGATCGTGCTTTGAAACGTCGCGCCCGGCGTGACCAACGCATCAGGTAAATCGAACATGTGCTGGAACGGCGCGTTACACACCGCCAGCCGCAATTCGCTGTCATAAATAGTAAGACCCTGCGCAATAAGGTTCAGGCCCGCGGCAATCAGCGTGTTGTTGGTGTCCATGTCGGGGGTGCTAGCATTTGCGCTTGTCGCGCGACAACTGCGAATGGGGCAGGCCCAGTTTCTTTTCGACATCTGTAACAATTCGTAAGGATTGGGAAAACTTTAGGAAAAAGTTGACGTTGAGGCTGATCCAAGCATTCTTACGATCGAAAGATTCGTCAAAGGATCACTGCCCGCTGAAACAAACAGGTGGGCTAGGGAGGAAGAAAATTGTCTGACACGCTGCATGGCGCGGAGGGGCTTCGGTCCGTTCCGGCGCTTCTTATCCGTAACGCAACCCAATTTGGGTCAGCGCCAGCTTACCGCGAAAAAGAGTTCGGAATCTGGCAAAGCTGGACATGGTCAGAGGCGCGCGA
>CBFHKQ010000023.1:0-32945 GCA_965656435.1 uncultured Pseudosulfitobacter sp. | reverse complement strand
CCAGCAAGGCCGCCGCAATCGCCACACCAAAGAAGGGGGTTAGAAAGTGAAAGGTCGCCGCTTTCACGGCTCCAATCCGCTGAACCAGCTTGAACCAGATCCAGGTGGCAAGCAGGCCGGGCGCTAGTGTGGTGTAGGTAAACGCCGCAATCAGAGAGGGGGTCATTGTCACGTGAAAAGGCTCAAACAGAGCTGCAACAATTGCCAAAGTCGCCGAGCCGACGAGCATTTGCAAACCGACGACCATAATCAAATTCCCACCTGATGACGCACCGCGCATCGACAGAGTGGCGACAGTCAGCGCGGCAGCCGCAATAACGCATAGGGTCAGGCCAAAGATATCGACACCTCCGCTGAGCCGCGCCGACATGATCACGACAACTCCGGATATACCGAGGATCAAACCGCCAACCCCGAGCGCCGGCAACCGGTCCCGGAAAATCAACCAGCCTGCCGCGGCAACCATCAGCGGCATCGCTGAGGCAATGATTGCGGCCAGTGAGGCTTCAATCGTTTGCATCGCCACAAAGTTCAGCCCCAAATAGAGGGCGTTTTGGCACAGGCCGAACACAAAGGTCGCACGCCATTGATCTTTGGTCAGATGCCATGTCTGGCCCAAGGCCCGCGCGATGGTCACGCCAATCAGACCTGACACTAAAAACCGCAGGGCAAGCGAGGCCAAAGGTGCCGCATCCGCCACAATGATACGCGCCGACGTGAAGGCAGAGGACCAGATAAAGGCAAAAGCCAGGCCCATAAGGATCGCGCGGATGTCCAAGTAGAAGTCTTTCGTAGAAACTAAAAAGGGTCGCCCTTTTGGCGACCCTTTCCTAAAATCATGCGCGGTGCAAGATTAGCCGTTCACGCTGTCTTTCAGCGCTTTGGCGATTGTCATTTTGACAACCTTGTCGGCTTCTTTCTTGAACTGCTCGCCCGTTGCGGGGTTGCGGACCATACGCTCGGGACGCTCGCGGCAATAGATTTTGCCAACGCCTGGGAGTGTTACGGCGCCACCACCGGACACTTCGCGTGTAATCAGGTTGCAAACTGCGTCCAACGCTGCGCCTGCGGATTTCTTGTCTGTTCCCATTTCTTCGGCCAGTGCGGCCACGAGCTGGGTCTTTGTCATTGGTTTTGCCATTTTATGGTCTCCTTCATCCGCCCGATTTGTAGGGCCTCACGGCGCAAATGTAACGGAATGTTGTGGCATTACACAACGCATAGTGGCGTGACCTAGGCAGAAAAACACAAATAAACCCCTATTTTTCTGACTTTTTCGTGGAATTTCAGGTTTGCCACCTCTGTGGGGCTGCAAATTTCAGTGAAATCACAAAAACGCAGTCTCATCAAAGGAGCGTAATTTCCGGCTGTGAATACGCTCCAGCGGCATCTCGCGCAGCGCTTCCATCGCACGAATTCCGATCATTAGATGCCGTTGGACCTGCGTTGTGTAAAATTCGGACGCCATGCCGGGAAGCTTCAATTCACCGTGCAAAGGCTTGTCCGAGACACACAGCAACGTGCCGTAGGGCACCCGAAAACGATATCCGTTCGCGGCAATTGTGGCGCTTTCCATATCAAGCGCCACAGCACGGCTTTGCGACAGGCGCTGTACCGGGCCGGATTGGTCGCGCAGTTCCCAATTGCGGTTATCAATCGTGGCGACAGTGCCGGTCCGCATGACGCGTTTCAGCTCAAATCCTTGCAATTCGGTCACCTGCTCTACCGCTTGTTCAAGGGCAATCTGGATTTCGGCCAAAGCAGGAATTGGCGTCCAGACTGGCAGATCATCGTCGAGCACATGGTCCTCGCGCAAATACCCATGCGCCAGAACGAAATCACCCAAGGCCTGGCTGTTGCGCAGCCCCGCGCAGTGCCCCACCATCAGCCAAGCGTGTGGGCGCAACACAGCGATATGATCTGTTGCGGTTTTGGCATTTGACGGCCCAACGCCGATGTTCACCAGCGTAATCCCGCCCCCATCTGCCCGTTTGAGGTGATAGGTCGGCATTTGTGGCAGCTTGGCCGGTTGCGAAAGGGGCGCGTCGCCTGCGGTGATCATCTCGTTCCCGGTTGAGACAAAGGCCGTATAGCCGCTGTCTGGATCATCGAGCATGTCTCTTGCGAAGGCTTCGAATTCTGCCACGTAAAACTGGTAATTGGTGAAGAGCACGAAATTTTGAAAATGCGCCGGATCGGTTGCTGTATAATGCGCAAGCCGTGCGAGGGAATAATCAACGCGTTGCGCAGTAAAGGGGGCCAAGGGAGCGATCCCATCCTTGGCCACATGCGTGCCGTTTACGATGTCATCGTTCGTCTTGCTGAGATCCGGTACATCAAACACATCGCGCAGCGTGAAATTAGCATTACCCTGTTGTGGGATCTGGATGCTTGGCGCCAATCCCATGGCAAAGTGCAAAGGGATAGGTGTCTGTGAATAGCCAATCTGCACCGGCTGACCATGGTTTTCGATCAGCAGACCGATCTGCTGCTCAAGGTAGTTTTTGAACAAGTCAGGCCGTGTGATGGTCGTGGCATAGGTGCCAGGCTCGGCAAGGTGGCCGAAGCTAAGCCTCGTATCAACCTGCGCATAGGTTTGAGTGCTCACGCGCACTTCGGGGTAAAAAGCGCGCACGCGTTTGCCTGGCGCACCGTGTTCCATCGCCTCTACAAAGTGCGCCCGTAAAAAATCGGTGGCCTCGGTGTAAAGGTGGATCAAGTGATCTACAGCGGCGGTGCTATCCTGAAATTGGCGCATCGCAGAGGCGGTGGGGGTCAAAATCTGGGTCATTCGGGCGTCTCTAATACAGGTAAAAATTTAAATGTGCGCACATCGACGAGGCCAAGGTCCGAAATGCGCAATTCTGGAATAACGACCAAGGCCAGCAAAGAATGTTGCATAAACGCGTTGTTGAGCGTGCAGCCGCAATCTTGCATCGCCGCCAACAGCGCGTCCGCTTTGGCCGCGACCTCCGCCGCAGGCCGGTCCGACATCAAGCCCGCGATTGGTAATTCTACGCTGGCTAATTCCGCGCCGTCTTTGAACAGGGTCACACCGCCGCCTAAGCGCTGCAAATGGTTTGCGGCCAGTGCCATATTTTCACGCTCAGTGCCGACAACGATCATATGATGACTATCGTGTGCGACGGTCGATGCGATGGCCATGTTCCCCTCATAACCAAAGCCGGATACGAATGCGTTCACCACGCCACCCGTCGCTCGGTGTCGTTCTACAAGCGCGATTTGGCACACGTCACCTTGTGCCTGCACGCGGCCTTCCGTGACGGGCAGTTCAAACTTAAGCGCGCGCGTGGGGGCTTGGTTTTCGACGACCCCAATTACATTTTCAGTGACGGCATTCGCGCCTGTGGGGGCCGCGATGGTAAAATCCTCTGCGGTTACGTCGCGGGCCATGTTCACGGTCTGACGGGCGCTGTCAGGCCAGGCGTAATGCGGGCAATGGGTCGTCAATTTGCCCATGTCAGAGACAACTTTGCCGCGGGCAATGACCATTTCAATCGGCAGTGTCGTCAGGTTTGAGGTCAGGATGACATCCGCGCGGCGGCCCGGGGTCAGGGAGCCGATCTCACGCTCTAGTCCGAAATGTGTGGCGGTGTTGAGCGTGGCTATTTGCAACGCAATCACCGGATCGCACCCGCAGGTGATGGCGTGACGCACCACCCGGTTTATATGCCCCTCACTAACAAGCGTGCCGGAATGGCAATCATCGGTGCACAAAATCATGTTGCGCGGATCGAGGCCTTTCTCAGTGATGGCTGTGATTTGCGCCTCCACATCGTACCAAGCGCTGCCCAAGCGGATCATGCTGCGCATGCCCTGCCGCATGCGAGCAACGGCGTCTGCCTCGCAGGTGCCTTCGTGATCATCCGCTGGGCCACCTGCAACATAGGCCGCAAATGCTGGACCGAGATCCGGAGATGCATAGTGACCACCGACAGTTTTGCCAGCGCGCTGCGTCGCTGCGATTTCGGCTAACATTTGCGGATCAGCGGATGACACACCGGGAAAATTCATCATCTCGCCTAAGCCAATGATGCCCGGCCAGTCCATCGCTTCGGCAACGTCCTCCGCGCTGATTTCAAAGCCTGTGGTTTCCATTCCGGGGGCGCTGGGCGCGCAGCTTGGCATCTGGGTAAAGATGTTGATGGGCTGCATCAGCGCCTCATCATGCATCATTCGCACGCCCTCAAGACCCAAAACATTAGCGATCTCATGGGGGTCAGTGAACATGGTTGTGGTGCCATGTGGGATGACCGCGGCCGCAAATTCAGCCGGCGTTAACATACCGCTTTCGATGTGCATGTGACCGTCGCAAAGGCCGGGGATCATATAGCGGCCTGTGGCGTCGATAATCTGTGTTTCTGGCCCGGTGCAATAGGACGCATCCGGTACGACGCATGCGATTCTACCTTTGTTATGGCGATGTCGTGGCCAGGCAGAACCTCACGTGTGTGAACATTGACCCAAGTACCCGACTTAATAATAACCTCTGCGGGCACGCGGCCTGCTGCGGTATCCACGAGGGCACGGGCGCTGTCCGCCCAAGTTGGAAAGGCTTTTTGGCTCGCTATTGTCATGCCCCATTTGGTCGAAAGACGACGGTGCACGCAAGAGTGGTAATGCGGGTTTCTTAAAACTGTCATGGGCCTTTGCCATCACGCGCGCATGAAGATCGTCGTTTTTCACAACCCAGGGTGTGGCACCTCGCGCAATGTGCTGCGCATTATTGATGCGGCTGGCTACTGCCCGACGGTAATTGAATACGTTGAGGCGGGTTGGACGATACCGCTCTTGCATAAGTTATTTGTCGCAGCAGGGATCAGCGCACGTGATGCACTGCGCAGCAGAAACACCCCGGCAGCAGAATTAGGTATGTTAGAGCCTAATCTTAAAGAGGCGACCCTCATTCAGGCAATGATTGCCCACCCGATATTGGTCAACCGGCCCTTTGTAATTACACCCCTAGGCACGAAACTGTGTCGCCCTTCTGGAACAGTTTTGTCTTTGCTACCTGTCTGGCCACAGGGGCCGTTTTTCAAAGAGGACGGTAGCCTTTTGATTGGTTTGGATGGCCAGAAAATGCCGGAATAGGCACCTGATGCGTTTGACCTAAGCCCTTGCGCAGGGCAGGCTCCTGTCATGGACTATGATCAGATCAAAGCGGACGCCTTTGGCCGCAGCTTGCACGGCATAGGCCTTAACTTATTGGTGCGCGATGTTTTGGCCAAAACAGCTTTTTTAGAGCATGTTTTTGCAATGACGCCCCATCAAGCTTCGCGTGACTTTGCAATCATGCGCTACGGCGATCAGGTTTTCCAACTGCACAGTGATGCAACCTACCATTCAAACCCGCTGCTTGGGCTATTGCCTGAGACACAGCCGCGGGGTGCTGGAATCGAAATAAGATTGTTTGACACAGACCCGGATGCTGCTGTGGCGCGTGCTGAACAACTGGATGCAGCGATCCTACAGGGTCCCACGGACAAACCGCACGGCCTGCGCGAGGCCTATATTCTATGTGCAGACGGATATGCGTGGGTGCCATCGATCCCGTTAAACAGCCCCTGCTAAAATGAACCGGAAAAGGTCCATACCGGACGCGGAGGCTAGTGTGACGCCGTGACCTTAGAAAATTTGCTCGCATTTCGAAAAACCCCGCGCCAATGTAGCTGACAGGCCCGTATGGTCGCATTGATAAGGATCCTGAAATGTCCGTTGCCCCTATCCGCCCGAACATGTCCCATATGCCGGAACGCATTGATCTTGCCGCCGCTTTTCGTTGGACGGCGCGCCTGAATTTGCACGAAGGGGTCGCCAACCATTTCTCTTTGGCGACCAACGAGCGGGGTACACAGTTTTTGATGAACCCGAACCAGATGCATTTTTCGCGGATCAAAGCCTCCGATCTCATTGAACTCGACGCCGAAGACCCGGACAGCGTGCGCGGGGTCGATGCAGATCCAACTGCATGGGGGCTGCATGGTGGTATTCACCGGCATTGCCCGCACGCGCGGTGTGCGATGCATGTGCATTCGATACATGCCACGGTGCTCGCGTCCCTTGCCGACAGCCGCTTGCCACCAATTGACCAGAATACAGCGATCTTTTTCAACCGCTATGTGATCGACGACGGCTACAACGGTCTGGCTTTTGAGGATGAAGGTGAGCGTTGTGCACGTTTGTTTGATGATCCGCAGAAAAAGGTGATGATCATGGGCAACCACGGGGTGATGATTATTGGTGATACGGTCGCGGAAACCTTTAATAGGCTCTATTATTTTGAACGGGCGGCTGAAACATACATCTGCGCGCTGCAAACAGGCCAACGGCTGCGGGTTTTGTCAGATGAGGTAGCCGAAAAGACCGCGCGCGAGATCGAAGCCTATCCCGAACTCGACAGTCGTCACCTCGCTGAGCTGAAGGCGATCCTGAACGAAGAAGGCTCTAACTATGCGCAATAGCGGAAAAGAGCGGCGGTAGGGAGACAGATCATGGCGGAATGGAACCATCGATACGACGGTCCGATCACAGTCAATCCTCTGTTCCAATGGCCCATTCGCTTAGGGGATGTCCTGCGTTGGTATTGGGACAGTTGGTTCTGGATCACAAGTAATCTGGCCATCACCGGGCTTGCTGTCTTGTGTTATTTTTGGACAGCACCGGGACTCGATGTGGCACAAACATGGGGTGTTTGGCCGTTTTTGATTTTGCTGCGCAATTATGTGCTGGTGATTTTGCTCGCGGGCGGTCTGCACCACTATTTTCATGGGTTAGGGCGGCAGGGCCGAGACCTGAAGTACGATCCGCGCCCGTTTCCGCGACAAGGCCGGATGTTCACTGCAGGCAGCCAGATGAAGGACAACATGATCTGGACGCTGGCTTCTGCTGTGCCGATCTGGACGGGGTACGAGACCTTGTTATGGTGGGCCATGGCGCAGGGATATGCGCCGACACTGGTCTGGTCGGACAGCCCCATTTGGTTCGTCGCTGTGTTTTTCCTGATCCCGATTTGGGAAAGTTTCTATTTCTATTGGGTGCACCGCCTTCTGCATACAAACTGGCTCTATCCGGTGCATGCGCTGCACCATCGAAACACGGATGTGGGCCCATGGTCGGGCCTGTCGATGCATCCGGTGGAGCATCTTTTGTATTTCGGAACAGCGCTGATCCATTTCGTGGTGCCGACGCATCCTGTGCATATGATCACACATCTGATGTTCTATGCCCTATATGCGATCACCACTCACACAGGTTTTGAAGGGGTCCTGTTGCGCGGTAAAAAGCGGATGCATTTGGGGAATTTTCACCATCAAATCCATCATCGGTATTTTGAGGTGAACTACGGTACACTTGAGGTGCCATGGGATAAGCTTTTTGGATCGTTTCATGATGGAACGGATGCCGGGAAAGCAGCAATGAAAAAACGCCTCGCGGCGCGCGCACGGCGGTAAACGACACGTCTAACAGCAGAATAACGGCAAGCCCGCGGCGACGGGTGTGGGAGCAAAGATGATTTACGGACTGAGCGATGAACAGGTCATGATCGCTGATACGGTGCGCAGTTTTGTGGAAAAAGAGATTTATCCGCATGAGGCGCTGGTAGAGCAAACGGGTGAAGTGCCCGCCGAGATCGCGCAGGAAATCAAGCGCAAGACGCTTGAGCTGGGCTTCTACGCCTGTAACTTTCCTGAAACTGTTGGCTGCGCCGGTTTGAATCACGTCGAATTTGCGCTTGTTGAGCGTGAGTTGGGGCGCGGCTCAATGGCGCTGAACCACTTCTTTGGGCGGCCGCAAAATATTTTGATGGCCTGTGAAGGCGAGCAGGTCGAACGCTATCTTATGCCCGCCGTCCGGGGGGAGCGTATGGACGCGCTTGCCATGACGGAACCGGGTGCGGGGTCGGATGTGCGCGGCATGAAATGTGCGGCGGTGCGCGAGGGTGGCGATTGGATCGTGAACGGCACCAAACACTTTATTTCGGGCGCCGAGCATGCAGATTTTGTCATCGTGTTCATTGCCACAGGCGAAGATCAAACCCCTAAAGGGCCGAAAAAGCGGATCACCGCGTTCCTGGTGGACCGCGGCACGCCTGGGTTTACGATCCGGGACGGCTATAAATCTGTGTCGCACCGTGGCTACAAGAATATGATTTTGGAATTCGACGACTGCCGTTTGCCGGATGCCCAGGTGTTGGGCGTTGTCGATGGCGGGTTTGAGGTCATGAACACCTGGCTCTATGCGACCCGGATCACGGTGGCGGCGATGTCGGTTGGGCGGGCGCGCCGCGCGTTTGATTACGCGCTGGGCTATGCCGCGGAGCGGGAGCAGTTCGGGCAGAAAATCGGGAAGTTCCAAGGTGTGTCGTTCCAATTGGCCGACATGGTGACAGAAATTGATGCTGCCGATTTGCTGACCTTGGCGGCAGCGGATCGGCTGGACAAGGGCCTGCCTGCCAACCGCGAGATTGCCTCTGCCAAGCTTTATGCTTCTGAAATGTTGGCCCGTGTCACAGATGCGGCCATTCAGGTGCATGGCGGGATGGGGTTGATGGATGATTATCCGTTGGAGCGGTTTTGGCGTGATGCGCGGGTAGAGCGGATCTGGGATGGCACTTCTGAGATCCAGCGTCACATCATTAGCCGTGAAATGCTGCGTGCGCTGGGCGCTTAGGCTGGTGCAAACGCTGAAAATGCTGGCGCGATCCTGCGCGCGCTGTGGCAGCTTCAATACATTGGAATGGACCCATGGGTGATATTTTGCGGCTCATGCAGCCGAAATCAATCGCGGTGATCGGCGGCGGTGCGTGGTGCGCTGAGGTGGTCAAACAATCTCAAGCCATGGGATTTGCCGGCAGCATCCACCTTGTCCATCCCAAGAAAACCATCGTCCACGGTATTCAGGCAGTGGCCTCGGTCTCTGAATTACCTATCGCTGTGGATGCGGCTTTTATCGGGGTAAATCGCTTTGCCACAATTGAGGCTGTGCGCACTTTGGCAGCTATGGGCACAGGGGGCGCGGTGTGCTTTGCCTCCGGTTTCTCTGAGGCCGCTTCTGAAGATGCTGCCGGCAATGACCTTCAGGTCGAATTGGTTGCCGCAGCGGGCGACATGCCGATCCTTGGGCCGAATTGTTATGGATTTATCAATGCGCTGGACGGCGCTTTGCTCTGGCCGGATCAGCATGGATGCACACCGGTGAACAGCGGTGTTGCGATCCTAACGCAAAGCTCAAACATTGCGCTGAACCTGACAATGCAGCGACGCAGCTTGCCGGTCGCCTACACCGTCACCTGCGGTAATATGGGTCAGACGACGCAAGCGCAGATCGCGCTGAGCTTGCTTGATGATCCGCGTGTCACAGCAATTGGTCTGCACATCGAAGGGTTCGGGGACACAGCTGATTGGCACCGGCTCGCTGAGGCAGCCGCTACGAGGGACGTCCCGCTTGTCGCGCTTAAAGTCGGCGCATCGGATCAGGCACAGAACGCGACTGTCTCGCACACAGCCTCGCTTGCCGGCAGTGATGCAGGTGCGGATGCGCTGCTGCGCAGGCTGGGGATCGGACGCGTCCATGATTTGCCGACATTGGTTGAAACGCTCAAGCTTTTGCACTTTGCCGGTCGTTTATCGGCGCCGGCACTTTCGTCCATCAGTTGCTCTGGGGGAGAGGCGAGCCTTGCCGCGGATACAGCCCACGGGCGCGCCGTGTCATTCCCGCCGTTGACAGAAGTGCAGCGCAGCGCGCTTGCTGAGGCTTTGGGTCCGATGGTTGCTCTATCTAACCCGCTGGATTATCACACTTATATTTGGCGCGATACAGACGCGATGACCAAGGCATGGATGCCGATGGCGGCAGATCATATTGGGCTCACGTTGATCATAGTGGACTATCCAATTGCAAACGCCGTGGATTGGACCTGTGCCACAGATGCGGCGCTCGCCGTGCGGGCGCAAACGGGACGTCCAGTGGCTGTGGTGGCGACGTTGCCAGAGCTGATGCCACGCGCCGTTGCCGAAAAGCTGAGCGCAGGCGGTGTTGTGCCAATGCAAGGCTTGCCGGAGGCGATTGCCGCGGCAGAAATCGCCGCGCATGTTTGTGTTCCTAGTATTACGCCGCCATTGCCGGCCGGCGCCGGACCCGACGCGCATGTTATGGACGAACACGCGGCGAAAGCGATGCTTGCAGGCCATGGCTTGAATGTGCCCCGATCAGTGGTCGTGTCGCAGGGTGAGGCGATGGACTTGGGTCACATGGCGCCGCCATTTGCCGTCAAAGGGATGGGCCTTGCGCATAAGACCGAAGCGCAAGCGGTCCGCTTGAATGTTGCCACGCCAGAAGTGGCTTCAGTTGTGGCCGAGATGCCCAGTGCCTCCGTTTTGATAGAAGAGATGGTGCATGACGGGATCGTCGAGGTTCTTGTCGGCGTGACCCGCGATCCAGCACATGGATTTCTGCTGACGCTCGGCGCAGGTGGGGTCCTGACGGAGGTGATGGGCGATACCGCAACGCTTCTTGTGCCCAGCGATGCAGATAGCGTCGCAACAGCGCTTCAATCATTGCGCATTGCGCCGCTGTTGTCGGGCTATCGTGGAAAGCCCGGGGTTAATATGGCCGCGCTGATCGATGCGATCATGGCGGTGCAGGCCTTTGTGGTTGCGCGCGCCGACGTCTTGGCCGAGGTTGAAATCAACCCGCTCATTTGCACCCCAACCCGCGCCGTTGCGGCAGATGCTTTGATCGCGGTTGCTCAAATTCCGGAGGACACTACCGCATGAACCCAGTGAAAACAAAACGTGATGGTGCGATTTTAGAGGTCACGTTGGACCGCCCCAAAGCGAATGCAATTGATTTGGCAACAAGCAAAATCATGGGGCAGGTCTTTGCAGATTTTCGGGACGATCCGGATCTGCGCGTGGCGATCGTTACGGGTGGGGGGGATAAATTCTTTTGCCCCGGATGGGATCTAAAGGCAGCCGCGGACGGCGATGCCGTAGACGGCGATTACGGCGTCGGTGGGTTCGGCGGCTTGCAAGAGCTGCGCGGGATGAATAAGCCTGTGATTGCCGCAGTGAACGGTATTTGCTGTGGTGGTGGGCTGGAGCTTGCGCTGAGCGCTGACATTATCCTTGCCGCGGATCACGCGCAGTTCGCGCTGCCTGAAATCCGCTCTGGCACTGTGGCAGATGCGGCCTCGGTCAAGCTGCCCAAGCGCATCCCCTATCATATCGCGATGGAGCTGCTGTTGACGGGACGGTGGTTTGACGCGTCTGAGGCGCACCGTTGGGGCATTGTAAACGAGGTCGTGGCCGGCACAGATTTGATGACGCGGGCCTGGGACCTTGCACAGTTGCTCGCCTCTGGACCGCCGCTTGTCTATGCTGCGATCAAAGAAATTGTGCGCGACGCGGAGGATGCCAAATTCCAAGACGCGATGAACCGGATTACAAAGCGTCAGCTGGATAGCGTCGACCGTCTCTATGCTTCTGAGGATCAGCTTGAAGGCGCACGGGCCTTTGCGGAAAAGCGTGATCCTGTTTGGAAAGGGCGCTGACTGCGTTCGTCGTGGTGGGTGAAAGGGCCAAATGATGCGCAAAACACTTTTGTCCTTCGGTCATGGGTTTAGCGCTCAGGCTTTGGCGGCAGATTTGATGGCGCAGGGGTGGGATGTGATTGGCACGACCCGCGACCCAGCCAAAGCCGATGCGATTGCCAAAACAGGCGCCACACCGCTGGTGTGGGGCGAGGCGCAAACGGATCACGAGGGTATCCTTGAGGCGATCGCACGCGCATCGCATGTGTTGGTGTCCGCCGCGCCAACAGCAGAAGGTGATCCGGTCCTCACCGCATTTGGAGCCGCATTGACGGCGCGAGCGGGCGCGTTTGAATGGCTCGGCTATCTGTCGACGACGGGTGTGTACGGCGATCATGCGGGCGGCTGGGTTGATGAAAATAGTCCGCTGACGCCCAGCACGGCGCGTGGAAAATTGCGGGTCGCGGCGGAGACCCAGTGGCGCGAGATTCCGAATTTACCGCTGCATATCTTTCGCTTGGCAGGCATATATGGTCCGGGAAGAGGACCATTCGCAAAGGTGCGCGCGGGCACAGCGCGGCGGATCATCAAAAACGGTCAGGTGTTTTCGCGCTGTCACGTGGCCGATATCGCGCAGGTGCTTGCAGCATCGATTACTGCGCCAAACCCCGGCGCCGCCTATAACATCTGCGATGATGATCCTGCGCCGCCTGAGGATGTGATCGCTTTTGCGGCTGATCTTTTGAGCCTGCCGGTACCGCCGGCGGAAGATTTTGAAACCGCTGAGATGACGCCCATGGCGCGTAGTTTTTACGCAGAAAGCAAACGTGTGGATAACACGCGGATCAAGGAAGAGTTGGGCGTGCGCCTTTTATACCCCACGTACCGTGATGGATTGCGTGCGCTGCTTGGCGCCTAGGCTTTGGCACTAGCGATCTGGGTCACACCCAAAACGCTGAGGACTTTTTCTTGGATGTCAGCTGCGCTTAGGCCCGCGGTGGAGTACATATCAGCGGGGCTTGCCTGGTCGATGAAGGTGTCGGGGAGCACCATCGAGCGGAACTTCAGCCCGTTATCAAAGGCACCTTCGTCTGCCAAAAGCTGAGCGACGTGGCTACCAAATCCGCCAACCGCACCTTCTTCGATCGTTATGAGTGCATCGTGGTCTGTGGCCAGTTTTAGGATCAAATCACGGTCGAGCGGTTTGGCGAAACGTGCATCGGCGATCGTTGGGGTGATGCCGCGCGCACGCAATCGCTCGCTGGCTTTTTCGACTTCTTGCAAGCGTGTGCCGAAAGACAGGATCGCCACAGTTTGCCCTTCTTGCACGATGCGGCCTTTGCCGATCTCAAGCGGTATGCCGCGTTCTGGCATGTCGACGCCTGTGCCTTCGCCGCGTGGAAAGCGAAAGGCAATCGGGCCGTCATCATAGGCGGCTGCCGTGGCGACCATGTGGCGCAGCTCGGCCTCATCTGCCGCAGCCATCACGACGAAGTCTGGTAAGTTCGCCAAAAATGCGATGTCAAAAGCGCCAGCGTGTGTCGCCCCGTCCGCGCCCACAAGGCCCGCACGATCGATGGCAAAGCGCACGGGTAAGCGTTGGATCGCCACATCATGCACAACCTGGTCATAGCCACGTTGCAGGAACGTCGAATACATCGTGCAAAATGGCTTCATCCCGCCAGCAGCTAAGGCGGCGGAAAATGTCACGCCATGCTGTTCCGCAATGCCCACGTCAAAGCAGCGCGAGGGATAGCGTTCGGCAAAAAGGTTCAATCCGGTCCCATCCGGCATCGCCGCGGTGATTGCACAAATTTTGTCATCCGCTGCGGCCTCTTGCAGAAGGCTATCGGCGTAGACGCTGGTATAGCTGGGGGCGTTGCTTGGCGCTTTGGTCTGCTCGCCGGTCACAACGTTGAACTTGGACACTCCGTGTCCGCGGTCGCGCGCGGCCTCCGCTGGGGCGTAGCCTTTGCCCTTTTTTGTCAGCACATGAATGAGGATCGGGCCAGTCGTGCGCGATTTGACCGTGCGCAAGACCGGCAGCAGTTGGTCCATATCGTGCCCGTCAATCGGTCCCAGATAAGAAAAGCCCAACTGCTCAAACAGCGTGCCTCCCACTGCCATGCCTTTTAGCATATCCTTGGCCCGCTTCGCCCCCTCTCGGAAGGGTTCCGGCAGCAGGCTTACCGCACCTTTTGCGGCAGCCTTCAGGTCTTGGAACGGCTCCTCCGCATAAAGGCGGCTGAGGTATGTCGACATCGCGCCAACAGGCGGGGCGATGGACATTTCATTATCATTGAGGATGACAATCATGCGCTTGCCCAGATGTCCAGCGTTATTCATGGCCTCATAGGCCATGCCAGCGGATATGGACCCGTCGCCAATTACCGCGATGGCATCGCCCAACCCTTCGGGGAGTACACCGCCCAGATCCCGTGCGACTGAAAAGCCCAAAGCGGCGCTGATTGAGGTGCTGGAATGGGCCGCACCAAATGGATCATAGGGGGATTCGCTGCGCTTGGTGAAACCGCTCAGCCCGTCCTTTTGCCGCAGGGTGCGGATGCGATCACGGCGCTCGGTCAGAATTTTATGCGGATAGCATTGGTGCCCCACATCCCAGATCAATTTGTCGCGCGGCGTGTCAAACACCGCGTGCAAAGCAACGGTCAGCTCAACCACACCGAGGCCTGCGCCCAGATGTCCGCCTGTGACAGATACGGCCGAAACCGTCTCGGCGCGCACTTCTTGCGCCAATTGGGTCAATTGTGCGTCGCTCAGTCCGCGCATGTCCGCCGGGCGGTTGATTTGGTCCAATAGCGGGGTGTGGGGGCGTTCTGACATGACGGTATCCTAGTTTTCGCGCGTCACAACAAAACGCGCTGTGGCGCGCAAGAGGTCAGCATCTTTGCCATAGCCATCTAAGGCAGCAATGGCAGACTGCATCAGATCATCTGCGCGACGTTTCGCCCCGTCCAATCCCAAAAGTGACACGAAGGTGGCCTTACCCGCGGTTGCATCTTTGCCAACCGCCTTGCCCATCGTCACGGCATCGCTGGTTACGTCCAACACATCGTCTGCAATCTGAAATGCGAGGCCCAAATCATGGGCATATTGTGCGAGGGGGGCCTCGTCTGTGCCAGCCATCCTTGGGCCTGCACAGGCAGACCATGCGATCAGCGCCCCGGTCTTGCCGCGCTGAAGATCCGAAATCGCGGCCAGATCTAGCGGCTCTGATGCGGTTTCCGCTGCGATATCGAGCGCCTGACCCAATACCATGCCCCGCGCGCCCGCTGCGATGGCAAGGCTGTGGGCGAGCGTTGCCGTATTGGGCACGGTGTTATGTGTCACCAACTCGAACGCCAAAGAGTGCAGCGCATCCCCGGCAAGGACCGCCGTGGCCTCATCCCATTTGATATGCACTGTCGGCTGGCCCCGTCGCAGGTCGTCATTATCCATGCATGGCATGTCGTCATGGACCAGCGAATAAGCATGCAGCGCCTCAATGGCTCCCGCAGGCCAAAGGGCGACCTCTGGGGCAATCCCATGTAGTCGCGCTGTTTCAATGGTAAGGAAACCGCGCAGTCGTTTGCCGCCGCGCGTGGCATGGGCCATTGCATGGACCATGGGCAAATCGGCGTGGCTGCTCAACACGTCATCAAAGAGTGTTTGGATCTGCGCGCTGGCAGCGGTCAGACTATGCGCGAGGTTCAACGTTTATTGCCCTGAAACTGGCGCTGTCCCCACGGGCGCACCATCTGCATCCAAGGTAATTGCGGCCACTTTTTCTTCGGCTTCTTTTAGCTTGGTTTCGCACCGCGCTTTCAGGGCTGCTCCGCGTTCATAAAGGGCAATGGATTGATCCAGCGCTACGTCGCCGCGCTCCAACTGGCCCAAAACATGTTCCAATTCGGCCATGGCCTGCTCAAAACTCATCTCTTCTACGGGTGTGTCGGTCATGTCGCGCCCTTTTTTGATTTCTCGGGGCAGTCATAAACGCACCAGGCTCACATGGCCAGTGCGTTGGGTGCGGATCATTGGGCCTTGGTGCGGGCGCTTAGTCGGGCGCGAGCATGTATCCTTCGCCGCGCACAGTTTGCAGGTATTGCGGTTGTTTCGGGTCGCTTTCAATTTTGCGCCGCAGTCGGGTGATTTGCACGTCAACGGCGCGCTCTTGAGCCTGCCCGCGGTCTCGGCCTAATTCTTCGACCAGTTTCGCGCGGCTGAGCGCAGTGCCGGGCACGGCCGAAAATATTTTCATCAGCTGCATTTCCGTGGCTGTCAGACGCACCAACGCATCGCCTTGCCACAGCTCGCCCCGCTCCATGTCATAGCGGATCGGACCCAGGTTCAGGATTTTTGGCAGCTTATCCTCGGCCGGCGTGTCCGGCATCCGCCGCAAAATCGCGTTGATCCGAAGCAGCAGTTCCTTGGGTTCAAACGGTTTTGGCAAATAGTCATCTGCCCCGGCCTCAAAGCCCTCGATCCGGTTGTCCGTCTCACCTTTTGCTGTGAGTAACAAGATCGGTGTGTGTTGCCGCGCCCGCAGATCGCGGCATAGGCTCAGCCCATCTTCGCCTGGCATCATCACGTCTAGAATGATCATGTCAAAGTCGAGGCCGGACAAAATGCGCCGTGCGTGGGCGGCATCGCGGGCTGCGGTCACCAAGAACCCATGCTGGATCAAGAACCGTTTTAACAGAGTGCGGATGCGCTCGTCGTCATCCACAATCAACAGGTGCGCGTCCGGTTGGGTCATGTACCACTGTCCCTTAGGCCCGCATAGGTGCGGCGCATTTCGGGGTCCATCATGGCCTCAAGCACCACGCGAAACCCTGCGACAGCCTCGGGTCCTGCGTCGCGAAAGGCGGCCCGCATCCGCGCGCGTTGCGCATCCGATAAGGTTTGTTCCAGGCTGCGGCCGGCGTCCGTCAGGAACAAGTGCCGCTCGCGTTTGTCGATGCGGCCCACGCGGCTTTCGACGAGCCCATCGTCAATCAGTGTCCGCAACACTCGATTAAGCGACTGTTTCGTTACCCCAAGCATATGCAGCAGGTTGTTTACAGTCGTGCCGGGTGCGCGGTTGATAAAGTGTACGGCGCGGTGGTGCGCGCGTCCGTAGGCCATCTCGGAGAGGATGCGATCGGGGTCTGCCGTAAAGCCGCGATAGGCAAAAAACATGGCTTCAATGCCTTGGCGCAGTTGTTCATCCGTCAAGAACAGAAGGCTTTCTCCGCCTCTCATCGCGCCGCTGCGACCGTCCTGCATGTGATGCCCTCATCCCTGTCGTTCTGCGTCTCATCATATGTCAGTGTTGTTGACATTCCAAGTCTGAAGCGCTATCGAATCGAAGGTTTTGCGTAACAAAATGTCCACTTCGGACCCTTTGGCGCAATTATTGAAAATAGACAGAGGAACGACGCCATGGCGGGTGCATATGATGATCGGGATGGAAAAATTTGGATGGACGGCGCGCTGGTGGACTGGCGCGAGGCGAATGTTCATGTCCTGACCCACGCAATGCACTATGCATCCTCGGTGTTTGAGGGCGAGCGCTGCTATTCTGGCAAAATCTTCAAATCTCGCGCCCACTCAGAGCGGTTGATCGAAAGCGGGCGTCTGATCGATTTTGAAATTCCCTACACTGTTGACGAAATCGAGGCTGCTAAGAAAGCAGCACTTGAGGCGAACGGCCTTCAGGATGCTTACGTGCGGGCGCTGGCGTGGCGCGGTGCAGGCGAAGACATGGGTGTCGCGTCATCCCGCAACCCGGTGCATCTGGCTGTGGCTGTGTGGGAGTGGGGCAATTATTACGGCGATGCCAAAATGAAGGGCGCCAAGCTCGACATTGCGAAGTGGAAGCGGCCAAGCCCCGAGACAGCGCCTTCGCAAGCCAAGGCGGCAGGACTTTATATGATCGCTACGATGTCGAAGCACGCTGCGGAGGCCAAAGGCTGTTCGGACGCAATGATGATGGATTACCGCGGCTATGTGGCCGAAGCGACAGGGGCCAACATCTTTTTCGTGAAAGACGGCGAGGTTCACACGCCGACGGCCGATGCCTTCCTGAATGGTTTGACGCGGCAAACGGTGATTGAGATGCTGCGCGAAAAAAATGTCACTGTGCATGAGCGCCACATCATGCCGGATGAGTTGGAAGGCTTTGAGCAATGCTGGCTCACGGGTACGGCCGCTGAAGTGACACCCGTGGGACAGATCGGCGATTATAACTTCGAAGTTGGTGCGTTGGTGCGCGATATTTCCGACAGCTATGAAAAGCTTGTGCGCCTTTGATCCAGCGCGTAGGGACAGTTTTCCCAAGCTGTTGGTACGCCTGTGATTTTGCGTACTTATGAGCAGTGGAAGCGATCTCCGGCGTGCGCTTGAAGCCTCTGGTTTAAGAAGCGGTGGAACGGTGTCGTTCCACCACCACTTGCGCAATGGGGATGCGGTTTTAAACGCCACCTTAGATGCCTGTGCAGCATTAGGCTTGCGCGACCTCACCGTTGCTGCGTCGTCCATTTTTCCTTGTCACGCGCCAATGATTGACCACATTGCCTCTGGCTGTGTTGGGCGCATTGTGACGTCTTATATGGTTGGCCCAGTCGCGGACGCGATCTCGCTGGGGCGAATGCGAGCGCCCGTTACCTTTCAAACCCACGGTGGCCGGGCCCATGCGATTACGTCTGGCGCGCTGCTTATTGACCTCGCGGTTATCGCGGCACCTGCCTTTGACGCGGCGGGCAATCTTGGTGGCGCGGATGGACCCAATGCCTGCGGTCCGCTTGGGTATGCGATGGTTGATGCTACATATGCCGGAAACGTTCTGGCCGTGAGCGAACGGCCGCCGCAGCCCTTGCGGCGGGTGTGTATTTCGGCAGAGCAAATCCATGCGCGGGCTTCTCTTCCGACGATAGGTGATGCGGACGGCCTACAATCTGGCACAACGGCCCGCGCAGCAGGGTCGGAGGCCGCAGCGATCGCGGCGTTGACGGCGCAAGTGATTGAGGCAACGGGACATGTGCGCAACGGGTTGCGCTTTCAAGTGGGTGCTGGGGCGACGGCGCTACGAGTGGCGAAAGAGGTTGGCAAAGGCATGGCGCAAGCAGGTGTCCGCGGGCGCTTTATCGCGGGTGGGATCACGCAAAAAAGTGTGAAAATGCACCAGTCAGGCCTGTTTGAACGGCTCCACAATGTTCAAAGTTTCGACCGTGCCGCAGTTGAGGACTACGCTCAAAATCCGCAGCACATCGCGATGAGCGCTGCGCAATATGCAAGCCCAAGCCATCCAGACCCAATTGCACAGCAATTGGATGTGGTCGTCCTAGGTGCAGCCGAGGTGGACCTGATGTTCAACGTGAATGTCACCACGACCAGCCAAGGTCGGATCATCGGCGGGTCAGGGGGGCATGCAGACACGGCGGCAGGTGCCGCGTTAACAATCGTGACGATGCCGCTGCGGGCCAAAGGGGCTGCGCGGGTCGTGCAGCAAGTACGACATATTACAACCCCCGGGTCGCATGTGGATGTTTTGGTCACTGAAGTCGGCCTGGCAGTAAACCCTGCCCGGCCTGATCTGGTCCGTGACCTAAGCCATGCTGGTTTGCCAGTCATGGCGATTGAAGATTTATGCCGGGCCGCCGGACCTTCTACCGGCCACATCGAGGCAGGCCGGCTCGTCGCCGTCAGCGAAGCGCCAGACGGAACGATCACGGATCATGTTTATCAATCCGACGCTTAGAGTTTTTCGGTCCCGAGGGGGGACCCGACCTAAAAATCTACGCCGCGCTGCGCTTTGATACCGGCTTGATAGGGGTGCTTTACCTCCCCCATTTCCGAGACCAGATCGGCGTATTCCATCAGCTTAGGCTTTGCATCGCGCCCAGTCAAAATCACACTGGTGCGCTCGTGCCGTTGCTTTAGCCCGTCGATCACCGTGTAAATGTCCAAATAATCATAGCGCAATGCGATGTTGATCTCGTCCAATATCAAAAGGTCAAAATCGCCGGAGGCCATCATCTCGCAGGCTTTTTCATAGGCTGCTGTAGCAGCTGCAATATCGCGGTCTTTGTCTTGGGTGTCCCAGGTAAAACCCTCGCCCATGGTGTGCCACACGACTTGGGGCAGCGTTTTAAAGAACTGACGCTCGCCGGTGATCCATGTCCCCTTGATGAATTGCACAACACCGACGGTCTGTTTCCATCCCAAGGCGCGAATGGCCACGCCAAAGGCGGAGGAGGATTTTCCCTTTCCGTTACCTGTATGCACAAGCACAAGTCCGCGACCGGGGTCTTGGGCCTCTGCGACTTTGGCGCGGTGTTTAGCCTGAATTTTTTGCATTTCTGCTTTGTGGTCGCTCATGCTCTAGCCTTTCGGATCCGTGACAGCGCGGGCTTTGCTTTGAGTCAGCCCCAGTTGTCGTTCGCGCCACATGATCACAGCCCCGCCTGCAACTACAAGCCCTGCACCCACAATCATGGACCAAGTGGGAATTTCGCTGAAAACCAGCCAGCCGATTAGGCCCGCAAAGATAAGTGACGAATAATCAAACGGTGCCAGCATGGAAGCCGCGCCATAGCGGTAGGAGGCAGTGACCAAAATTTGAGCAACGCCGCCAATTAAGCCTGCGCCAATCATCAACCCAAGCGTCAGCGGATCAGGGACGACCCACCCAAACGGAATGGAAAAGAGAGACATGATCGTGGCCGTTGCAGAAAAGTAAAAGACGATTGCGGCTGTGTGTTCGGTTTTGACCAAGGTGCGGATGTGGATCTGCACCAGCGCACGCAGGATGGAGGCGATCAGCACCAAGATCGCTCCAAGTGCCGTACCTTGCGTTAAAGCCGCAGCATCCAGGGTGAGCCGCGGCCAGATCACGACCAGAACGCCGATTAACCCCAGCGCAACCGCTGACATGCGGTAGAGCCCGACGCGTTCGTTCAACATGAAAACGGCCAGAATGACGGTAAAGATCGGTGTCGCATAACCAATGGCCGTGACTTCTGGCAGCGGCAGTAGGCCTAGACCGGCAAAGGTGAGCCCCATCGCTGTCGTGCCAAAAAGTCCGCGCCAGATATGACCGCGCAGATTGTTGGGGATCAACGCCTCGCGAAGCGCGCCTTGTTGCCAGATCCACAGCAGGATCACCGGGATGGCAAATAGTGATCGAAAGAATACCGCTTGTCCCGGAGGGACGCTTTGTACGGCGACCTTGATGACAGCCGCCATGATCATGAATAAACATACCGCCACCAGCTTGAGGGCGATGGCGATATTGGGTCTGTTGTGTACGACAGGTTGTGCCATGCAGGTTGCATGACCTGCGTCGTGCCGCTTTGCAAGCGCTCTGCGCGCCTTAGCCGATGTGACCGCGCGTTTCGCCGACCGCACCACCGATTTGGCCACGGTGAAGCAACAGATGATCGAGAACAACGCAGGCCATCATCGCCTCGCCCACAGGAACCGCGCGGATCCCCACGCAAGGGTCATGACGCCCTTTGGTGATGATCTGCGCGTCCTCGCCGGATTTTGTAATTGTCTGGCGGGGCTGCAAAATCGACGAGGTCGGCTTGACGGCAAAACGCACCACGATGTCCTGACCGGTGCTGATGCCGCCCAAAATACCGCCGGCGTGGTTGGAGGAATAGACAGGCTTGCCGTCAGGGCCGATTGAAATTTCATCGGCGTTCAACTCACCAGTCAACATAGCAGAGGACATGCCCTCGCCGATTTCAACGCCTTTTACGGCATTGATCGACATCATTGCGGCGGCAAGGTCCGTGTCCAGTTTGCCGTAGATTGGCGCGCCCAGACCTGCTGGCACATTGCGGGCGACGACCTCAATGACTGCGCCCACACTGGTGCCGGATTTGCGCAAACCGTCCAGATAATCGGCCCATTCGGTAGCTGCGATCGCGTCGGGTACCCAGAACGGGTTCTGCGGGATTTGGGTGGCATCAAATCGTGCGCGGTCAATTTCCAGCGCGCCCATGCGGGTCATATAGCCAGTAATCTCAATGTCGGGCGCGAGCGATTTGAGTGCAGCCCGTGCTACACCGCCAGCCGCCACCCGCGATGCTGTCTCGCGTGCAGAGGACCGGCCTCCGCCCCGGTAATCGCGGATCCCGTATTTTTGCCAATAGGTGATGTCTGCGTGGCCGGGGCGGAACTTGTCGAGGATATCGCCATAGTCTTTGCTGCGCTGATCGGTGTTTTCGATCATCAGCTGGATGGGGGTGCCGGTAGATTGCCCCTCAAATGTGCCAGATAGAATTTTCACGGCGTCCGGTTCGCGGCGCTGCGTGGTATATTTGTTCTGGCCGGGTTTGCGTTTGTCTAGCCAGTGTTGGATCATCTCGGCGTCGATTTCAACGCCTGGGGGGCAGCCGTCAACGGTCGCACCTAAGGCTGGTCCATGGCTTTCACCCCAGGTGGTGACGCGGAAAAGGTGGCCAAAGCTGTTCATCGACATTTGTGCATGCTCCCCATACTTCGCAGGCACGCATAGCGGGCAGGGGTGCTCTCCTCAAGGGTGATTGACATCTGAGCGACTGTGCCGCGGCTGGATGCCCCACGTGTGGGTACTGTTTTCGCTTGCACAAAGCGGGCAATGGTCCTAGCCCTGTCTCCACCTCGGGGTGCCGATATGGCTGAGATGCATCATGCGAACCCGTTGAACCTGAACCGGTTAACACCGGCGGAGGGAAGGTTTTGGACATCTCCATAGCTTTGCCCTTTCGCCCGCAATTTGGAGACTATTATGACCCATACCAAAGTTGCAGCGGGAGTTTTTTTGGCAACCACTGCGTTTGCTTCTGCTGCCCTCGCTGAAACCCCTGTTTTGACAGTTTATACCTACGACAGCTTTGTTTCCGACTGGGGCCCAGGCCCGGCGGTTGAGGCCGCATTCGAGGCGACATGCGGTTGCGACCTTCAGCTTGTTGGCGCCGGCGATGGGGCGGCCTTGTTGGCCCGCGTCAAGCTGGAGGGCGCGCGCACCGACGCAGATGTTATTTTGGGGTTGGATACTAACCTCACCGCGGCAGCGGCGGCCACGAACCTTTTTGCTCCGCACGAGGTTGCAGCGACTTATGACATTCCAATGGCCTGGAATGACGAGATTTTTGTGCCCTACGATTGGGGCTACTTTGCCTTTGTGCACAATGTAGATCTTGATGCGCCGTCCAATTTCGCGTCCCTTGCAAACAGCGATTTGAAAATTGTTATTCAGGACCCCCGGTCCTCGACCCCCGGTCTTGGTCTGCTGATGTGGGTCAAGGCAGCTTATGGAAATGAGGCGGTCGATATTTGGAACGGCCTCGCGGATAACGTCGTGACCGTGACCAAGGGCTGGTCCGAAGCCTATGGTCTGTTCCTTGAAGGTGAGGCCGACATGGTACTGTCCTATACCACCTCGCCTGCCTATCACTTGATCGCAGAAGGTGATGCGAGCAAAGCTGCTGCGGCGTTCGATGAAGGGCATTACATGCAGGTGGAGGTTGCGGGCGTCCTTGCGGGGACAGATCAACCCGATCTTGCGGCGCAATTCATGGATTTCATGGTCAGTGACGCGTTCCAATCTGTGATCCCAACCACCAACTGGATGTATCCAGCGGTAACCCCCACCGAGGGATTGCCCGAAGGTTTTGAGACGCTGATTACCCCGTCTAAGGCGCTCATGATCGCTGCGGATGAGGCGCCAGCTATGCGCGATGCGGCGTTGCAGGAATGGCTGCAAGCCCTGTCCAAATAACGCTCTGGGGGTCGTCCCTTCGCAGGGCGGGCCTTGGCGTGGCAGTCTTGGTCGCCGGGTTCATCCTAGCGGCCCTGATCGCCGTCGGCCTGCGCGCGGAAGAAGGTATTTCCCTCGGTCTGTCCGATTGGGCCGCCATCAGATTTACCATCTGGCAAGCGTTTTTATCTGCGCTTTTCTCAACACTTTGTGCTGTGCCAGTCGCCCGCGCGTTTGCTCGACGCAGGTTTGTCGGGCGCAGCCTGTTGATCACCTTGCTGGGCGCGCCCTTTATCTTGCCTGTCATCGTCGCGGTACTGGGCCTGCTTGCGGTTTTTGGCCGGTCTGGTTGGGTGAACAGTATGCTTGGTCAGTGGGGCATCGAGGCCCTGTCGATTTACGGTCTGCAAGGTGTGGTTCTTGCGCATGTGTTTTTTAATTTGCCGCTGGCCACGCGCCTCATCCTGCAAGCATGGCAGGACATTCCGGCCGAGCAATTTCGGACCGCTGCGCAGTTAGGTCTTGGGCCGCAGGTTGTTTTTCAAGTGCTGGAGATGCCGTTGTTAAAGCGCGTCCTACCTGGCGTTTTTGCCCTCATTTTTGTGATTTGCCTGACAAGCTTTGCAGTTGCGCTGACGCTGGGTGGGGGGCCGCGCGCGACCACGATTGAGCTGGCTATTTATCAAGCGTTCCGGTTTGATTTTGATCTTGGGCGGGCAGCGCTCTTGTCTTTGGGGCAATTGGCCGTAGCCGGTGGGGCAGCGGTTTTGGCGCTCTGGTTAATCCCGCAGGTGTCATTTGGGGCGGGGCGAGGGCGTCAGATCGTGCGGCTTGATGCGCCGGGAGGTATTTTGCGTCATTGGGATGGGCTGGTTATTTTAGCCGCAGCGCTGTTCCTGACCGTACCGTTATTAGCGGTTTTCCTGTCTGGCGTTGCAGGGATCGCAGGTTTGCCCTCATCCGTTTGGCAGGCGGCGGGCACCTCCGTGCTTTTGGCGATCTTCAGTGCATGCCTTGCCTTACTTGTCAGTGTGCCGATGGCGGGGTGGATCGCCGCAGCACCTCGCGGGCAAGGAGAGGCAATCGGGCTTTTGGGCCTATCCGCGTCGCCGCTTTTGCTGGGAACGGGCTGGTTTATCATAATTAATCCGTGGGCCAACCCGGCGGGTTTTGCATTGGTTTTGACCGGTTGCGTCAATGCTCTGATGGCGCTGCCTTTTGTTCTGCGGATTTTGATCCCGCGCTTGCGCGAAATTGATGCGACCCAGTCCCGTTTAAGCCACGCTTTGGGGCTGCGCGGGCTGGGCCTGTGGCGTTGGGTGATCTTGCCCAATTTGCGGCCGCAGCTGGGTTTTGCCGCCGGTCTTACCACGGCTTTGTCTATGGGAGATTTAGGGGTCATCGCGCTTTTTGCAGACCCGGAGCGTGCGACGTTGCCGTTGCAAATGTACCGATTGATGGGGGCTTACCAGATGGAGGCCGCGGCAGGGGCTGCTCTTTTATTATGTGTGCTCGCCTTTGCGCTGTTTTGGATCTGTGATGCTTGGGGGCGCCGACATGCTGTGTCTTGATCAGGTAGAGATTGCGCAGGGGGCGTTTCGCCTGACCGCGGACTTTGAACTGCCTTTGGGTCGGAAAACGGCGCTCATCGGACCGTCTGGGGCTGGGAAATCCACGCTCTTAGGCGCACTCTCGGGATTTGTGCCGTTGGCGCAGGGGCGGATCACGTTCGAGGGGCATGACATTACCCGCGCACGTCCAGATGCGCGCGCGATGGCGATGCTGTTTCAGGACGGCAACCTCTTTCCTCATCTGACCTTGGCGCAGAACGTTGGCCTCGGGGTGCGTCCGACTTTGCGCTTGAGTGCGGATGAACAGGCGCAGGTCACTGCGGCTCTGGCGCGGGTGGGCCTGGACGGATTGGAGGGACGCAAGCCGGGGGAGCTTTCCGGTGGGCAGCAAAGCCGAGCGGCACTGGCGCGGGTGCTAGTGATGAACAAACCGATTATTTTACTGGACGAGCCTTTTGCCGCCTTGGGTCCCGCCTTGCGTATAGAGATGATCGATTTGGTAGGAGAGGTGGCGAGCCAGATCGCAGTAACCGTCCTGATGGTAACACATGCGCCAGAGGATGTGGTGCGATTTGCCGATGATGTGATTTTTGTTAGTGAAGGCGTGGCACAGGCGCCCGTTGCGGCAGGCCCTGCGATGCAAGACCCGCCACCAGATTTGGCAGGTTATTTGGGGCGTGCGGTTTAGAGATGGATGCTCACGCCGCTTGCTTCTGCAAGGCGCGGCGGACCTCAACGATGCGCAAAGCCGCCTGCGCCGCCTCGCGCCCCTTTTCCACAAAATGAGCGCGGTAAATCTCCAAATGATGCTGTGTTTCTTGGAAATGATGCGGCGTCAACGACACGGAGAGTACAGGTACGCCCGCGTCCAAGCCGGCCCGCATTAACCCGTCAACAACGGCGCTTGCGACAAAGTCGTGGCGGTAAATACCGCCGTCCACGACCAAAGCCGCACAAATGATCGCATCATATTGCCCCGTCAGGGCAAGATCGCGCGCCATAAGAGGCATTTCAAACGCACCCGGCACGTCAAATACGTCAACTTGATCGGCTGGGATAATCTGGGAAAACCCGTCAAAGGCGCGGTCTACAATGTCGGCATGCCAGCGCGCTTGGACATAGGCAAATCGGGTGTGTGTCATATTTTTCTCCTTTAGGTTCGGACACGTCCACCCAAGGCGAATACATGCAAAAGGCGCAGCCAATGCGGCCACGGTCCTATTACACATTCTCTTTCATCCGGACTGTAACCGTCGGCTCAGGCCTCTCACCTGATCTGCTGGACCCTGTTTTTAGCGACAAACAGGCGCTCGCGGGCTCAATCTTTGAACGATGTCGCAGATTATACCGCCGGTGGGGAATTTCGCCCCGCCCTGAGAACGCCCCTACCTTGTCAATGGGATGCAAAACTTGCAAGTGTGTGCAAGCCCAAGCAGGAGCGATGGGATGCACACCAACCCAATTTTCCATGACGCCGACGCAGCGCGAAATCTGCGGTTCATGCGCGAGCGTGGCTTTGGTGTTCTTGCAGCATCCGGTCCGGATGGCCCGTTGATGTCGCATATCCCGTTCCTGATGTCCGAGGCGGGTGACATGGCGCTGCTGCACCTCGTACGCTCGAACCCGATTGTGCGCCTTTTGAAGACACCGCAGCCTGTGCGCTTGGCGGTCTCTGGCGGCGATAGTTATATCTCGCCTGATTGGTACGGCATACCGGACCAGGTGCCGACGTGGAATTATGTGGCCGTGCATGCCACGGGCACGTTGGAGCAGTTGCCGGAGGCGATGTTGCGCAAAACAATTGACGCACAATCTGCGATGTTTGAGGCGCTATTGGCCCCCAAGAAGCCTTGGCATAGCGACAAGATGGCCCCAGAGGTTATGACCCGGATGATGCGTCAGATCGTGGCCTGTAAGATAACAGTGTCGCAGGTGGATGGAACGTGGAAGTTGAACCAAAACAAGCCGGATGATGTGCGTTTGGCGGCGGCGGATCACGTTGCTGCATTTGGCATGGGCTCGGATCTGGCGGTATTGGCCGCGATGATGCGGGGCGTGTCTGATCCGGAACAGAAAAATAGGGAGGAAGAACAATGAAATTGATGATGGCAGGGCCTTCGCCTTTTGTGCGCAAAGTGTTGGTGACGTTGCATGAGACAAGGCAGATGGATGACGTTGAAATCGTCTCGGTGGTTGCAGCGCCGGGTGGCACAGCGCCGGAGTTGGTCGCGGCCAACCCTTTGGGCAAAATTCCTGCGCTTTTGCGCGAGAGCGAGACAACCCTATACGATAGCCGCGTCATTACGCAGTTTTTAAACGCGCGGGCGGGAGCCGCGCTCTATCCGGCGGGGAATTTTGACACGCTGACTTTGGAAGCGACAGGTGATGGCTTGATGGATGCGGCTGTGTCGATGACCTACGAGCGCCGTTTTCGGTCTGAGGACATGCAATCAGAGCCGTGGATTTCGGCACAGTGGGAAAAGGTGTCACGCGGGCTGTCGGCGCTGAACACAAAGTGGTTGTCACATCTAGAAGGGCCAATGGATGCAGGGCACATCGCTGTTGGGTGTGCCCTGGGATATTTGGACTTCCGCCACGGCGATCGAAATTGGCGCGCAGGTCACGATGCGTTAGCAAAGTGGTTCGAAGATTTCGCGGCCCGCCCTTCGATGGTTGCCACAGCGCCGCAAGGATAGCGGAGCCCGAAACCCCGTCCGCGAAGTCGCAAAATCGAAACTTGTGCAGGCGTGGATTATTCCCAGCCTGCATTGTTTTAAATACGCTGGGTAAAATTGGTGCCTGCGACCACGTGCACCACCGTAGACGCTAGACGAACCGTCTTGACCCCGCTAGGTAGCCTGTCAGAAAGGTGCGCGCCTCGTTTTGACGCGGCCAAAAGTCTATTGGTCCCCAAGGACCGCTATGAGTTGGAGAAAACCCGTGTCGCATACTGAAGAACATGACAGCGAGCGCCGCGATTTCCTGTATTACGCTACTGCGGGTACAGGGGCCGTTGGTGTTGGCTTGGCGGTATGGCCGTTGGTCAACCAGATGAACCCCTCCGCCGATGTGCAAGCCTTGTCATCGATTCGCGTTGATGTGGGCGATTTGGAGCCGGGATCGCAATTGACGGTAAAGTGGTTGGGCAAACCTGTGTTCATCCGCCGTCGTACCGAAGCAGAGATTACAGCAGCACGAGACGTCGATGTCTCGAGCTTGCCTGATCCGATCGCAGAGAACGAGAACCTGGGCGAAGTGCCTGCCGACGACCAAAACCGCACCTTGGATGAGGCTGGCGAATGGTTGGTCATGATCGGTGTGTGCACCCACTTGGGCTGTGTGCCCTTGGGTGACGCAGGCGATTTTGGCGGTTGGTTCTGCCCCTGCCACGGTTCGCACTATGACACATCTGGCCGGATTCGTAAGGGGCCTGCGCCAAAGAACCTGCCAGTGCCTCTGGCGGAATTTGTTGACGAAACAACGATCAAATTAGGTTAAGGGAGAAGCTGCATGTCTGGAATTCCTCACGACCATTACGAGCCACAGACGAGTGGACAAAAATGGCTGCATAGCCGTTTGCCAATCGCGGGCTTGCTGTATGATACATTGATGATCCCCACCCCGAAGAACCTGAACTGGATGTGGATCTGGGGCATCGTCCTGACGTTCTGCCTCGCGCTTCAGATCATCACGGGTATTGTGTTGGCGATGCACTACACGCCGCATGTCGACAATGCATTCGCATCTGTTGAGCACATCATGCGTAACGTGAACGGTGGCGCGATGCTGCGCTATATGCACATGAACGGCGCATCGCTGTTCTTTGTTGCAGTTTATGCGCATATTTTCCGCGGTCTCTACTACGGTTCTTACAAGGCACCTCGCGAGATCACGTGGATCATCGGCATGCTGATTTATCTGCTGATGATGGCGACAGCCTTTATGGGTTACGTTCTGCCATGGGGTCAGATGTCCTTCTGGGGTGCGACCGTGATCACAGGCCTTTTTGGTGCGATCCCGTTCATCGGTGATGGCTTGCAAACGTTCCTGTTGGGCGGACCAGCCGTTGATAATGCCACGCTGAACCGTTTCTTCAGCTTGCACTATCTCTTGCCATTCTTGATCGCCGGCCTGGTGATCGTGCACATCTGGGCTTTCCACACCACGGGCAACAACAACCCAACGGGTGTTGAGGTGCGTCGGACGTCCAAAGAAGAGGCGGCAAAAGATACGTTGCCGTTCTGGCCGTACTTCGTGATCAAGGACCTGTTTGCCTTGGCCGTGATCCTGGTCGTTTTCTTTGCTGTGGTTGGCTTCATGCCGAACTACTTGGGTCACCCCGATAACTACATCGAGGCAAACCCACTGGCGACGCCTGCGCACATCGTGCCCGAATGGTACTTCTTGCCCTTCTATGCGATCTTGCGTGCCTTCACCGACGAGGTATGGGTTGTTCAACTCGCATCCTTCGTAACGGCAGGCATCATTGACGCAAAGTTCTTCGGCGTCTTGGCGATGTTCGGTGCGATTGCTGTCATGGCTTTGGCTCCTTGGTTGGACACGTCCAGCGTACGTTCCGGCCGCTACCGCCCAATGTTCAAGTGGTGGTTTGCGCTTCTGTGCATCGACTTCTTTGTGTTGATGTGGGTGGGCGCAATGCCAGCGGAAGAGCCATACAATACGATCTCGTTGTTGGCCTCGACCTACTGGTTCGCGTATTTCTTGGTTATCTTGCCGCTGCTTGGTGTGATCGAAAAGCCAGACGCACAACCACAAACAATCGAAGAAGACTTTGCCGCAAAAGTTGCGAAATCCGGGAACGGTGGCTCTGCCACGCCCGCAGCAACACCTGCGGAGTAATAGGATGAGCACTATGTTCAAAAAACTCGTACTCAGCGCTGGTCTGGCCCTCGGCCTGGCCGGTGGCGCAATGGCCGCTGGTGGCGGCGGGAAGGTCGAGAATATCGACTTCCCATTTGACGGACCGTTTGGGACGTTTGATCAAAACCAGTTGCAGCGCGGCTTGCAGGTCTACACAGAGATCTGCTCCGCCTGTCATGGGCTGAAATTCGTGCCGTTGCGCACATTGTCCGACGAGGGTGGTCCACATCTTCCAGAGGACCAAGTGCGCGCCTACGCAGAGCAGTTTGAAGTCTTTGACGCCGAGTTGGACGATTTCCGCGATGCAACTCCGGTTGACCATTTCCCACACTCGCAGTTGGAAAGCGCACCTGACCTAAGCCTGATGGCTAAGGGGCGTGCTGGGTTCCACGGCCCATATGGTCTGGGCATCAACCAGCTCATGCACGGCATGGGTGGCCCTGATTATATCGCATCTTTGCTAATGGGGTATGCAGAGGCGCCGGATTGTACGCCTGACGATTTCGACGGTTACTACAACACGGCATTTGCCGCTGGTGGGTACCCCGAGGAATGTAAATATGAAGATGGCAGCCGCAAATATGACGGCAGCTGGATTTCGATGGCACCGCCCCTTTATGGCGAAGACGTCGAATATGCAGACGGATATTCCAACTCGCTCGAGCAATCTTCTGAAGATGTTGCCGCATTTTTGATGTGGACCGCGGAGCCAAAACTGGTTGCACGTAAGCAGGCTGGTTTCGTTGGCGTGCTGTTCCTGACACTCTTGTCTGTGCTGCTTTACCTGACCAACAAGCGTCTTTGGGCGCCAATCAAGAAGAAATACAAAGTGTAAGCTGCGTTTTTCTTCAAGTGAATACAGAACCCCGCGTTGCATACCATCGCGGGGTTTTGCTTTTGCCATCTGCGGTTATGCCGTCAATGCCGTGTCCGTTTGCCCGGTGATTGTGGTACGGATAATTTGTCCCTCAGGCTGAGGTTTTTCAAAGTGGACCTCGGTAAACTGTTCCGTGCGTCCCATGTGTGCATTTTCGATGAGTATATTGTGTGGCTGACCGACCTGCTCTGCCAAATGTTTGGCCACTTGTGCGGCGCCCGCATCGCGTAAACGCGCGGCACGTGCTTTAATAATCGGTCCCGCTACTTGGGGCATCTGAGCCGCTGGCGTGCCGGGTCTGGGCGAATAAGGAAAGACGTGCAGCCACGTCAAATCACATTCCGAAACGAGATCGAGGGCGTCTTGAAAATGCACCTCAGTCTCGGTTGGAAATCCTGCAATAATGTCCGCGCCAAAGGTCATATCCGGGCGTAACGCACGCGCTTTTTGCGCAAACTCAATCGCATCTTCGCGAAGATGTCGCCGCTTCATCCGCTTGAGGATCAAATCAGCACCATGCTGCAGGCTAAGATGCAGATGCGGCATCAGACGCGGCTGCGTTGCAATCGCTTCCAACAAGGCTTCGTCGACCTCAATACTATCTATCGAACTGATGCGCAGGCGTGGTAGGTCCGGCACCAGGGTCAAGATACGCATAACGAGGTTCCCCAGCGGGGGGTGTCCCGGCAAATCAGCACCCCAGGAGGTTAAATCTACGCCCGTGAGAACAACCTCGTTAAAGCCGCGGTCCACCAGACGTTTGATCTGATCAACTACGACCCCGGCCGGCACCGAGCGTGAATTACCGCGCCCATAGGGGATAATGCAAAAGGTACAGCGGTGATCACAGCCGTTCTGGACCTGCACATAGGCCCGGCTGCGCGTGCCAAACCCGTCAATCAAATGCCCCGCCGTTTCCTTTACCGACATGATATCGTCGACTTGAACGGCCTCGGTCGATGTGCCACCGGCAAAATCGGTGGCTAGGTTAGACCACGTTTGCGGCATCATTTTTTCAGTGTTTCCGATGACATGATCGACTTGTTCCATAGCTGCAAAGCTGTCCGGGTCGATCTGCGCAGCACAGCCGGTCACGATCAACCGCGCGTCCGGGTTTTCACGACGCAGTTTACGAATGTCCTGCCGTGCCTTGCGCACTGCCTCTGCGGTCACAGCGCAAGTGTTTACGACAATTGCGTTTTGAATCCCCGATTGCGATGCGAGGTCCTGCATTGCCTGCGTTTCATAGGCGTTCAGCCGGCAGCCGTGATTTGAGAATTTAGGCGCGCTCATGTCAGATCAGGCTATCAAGGAAACTGGCAGTAAGCGTTCCTGAAAATACATGAGCCGAGGGGCCAGTCATCCAAACACCGTCCTCGCGCCAGTCGATCATTAGCTTCCCCCCATCCAGATCAACCTGAACGCGTCGACCAGTAAGGCCGCGTCGTGCTGCGGCAACGGCTGTCGCACAGGATGATGATCCTGAGGCCATCGTGACGCCAACACCACGTTCCCACACCCGCATGCGTAGATGATCCGGGCCGACGAGTTGCGCAAACTGCACGTTTGTTCGCTCTGGAAAGAGTGGATGGTGCTCAATGGCTCCACCGCGCTGGGTCAAATCAACTTGGCTAAGATCGTCGACAAAAAACGTGCAATGCGGATTACCCATGCCTGTGGCTACGGGGCGTCCTTCAATCGGCAGCGCGTCGGTTTCCATCGCTTCGGACAAAGGGACCTCATCCCAGCGAAATTGTGGGTGGCCCATGTTCACGGATGTCATGCCATCACTGACCTCATGTGCCGCTAATATGCCTCGTTCCGTGGTGAGCTGTATCGAAGCTTCACCGCTCTCTGCCATGAGGTACTGCGCTACGCAGCGCGTTGCATTCCCGCAAGCCGCGGATACAGTGCCGTCGGCATTATAAAACGTGAGGTGAGGCCGCGTTGCACCTTGCGAAATCACTGCCAACTGATCAAAACCCACGCCCCGATGGCGGTCACCCACAGCGGTAATGAGCGCAGGTGATAGGTTGAAATTTCGCGCGCGTGCATCGATGACGACGAAGTCGTTACCGAGGCCGTGCATCTTCATGAAAGGCCAATTGAGGGAGGGGTTTGTTGCCATTCCCGCGATATAGCGAGCCGCCGCGAGGGAATCCAGTCTGCGGCACATAAACTTGTAATTTAGGGCTTGACCGTGACGCGGAGTCTTTCTACCTAGGCCGCCTAGTGGGCCGTTAGCTCAGTTGGTAGAGCAACTGACTTTTAATCAGTGGGTCGCAGGTTCGAATCCTGCACGGCTCACCACTAAACCAAAAGATCACTCGGAAT
>CBFHKQ010000022.1:0-37257 GCA_965656435.1 uncultured Pseudosulfitobacter sp. | reverse complement strand
CCGTTCCCGTCATTGCGACGGCCTATTCGGGCAACATGGACTTTTGTTCTGATGAGACAGCGTTTTTGGTGGATTACACTGAACATGAGCTGGATGCGGACGACTATATTTTCGTGCTGCCGGGACAAAAATGGGCGGAACCCTCAACAGCTTCTGCCGCTAAACAGATGCAGCTTGTGCGACAGAACCCAGTGCTCGCCAGGGCCAAGGCCCAAGCAGCGCGCGCGCATGTTCAAGAGCATTTCTCTGCTGAAGCGATCTCCACCCGCTACGCCAAGCGTTTAGTACAGATTTTCGAACAGCGTGGTCAGCAAGCCTAATGGCCGTTTCAGCGCCTGACATTGATGACGCTTACCGATTTTTCCTAGGCCGTCCCCCGCCTACGGGCAAAACTGTACATTTTCGTAGCATGCAGCAGCTTTTTCAAACGATTATGGGATCGGCGGAGTTTCGAGGGCGGAGCCGAAGTTGGAAAAGCACGTTGCCCTGGCCGCAGCGCCAAATTTTCGTCGCGCCAGAGGCGCGCGTCCTTTACTGCCCCATTGGCAAGAACGGGTGTTCGTTTCTCAAGGCGCAAATGGTCCGTTTGTATGCCCCGCCGGAGGCGGCGTTTATATTGCGGGACGTCCACCTTCTGACCGATCACGTCAACACCGGCCTTCAACTCAGCGATTATTCCGACGCGGAAGCCCAAGCGTATGTTCACGCGCCAGATTTCATGAAATTTGCCGTTCTGCGCCATCCCAGGGACCGGCTGCTGAGCGCATGGATGGACAAATTCCTGCTAAACCGCAGTGATCATGGCAACCAGCGTCATACCGGCCCAGTGATTGCGGCGGTCCAGGGGCAGGCCCGCCCAGACTATTTCCGCTCCATCACATTCGACCAATTTGTGGATTATGTCGCGCACGCGCCCGCCGACGAGTTGGATCCGCATTGGCGACCTCAGCACCTCTATTTGCAGGGCATTACCTATACGCATCTCTTTTCATTTGATGATTTGAATGGCGTGATCGATGCGTTGGAGGGGTGGACTGGCGTGACGCTACCCCGCCGCCCCGTCAACGCCACCGGCAGCAGCAAAGCCGGCGGTGTCGATGTGCCCGGTGCGTATCAATTGGAACCTGCAATACTAGATACCTTGCCGCGCGTCTTAAAATCTTGTTTTTTCGACGAAAGATTAAATCAACTTATCGACGCGACATTTGCGCAAGACATTGAATTACTTAAAATGATAGGACCCTCTTCATGATTACTCCTGTGCTACTTTGTGGCGGTTCCGGAACCCGGCTTTGGCCCCTGTCCCGCAAATCCTATCCCAAACAATTTTCCGATCTCATCGGGGATCAAAGCCTGTTTCAGGCTGCTGCCCGCCGCTTTTTGGGTAAAGGATTTTCCGACCCTTTGGTTGTCACAGCCGATGACTTTCGCTTCATCGTGACGGAGCAATTGGACGCCGCAAATGTTGAAGCCAGCGGGATCATCATTGAGCCGGAGGGGCGGAACACAGCTCCCGCTGCGATCTTGTCAGCACTTCATATCGCACAGCAAGATCCCGATGGGATGATGCTTTTGGTGCCTTCTGATCACGCCGTCTCTGACAGTGCTGCATTTCGCAAAGCGGTCAAGCAAGGGGTGCCTGCTGCCCAAGAAGGCAACATCGTCACCTTTGGCATTGCACCTACGCGCCCCGAAACGGGCTACGGTTGGCTTGAAAGTGGGGCGGAAACACACAAGGGCGTCCATGCCCTCACACGCTTCATCGAAAAACCCGACGCAGCGCAGGCCAATGCATTGCTCCAAAATCCTCGCTATCTATGGAACGCAGGCGTATTTTTGGCGCGGGCCGATGTCGTGATCGCTGCATTTAGGGCACACGCGCCTGAGATCTTGGCGCCCGTGTCTGCTGCGCACACAGGCGCCAAAACGGACTTGGATTTCACCCGGTTGGATGAGGCTGCGTGGGCGCAGGTGCCCGAGGATAGCATTGATTTTGCGATCATGGAAAAGGCGGACAACGTCTCCGTTGTGCGTTTTGAGGATCACTGGTCGGATTTGGGAAGCTGGGAGTCCGTTTGGCAGGAAAGCACGAAGGACGCGCAGGGCAATGCGCAATCAGCAAACACAACCTTGCTTAATTGTGAAAACACCTTGCTACGCTCTGAATCGGACGAGATTGAACTGGTTGGGATCGGCCTGAAAAATGTGGTCGCCGTTGCCATGCGCGACGCTGTGATGGTGGCTGACCTTTCTGAAGCGCAGAACGTCAAACAGGCCGTCGCCACTTTAAAAGAACGGGGTGCAAAGCAGGCGGTCCAACTCCCCGTCGATCACAGGCCTTGGGGCTGGTTCGAAACTCTGGTCCTCGCGGAACGGTTTCAGGTTAAACGGATTTACGTGCATCCGGGCGCAGCACTCAGTTTGCAAAGCCACCAACATCGCTCAGAGCATTGGATTGTCGTTGCGGGCACGGCTCGGGTAACAGTGGATGATGAAGTGCGCCTTCTCACAGAGAACGAGTCCGTCTACATCCCGCTTGGCGCTGTGCACCGGATGGAAAATACCAGCAAAGTCCCGATGGTTTTGATCGAGGTGCAAACCGGTGCGTACTTGGGTGAAGACGATATCATTCGCTATGAGGATGTCTACGCGCGGACATAAAATGGCACCCATGCGTAAATTCGAGACATTGTTTTGTACCGAAAGCGCATGGGTCTTTTGTATTCACGTGGACTAACTGGTCGACGTTAAGCCTCAATGTTTTCGATGAACCAAGCGTAGGTTTGGGCCAGCCCTTCCTCAAGCTTGATCGTCGGCGTCCAGCCCAAGCTGCGCAATTTATCTGCACTCATCAACTTGCGCGGTGTTCCGTCTGGCTTGCTTAGATCATGCCGCAATTCGCCCTCAAGGCCGACGACTTTCATGACTGTTTTCGCCAGCTCTGCAATCGACAGATCGGTGCCTGAACCGATGTTGATGTGCTCGAATTCCTCATAATCGGCCAGCACGAAAACAGTCGCATCTGCCAGATCATCCACGTGCAGAAACTCACGCAAAGGGGTGCCCGTTCCCCAAATCTCCATTCCATCTTCGCCCGCCTTCTTGGCGCGGTGTGCTTTGCGCATGAGCGCCGGAATAACGTGGCTTGATTGCAGGTCAAAATTATCAAACGGTCCGTAAAGGTTCGTTGGCATTGCCGAGACAAAGCGTGATCCATGTTGACGCATATAGGCCTGACACAGCTTGATCCCCGCAATTTTTGCGATGGCATACCACTCGTTTGTCGGCTCCAGAGGGCCTGTCAGTAGGCTGCTTTCCGCGATGGGTTGTGGTGCCAGTTTGGGATAAATACAGGACGACCCCAAAAACACCAATTTTTCAACCCCCACCTTATGCGCCGTGGTGATGATATTGTTCTGGAGCTCCATATTATTATACAAAAAATCAACAGGATAGCTGTTGTTGGCGAGTATCCCACCGACCTTTGCAGCGGCATCGATGATCATATCTGGCTGCGCATCATCCATCCATGCCTCGACCTCGGTGCGGTTCATCAGGTCACAGTCCTGCCGCGTGACTGTTAACACGTCACAGTCTTCATCCGCGAGGCGCCGTACAAGCGCGCTCCCCACCATACCAGTGTGACCCGCGACCCAAATTTTCTTTCCGGAAATTGCTTTTGAGATCTTCTCAGCGCGTTGCATCGGTTCAATAAATTCCCTTAACCAAATTTGGTTAACATTACGCAGCGCCTTGGTTAATGTCTATAAAACACCTTGCAAATCTGACGTCTTTAGAACCATCGGCCGATGGCTTGGGCATGTATCGCGTGGGATCCGTTTGCGGTGATCGCGGACCATAACACGCGCCCGCAAGACGTCGCATCCACAGCCGCCACATCTGCCCAGCAATCACTACTCTCACAACTGGTTGTGACCGATGGCCTGTCGATAAAGGGCATAGGATAGGTCCAGTCGCTCAATGTGTTGTCCCGGTACAATGCGCCCGTCGGAGAAGTGGCCACACTTAATGTCTCAACTTGGGTGCAAATCTGCGTACCGTCTGCGAAGCGCACGTAGTTCCCGTTTGCGGTTCTGCCCTGCTCGATTATCGTGCCGGTAGGCACGCCTGAGGATTGCGAGACCGTGCCGACGATATTTGCAGTGGTAAAAACAGGTGCCCACGCCGACCATGTGCCGCCGTTATCCCCGCTCCCGCGCAACCAAGCAGAAGCATCATTTGATGCAAAAGCCATTTGATTAATTGACTGGCCCGCATAGCGTATCACCAACACTGCGCCGCCTGGGCTACTCGGGCGTGCCGGATCAAGGTCGCTGAAATTGAAAAAGCCAGAAATAATAGCGTTGTCCAAAGTCACAACCTCAGTGGGTCCATCTTGGCCTAAACCAAACGCCCCGACGGGCATTAATTTGCCAGCGCCAGTGTCATGACGGTCTTGCTGGATCGCCGTGCCAGTGACCAATCCATCGGCCGCACCGATCCGCAGGGCATCCACAAATGTGCCACCATCTGCGCTGGTCTTGATGGCAAAATCTGTACCGCCCACAAGGCCCACTTCTGCATGCCCAGTGTACCCTGATTGAAATAGCAAACTGGCGGTATCGCCATCGCCCGCTTTGTTGACCTTCACCTGATGCGAGGAACCGTCATGGGTAAAAAGGGTCGCCGCCGCGGCGACGGTTAGGCGATTATTGCTATCGGCATCCGCGTTCAGGCCAAGCGTGTCGGCCGCAAGCGCACTGCTGTTTTCTATGGGTTGCCACCCTGCGGCACTGTCGAAAACGACAATCTCTTCCGCGCCGCGATCATAAGCGAGCCATCCGCCCAGCGGCTGCACAAAGTGCCAAGCCGCATCCTCTCGCGATGCAATTGTGCCGGGTGGTTGGCCCGCCCAAACACCTGTCGGTACTTGCCCCACGGCATAGCGACTGCCAACCGCGGCGCCGGGCGGCGGTGCATCTATTTCTCGCGCTTCAATCGATAGCTGCGTCGCCACGTCCAAAGCTCGCAGAGCTTCATTATGCGTGACATGTTTTTGCGCCTGGCTGGGCTGAATATAGGGCAGTGATAAAACCGCAGACGTTTCCGACATGCAAAAGCCTTCTCTGTGATTGCAATGCACCCCATTCGGGCGCGTTCAATCGAGAAAACTATTTAGAAGTGTTAAACGTTTCCTAACCGCACCGCGCGGCCCCGCGTTATCTCATATAATAGGGATTGGACCACGCGCGCTTGCCCGCCGCATCAATGACGCTGACCCGGAACCAACTGCTGCCCCGAAGGCGTTCTAACGGGATGCTGGTCTTGGTCATGGACAACCCATGCTCAGCTGTTGCCGCAGAACCGCGACCTTGCAAAATAACGCTAACAACGGCCGAGCTTTCGACGGTCACGACGCCGTCCTCGATCGTGATATTGCGCAACTCTGGGCCCGTGGTGCTATAATGGTGCCCGGCCTTCAATGCGTGGAGCAGTGCCTCGGGCTTGTTTTCCTCGGCCTTAACCATAACCCAGCCGCCGAAATGATCCGGTTCCGAGAAATGCGCATCATCTGTTGCAACCAAATCTAACTTGCGCCCCTCGCTAAGCAATTGGTCCAACGTATAAAACCCATGCGGCCGATCGCACCCGGTGGCGCAACCGTGATTGTAGATTTCAACAGCATGTGCTGCTTCTATCGTGCGTGCATCCGCTGTCGTAAGGCCAGACCATTCGGGGTGCGCGATCGCCACAAATGCGCCGGCTTCCCGTGCCCGCGCCGCCAACTCAGCCCCGGTTTCTTGATCGGGCACAGGCCAGAATTCGGGCGCATTGGGGCGCTCAAAATCTGCGGGCAATCCAACCGCGAGGATATGCCACAGCTCACCATTCTCCATCGCACCTGAATGCAGCTCAGCGCCCAAGATCGTGGTGAAATCTTCGCTTCTGAACGCGGACGTGTCCGTGATTGGATAGTCAAAGCGCCCGATGAAATGATCCGTCAACGCGATGAAATCATAGCCCTCTGCTTTGTAGCGCCGGCACACTTCACCCGGCGTTAAAATACCGTCAGAACGGTTGGAGTGGGTGTGCAGGTTACCGCGCCAAAACTGGCCCGGCAGCTCAAAAATATTGTCTTGCATGTGTTGTTCCTGTGACTTTTTCGCTACCCTGCAATACGGATGTAATACCTCTGTGACGCAGCCAGTGAAGGAGCGGCCCATGCCGCGATACGCCAATTTGCCCCAGCTGCTTGCCGCGCAAGATTGGGCCGCCGCAGAGGCTGTGTTGCGCGCCGCGGCGCGTAAAAAAGCACCTCCACCAGAGGTGTTTTACAACCTTGCAAAGGTGCTAGAGGCTGCGGGCAAGCCGTCCCAAATAGCCGTGTGGCTGAAACGTGCCGTAAAAGCGCGACCTGATTATGGGGATGCTTGGTTTGAATTGGGCCGCTTTGCGCTTGTAGATAATGATCTTCGGGGCGCTTTTGACGCTTTTAAGCGCGCACATACTTTGGTGCCAGAGGAAGCGGATGCACGCGATAACCTCGGACGCGTCGCCCTACGTTTGGGGGAATGGCAAACTGCCGCAGAATGTTTTGATGCACGCAACGACGATGCGGCAATGTTGGCCCGCTACCGGATCGCGGCCGAAACAGGCGCAGATTTATCAGCGATACAGACAGAATTACTAGCAAGGCGCGCACTCCGCCCCGAGGCGGTAAAGGCTATGACAAGAACAGCCAAAGGATCCTTACCCCGCTATATGCCGCCTCTCAAAGACACGGTTTAGCGTCGGTAGGCTTTGCGGTAATGCCCCGGCTCTGCGGCCAAAGACGCCTGAACCTGTCGGTTTTTGGCAATCTCTTCAGGGCTCATCACGCCCACGTCTAATGTGACGCCTTTTTGCACCGGTATGGCCTGCGCAATAGGGGTCCCGCGCGGGATGATCCCCGAAAAACCGGGCTCTAAAACAGCTGGAAAATGAACATAGCCGGCGCTGAAGGCGTCACAATCCACGACCCCGCTCAGCGTTTTAAACGGCAGGTCCGGATAGCCGATTGGATGGCAAAACAGCAGCGACCACCCGTCAGGCACCGCTAAAGTCCAATGGTTCATAAACTTGATGAACAGCTGATCCGTGGCATAGGGCGACCCCTCCGCCTGCTCCGGTACGTGCACTCCAAGAGGCGCGCGAGAGATGTCTGCATCCTCTAGGATCGGCACATCCCAATCCCACGACACGGCCCCCTCGCTCACGACGATATCTGTCGGACACAACAACAAGATACCCTGCCGCAAACTATCAATAACTGGGGGGCAGTGTTTGAGAGTGCGCAGTGCCGCCCCCCCAAGGGTGGGCGCGTCCACCTGTCCCGGCATCTGACCCAGCCATTCTGGCAGCGCCGCACTGGCCAAAACAGGCGGCGGCAGATGAGGCGCCAAATCAGGGTGACAGCGAGCAGTGATTTCCATGTGTGAGAGCTTAGCGCGCCTCACGCCGGGATAAAACCGCATGTGCGCTGGCCGCGATGACGGTCAAGACAATGATGATCGTGCCCACAGCATTGATGACGGGTGGGTGGCCATTTGGGTTGCGGCTCATCGCGCCAATTTCGGTCGCAAAGGTGCAGGACCCGCCTTTGGCGAACATCGTGGTGTTGTAGTTTTCCATAGAGGCCAGAAAGGCGATCACAGCGGCCGAGATTAAAGCGGGCAGCAAAAACGGCAGCGTAATGCGGAAAAACACCCGCAAGGGCGACGCTCCAAGGTCAAGTGCGGCTTCTTCCAGCTCAACCGGTTGGCGTTGCAAGCGCGCCATCAGCATCAACAATGGATAGCCCGCAATAAACGTCACCTGCGCCATCATGATGGTGAACAACCCAGCATTCACCCCAACGCGCCCCCAAAACACCAGCGCGGACAGCCCCAAAATCACACCTGGCGCGAGCATTGGCGACAAAAGCACCCACCACAAAATACCGTTGGCTTGACTGCGCCAGCGGGTCAGCAATACGGCACCAGCCAGCCCTAAAATCAGCGAAAGCGGCACGACCACCGCCGCAACCCGCAATGAGTTTGCAAAGCATTGTGCAAAACGCTCTCGGTCCAAGCTGCGCAGCACAGGATCGGCGCGAATGTCCGCCTCTGGCATCCAAAAAAACGCATACCACTTGCCGGTCAAACCTCGCCAATCCGTCACGGACGGGGGCGAGATATCATTGAATGAGGTCAATACCATCAACACCAAGGGCGCAAACATGAACCCCAGAAAGGCCCATATGTAAAAGTTAAGAAGTCGCTGCGCAGTCATCGTGTGATCCTATTGAACACGGGCAAAATCTTTGAGCCGGGTGCGCATCGCCCACATGAAGAGCGCCACAATCACAAAACACACCAGCGTGTAGGCAACGCTGTAAGCGGCCCCGATGTTCGAGTTCTCTGATTCAAAAAACTTGTTGTAGATCGTTTGGCTGAACCATTCCGATTGCAGCCCGCGGCTGATGATCCGAGGCACCGAGAAGGCACCAGCCGCCAGCATAAAGGTGGCGATACATCCCACAGCGATACCGGGTTTCGCGTGTGGAATAATGACCCGCCAATGCAGCCGCGCCGAGGACGCGCCCAAGTCACGGGCGGCCTCAATCTGGTTCCGGTCAAGCGTGCTCATCACGTTATAAATGGGAAACACCATGAACAAGACATAGGTGTAGACGATCACCACAAAGACTGTGATCGCCGAGCGTTTGAACTGGATTGGTTCGGTAATCGCACCCGCCCAGAACAGCAGATCGTTGATCAACCCGTTGTTGTCGATGATCGCCGTCCAAGCGTAAATCCGCATCAATTCCACGATCGCATAGGGAATAATTAGCCCCAGCATCAGCCAAACGGCCCTGTCCGCAGGCGTCGCAAGCGCGACTTTATAAGCAATCGGATAACACACCAACAGGGCGAGCGCTGTGGCACTCACCGCGAAGAACAATGTGCGCGTCAGGATTTCGAGGCCGATCCGCTGATAGCTGTTCCCACCTTCGGAATACCGCAGCCCTACCAAGGTCATCAGCCTGCTGGAGAGGGTCGCGTCAAGCGTGGCCTGCGCTTCGGCAGAGCGAGGGATGAGGACAGGCTTCGCAATCGCGCCAAAGTTGCCAAGGCTCAAGCGGGAGGCGGAGGCCTCTTCGAGCAGCAGGCCTTGATAGAGCGTCCCTGCCAATGCTGCGATTTTTTGCGCAGTTTCGATCTGCTGTCCAATGGGGGTCTCAGCGGAGACGGTCAGGAGGGGCAGATCATGAAGCTCGTTCAGATAGAGGGCTTCATCATCGCTCACCATACGCTTGCGTGTGGTCGCGCGATCGCATTGCAAAATATAGGGGCGCGTGGTGGCCGTACCGGTACGCATATTGGACATGGACGGCGCGGACACTTTTGACGTGGATGGTACCGCCATCGTGGAGGCAGACGGCACGGCCATGCGAGAGGTAGAAGGGACAGCCATGGTTGATGCTGACGGCACGGCCATAGTGGAGGGGGACGGAACCGCCATGGCTGACGCCGATGGTATAGCAAGCCCCCCATCCGAGGCGCCGCTTTGTGCCGGCGCCTCATACTGCTTCAAAATATTCGCACAATTCGCGGCGTCCTGCTCTAATGAGGCGGCGATGGAGCTGTCCAACTGTCGCTTCGGTTTGGTCAGTGCCCGCTCCAACATCGCCAGCTGCGGCAAGATGATAAGGACCAGCGCCCACCCAAGAACCACCGTGAAGAAAACGGCAACTAGCCCTTTGCCGTAGGTCCGCAACAACTCACTCATTGCGCATCAACACCGTCAAGCGGTGCCGTATCGCCAAGATCCGCACCCGTGCGTGCTAGTGGCCCTTTGGGCAGAATGAGTGCCTGCAAAGGATCAAAATAAAGGCTGACCGTAGAGGCCTCCTGTAACTGCTGGCCATCATTCGGCATATGCATTGCAATGGGGGTGCCGTCCTGCATGCGGTAATGCATGTTCACGAAAGGCCCCTCTAAATCGCGGCGTACCAGACTGGCCATCAGCGTGTTTGTGGTCGCTGGCGCATTTCGTTTGATGTGCTCTGGGCGCACAAACAGGATGGCTTGGTCGCCGATAGACAGATCGCCACGGTTGCGGCCTGTAAAAGCGCCCTGTGGCGTTTTGATTGTTGCCATGCCCGTGTCAGACTGGGTCACGGTGCCCACGAATTGGTTCGCCTCGCCTACGAAAGAGGCTGCAAAAGCCGAGGCGGGGTTGGAATAGACCTCGTCGGCGGTCCCCACCTGCTCAATACGCCCTGCGTTCATGACGGCAATGCGGTCCGACATGGTGAATGCCTCACCTTGGTCATGCGTGATATAGATGAAGGTCACACCGGTTTTTTGTTGGATATTGCGCAGTTCGGCACGCATGTGCTGACGCAGCTTCAGATCCAATGCCGACAGCGGTTCGTCCAGCAGCAAAACCGACGGATCAACTGCGAGGGCACGGGCAATCGCAACCCGTTGGCGCTGCCCGCCAGACAACTCGCTGGGCATTTTGTTGGCTTGATCCGACAGCGCCACAAGATCGAGCAGTGCCTCTGCTTTCTCTCGCCGCGCACGTTTTGAAACGCCGCGCGCCTCAAGCCCGAATGCCACGTTTTCCCAAACGGGCATCAATGGAAAAAGTGCTAGGTTTTGAAAAATAAGTGCGGTTTCCCGCGCGTTCGGCCCCAACCCTTTTTGGTCTTTATCGCCGATCAAAATCCGCCCGGCTGAAGGCGTCACAAATCCCGACAGCGCGCGCAGCACCGTGGTTTTGCCACAGCCAGAGGGCCCGAGGATGGAGAAAAATTCGCCTGCCTTAACGATTAGGTCAGTCGCATGAACGGCGGTGAACCCATTGGGGTATGTCACCTCCATCTGGTCCAAAATTACGGACTGTCCGTGCATTATAGCCTCACATTAGACAAAGACAGCCCCGACAATGCCGGGGCTGCTGGACGTTTTGATGCGCCAGTTTAGGCGTTTGTGATAATCTCAACGTACTCGTTGCGCACGGGCGCAAAGAACGGCGTATCTGCTTGCCACCACCACATGTTGCTAAGAACGTCTGCTGTGTAAACTTCGTTGAACTGCTTTTTGAACTGCTCGGAAGCAAAGTCCGCAGCGCCCGAAACCGCCGAGTTATAGCCGGTGTTGTTGGCGAACATGCCACCGATTTCTGGCGTCAGCATGAAGTTCATGAAGGCCACGGCTTGCTCTTTGTTTTCAGCGGCCTTCAACACGCCAAAGCTGTCCAGCCACGTGATGATGCCCTCTTTTGGCGCACGGTACACGATGTCCGAGTTGTCACGGTTCAACAGCAGACCTGTTGTGTCCCATGTCTGGCCGACAACGCAGCCGGCGTCGGTGAAGGCAGCCGTTGCTTCTGTACCGTTGTTCCAGAACGCACCGAAGTGGTCTTTGCGCTCAAGGATCCATTTTGTGCAGGCGTCCCAAACGCGGCGCATGTCTTCTTCGGATTTGTAGACGTCGAGCATCCGGTTGGAAGGCACTTCGCCGATGGCGTCGAGGTAGAGGCCAACACCCATCAGAACTGATTTTTGACGGAACGCAGCTTTGCCTTCGGTGCCGTTCATGAACAGGTTCGCGTAGGAAACGTCGCTGTCGGACAGGCCTGTGGCGGCGCGGTCCAATGTGATGCCTTCTGTGCCCCAGTCGAATGGCACAAGAATTTGCTCGCCCTTGAACTGACCGCCGAGGGTTGCACTGTCGCGCATGAAGGATGGGATAACGTTGTCGACGTTCACGTCCGCAGGCACTTCGGCAAAGAAGCTGTCGCCGTTGTCGTCAACGTAGTTTGCCGAGTTTGTGATCGACGGGAATACGATGTCAAAGCCTTTGCCGCCGTTTGCGCGCACGGTGCTTTCTGCTTCGTCGTTTGAGCCGAATGTTGTCAGCTCAAGTTTGATGCCTGTTTTCTTTTCAAAAGCTTCGGCGATGTTGGGTTGCACGTAGTCACCCCAAGCCAACACTTTAACAGAGCCCGAAGAGGCCAAAGCGTCGGATGCTTTCAGGATCATAGGCGCGGCCATGCCGGCAGCAGAGAGTTTCAGAACAGAGCGGCGGTTGAATGACATAACGTCCTCCAAAAAATGAGAGTGTGCATGGCCGGGAGCAGCCATGAACGTCCCAAACCAGAGCTTCGTGATGGATCGGTGACAGTTGTAAAAATGTTTTGTAACACACGATCCGCAGTGGTGCTGCACATTGTGCGGGTTTGTCTTGCCCTATGATCAATGCACAGGTTCGGGGCCATGTAGGCTTTTGCGGTGGTCAGTTTCATATCCAAAGATAGGAATGTTTCACCGATGGTCAGCCTCAGAAAATGCAGGTGCCTGCTAGGGTTAACGGACTATGACCGCAGGGACAGCGATGTTTTCTTTATTCCACGATAGCAATGTGACGTGCGCCTATATTGGCCCCAACAACATCCAATATGTACAGCTTCGCGACATGCTTTGTTCGAATGATATTGAGGTGCAGCCGCAAACGACCTTTGCGGCCTATGAGAACCTTAGCCCGACAGAAGTTGCCAAGACTGACTTTTTATTCGTGGATATCGACGGTTTGGGCGGTGTGGTCAAAGCCTATGATGCGCTGTCACAGTTGCGCTTGGCGCACCCAAGCGTGCCAGTCATCATGCTGTCGGCAGAGTTTCATTCGGATAATTTTGAAACAACGCGGCGGGCTTTGGGCGATGTGTCGCTGCGCAGCCCGATCCTTTACGCGTCTCTTGAGTTGGCCTTATTTGAGGCGCGCAGAAACAATGCGGACTGGCGCCGAAATGTCGTCCGTTACAGAGATAGCGTCGTGCAAAAGCGTTCCCGTTTGCCAGAATCCCTGCCCAAGAAAATCATAGGGCCGGATTTAGGATCTCGCACCGTTGCGCCTTAAACGCGGGCTTTGGCGCCGCTAGACGGCGTGTTTGAGACGCAAATGCCGTGCAGTAATTTCCCATCTACATCAACCGTTGCCGTATTTGGTTCCGGCCCACGACGCACAAGCGCACCGCGTGCGGTGTGATAGGGGCTGATCTGGATTGTGATGACTTCAAACATCGCGGATGTTTGCGCTGTAGATTGCGTATTCAAAATCTTGTCTCCTGCGGGTCCCAGAGGTTTGGCGTGGAGTAGAAATAGGGTGCGGGCGCGTATCAGCCGACGCGACCGGCACCTACTTGGGGAAGAAAGCCCGGCAAGGGCATCACGCCCGCAGGTTCAGAATACCTTCTGCGCCGCTGGGCCCGGTACTGTGCATTCGCGCAGACTTTAACACTTAAGATATCAGGGTAAACGGCGCGTTACCACCGTGCGCGCAATAGACGCCCTAGGTGGACAGTGCGATCCGGATTTGTTGGGCGCTTTCCTCAAGCGCTGACTGATCGCATTTCAGGCTCGCAGTTTCTGCCTTTTGCAAGGAACGGCTTAGATGCGTGAGGCCAACAACACTGGTTGAGCCCACCGCATAATGAACCGCGTCCCGTCGCACTTCCCAGCTGGTTGCATCATCGCTGATCACATCAAGCGCGTGCCGCGCATCTGCAAGGCTTTGACGTTTTAGGTCATGTGCGATGTTTGGGTCCATCAACTGCACGATGTTACTGCCCGAGGTGTCAGGACCCGCTCCCATGTGCCGGCTGATTGCTTGCTCTAATCGACCAGCGGTCAGAGGCTTTGACAGCATTGCGTGCATGCCGGAGGTGGTTGCATCATGGCTGTCGTCCGGGATGAGTGCCGTGACCCCAAGGATGGTGGCCGCGCAAGAGAGGCTGTCGGTGCTGCTGATCTCGCGTGCCGCGGCGTGCCCATCCATTCCGGGCATGTTGATGTCCATCAATATCAGGTCAAAGGCCGTAGCCGCGGCTCGATCCACCGCTTCTTGGCCGGACGACACGCTTTGCACAGAATAGCCCAATCGTGTGACCATTTCGCTCAGAACGATGCGGTTCACTGGGTTGTCATCGACCACCAAAACGCACGCCTGATCCGGGGGCACACGCGTTTGCGGCTGCGCTTGAAAAGGTAGGCTTTCTTGTTGCGGCGCCAGTGGCAAATGCAGGGTAAACCGGAACTGACTGCCCAAGCCTGGCGTACTGCGCAGGTTAATCTTCGCGTCCATCTGTTCCAGTGAATGGCTCACGATCGCAAGGCCAAGGCCTGTGCCGCGCGCGCCATCAATCTCATGCGCCGTTGCGGTTTCAAAGCTTTTGAAAATACGTGATTGGTCAGTCTCCGGAATGCCGACACCGGTGTCCTTGACCATAAAATGCAAGACGCGACTGGTGTCATCCGGACCCGCGCTGGCGATCATTTCGATCGTGATACTGCCATTCTGGGTGAATTTGATCGCATTGCCGACGAGGTTATAGATGACGCGCGAAAACGCCTCTGGCAGGCCAACATAGCGTGCGCCAACACCGTCACCAGTTGCGTCAAAGGTGATGGTATTGCCGTTCCCCGCCGCCAGAGGGGTCAGCGATCTGCGCATATCCTCGATAATGCGGCTTGGCCGGAAGGGGTGCGGTTTTTCCATGGATTGCGTTGTGCGCGTGTGGTCAAGCACACCGTTCACTTGATCCAGCGCTCGCGTACTACAGGCGCGCGCCGTTTCAAACAGGCGCTGATCTGCGCTCGACAACGCCTTGGTGTCGATCATGTCGAGTGAGGCGATCAACCCGTGCAACGGCGTGCGCATCTCATGGCTCATGGTTGCCAAAAAACGGCTCTTGGCTTGCGAGGCTTGCTTGGCCTCATCCCGCGAGGCTTTCAGCTTTTCTTCGGCCGCTAGCTGTTTTGAGATGTCGCGGAGGTAAATGATGAAGATCGCCGCGCCCTCAACGTCCTTTTCCCATGTGCCCGACAGCTCAATCGGGAACTCAGCACCTTCCTTCTTCCGCGCCTTCATCCAGATGGGCGTGGCGTCGGGCTCTGCGCGGTACGCTTCAAATGCCTGGCGGCTCGTTGGATGCACGAAAGCATTGGCAAAGTCCTGGCCGACCAACGCGTCGCGGGTGCTGCCAAAGTAGGCTTCGGCGGCTTTATTGCACTGGGCGATTTTGCCGGCTGCATCGGTGAAAATCACTGCTGAGAGTGCCGCCTCAATCGCGTTGGTGACATTGGTTGCGGCCAGTTCAACCCGTCGACTGCGTTCTTCCAGATCACGCCAGAGGCGGATCGCTAGCAAGCACGCGAGCAGCACAAACCCCAATATGATGAACGACTTGGCGTGAAAGGAGAGAAAAATTTGATGCTGCGTTGCCCGCGCCTCGGCCTGTTTTGCCGCAAGGGCTTGGATGCCCTTAGTGGTTAGCAATCTGACCTTCGGGGCCGCTGTCAAAGCGGCTGCGACCAGCGCGTCAATTTGCAAATTTGTGGGGCCGGTTGCGGCGTCCAAAGTGGCTGCCATGCCATCGCGCACCGCCTCAATTTGGCGGTATTCAGGTTCCAATTCGGCTGGCGCGCCGATGCGCTGCAAAGTTGCCCCGACCACACGCACACGGCTGTAGAAGATGTCAAAGGCCTTGCTGATATCGTTAAATTCCGCCTGTGAGATCGCTGCACCTGCTTCCGATGTGGGCGTTGTCGGGCGCAGCAACGCGACGGTCAGTCCGCGAAAATCCACGTCCAATTGCGAGATATTCCAACCCAAATTGTCAGAGTTCGCAACCGCCAGACTGTCCATCTGCGTCTTGATGCCTCGCGCGCCAATCGCCAAAACCACAAAAGCAATGACGAGAAGGGCCAGCAATAAAATCGCTGACCCGCGCCGGATCACGGCCTGTTTGCTGTGGCGTGACCTGAGCATGTGGGCCTAGTCCTCGTGCTTCTTTTTGATCGACGCCAACTGCCAGATGCTGCGGGCGTAGGTGATTTCGGTTTTGTACTGGGCGTCAGAATCGTATGGGTAGACGACCCAATAGGGCCCTTTTTCACGGCGGCTGAACACGGCGCCGTTGATGCGGTGAGCGACGATCGGCGCTGTGTCGGTAATCTCGTCGACAGGGATTTGGATCGCGTAATCATTCGATGCCGTCAGGGTCAGATCCCCCTCTGTGATGCCTGCCAAAGCAATCAAAGATTGCAAAGTAGGGCCTTCAAATTTAACAACGCCTTCGGTCCAAATCGTTGATGTTGCGAATGAAATTTGGTCCAGCGCAGCCAAGTCGTCCGTTGTGAATTCAATCCGGGCGTCGCCGCTCTCAACGATCAACAGGTCGGATGCGGATGCCTTAACGGGGAACGCCCCAAGCAAAGGTAGAAAAACGGCACAAAAGATAATACGGGCAATCATAAATCGATACTTTCACTAAAATGTTTGTAAAAAATGTACACGCTAACCCTAGAGGAAATGACCGTAGGTTGCAGAGTATATCTAAAGATAGATATTAAGTTCATTCGACATATAATTAAAAAAATAGTGTGGATAACTGCGAAACAGGTTAGGTCTCAACACACTCCTAAGAGAGCGTGCTGCGTCATTGAAGCTGCGCGAAAAACAGAACCGATTTCACCGGTGACATTAAAATAACGTAGGATTCTTATGCCGCTAGACCGTGACGCTGACACCGGTAAATCACCCGCAAAATTAAAGCTGGTGATCGCGGATGACCACAAGCTGCTGGCGGACGCAGTGGCGTCAATGTTGCTCAAAGATGGCGAATTCGACGTGGCCTCCTGCTATGATCTGGAGGGGCTTCTCAAGTTACTCGCACAGGATCAATTCGATGTAATCCTGCTTGATCTGCGGATGCCCGGGATGGCCGGTTTGGACAGCGTGGCCCAAGTGGTGCGCGTCGCGCGGGAGGGCAGTGTGGTTCTGTTCACGGGCCAGATCGACCGCCATGTTCTTGATAAAGCGCTGGCTTTGGGGGTGCGTGGCCTGATCGCCAAGACGATGCCCCTCCGCTCTTTGGGCAGTATTATTGAGCTGATCAGCTCGGGTCAGATTTTTGTGCCTGTCGGCTCTGACTTCCCCGGTTCCAGCCAAGAAGCGCCAGAAAGCCACGGGTTGAACGACAAAGAGATTTACGTGCTGCGCCTCGCAGCGGACGGCATGACAAATAAAGAAATCGCACGCGAAATGGGCGCGACCGAGGTGATCGTAAAGATGCACATGCGCGCGATCTGCAAAAAGCTGGGCGCGCGCAACCGGGCGCATGCTGCGATTATCAGCCGTGAGCGGTCTTTGTTGTAGCCTAAACCAGTTCGTATCGAAGGCCTAACAAAGCGTCCATTCGCTTAGATAAATCTGCAACATGGGGTTTTGATAGAGCTGAAACAGCGCTGCCAAACTGATCAAGAACCCAATTGCGGCCATTGTTTTTACCCAAAGGCCAATGCCGCCGTACCCCGCAACCCCCGACGCCATCATGCCGCCTGACGTTCCGCTAGTGGTGTCTCCCGAATGGGCCAGTTTAACGCGGCAGCGACCAAGCTCAGCCCGATGGCCACAGCCCATGCCATATCGTAGCTGCCGGTCTTGTCATAAAGCCAACCGCCCATCCAGCCCCCCGCGAACGAGCCCAGTTGGTGTGCGAAAAACACAATCCCGCCTAGCATCGACATGTGCCGTACGCCCCAGACGGCCGCAACGGTACCATTGGTCAACGGCACGGTGGACAGCCAGAACAGTCCCATAAGCGCGCCAAACACATAGGCGGACGTGGTGGTGATCGGCAGAAGGATGAACGCCGCAATCACCACCGCACGTCCCAGATAAATCCACGACAGCAGCATTGGCTTGCGGTGCCGTCCGCCCCAAAGCCCCGCATAATAGGTGCCCGCAATGTTGACCAAACCGATCAGCGCCAAAACCGTGGTCGCAACGCCGCCGCTGATCCCTTCGTCCGCCAAGAAAGCCGGGAGGTGCACCGCAATAAACACGACTTGGAACCCGCAGGCAAAAAAACCAAGCGCCAGCAGCCAAAAGTCTCGCGTGCCAAATGCATCGCGCAGGGCTTGCTGAAACCGCACTTCGGTCGCGCCCGCCTGAACCGGCACTGGCGCATGTTTGATCGGCATCGCAAGCGGAAAGATCGCGAGCGACAGTACTGACAACGCAATTAGCGCACCTTGCCATTCCAGATTGCTAATGAGTCCAAGGCTCAGCGGCAGCATCGCAAACTGCCCGAACGAGCCCACAGACATGGTGATACCCATCGCGAGCGACCGATGCGCTGGGGCCACTAGCCTGCTGATCGCGCCGAAAATTACTGGGAATGTTGTCCCGGACAGGCCGAGACCAATCAAAACGCCCGCGCCAAGCGTAAAGGTCCACTCCCCGGCCACTTGGGACATCATCCAAAGGCCCGCCGCATAAAGCAGCGCCCCGATGGCAACAACCGGACGCGCGCCAAAGCGGTCAGCAATCAGGCCTGTGAACGGCTGGCTCGCCCCCCACACTAGATTTTGCAGGGCAATCGCAAAGGCAAATGTCTCGCGCCCCCAGCCTTGCTCAACCGTGATTGGCTGTAGGAAAAGCCCAAAAGCGTGGCGTATGCCGAACGACAGCAGCAAAATCAAGGACCCACAGATAAGGGCGATCGTGGCGCCACCCCGTTTCGATTGCCCCATATCGGTCATTGTGTCGTCTCCTTTTCAAAGGCGCTCTCAGACAAGGCGTCCAAAGTTTTCAATACACGCGCGAGTTCCGGGCCGATCTTGGTGGTCAACTCAGCTTGGGCGGCCGCCCAAAGTGGCACCGCTGTGTCCAGCGCGCAGCGTCCTGTTTCTGTCAGCTTGATGGCGCGCGCACGTCCATCAGTGCTGTTGGTCATCACAATCAGATCTTGGCGCGCCAAAACTTTCAGGTTCCGTCCCAATGTGGATCGGTCAAGTCCAACTTCCTGCGCAAGCTTTGTGATGCTGACATCGCCCAGATATGCGATGCGTCGTAGTAGGCGAAACATCGTCACCTTCAGCCCCGAGGGAGCTAGATATGCGTCGTAAAGCGCCGTGCTCGCGTGGGCGGCGGTGCGCAAAGATGTGCAGATACACTTGTCACTCATAAAGTGCGGGCATATACCTGTAACTGTTTTTTGACAAGCGTTCATCGCACATCTGCGGAGCGCCAACTGAATTGGATTACACTTATGGAGCAGATTGCTTTGGTTGTGGGCGCGGGGGCTGGCCTCTCTGCTTCAGTCGCGCGGGCGCTTGCGGCGCGCGGTAAAAAGGTTGTTTTGGCGGCCCGTGACACGTCGGATTTAGGCGCGCTTGCGCGCGAGATCGGCGCAGATACCGTCACTTGTGATGCAAAATCGCGTGCGGACATGCAGGCGCTATTTGACCACATCGACGGACTGGACGGTGTGCTCGACGTGGCGGTCTACAATCCGAGCGCCCGCGCGCGGGGCGCCATCAACCTTGTTGATCCAGAGGCCGTCGAACAAGCAATGCTGGTTAGCGCGTACGGCGCCTTCTTGATGGCCCACCACGCCAGTGCGCGTATGTTGGACGCGGGGCAGGGTGCGATGCTCTTTACGGGCGCGTCGGCGGGCATCAAAGGCTTTCCAAATTCTGCAAGCTTTGCGATGGGGAAATTTGCCCTGCGCGGGCTGTGCCAATCCTTGGCGCGCGAGCTGCACCCCCAGAACATCCATATCGGTCACTTTGTAATCGACGGCGGCATTTCAAACACGCCGCAGGTTGGGCGCATAGGTGAGGGTGATGGACCGGATAACATGTTGGACCCGGACGCGATTGCCGCAAGCTATATGCACCTCTTGGACCAGCACCGCTCGGCATGGACCTGGGAGGTTGAATTGCGCCCTTGGGTCGAAAAGTTCTGACGCAAACGTGACGGATCGCACAAAAATGTAGGTTGCCGCGCGGACATTGGCGCGGCAACGCTAAAGCATGGAATTAGTTTTTGCATATGGCGCGGGTTTGCTGACGCTGATTAACCCGTGCGTGTTACCGGTGCTGCCGATTGTGCTGGCCGCTGCGCTGAATGCGGATCGTTACGGCCCGCTCGCGCTTGCAGCAGGTATGAGCCTCTCATTTGTTGTGGTAGGCGTTTTGATCACCGCCTTTGGCGCCTCGGTGGGCCTGACCCAAAATCGGATTGCCGCCGCCGGCGCGTTAATCATGGTGGCCTTCGGGGTGGTCTTGCTGGTGCCTGCTTTTGCGCGCCGGTTTGAACGGGTCACATCCGGGATGGCCAGTGGCGCGGACAGCATGATGACTAACGTGGCGCACACGACCCTGTCAGGACAGTTCATCGGCGGAATGCTTTTGGGGGCGGTGTGGTCGCCCTGTATCGGGCCAACGCTGGGCGGTGCCATCGCACTCGCCGCACAAGGCTCCGACTTGCTCTATGCCGCGAGCATCATGGTTTTCTTCGCGCTTGGCGTGTCTACCCTGATCCTTAGCTTGGGTTTTGGCGCACGCGAAGCCCTGCGCAATCGAGCACAAAGCCTGCGGGGCCTTGCGATGCGGGCCAAGCCGATTTTGGGTGTCGCATTTGTTACGGTTGGCACGGCGCTCTATTTCCAAATCAACCACGTCATCGAAGCCTGGGCGCTGGATGTGATGCCAATCTGGCTGCAAGATCTGTCCGTCGCTCTTTAATTTTCAGGAGATTTCATGCCTATATATGTCAACCGTCGCCACGTTTTAGGCGCATTCGCTGCGACAATTGCCCTACCCCGGGCAAGCTTGGCGTCCGAATTTGTCCCCTACGCGCCCGGCTTGATTGAGGACGCTTTGGCCAATGGGCAAACTGTCTTTGTAGATTATTCGGCGACCTGGTGTGGCACATGCCGCCGGCAGGGCCGCGTGATTAATGCGCTGCGCAGCGAAAATGCCGCCTATGACGCGGCAATGACCTTTGTAAAAGTCGATTGGGACACCTACAAAGATCACATGGTCACGCAATCGCGCAACATCCCGCGCCGCTCCACGCTCTTGGTTTTACGCGGGGATGCCGAATTAGGGCGGATCGTGGCCGGTACGTCTCGCGGTGATATTCAGTCATTGATGGACGCAGGCCTCTGACCGTACCCAAGCAACAGATTGCTCTGGTTGGGGCGGGTCACGCGCATGCTCTTGTTTTGCACGAACTGCGCAGCCGCCCAATTGACGGTGCCGAGGTCACCGTGATCGCCCCGTCGCGGCAGCTCGCCTATTCTGGGATGCTGCCGGGTGTGATTGCAGGACATTACAGTCAAGATGCCTGCCAGATCGATGTTGCAGCCCTCGCACTAAAAGCGGGTGCAACGTTTGTGCAAGGGGCCGCCATCGGCTTGGATGCCGGGGCGCGGACCGTTTTGTTGGAAAACGGGGTGCGGGTCCCCTTTGATGTGGCCTCTTTTGATGTGGGGGCCACGACGGAGTTGCCCCATGTCGAAGGCTTTGCCAAACATGCGGTACCCGCCAAACCTTTGCACCTGTTCGCCGCACGCTGGACAGATTTTATGGCGACGCCCGGTGCAAAAAGTGTTGCTGTCATCGGTGGCGGGGTCGCGGGTGTAGAGCTTGCTTTGGCCGCAGCGCACGCCTTGCGAGCGGAAAACGCTTCCGTGCATGTGATTGAGCGCGGGCATGTGTTGTCCTCTGGCAGTGCGCTTTTACGGCGTAGACTGCGCCGCGCGCTGTCGTGTTTTGGTGTGCTCGTTCATGAGAATGCGGATGTCACAGCGGTATCGGATCACGGCGTGCACTGTGCGGATGGTACTGATGTTTTGGCGCGTTTTGTTATTGGGGCGGTGGGGGCTACACCCCATACGTGGATGCAGAATTTGCCTGTCGCGCAGACTTCGGGCTTCGTCAACGTTGACGCGCACCTGCAAACCAGTTTGCCGGGTGTGTTCGCCGTGGGCGATTGCGCACATATGCAGTACGCGCCGCGGGCCAAGGCGGGTGTTTATGCCGTGCGCCAAGCGCCTGTTCTGAGCGCCAATTTGCGTGCGGCAGTCGTGGGTGGCACGCCGCAAGATTACCTGCCGCAGCGCGATTACCTCAAGCTGATCTCGCTGGGCACCCGGCAAGCCTTGGGTGAAAAATATGGGCTAGGCTTTGCGTCCCCGCTGCTTTGGCGCCTCAAAGACCGTGTCGACCGGCAGTTTGTTCAACAATTCAAATAATGTGATCGCGCTGGCTGATGGCTTGGCAAAGCGGCGCAAACACTGTTTTGTCGGCAAAGTTGATTTGCGTGAAAGACCCCCGGCATGACTGTTTCCCTCGCTCCCAAACACCAACGCTATGATGTCGTGATCGTCGGTGGCGCAATGTATGGCTCGGCCGTTGCGTGGTTCCTGCGTAAACTGGGCTTTGACGGGCGTGTCCTTGTGGTGGAGCGGGACCCCACCTATGCGCAGGCCTCCACCTCGCACACAAATTCCTGCATCCGCCAACAGTTCAGTAACGAGACAAACGTGCGCATCTCACAGTTTGGGGCCGCGTTCATGAAGTCCTTTCAAAGCCAAATGGACGATGATCCGCGGGTGCCCAACATTGCGATCCAATCCTACGGCTATATGTACCTTGCTGGCGATCAAAGTGCTGTCGCCAGTATGGCCGAGGCGCAGCGTATCCAGGCCGCCGGCGGTGCGGCGACGCGGCACATGAGCGCCGCCGAGATCAAAGAAACCTACCCTTTTTATAATGTGGATGACATTCTGGCGGGCAATCATAACCTCGTCGATGAAGGCTATTTCGATGGCGGCACCATGTTTGATTGGTTCCGCAAAAGCGCCGGTGAACGCGGTGTGGAGTTTGTACGAGAGACAGTTGTGGCGCTGACGCGTAACGCCGGCGGCAGCGCGGTGGACAGCGTCACGCTGGCCTCGGGGGCGGTCGTGTCTTCTGGCGTGGTGGTGAACTGCACCGGTCCGCGGGCGGCGCAAACGGCTGCCATGGCAGGCATTTCAATCCCGGTTGAGCCGCGAAAAAGGTATACGTTCATCTTTGATGCCGCCACCCCGCTTGAGCAGGACCTGCCCCTAACTATTGATCCGTCTGGTGTGCATATGCGCAGCGATGGGCGCTATTATCTGGCGGGCTGCCCGCCTGACGACGATCCCGCCGTGGCACCAGATGATTTTGCCTTTGATCACAGCCTTTGGGAAAACAAGGTCTGGCCTGCGCTGGCGCACCGTGTTCCGCAGTTCGAAGCGGTCCGGGTGATCAACGAATGGGTCGGGCACTATGACTACAATGTCTTTGATCAGAATGCGATCATTGGCCCACATGACAAGCTTGCGAATTTCTACTTTGCCAACGGGTTTTCGGGTCACGGTTTGCAGCAAGCGCCTGCCTTGGCGCGCGGCTTGGCCGAGATGATCTTGTTCGGCGAATACCGCACCCTTGATTTGCGCGCGTTCCATTTTGACCGGATCGAACAAGGCGCCCGCTTTGTCGAAAAGGCTGTTATCTAGAAGGAAGACCACATGCTTGAGAAAATCGTTCTAACCGGGGCCGCAGGTGCACTGGGCAATGCGCTGCGTGACCAGCTGTCGCAGATGACCCGCGTCCTTGTTTCCACCGACATCGCAGAGGCGCCGGGGCCGCTCTTTGCGAATGAGACATGGGTAAGCGCCGATTTGGGTGCGTTACAGCCGGTCGTGGACATCTGCGAAGGCGCCGACATTATCGTCCATTTTGGCGCCATCGCGAATGAGAGCGATTTTGACAGCATTCTGCACTCTAATTTTCGGGGCACCTACAATATCTGGGAGGCCGCGCGTCAGCACGGCGTGCGCCGCGTGGTCTATGCGTCGTCCATTCATGCGGTGGGGATGCACCCCAAAAATGCCTGTATCGGCGTGGATGCGCCGCATCGGCCGGACACGTTTTATGGGCTGGCCAAGTGCTTTGGCGAAAATCTGGGCCGGATGTATTGGGAGAAAAACGGGATTGAGGCGGTCTGCCTGCGCATCCTATCCGCGGCCCCGGTGCGCAGCACGCGGGCATTAGGGACGTGGTTGTCGACGCCTGATTTGATCCGCCTAGTCACCCGCGCTGTGGACACACCCACGACGGAATTTACCATCATCTACGGGGTGTCCAACAATGACCGCTCCCCGGTCGACAATTCTGGCGCGGCCTATCTGGGCTATAAGCCGCAGGACAATGCAGAGGATTTTGCGGACGAAATCTTTGCCGAAGCGCCGCCCGCCGATCCACTTGATCCCGCGCAAACGCGACTGGCTGGTCCCTTTGCCACCATCCCGTTTGGCAACAAAGTGGACCTTAGCAACATGTCCGGAAGCCAAAAGAAAGACTAAGCTGCCAGCCGCGCGCGCTATTACGGCGCGCGCGGATTTTATCAGAGCGTCGCGTCAAGGGCAGCGAGGATCGCATCGCCCATTTCCGTTGTGCTGATCGGTGCGCCGCCTTCGGCCCCCATCAGGTCTGCGGTGCGCGCGCCTCCCGCCAATACTGCTTCGATTGCGTTCTCAAGCCGTGTCGCCTCATCGCCTTGATCGAACGAATAACGAAGCGCCATCGCAAAGCTGAGGATCGAAGCGATTGGGTTCGCTTTGCCCTGACCCGCGATGTCTGGAGCTGAGCCGTGTACCGGTTCGTAGAGCGCCTTGGGCCGACCATTCGCGGCGGGTGCGCCCAAGCTGGCGGAGGGCAACATGCCCAGCGAGCCCGTCAACATCGCGGCACAGTCGGACAGCAGATCGCCAAAGAGGTTATCGGTCAGGATCACGTCGAACTGTTTCGGTGCGCGCACCAGCTGCATCGCGCCATTGTCAGCATACATATGGCTCAGCTCGACATCTGCGTATTCGGTATCACGCACACGCTGAACAACTTCGCGCCACAGAATGCCACTCTCCATTACGTTGGCTTTCTCCATCGAGCATACTTTGTTGCCGCGCCGACGCGCCAGCTCAAAGGCGGAGCGTGCAACCCGCTCAATCTCGCTTTCGGTATAGCGTTGGGTGTTAATGCCGACCCGCTCGTTGCCTTCTTCAAAGATCCCACGCGGCTCGCCGAAATACACACCCGAAGTCAGCTCGCGCACGATCATGATATCGAGGCCCGCAACCACATCTTTTTTCAAGGAGGAGAAATCGGCCAGCGCGTCAAAGCACTGCGCCGGGCGGAGGTTGGAAAACAGGTCCATCTCTTTGCGCAAGCGCAGCAGGCCGCGTTCTGGTTTCACGCTGAAATCAAGGTCATCGTATTGTGGCCCGCCAACCGCACCCAGCAAAACTGCGTCAACCTCGAGCGCTTTTGCCATAGTGTCGTCATGCAAAGGGGTGCCGTGGGTGTCATAGGCGATGCCGCCCACGAGGTCCTCGGACACGTCAAAGTTCAACCCGCGCTTTGCGCCAAACCAGTCGATCACCCGCTTAACCTGCCCCATCACTTCGGGGCCGATGCCGTCTCCTGCAAGGATCAAAAGCGAAGGATTGGACATGGGGGTTCTCCTCGTAAAATATGTCCCAAGCGGCGTAGCCCGCAGGCGACGCATGGTCAAGTGCCGCAGGTGGGCGGGTGTGTGGGGTTAGCGCGCGATGTCGACCCAGACCAGCCGGTGCCGGCTGGCATTGGCCGCAGTGTCGGCAAAGGGATCTTTTTCAGGCGGCCAGAGCACGCCACTGTTCACGATCGTCAGGCTGCGAGCGGGTAGGACGTAATCCACCCGCATGGTGCCGATGTCAGAGCTGCGCCAATCCACGGTATCGGTGCCCATTGCGCCTTCGGGGCGCGGATCGTTCAGGCGCGGGTCGGCGAGCAGGTCCGCCATGATGGCGCGGCTCCCATCGCCTGCCTCTGCATCAAGGTTTGCATCACCCAAGATCACAAATGCACCCGGGACCGTCGGGCCTACCCGCCCGTCAAGATAGAGCTGCCAAAAGCGCGTTTCATCAGCGTTGCGCCGCCCGTTGCGATCCTCTGGCCCGTCAAAAACGGGGGGCGTCGCGTGGTAGGTCAAAATGTTGATCCTGCCCTGTGGCGTGTTGATGGGAACCACCCAATGCGCCGTTGTGCTGAGGCGTTGCACCTCCAGCGCAGCGGCACTTGGAAAAGGGCCGTCGGCCGTCTCTGGCAAGCGCGCGCCCGGCAGATCGCGCCACAACAGGGCGGAGAAATCCTGCACCGCTTCCTGATCAATCGGGTAGCGCGAAATCACCGCCATTCCGCCTTGTCCACTGAATGCGCCATAACCTTGTGCGTCGCGGCGTTCGCCCAAGCGGCCATTGCCATCCATGTCCAAACCCGTGGGCCAGCCGGTGTTCGGCCGTTGGGCAAAGTGGTAGGGGTAGCCTGTGAAATCCGCGGGCAATCGCGCTAACAAAGCCGTCAATGCAGCCCCGGTGAGGTCGAAATCAATGCCTTGCAGAGCGAGGATATCCGCGTCCGCTTGGACGATCACCTCCAGCACAGCCTTGATCTGCGCATCATCGCCGCGCAGAATATCGCGTAATAGCAAGCCAGGCCCGTCGCGCGCGAGTTCGGTGTTATAGGTTGCGACGCGCAAGGTCTGGCCGGCCTGCGCGGCTTGCAGTGTGATCAGAGCTGCGCAGCACGCGCTTAGAAAGGTGCGGATTACGCCAGTTGGTAGGCGCTTGCCTCTGCGTAGCTGCGCTGGCGCTTTTGCTGGATCAAATCTGCGATGCGCCCCATTGCAATGCCCCGCATCACGAGGCTGGCCGGTAAAAAGGCCCATAAAGTCATTGCCCAAATCAAAACCAAAGGATCATGTAATGTCACTGGTTTTATCACAGAATCAATGGCCAAGGCCACGGCAGGTAATGCGAAGGGTGCAAGCGCGCCGATGATAAGGTACACCCACGCGTCCCGGCGCAGACGCCACAACACATCGCCCCCCGCTGTCGGGTCAAAATGTGGCAGGTTCACCCACACATTGAACGGGCCCGACCGCGCCGTGGGCCAGCCAAAGACCCGTACTGCGATCCAAAAGGTCAGCATAACACCCAGCGCAATCGCATAGCTGAGCGCTGCAGCATCCCGAACGCTGCGCAGGTGCATCGCAGTTGTCTCCGCGGGCAAGGCCAAGCCAACCAAACGCACGGGCGAATAGGGGAAATCCAGCGCAAGACCCACCAGCCGCGCCACTGAGGCAAGAGCACCGGTGGCCAGCGTCGGCTCGCTTTTGCCCGCGCACAGGGAGGCCAGCAGGAACACCGTCAAAAATGCCCCACAAAACCGCAGGCGGTTCAATGGCGGCGCTTGGCGAAATTCAATCAGGCTGGGGCAGCTGACGAGGTATTCCACACAGATCATTAGGGCGGCGAGCATGGCCACCAAAACGGTCACTTGCGCTGTGTCAGAGGGCACATTGGGCAGGATGAGCGCCGGCAGCGCCACCATCAATGCCACAAGAAAGCCGCGCAATGCGGCACCTGTCAGTTTTAAAATCACTTTTCGATCCCTTCAAACTGGCCAGTCTCGATGCGGTGCCGAAGACTTGTTCCAACTTGATCCCGTGCAAAATAACACGACGCCTCAATAATGCCCCAATGTTGCCTTGATTTGCCTGCCAGCTCAAGAAAATGCGGTGCGGGTCTGGGGGATGGCCCTGTTTGGGCGGGGATGTGGTGCAAAGCTGCACCAATTCTGGGCAGCTATGGGTGGTTTTGACACAAAAACGGCCACCCTTTGATGGAGCGGCCGTTCGTCGATTTTAGTGCGGCTGGGGCTTAGACCCAAGGGCGCTGGGCGCTTGCCTGTGCTTCAAAGCTGTCGATGGCCGCGGCTTTTTCCATCGTCAGGCCTATGTCGTCCAAGCCGTTCATCAGGCAGTGTTTTTTGAAGGCGTCGACATCAAAGGCAAAGACGTCGCCGTCGGAGGTGGTGATCGTTTGCGCCTCCAGATCGACGGTCATCCGTGCGTTTGCGCCTTTTTCGGCGTCCTTCATCAGGACATCCACTTGTTCTTGGGGCAGGGCGATCGGCAGGATGCCGTTCTTAAAGCAGTTGTTGAAAAAGATGTCGGCAAAGCTGGGGGCGATCACACAGCGGATGCCAAAATCTTTGATCGCCCAAGGGGCGTGCTCGCGGGACGAGCCGCAGCCAAAGTTTTCTCCGGCGACTAAAATCTCCGCGTCGCGGTAGGCCTCTTGGTTCAGTACGAAATCAGGGATTTCCGCGCCGGCGTCGTCGTAGCGCATTTCATCAAAGAGGTTCACGCCAAGGCCCGAGCGTTTGATCGTTTTCAGGAACTGTTTGGGAATGATCATATCGGTGTCGATGTTGATCATGGGCATGGGGGCTGCGATGCCGGTAAGGGTGGTGAACTTGTCCATTAGGGTCTCCTAGATCTGGCGTAGGGGGGCTGCGAAATCAAATCCGATCTCGGCAGCAAATTGAGCAATAAATGAGCCCGCAAACGGCGGGGCTCGGCGGTGGACCGCGCGAATGCGGCTGGCATAAAGGTGCAGGCATTGGGTCTTTGGCGTGATCCAGCCTGCGACCCCGCCATGAGGGTTGAAATAGATATCGGCCAACGACCAATGCACTGGATTAAGGGCCGATTTGTGCAGGGCGCGCGCAATTTCGCCGGTCTGGTTCAGCGCCCATGTCAGGGCCTGAGGGCCAAAGACGGTGGGCACTAATTTCGCGGCTTCAACCAATTGCGTCCCCTTGGGCAGGCCAGCGAGGATTTGGCGTTGCGCCTTTTTGAGCCAAGGCGGGACAAAGCTGGCATCCCCCGTCGCCTTAAGCAGCAACCGTAAGGCATCGCTGTCTCGCGGCATCCGCATCACCGCGTTATTCACGGTGCTGTCGGACTCATAGCCCAGCAAATACCCCTGCGCTGGCGCAAGTGGGCGTAGGGACAAACAATCGGTATCGGCCCAGATCATGTCCGTCTTTTGCATTAGGTGCAGGCGGAAAAAATCTGCATAGACCGCTGGCGAGACTTGCTCTAGCAACCCCTCGTGGCCCTCAAACACATCCCGAGCAGGACGCAAGGTGACACCCTCGATGCCGGGATCAGCCAAGTCATGCGTGTGGAACAGGGTCACCGGATGGCCGCGCTGCGCAAAACTATGCAGCGCCAGTCGGTCCAGCCAGCGCAGCTCGGTCCCCACCCAAAGCATGCCGATCGGGCCAGGCGCCGCAGTCATGCAGCACCCGTGCTTTGCAAGGCAGGTTCAAAGAGGCGCAGCGCACTCACGAGGGTTACATCAACGTGCGTACGTCGGTGAGTTTGCCCGTTATCGCAGCCGCTGCGGCCATCGCAGGCGACATCAAATGCGTGCGCCCGCCCCGACCTTGGCGGCCCTCAAAGTTACGGTTCGAGGTCGCGGCACAACGCTCGCCCGGCTTCAGCTGATCAGGGTTCATCGCAAGGCACATAGAGCACCCAGCAAGACGCCATTCAAAGCCCGCATTCTTGAAGATATCCGCAAGGCCTTCTTCTTCGGCCTGAGCGCGGACGAGGCCGGAGCCCGGAACGATCATGGCGCGCAGGCCGTCTTTGACCTTTTTGCCTTTCAAGATTTCTGCTGCAGCGCGCAAATCCTCGATGCGGCCATTGGTGCAGGACCCGATAAAGACCGTGTCAATTTCCACCTCAGACAGCGGCGTGCCGGGGGTCAGCCCCATATAGTCGAGCGAGCGTTGCGCCGCCCCGACCTTGCCGCCTGTGAAGGCATTGGCGGAGGGCACATCGGCTGTGATCGGCAGGACATCCTCGGGCGATGTGCCCCATGTGACCACAGGAGCGATGTCTTCGCCTTTGAGGGTAATGACCTTGTCCCAATGCGCATCGTCGTCGGAATAAAGCGTCTTCCACCAGGCAAGGGCCGCTTCCCAAGCGGCACCTTTGGGTGCGTGGGGTCGGCCCATGCAATACTCAAACGTTTTCTCATCGGGGGCGATGATCCCGGCGCGGGCGCCGCCTTCGATGGCCATGTTGCACACGGTCATGCGGCCTTCCATCGACAGATCCCGAATGGCCTCGCCCATGTACTCGATGACATAGCCTGTGCCGCCTGCGGTACCGGTCGCGCCGATCACCGACAGGGTGATGTCCTTGGCGGTCACACCGGGGCGCAGTTTGCCTGTGATTTCCACCTTCATGTTTTTGGATTTTTGCTGGATCAGGGTTTGGGTCGCCAGCACATGCTCCACCTCAGAGGTGCCGATGCCATGCGCCAGTGCGCCAAAGGCACCGTGGGTCGCGGTATGCGAATCGCCGCACACAACGGTCATGCCGGGCAGGGTCCAGCCCTGCTCGGGGCCGACAATGTGCACGATCCCCTGACGCACGTCGGAAACCGGATAGTAATGTAGACCAAATTCACGCGCGTTTTTGTCCAGCGCCTCGACTTGGATGCGGCTGTCTTCGGTCATTGTTGCCGCATTTGCGCGGTCCAATGTGGTCGGCACGTTGTGATCCGGAACCGCAATGGTTTGTTCCGGCTTGCGGACCGTGCGGCCCGACATGCGCAGCCCTTCAAAGGCTTGCGGGCTTGTGACTTCGTGGACCAGATGGCGGTCGATATAGAGAAGGCAGGTGCCATCCTCCGCTTCATGAGCAACGTGCGCATCCCAGATTTTATCGTATAGCGTTTTGGGGGACATGGGCCCTCTCCCGTGGTTTGGATGTGAAAAAAATGGTCACGGCAGTGCGCTGCCGGACACGGTCCGCTTAAGAACGGGCCAGCACTGTATGGGTCGCGCCAAAAAACCGCTCGCGCAGGCAAACGCGGTCTTGGATCGAGAAATAGAATGAACGGCCAGTGGTCATTTGCGCATGATTACAGGCTGGTCTGTGCTGCCGCAAGTGTCCTTGGGTCAGCGCCTGCTATGGGCCCCATTTACCACGGCGGTGCGGCTTTGGCTCTTTTCACGGTCCCTCCGTTGAAAAGTGTCAGAGAGCTTGCTACTGTAAAAATATCCCAGCGCCGGGGACTGGCGGCGCGGTATTTAGGAGGACAATGTCCTGTCAAACCAAGCAACAGTGGCATCCGCTGCTGATCGTGCAGCATTTGCGGAAAATGCCGTGATGGCAGCCACATCCCCCAAAGCCGAGAGCGATGCGCAATTGGCTTTGATCCTGACCTCTCTTTCTGATGACAAAGCCGAAGACATCGTGCAGATCGACCTGCACGGTAAATCTTCGTTCGGCGATCACATGGTGGTCTGTTCCGGCCGCTCGTCGCGTCAGGTTGCATCGATTGCTGAAAAACTGGTGCAGCGGCTAAAGGAAACTTTTGGCCGCTCCGCGCGGGTTGAGGGCAAGGACACCGGCGATTGGGTGCTGATCGACACCGGCGATATCGTTGTGCATGTGTTCCGCCCCGAAGTGCGCGAATTCTATCAGTTGGAAAAAATGTGGCAGGATCCGTCCGCCACGCCTACGCCGGCAGCCTCCAACTAAGCGGCATGAAGGTGCACATTGTCGCGATGGGCCGCCTGCGGGGCGGGCCTGAGGGCGACTTAATCTCTGATTATCTCACGCGGTTCGATCGGACCGGCCGCGGGCTTAGCCTTGGTCCGGCGCAGGTCATCGAAGTGGACGACCGCAAAGGCGGCGGCATGACGGCGGAGGCCGTGTTGCTGCGCCGGGCGATCCCTGCCGGTGCGACCCTCGTTGTGATGGATGAACGCGGCCGCGTGGAGCCGTCGCCGCGTTTTGCGTACCGCTTGGCCGGCTGGCGCGATGCTGGCGCGCGCGATCTGGCCTTTGTCATCGGCGGCGCGGATGGGATCGACCCGAGCCTACGGGCGGAGGCCGATTTTGCCCTCTCTTTCGGTGCGATGGTCTGGCCGCACATGCTGGTGCGTGTGATGCTGGCTGAGCAGCTATACCGCGCGGCATCAATTCTATCAGGTGGTCCCTATCACCGCGCCTAGCGTATGCCCTTTGCTGCATTTTTGGCCTGGGTCGGCAAGCGTATTTGGGTACGGCTTGTCTTTTGGCTGAATTGGTAATATTAGTTTACCAAACCAATCACACGAGGCGCTGCCATGCAAATGCCAACCCCAAATGCCGCTGTGCTATCCCGCAAAGACCGCGTCGTTGCGCGCCTGCTGGATGTGCTGCCCGCAGACGCCGTTATCAGCGATATCGCAGAGACACGCGCCTATGAATGTGACGCGCTGACAGCATATAAATGTCCGCCGATGATTGCAGTGCTACCCTCTACAACGGCCGAGGTGTCGGACGTATTGCGCATTTGCCACGAAGAGGGCGTGCCGGTCGTGCCGCGCGGTTCTGGCACGTCGCTGGCAGGCGGTGCATTGCCAACGGCGGATTGTGTGATCTTGGGCGTGGCGCGCATGAACGATGTAATTGAGACCGACTATGACAACCGGATCATCAAGGTTCAAACTGGTCGCACCAACCTGAGCGTCACCGGCGCTGTCGAGGAAGAAGGCTTCTTTTACGCGCCTGACCCGTCCAGTCAGCTTGCCTGCGCCATCGCGGGCAACATCGCGATGAACTCGGGCGGGGCGCACTGTTTGAAATACGGGGTGACAACCAACAACTTGATGGGCGTTACCTTGGTGCAAATGGACGGCACCGTGGTTGAGGTGGGCGGCGCGCACCTTGATGCGGGGGGGCTGGACTTGCTCGGTGTGATTTGCGGATCGGAGGGGCAGTTGGGGGTCGTCACCGAGGCCACATTGCGCATTCTGCACAAACCAGAAGGCGCGCGGCCTGTGCTGATCGGCTTTAACGACAACGAGGTGGCGGGCGCCTGCGTTTCCGACATCATAAAGGCAGGCGTATTGCCCGTGGCGATCGAATTCATGGACCGGCTGTGCATCGAGACGACGGAGAATTTCGCCAAGGCAGGCTATCCTGATTGCGAATCCTTACTGATCGTTGAGGTCGAAGGATCAGACGCGGAAATTGACGCGCAGTTGGAGGTCATTAGCAAAATTGCACAGGCACATGATCCGGTTGAGATCCGTCAAAGCCGCTCGGAGGCGGAAAGCGCCAAAATCTGGCTGGGACGGAAATCAGCCTTTGGTGCGATTGGTCAGATTAGCGATTATATGTGTCTTGATGGGACGATCCCCGTCTCGGCCTTGCCTTTCGTGCTGCGCCGCATTGGCGAGCTAAGCGACGAATTCGGCCTGCGCGTCGGCAATGTATTTCACGCAGGCGACGGCAATATGCACCCGCTGATCCTCTTTGATGCAAATACACCGGGCCAGTTGGAGCTGTGCGAGGCGCTCGGCGCCGAAGTGCTCAAGCTTTGTGTAGAGGCGGGAGGCTGCCTGACCGGAGAGCACGGTGTTGGCATCGAAAAGCGGGATCTAATGCATGTTCAATATGCGCCGGATGATTTGGACGCACAGATGGTCATCAAGGATGTGTTTGATCCGCTGTGGCTGTTGAACCCGGCCAAGGTGTTCCCGCTAGATGCCTCCGATGCGCGCCGCGCCTTGGATGTGGCCGCAGAATAGGCGCCTGCGCCCAGCCATTTTGGCGCTGACAAGAAAGAGACGACCATGTTGACCCCGACCAGCGAACAGGAATTGGCGCAGATGATTGCGCAGGCCGGCACGCCTTTGTCCGTCACGGGCGGCGGTACGCGCGGATATGCGACGCAGGGCATCGTGGTCTCGACGACCGGATTGAGTGGCATTGAGATCTACGAGCCCGGCGCGCTGACCCTTGTGGCGCGCGCTGGCACGCCGGTCGCCGAGATTGAGGCGGCCCTCGCGGCCGAAAATCAGCGCTTGGCATTCGAGCCCATGGACCACCGCGCGCTTTTGGGCACGACAGGCACCCCCACCCTCGGCGGTGTCATGGCTGCAAATATTAGCGGGCCGCGGCGCATTTCTGTCGGCGCTGCGCGGGATTTCGCGCTTGGCGTGCGCTTCGTGGATGGGGCAGGGCGGATCGTCAAGAATGGTGGCCGTGTGATGAAAAACGTAACGGGCTATGACTTGGTCAAGCTGATGTGCGGCTCCTATGGCACGCTGGGCGTGCTCACTGAAGTTGCGTTAAAAGTCCTGCCCGCGCCGGACACCACCGCCAGCCTGATGGTGCGCGGCGTCGACGCCCGCCGCGGTGTGGCTGCACTTTCGCGCGCCTTGGGATCCCCGTTTGAGGTCACAGGTGCGGCCTATCTTCCGAGGGAAGGTGCAGTTGTGCGCATTGAAGGGTTTGCAGCGTCCGTGCGTTACCGTTTGGATGCGCTTTGCGACGTGTTGGGGGGCTTTGGTGAGGTCGAGGTCATGGAGATGGAAAACTCCAAGGCCCTATGGCGCAACATCCGCGATGTGACCCATTTTGCAGAGACCTCCGGCGACGTGTGGCGTCTGTCCGTTAAGCCAAGCGATGCGCCAGCGGTTGTGGCCAACTTGCCCGACGCGGCAGAATTTATGTTGGACTGGGGTGGCGGCTTGATCTGGATTTGCGCACCCAAAGGCCATGATGTGCGCGCCCATCTGGCGGGCATTTGTGGTCATGCGACCCGCGTGCGCGGGGCGGGTGCTACGCCGAAATTCCACCCCGAGGCCGCTGGCGTCGCGGCGCTGACCGCTGGGGTACGGGCTAAGTTTGACCCACGCGGCCTGCTCAATCCCGGTCTGATGCAGGCCGCTTGACACGCACAATCACTCGGGCTGCACTTGCCGCTCCCAATAATCTTCGCTGACCATTCAAGGGACTGTTCATGCAAACCACCTTTACGCCAGAACAGCTGCGCGATCCCAAGATCCAGCAGGCCAATGACATCCTCAGGACCTGCGTTCATTGCGGTTTTTGCACAGCGACCTGTCCTACCTATCAAGTCGTTGGTGATGAATTGGACAGCCCGCGGGGCCGCATTTACCTGATCAAGGATATGCTGGAAAATGAACGCGTCCCGGATGCGAAAACGGTCAAACACATTGACCGGTGCTTGTCCTGTCTCGCCTGCATGACGACCTGCCCGTCAGGCGTACATTATATGCATCTGGTCGATCAGGCGCGTGAATATATCGAGGATAACTATGATCGTCCTTGGTCAGACCGGGCGCTGCGCTGGATTTTGGCGCGGATCCTGCCCTATCCGACGCGGTTCCGGCTGGCGCTGCTGGCGGCCAAAATTGGGCGGCCTTTTGCGCGCCTGATGCCGGATGCGCGCCTGCGGGCGATGCTGGAAATGGCGCCGAAACGCATTCCACCTGTCAGCCGCAATGACGATCCGCAGAGCTTTGCGCCCGTGGCCCCTAAACAGCGCCGCGTGGCGTTGATGACCGGCTGCGCGCAAAAGGCGCTTAACACCGATATTAATGACGCAACCATCCGCATTCTGACTCGTTTGGGCTGCGAAGTGGTGGTGGCCGAGGGCGCAGGCTGTTGTGGGGCGCTAACCCACCACATGGGAAAAACGGACGAAAGCCACGCGTCAGCGGCGCGCAACATCAACGCATGGTGTGCGGAAATGGACGGTGCAGGCTTGGATGCGATCGTTATCAACACCTCCGGCTGCGGCACCACGGTCAAAGACTACGGGCATATGTTCGAAGGTACGGATTTGGCCGGGGATGCCGCACGCGTCGCAGACAAGGCCATGGACATCAGCGAGGTCTTGGTTGACCTTTTAAAAGAGCATCACATCGTCAAAGGGGACGCAGATGCTGTGACCGTGGCCTATCACGCAGCCTGTTCGTTGCAGCATGGCCAGCAGATCAAGAGCTTTCCCAAAGACTTGCTGAAACTGGCGGGCTTCACTGTGGTGGAGCCGTCTGACCCGCACCTGTGCTGTGGTTCCGCGGGGACCTATAACTTGATGCAGCCTGAGATTTCCCAAAAGCTGAAGGCGCGCAAAGTGCGCACGCTGGAGGCCAAATCGCCGGATATTATCGCAGCAGGCAACATCGGCTGCATGATGCAAATCAGCTCGGCGACTGACATCCCGATCGTGCACACGGTGGAGTTGCTAGATTGGGCCACCGGTGGGCCGCGTCCTGCAATGCTGGATCGCGAACCGGGGCGGGCGCCCGCGGTGCCAATCCTGCGCTAACGCTATCCTTTGCCTAAATGTCGCCGTATATCCGGCGTAGACCAACGGGTACGAAAAAGGAGCCGCCCATGCGCCGCTGGATGTATTTGCCACTACTGGTGTGCGCTGCTGTGAATGTAGCCTTTGCCCAAGACGCGCCACTGCGGCCATTGGATACGCTGAACGGGGCCCGCGCGTGGGAAGCTGTGGGCCGATTGGACATTGGGGGGCGCGGTTTTTGTACCGGGGCGTTGATTGCACCGGACCTGGTTTTGACCGCGGCGCATTGCCTGTTTGATCGCACGACGAAATCTCAGATTGATTTTGCACAGGTGGAGTTTTTGGCGGGCTGGCGCAACGGACGCGCTTCGGCCTACCGGCGGGTGCGGCGCGCGGTCATTCATCCCGATTATGTCTTTGATGGTGCCGTGTCCTCTGCGCGGGTGCATAATGATCTGGCGCTGCTAGAATTAGCGCAGCCTATTCGCAACACGACTGTAGTTCCTTTTGAGACGGGCGCCCGCCCGCGCCGCGGCGATGAAGTTGGCATCGTCAGCTACGCCAAGGACCGCGCTGAGGCGCCCGCCCTCCAGGAAGTGTGCCGTGTCTTGTCGCAGCGCGACGGCATTTTGATCACCACCTGCAACGTAGATTTCGGATCATCGGGTGCGCCGATCTTTACTTTTGCTGGCGGCAGCGCCCGCATCGTCTCGGTCGTCTCCGCTAAGGCGGAGGTGAAGGGTGAACCGGTGTCGTTGGGCACAGCGCTCGCCGCACCGCTGGCGGATTTGCGGCGCGTCCTGTCACTGGGGGGCGGATATCGATTGGACAGCGCCCCAGTGCGCCAACGGGTCAAAGTGGGCGGCGCGCGACATGAAACCGGCGCAAAATTCATCAAACCCTAAGCGTAAAAAATCTGCGAACGCAGGCCTTGAAAGCGCATAGCGCCTTTCCCAACTCATGTCCTATCAAGACGCCTCAAAGAGGGTTTTGATGACTAAACCATTGGGCGCGTCTGATGCAGAGCGCCCTTCATACAATCGCTCAACAAGAGGGTTATACCTATGCATAGTTTTGACTTTGCACCACTTTACCGCACAACAGTTGGCTTTGACCAAATCGCCGATCTGATGGACCGTGTTCTGACTAATGATCCGGCACAAAGCAGCTACCCCCCATATAATATCGAGAAAACGGACGACGACGCCTATCGCATTTCGATCGCTGTCGCTGGATTTTCGGACGCAGACCTATCCGTCGAGGTCCGCGAAAAATCTTTGATCGTGGCGGCGAAAAAGGCCGAAGGCGAACATGCCCGCAATT
>CBFHKQ010000021.1:0-37844 GCA_965656435.1 uncultured Pseudosulfitobacter sp. | reverse complement strand
TGCCCCTATAATAAGGGCCAAGACCGGATAAACGGCATTTAAATTATTGAGCAATCAGAGGCGGCACACTCATGAAAAACGCATATCTTTCGCGGCGATCCTTTGCGCTTGGCGCGGCAATCACACCTTTGGCCCTCGCGGCCTGCGGCAACGGCGTCGGCGGTCGGGGCCCTGCCACCATTGACGCACGGGTGCAGGCAACATTGGCCGAGATGTACCAACAGTATCCGCACACCACGACCTTGGCCGAGAAATCGAACGGCATGCTTGTGATGCCACTGGTGACAGAGGCCGGGCTTGGCTTTGGCGGCGCCTACGGGCGCGGCGCGCTCTTGGTCGGTGATGTCACAGTGGATTATTATTCCGTGGCCAAAGCGACAGGTGGTCTGCAAATCGGCGCACAGCAATATGCGCATGTCCTCTTCTTCATGACCGAAGAGGCACTGACCAATTTCCGCCGCTCGCCCGGTTGGGCCGCAGGCGCGGATTTGGAATATGTCGTGTCGTCGCGCGGCGACAGCGTGATGGCCGAAACCACGACCGTGTTGTCGCCCGTTTTGGCCGCCGTCTTTGGCCGCGCGGGTCTGCGCGTCGGTGCCACGTTGGAAGGCACCAAATACACGCGGATCATCCCCTAAACCGCGTGCCCTGCACCCTTGGTCGGGGCAATTTGCGCTTTAGGCTACCGCGCGCTGCGGCCTTGCAGCATCGCGCAGGTTGAGCCGTTTGGCGATTGCATCCGCGGCGCTGGATACATCCGACAGGGCCGCCTCAATCTGAGCCACTTCATTCTCCAGCCGTTGTTGCGCCGCCCCAAGCGTGGCAACGATACTGGTAAGCCCTTCGGCAGGGCGGTTCAGTTTCGCCCGCTCGATTTCGCACATCATACGCGACATTTCCAAACCCGTGAGCTGGCGCCGCAGATCCCGGCAAATATCCGCAAGGCGCTTCACACCCGCGCGAATATGGGCAACGCCCGTGTCCGCCGCACTGCGCTGATAGGCGCAGATCTCGGCCAGTTGCGTCAGCGTATCTGCCTCCAGACCGGGCGCGCCCTCCTCCTCTGACGCCGCACCGGCGGCTTCTTGCTTCGGTATGTGCGCCAGCACTTGAGCGGCCATCATGTCATAGCCCAGCCCGATTATGTTGTCTGCGCGCAGCAGCGACGTGTCGCGCAACTCGCGCACCACCGCTTGCATCTGCTGGGTCATCACACGGTGATTGTCCGATACAACTGAGATCGGGCCGTTCTGCCCCTCAAGGATATTGGCCTGAAGGCGCATGTTCGTGGGCACCTGTTCCGTGTGTTGAAAGATCCGCACCAACGCCGCGATGTGACCAGTGATTTTATCGGCTGCGGCGTGCACTTTGATGATGTTCTGTAAGGCCGCACCACGCGTCGCGTCTTGTGCACCGCGCCACTGAATAAAGATATCGGCAGCGCGCTCCATCTGCCAAGCGGCTCGATTTTCCGGCGAGACTGCCGCTTCGACCACACCGTTCATACCCTCAAGACCCTGCGGCAGCCCCTCTGCCTCCGGCTTTATCGCCAAAAGCACCCTGCCCGTCGCCACCGGCACGTCGATCTGCAACACCCAGAGGCTTTGACCCTTGGCGCGATGATACTGCTGAAAATAGGCGCTGGCCCGTCCTGTCGCGCGTGCCTCGGTCTGCATCTGCTGCACCGCGCCGGTCCGGTCGCCATGTAACAACGCGGCCTCTGGCACCCCGATCAGCGCCCCTTCCTCCGTCTCCAACACCGCGTGAGCCGCCGCATTGGCCGCCCGCACCGCACCATCCGGTCCGATATGTAGACAAAGCAAAAGATGGGGCGCGCGGGAACATAGATCCTGCGCGGAGAAAAAGCTTGCCACGGCGTTCGTACCTCGGATGGGAGTGATATTGATCGCCACCCTAGCGCCTAAATCCTTGGCAAAGCTTTAACGCGGGCCAAGAACTGCGCCTTTCGCAGCCCCTGAACCACCTAAAATACATGCGATGCCAGCGCGCCGCGGTCCTCAAACTGCGGCGCGCTAGAAATCACCCCATCGCGCGCAAACGTTTGATCAAGGACGAAGTATCCCAACGCCCGCCGCCCAGCTTTTGCACATCCTTGTAGAACTGATCGACCAAAGCCGTCACCGGCAGCGACGCACCCGTTTCATTCGCAGCATCGAGGCAAATCCCCAAATCTTTGCGCATCCAATCCACGGCAAAGCCGTGATCGAAATGATCGTCCAGCATCGTCTCATAGCGGTTCGACATTTGCCAAGAACCGGCGGCACCTTGGCTGATCACCTCCACCACGGCGCGCCCATCAAGGCCCGCTTTCTCTGCAAAATGCAGCGCTTCCGACAGACCCTGCACCAACCCTGCAATTGCAATCTGATTGCACATCTTGGTCTTTTGTCCTGCGCCTGTTTCGCCGATGCGACGGCAGATTTTGGAATAGACCTCCATGATCGGCAGCGCCGCGTCATAGGCCGTAGCGTCACCGCCGCACATAATCGAGAGTGCCGCGTTCTCCGCCCCTGCTTGTCCACCGGAAATGGGCGCATCCACGAAATGCAGACCTGCATCGGCGGCTGTGGCGTTCAATTCGGCCGTAACCTGCGCCGAAACCGTTGTGTGATCGACGAAAATCGCGCCTTTGGTCATCGCGCCAAACGCACCATCTGCCCCCAAACAGACAGAGCGCAGGTCATCGTCATTGCCCACGCAAGACATTACAAATTCCGCGCCTTGCGCGGCCTCTGCCGGTGTTGTCGCCATCGCACCGCCATAGGCCTGCACCCAAGCCTCAGCCTTAGCCGTTGTGCGGTTATAGACGGTCACGCTGTGGCCGGCCTTTTGCAAATGCCCCGCCATGGGCGCGCCCATGACCCCCAAACCCAAAAATGCCAGTTTCGCCATGTGCCGTCTCCCGTTTATGGATGTATTTTGCTATGTTGTGATCCTTGTATCCCACCTAGCAGTCGGGCACATCGGGTCAATACGCGCGACCCTAGCCGCACGGCGCGCCATTGCCCACAGCCAACGCCGAGGGGCCAACAAAGGAGAGGCACGTGACGCTTTTGTTTCAATGGCTGGTGCGCCTGACCGCAGGCGCAATTATGCTCGCGGTGTTGGCCGTTGTGCTGGTGTGGTACCTCGCGGCGCGCTCTCTGCCGGAGTATTCCGTAACCCTAAATGTCTCTGGCCTGTCTGCGCCGACCGAGGTGGTCCGGGACAACGCCAATGTGCCGCATATTCTAGCGCAATCGGATGCGGATGCGTTCTTTGGCTTGGGGTTTGTCCATGCCCAGGACCGGCTGTGGCAGATGATTATGCTGCGGCGCACCGCCCAAGGGCGCCTGTCCGAGGTGTTCGGCGCCCGCACGGTGGAGATTGACCAGCTGATACGGCGGCTCGACATCGCGCGTCTTTCTGCTGCCTCGGTCGCGGCACAAACACCAGCGGCGAAAGAAGCACTCGACGCCTATGCCGCCGGAGTAAACGCACGGCTGACGCAGATCAACGACAGCGCCCTCGGGCGCGGCGCGCCAGAGCTGTTCTTGTTCAACATGCCCATTGCCCCTTGGCAGCCGGCCGACAGCATCGCGGTCGCCAAGCTGATGGGCCTGCAACTCTCCGGGCATCTGTCAGCCGAAGTGCTGCGTGCGCGCATGTCCCTAACGCTTAACGATGTAAACCGGCTGGCGGATATCCTGCCCGATGCGCCGGGGGACGGGATTGCGGCGCTGCCCTCTTATGCGCAGCTGGTGCCCGGGGCCAAGCCGACCCGCACAGCCAAAATCGACAGGCCCGTTGATCCGCTATCCCCGTTCAAACCACGCGGTTTTGGTGGCGCGTCAAACGCTTGGGCCGCTGCACCGCTGCGCGCAGCCTCCGGCGGCACCTTGCTCGCCAATGATCCCCATCTGGGCTTCAGCGCACCGGGCATCTGGTATCTGGCGCGGCTCGAACTTGCAGCAGGCGGTGTGATAGGTGCCACCATTCCGGGCATGCCCTCGGTGCTGGCGGGCCGCTCAGACCAGTTGGGCTGGGGCCTGACCACCGCTTATGTGGACGACCAAGACCTCTATATCGAAGAGGTGAACCCCGACAATCCAGAGCAATACCGTACCCCCACCGGCTGGGCGCGTTTTGAAAGCCGGCCGAGCATTTTGCAGATCAAGGACGCAGATCCTGTCACGCTTACCCTGCGCTGGACGGAAAACGGACCCGTCCTGCCTGGCAGTTTCCGCAACATCGGCACTGTGACCCCGCCGGGGCATGTGACGGCCCTTAATTGGACCGTGCTGCGCCCCAATGATACCTCCATCAGTGCAGCGATCGAATTGATGTCCGCCCAGACCGTGGCAGAGGCCATCACGGCCGCGGAAATGTATGTGGCCCCGGCGCAGAACCTCACCCTGGTGGACCGCGGCAGCATCGCGATGAAAACCATCGGCCATGTTCCGCGCCGCGATGCTGCGCACCAAAGCCAAGGGCGCCTGCCCAGCTTGGGCGCCGTGGCTGAAAATCGGTGGCAGGGCGTAATGGATTTCGCCACCAATCCCGGCTTTATTGCACCGCTGGGCGGCATTTTGGGCAATACGAACAATAAAACCGTCTCGCGCCCCTTTCCCAACCACATCAGCTTCGAATGGGGCGACACCCAGCGGGTGCAACGCTGGCAACGTCTGATGCAGGCGCGCCGGGTGCACACGCGCGACAGCTTCATCGAGGCACAACTCGACACCGTCAGCTTTACCGCGCGCTCGCTTTTGCCGCTGATCGGGCGCGAATTGTGGTTCACAGGCACCGCCGCCCCAGAGGGCACGCCTGAGCGGCAACGCCAACGCGCGTTGGCCCTTTTGGCCAGCTGGTCGGGCGAGATGAACGAACACCTGCCAGAGCCGCTGATCTATGCCGCCTGGCTGCGCGCGCTCCAAGAGCGGCTAGTACGCGACGACATCGGTCCCCTCGCCGACAGCCTGACCCATGTGGAGCCGCTGTTCATTGAGCGCGCCTTTCGGGATGTGGATGGGGCCGCGATCTGGTGCGACGTGGTACAAAGCGCACGGGTCGAAACCTGTCCCGAGATGGCGCAACTGGCGCTTGATGATGCTCTGATTTGGATCGCAGAGACTTGGGGCACCCAGCTTGAAAGCCTGCGCTGGGGCGATGCGCATCAAGCCACCCACGACCACCAAGTTCTTGGCGAGGTACCTATCTTGCGTTATTTCGTGAACATCCGCCAAAGCACGTCTGGCGGTGACAACACGCTGCAAAGGGGCCTAACGCGCGGCGGCCCGGGCGGCGATGCGTTTGAGAGCGTGCACGGTGCAGGCTACCGCGGGGTCTATGATTTCGCCGACCCCGACAGCTCGGTCTTTGTCACGTCGACGGGACAGTCGGGGCATTTCCTATCGCCCCATTATGATGATTTGGGCCAGCTGTGGCGGCGCGGCGAATATATACCGATGTCCCTGGACATAGGGCTCGCGCGCGCAGCATCTGTCGGGGTGACAACACTGATGCCGCGGGAATAAGGCGATGCCGACGATCCTCTTTAACAAACCTTTCGGCGTTCTTCCGCAGTTCACGGACCGCGGCAGCCCCACAGAACGGCCTACCCTGTCAGGCTACATCAACTTGCCGGGGGTCTATCCCGCAGGCCGCTTGGACCGGGACAGCGAAGGCCTGATGGTGCTGACATCGGACGGGGCGTTGCAGGCGCGCATCGCAGATCCAAAACTCAAACGCCCCAAAACCTATTGGGTGCAGGTCGAAGGCCTGCCGGATGAGGCAGCGTTGAGCGCGCTGCGCCGCGGTATCACGCTGAAAGACGGGCCCACCAAGCCAGCAAAGGCCCGCGTGATTGCAACGCCTGACCTGTGGCCCCGCACGCCCCCGATCCGTGTCCGCAAATCGGTGCCCGATACGTGGATATCGCTCACGCTGACCGAAGGGCGCAACCGGCAGGTGCGGCGCATGAGCGCGCATGTCGGGCACCCTACCCTACGGCTTGTTCGGGTTGCGATCGGCGATTGGACGCTGGAAGGGCTTGCGCCGGGACAGTGGCGCGAGATCGATCCAAATTAGCTTCGGCTTAAGGCTTTAAACCGCGCTTATAAAGCGTCAAAGCCCGCGCGCTGCCGCGCGCTCCAACGTACATCCACTTGCCAACCCGCCTCGCCTTGGCGCTCTTGCTGAATGACCCCTTCCGCGAACAGCCACGCACGTTGTTTGCCCGCAGAAAAGGGCAGATCCAACGTCTCATCATAGCTTTGGCCCTGCAAAGCAGCACTGACACGCGCATCGAAATCCGCCACCCCTTCGCCAGAAAGCGCCGACATTGCAATGATCGCAGGATCGCGTGCGGCGCGGGCGCGCGCGGCTTCTGCCTCCTCAAGTGGCAGGGCATCAATCTTGTTCCAGACCTCGAATTGTGCGCGCTCTTCCGGCACGCCGAGGGCCGTCATAATATCGCGCACATCCTGAGCCTGTGCCTCTGTCTCGGGGTGCGAGATATCGCGCACATGGCAGATGATATCGGCAGCTAGCACCTCTTCGAGGGTTGCGCGGAAGGCGGCGACCAGCTCGGTTGGCAAATCGCTGATGAAGCCCACGGTATCAGAAAGAATTACTTCGGCCCCTGCGTCCAGCACAAGACGGCGCATCGTCGGATCCAACGTGGCAAAAAGCATATCCTCCGCCATCACCGACGCCCCTGTCAGGCGGTTGAAAAGGGTGGATTTTCCCGCATTGGTATAGCCTACAAGCGCCACAATCGGGAACGGCACCTTGGCCCGCGCAGCGCGGTGCAGGGTGCGGGTTTTCACAACCTTGTCCAACTGCCGGCGCAGGCGCACCAGCTGCGTATCAATCGCGCGCCGGTCTGCCTCAATCTGCGTCTCGCCCGGACCACCCACAAAGCCCAACCCGCCACGCTGCCGCTCCAAGTGCGTCCAAGCGCGGACAAGCCGCGTGCGCTGATAGCTGAGCGCAGCCATTTCCACCTGCAACACCCCTTCACGGGTGGCGGCCCGGTCACTAAAAATCTCAAGGATCAGGCCGGTGCGGTCCAACAGCTTGACGCCCCAATCTTTTTCCAGATTGCGCTGCTGCACCGGTGTGACGGGTCCATCAACGAGGACCAGCTCGATCTCCTCCGCCTCAAACTGCGCGCGCAGCTCTTCGATCTTGCCGGAGCCAAAGAGCTTGCCCGCCTGCACCTTCGGCAGCGGCACAACGGTTGCATCTACCACCTCAAGATTGGGCAACGCACGGGCGAGGGACACGGCCTCAGACAGGGCCATATCCGCATCGCGGCGATCGCGGTCAGATTTAATATCGGGATGGAGCACAAAGGCCCGCGTCAACCGCGGGCCATCACTGTCGTCCAGCTGAAACTCAGGCTTGCTCAAGAGGGCTCTTCGCCCTCGTAGAGGCTGATGGGTTGGCTGGGCATGATCGTGGAAATTGCGTGTTTGTACACCAGCTGTGATTGACCATCGCGACGCAAGAGCACGCAAAAATTGTCAAACCAAGTGATGACGCCTTGCAGCTTGACACCATTAATCAAAAAAATCGTTACCGGTACTTTGGTCTTACGTACGTGATTTAAAAACGCGTCTTGTAAATTCTGTCGGTCCGAAGCCATTTCGGGTGTACCTTTATTCTTGTTATACGGTCTGCGGATCAGACCTCCACCATTGCCAATATGTCCTGCTCTTTCCGGAGTTTCCACCCCAAAAACACGCCGCAATCTGACAGCCCGCCGGAGCAGATGTCAATTTGGCATTTTCATGGGGCGCGCGTCGCAGCGGCGCCTAAGCGCGCCAGAGGCTGGGGCTGAAAAGTGCGATAATCGCAAGCGTTTCCAAACGGCCCAAAACCATCGCAGCAGCAAAAACGGCCTTCGCTCCCACACTCAGATCCATCAACGAAATTGGCGCAGCCCCCGCCCAAATGAGCAAGGGACCGGTGTTGGACAGACTCGCCACCGCAAGGGTCAGCGCCTCTTGCAGATCCGCACCGCTCAGCGCCAACAACATGGACACCCCCGCAAGGCTGAGCGCCAGCAACATAAAAGAGACCCATGCGATGAAAGCACCGCCTTTCAGCAACCGCCGCGTCAGCGCAGTGCCCGCACTGACAGATGAAGGATGCACCAGCTTTTCCATCTCGCGCAGCCCGTTTTGATAAAGCGCAAAGACCCGCAGCAGCTTGACCCCGCCAGCCGTGGTCGCCACGCCGCCACCGATTAGCGCAAGGCCCATCAAGATCATGCCGGGGCTTTGCAGACCGGACCAGGCTTGCGCACTCGCCCAATGATCGCTGACAAATCCGGTCGTGGTCAGAAAAGACAGGACGGTGAACAATCCCCCCCAGAGCGCTTGCAACGCTTGGGCGAGGCTGTCTTGTTGGCCGACCTCAAAAGCGCCGAGATAATGTCTTGCAAAAAGCACCAAAGGAACCGCCACCACAATGGCGAGGCCGATGCGTAGCTCTGGATCTTGGCGCAGCCCACCGCTGTCGCTGGTCACCGTGTCCGTAGAAAAGGTCACCCGCGACAGTGCAAAGATGAGGGCCAGCGCCATCAACGCCTCACCGCCGGTGCCCGCCTGTGCTGATTGCAACCCGCCCACAGGCGAGATGCCCGACGTGGACAGAACCGACATGGCATGGCACAGCGCCACCAAGGGCACCTCCCCCAAAGCCACAAGAAGCACCCAAAGGCCCAGCGTCAGGGCCACATAAATGGGCACTAGCGCCACGATTACCCGCACCAAACGTTCACGCCCTTCGGTCAGGCGTGCCCCACGGCGCAGGAATTCCTGTTGGCCAGGCTCGGCGCGGGCCGTAACCTCAAAACCACCCAAATTCAGCGGTGCCAAGATGGCAGAGGCCGCGACCCACATCAGCAGCCCCCCCATCCAGCCGACCTGCGCCCGCCAAAGATGCAAGGTGCCGTTCAGCCGCGCAGGGTCTTCAAACAGGGTGGCCCCAGTGGTGGTAAAGGCGCTCACCATTTCCAGATAGGCGTTTAAAAACCGGGTGTTGCCCAGCCCTTCGTAAAACGGCACCGCCAGAAACAGGGGCAGCACGGTGAAGCTAGAAAACAAGCTCATGAGCGGGCCGAGCGCGCCGTGCCGCGGGCTGCGTCCGGCGTGCGCAAGCGCCACAAGACCAAAGAGGATCAGGCCTAAAATCCCTGCATAAAGAAAGGCCCGCCCTGCTTCGAGGTTGCGCGCCACACCGCCGTGGATCGCTGGCACGAGCATCGCGGCGGAGACACAGCCAAAGATCAGCAAAAAGAGCGGCAATTGCAGCAAGCGCCCCTGCCAGCCGTCAACGGCCGCCTCTGCGCTTTGACCCGGCACGGCCATTAGAAATAATCGATGGTAACTTGCATCAGGCGCTCCACCTCGGGCACGTCCTTGGCAAGACAAAAGAGGGCCACCACATCGCCGGGATCAATCCGGGTCTGGCCCAGTGGACGGATAACCTCTTGGCCTTTGCGCAGCGCGCCGACCAAGACGCCTTCCGGAAAGGGGATATCGGCGATCTTTTGACCGGCCAGCGGCGACGTGCTGAGGACTTCGGCCTCAATCACCTCGGCCTCGGCATCGCCGATGGAATACACCGCGCGCACCCGCCCATGCCGGATATGGCGCAGGATGGATGACACGGTGGTGGCGCGCGGGTTGATATAGGCGTCGATGCCCAAAGGTCCCATCATCGGCACCAGCGTCGGGTCATTAATGAGCGCAATTACATAGGGGCAGCCCTCTGATTTTGCGCGCACAGCCGCCAGCATGTTGGTCTTATCGTCATCCGTCACCGCCAGCATCGCATCAGCGCGGCTGATCCCTGCCTCCGCCAAAAGCGCCACGTCCAGTCCGTCGCCGTTAAGAACAATCGTCCGCTCAAGACTTTCGGCGGCGCGTTCGGCGCATTTGCGGTTCTTTTCGATAACCTTCGCGCGGACCCGGCTGGTGCGGCTTTCTAATTCAGCGGCCACGGCGAGGCCCACATTGCCGCCGCCCACCAGCACGATCCGCTCCTGCTTGGCCATGGTCTTGCCAAAAATTTCCATGGTACGCGCCACGTCGTCGACATGGGCAAAGACATAGCAATCGTCGCCAACAAAAAGCTGGTCTTTGGGTTCGGGCGAAAAGAGCGTGCCGTCCCGGCGCACGCCCACAACCACAGCGCGAAGCGTGGAAAAGAGATCCGTCAACTGGCGCAGCGGCGTGTTGATGACAGGGCATTCTTCCTCAATGGTGATGCCCACCAAATGCGTTTTGCCGTCCATAAAGCGTTCGGTGTCAAAAGCGGCCGTTGTGCTAAGCCGTTGCAACGCGGCGGCGGCCACTTCCCGCTCGGGGCTGATGACCACATCGATGGGCATGTGGTCGCGGCGGTAAAGATCGCTGTAAATGCTTTCTAGATAGCTTTGGGAGCGTAGGCGGGCGATCTTACGGTTCACACCAAAGACCGAATGCGCAACCTGACAGGTGACCATATTCACCTCGTCTGAATAGGTCGCTGCGATCACCATATCTGCATCGCGCGCGCCGGCCCGGTCGAGCACATTGGGATAGCTTGCAAAACCCGCGATGCCTTGTACATCAAGCGTGTCCGTCGCGCGGCGCACCAATTCGGGGTCGCTGTCGACCACGGTGACATCGTTGCTTTCGCCTGACAGGTGGCGCGCAATCTGCCATCCGACCTGCCCCGCCCCACAAATGATAACCTTCATCGGTTCCTCATGGTTTGCCACGAAAAGGCGTTGCACCTGCACGCCCCCGGCCCCGCGGCATCACCGCGTGGGCAGAGCCTCGTAAATGACAGATGGGTCCAAGCCGGTCAATTCAATTGTAAATCCCGCAGAATCGCGGCACGAAAGCGGGTGCGATTGACGCAAGACCACCTCCATCAAAGGCAAATCCTATGACCCACCTGCAAGACGCCAAAGCAACGGTTCAAGCCCATTATGCCGCACTCGCAAGTGCCACACCTGATACGGTTGAAGGCATCTTGGGCGCGCGCATGGCAGACACGGCCCAATGGCGCGGGTTCCATCCGTTCAATGAACAAACAGGCCCCAAAGGGGCAGCAGAGGCATTTTGGGCCCCTTATTTGCGCGCGATGTCGCGGGTGCAACGACGGGAAGATGTGTTCTTTGCCGGCGAAAACAGCGTCGGTGACGGGATTTGGACCGCCTCGATGGGCCACCTCTTGGGCCTTTTTGACCAGCCGTTTTTGGGCATTGCACCCACTCGGCGGATCACCATGCTGCGTTATTGCGAATTTAACCGCGTTGAGGACGGCCAGATCGTCGAGACGGCGTTTTACTGCGATCTGTTGCATCTGATGGGACAGGCTGGCATCCGCCCGTTGCCCACACAAACCGCGGCTGAGCTGGTGCAACCGGGCCCAATGACGCATGACGGGCTGCTCTATGCGCCGCAAGACCCCAGCGCAGGCGCGCAAACGCTCGATCTGATCAACGCCATGATTGGCGCCATTAATCACGCCAATGCTGCCGCCAAGCCCCTCGCTCCCAGCGAGGAACTCGCGCAGCACTGGCATGACGATATGCTGTGGTGGGGCCCCACAGGCATTGGCGCCACCTTTACCATCGACCGTTATATCGAACAGCACCAACGCCCCTTCCGCACACAAACGGCGGACCGCGAATTCTACGGACACATTTGCCGAATGGCGGAGGGTAATTACGGCGGCTTTTTCGGCTATCCAAACCTATCGGTCGTGCCTGTGGGTAATTACATGGGGCTGCCAGCGACCGGCACCCGTGCGCCGATGCGCGTGATCGACATTTACCGCCGCGACGGTGACAAATTGGCGGAGAATTGGATATTCATCGACATGCTGCATTTCCTCAAGACCCAAGGCCTCGACGTGTTGGCCCGTCTGGAGGAAGTAGGCGCCTAAGCCGGGCGCAACCGATGATCCACTTTGACATGTTCGGCGTTGGGGCCTAGCAGGTTGGGCCATGTTTAAGTTTTTCCCTCCTGCGGCGCTCTCCATGGGGTTGCTTGCGGCCTTCACGGGCTATGCCGCGTCTTTTACGATTGTCTTGGCGGGTTTGAACGCAATGGGTGCCAGTGCCGCGCAGGCGGCGACGGGCCTTTTCTTTGCCACCTTGGGTATGGGCGTTTGCAGCATCTGGCTGCCGCTTTTGACCCGCGTGCCGAGCGCTGTGGCGTGGTCCACACCGGGGGCTGCATTTTTGGCAAGCAGTGCCGCCCCCGAGGGCGGATTTGCAGCTGCGACCGGCGCGTTCCTGATTGCCGCAGTGATGATCGTGGCGACAGGCCTGGTGCCCGCACTAGGCCGCATCATTGCGGGCATACCAAAGCCCATGGCAGCCGCCCTATTGGCGGGTGTGTTGGTCAACCTGTGCATCGCACCGGCCATCGCCTTGGGCGAGATGCCTTTGGCCGCCGCGATAATCCTCGGCGTTTGGGCGGTCGGGCACGCGTTGCACCGAATGGCCGCGATTCCCTTTGCGCTATTGGCGCTCGTCGCGGTTGTCGCCGTCTTGCCGACGGGCGCAGTGACCGTAACGGCCGGGATGGATCGCGCGCACTGGCTGCCCGCGCTCGCTCCCATTTGGCCACAGTTCGCCCTGCAAGATGTACTATCGCTTGCGGTGCCCCTTTATTTGGTGACCATGGCGGGGCAAAATATTCCCGGCTTTGCGGTTCTGAACCTCAACGGTTATGCCGTAGATCAAGGTCAAATGCTGCGCAACACCGGCTTTGCAAGTGTCCTCATCGCGCCCTTCGGCAGCATCCCGGTGAACATGAGCGCTATTACCGCAGCAATGATGGCCGGCGACGATGCAGGCTCTGATGCGAGCAAACGCTACATAGCGGGCGTGGTATCGGGCATGGCTTATATCGGCTTGGCCCTTGCCGCAGGCGCGATCACGACGCTGACAACCCTCGCACCAATGGTGCTGCTCACGGCCGTGGCGGGGCTGGCCCTGCTGCCCGCTTTGGGGGCTGCGTTGCGTGGTGCAACTGAGGCACCGCAGCAGATGGAAGCGCCCGTTTTGACCTTTGTACTGACCGCCGGTGGCGTAACGATCTTGGGCCTTAGCGGTGCATTCTGGGGGGTGCTCGCCGGCACTGCCCTGTGGCAGCTCAAAGCGCGCCGACAGCAGGCCTAGCGCATCGCAACCGCATTATTCGGCGTCTTCGGTTTCCTCAACCGCATCCACATGCGCAACACGCGCGCCCGATTTGGCCGAAGTTACGACACCAAGGCTCTTGAGCTTGCGGTGCAGCGCGCTGCGCTCCATTCCAACGAAATTCGCGGTGCGGCTGATGTTGCCACCAAACCGGTTGATCTGCGTCAACAGATACTCACGTTCAAAAGCCTCGCGCGCCTCGCGCAGAGGCAGGGTCGCCAACGCGCCGGACAGGACAACACGGCCCTCGCCATCACTCTCGGCCGTTTCATTGCCAGGCAGTTCGCGCGCCTCAATCTCGCCTGTGCCGTCGCCCAGGATCAGCACGCGTTCGACCATGTTCTTGAGCTGGCGTACATTACCAGGCCAGACCATCGTCTGCATGAGGGCCGCGGCCTCTGCACTCAGACTGCGCAGTGGCAGACCTTGGGCCGCGTTAAATTCAGCGATGAAATGTCCCGCCAGAACCGGAATATCTTCGCGCCGCTCCTCAAGCGACGGCACTGCGACGGGCACGACATTCAGACGATGAAAAAGCTCTTCGCGGAAGGTCTCGGCGGCAATTTCGGCCTCCAAATTTCGGTTTGTGCTGCTGATCACGCGCAGATCCACGCGCACCTTGTCGCCGCCACCCACGCGGGTGAACTGCTGGTCTACCAACACGCGCAGGATTTTGGATTGCGTGCCCAGTGGCATATCCGCAACCTCGTCGAAATAGATCACGCCACCATGCGCTTGCTCCAAAAGGCCCAGCTCCACGCCGCGCTCGGACGTCTCGCGCCCGAACAAGACCTCTTCCATTTTGTCAGGTGCAACGCCCGCGCAATTGACGGTCACAAACGGTGCCGATGCGCGGTTCGAATTGGCATGGATATAGCGCGCGGCCAATTCCTTGCCGCTGCCCGCAGGGCCTGTAAGCATCACACGACCATTCGATTTGGTAACCTTATCCAGATTAGAAATCAGCATCTTATAGGCTGCACTTGATCCAACCATCTGGCCCGGACCTGCCTCCGAGCGGCGCAGCGACTGGTTCTCGCGCCGCAAGCGCGATGTCTCCATCGCGCGCCGAATGACGACCAACAATTGATCGATGTTAAATGGCTTTTCGATAAAATCGTAAGCGCCCTGCCGGATGGCCGCGACCGCAATCTCGATGTTGCCGTGACCCGAAATGATAACGATTGGCACTTCTGGGTGGTCCCGTTTTACCGCCTTCAGGATGTCGATCCCGTCCATCGCACTGTCTTTGAGCCAGATATCGAGGATCATCAGCGCCGGCGTCTCGGCCGCGACCTGCGACATGGCATCGTCAGAGTTTCCTGCCAGACGGGTGCTAAACCCCTCATCTTTCAGAATATCCGAAATTAGCTCGCGGATGTCCCGCTCATCATCCACAATTAAAATATCGCCCATAATCTTTACTCCTCTGACAGAACCAACGGCAGTGAGATCACTGCCATGGCTCCAAAATGTGTGTGCTCGGCAAAGGCCGGCGCATCCTCTAGGCGCAATGTGCCGCCATGTTCTTCGATGATCTTTTTGACAATGGGCAGGCCCAAGCCGGTACCCGACGCGCGCGTGGTCACGTATGGCTCAAAGAGCCGCGCACGGTCCTCTGGGAGCCCAATGCCGTTGTCCGCAACCCGGATGTGGGCGGTGTTACCTGTCACCTCCATGACGACTTTGATCATCGGAGGAAGGTCAAGGTCAGCACGTTTTTCCTGCCGTGTTTCAATGGCTTCACCGGCGTTCTTGATGAGGTTTATTAACGCCTGAGAGATCATCGTAGCATCCAGTTGCGTGATCACCTCATCGCCCGGCAGGTCCGCCTCAATCCGCGCCTCCGGCTGGCCCATCTGTTGCAGCGTCACCGCGTCCCGCACGATCTGCCCCAAATCATGTGCTTGCCGATCGGGTTCTGGCATCCGCGCAAACTTGGAGAATTCATCCACAATCCGTCGCAGATCACCCGTCTGGCGCACAATTACATCGGTCATTTCTTCCAATGTGTCGCTGTCTTCGCCCAGCTTGGAGGCAAACTTGCGTTTGATCCGCTCCGCGCTCAGCTGAATGGGCGTCAGCGGGTTCTTGATTTCATGCGCAATGCGCCGCGCTACGTCACCCCATGCGGCCATTCGTTGGGCGCTCACGAGGTCCGTGACATCATCGAAAGCCACCACGTACCCTTCAAGCCGCCCACTGCCCGATGTCCGCTCGGCCATGCGGACCAGTAGGTTTTCCAAACGGCCGCCGCGGGTCACTTTGATCTCGGCCTGACGCACACGGGCCTGACCGGATGTTAGGTCTGCAAACAGCGGCCCAAACTCTGGCACGGCAACGCTGAGTGCCACGCTTTGACGGTCTTCTTGCCAATCCAAAAGCCGTTCCGCAGACCGGTTCACAAAGGCCACGCGCCCCTCCGGATCGAGACCGACAACGCCGGAAGTGACGGAACTGAGCACGCTGTCAAAGAGGCGCCGGCGGCGCTCAATCTGGCGGGTATTGTCCAACAGCGTATCGCGCTGGCCCTTCAGCTGGCGCGTCATCTGGTTGAAATAACGGCCCAGCATCGCGATTTCATCGTCGCCCTCTTCTTCGCGCACCCGCACATCCAGATCGCCTGCGCCGACCCGTTGCGCCGCCCCTGTCAAGCGCCCAACAGGGCCTGACAAACGCTCCGCAAACCACAAGCCTAGCCAGATCGCCGCCAAAATCAGCACCATCGCAAAGCCCAGATAGAGCAGGCCAAAATCAAACAGAATGCGGCCCCGCTCACTCTCTAACTGCTGATAAAGCCGGACGGTTTCTTGCGTCTCGTCCAGCAGCGAAAGGATACCACCATCCACATCGCGACTGACGTAAAGATAGCGGTCCACAGCACTTTGCAGCGGTACCAACGCGCGGAATTCATTGTTGGGCCAATCGGGTATAATTTGCAGCCCCTCCGCGCGCGCTGCCTCAAGTATCCGCGGCGGAAGCGCCTCATAATCAAAGAGATAGGAGCGTGCACCGCGCGCCCGAATATCGCCGGTCCCGTCGATTAAATAGGCCTCGCGCAAGCCGCGTTGCACCTGCCGTTGGCCTTCGGCCAGCAATTCGCTGTCGCCTTGCTGAACCCGTTGGCCTCGCGCCCTGTCGATGAAGGCAGCCAGCGCCAAAGCATCCTCGGCCAAATCCTCGCGCTGCTCTGCCTCATAGGCCTCAGCCGCAGCGAGGGAGGCGCCAACCACGTTGCTGACCCGCTCTGAAAACCAGCCTTCGAGACCGATATTAATGGTAAGGCCCGCAAAAATCGCAACCGTCACAGTAGGAATGAGCGCAAGCAACGCAAAAGCGCCGGTAAGCCGCAAGTGCAGGCGGGAGCCCGCAGATTTCGCCCGCCGCGCCGCAATCAGGCGCGCTACCTGCTGCATCACGAGGGCCGCAACAATCAAGAAATAGACCAGATCTGCCAACAGAACCAGACGCAGCGAAGGTGCGTTTTGAACCTGCCCAAGCGGACCCAAAATCAAGAAAGTGGCCAGCGCTAGAACCGGCCCCAAGAGGACGAGCAATGCGCTCGCAATGTTGCGTACGCGCCGGCTTTGGCGCGCAAACACCAGCCGCCCCCACCAAGAATTCTGTGCCCGGGTTGCCACCCTCGCCCTACCTGTTGATGCGGTGCCAAAGGCACCAACCGCCATATATCGTGGCCCAGACGACGACTGCGTCTTTGTTACCACGGTGTGTTGTGGCAGTTTTACATCATCTTCCGGCCCCGTGTCACCTGTATTCCAAGCTCGGTGATCTTCTTGCGCAAAGTATTTCGGTTAATCCCCAGCAAATCGGCGCATTTGGCCTGATTGCCGGCTGTTGCTGCGAGGGCAATCTCGATCAAAGGGGCCTCAACCTCGCGCAAAATCCGGCCGTGCAAGCCGTTTGGCGGCAACATATCACCGTGCAGATCGAAATACCGCTGCAAATGGCGCGCGACCGACACGCCCAGCTTTTCCGTGTCGCCCACTGCGCGCAGTGGCTCCATTTCGGGCTGGCTGCCCAGAGCTGCTTTAACCTCGGCGGCGCTAATCTCCATCAAGCGGCTGGTCAGACCCAATCGGCGCACCGTGTTCTCCAACTGGCGCACGTTGCCGGGCCAAGAATAGGTGCGCAGTACCTCGGTCGCTTCTTCCGACAGTGCGCGTTTCGACACGCCCGTTTTCTCCTGACGGGCCAAAAAATGCGCCGCAAGCAACGGAATATCGTCCACCCGTTCGCGCAAAGAGGGCACATGCAGCGTCGCCCCACTTAGCCGATAATACAGGTCTTTGCGCACGCGGCCCTTTTCCATCGCATCCGACAAATCGCTCTGGCTCGTGGCCAAAAAGCGCGGCATGTGATCGCCCGTGGCCTCGGTCATGCGCACGATCCGGCCCTGAATTTCGTCCGGAATATCGCCAATCTCGTCGATCAACAGGGTACCACCCTTCACCCGCGCCAGCACCCGCGCGGGGCCCTCCAGATCAATCAAATCCGCCGCCGTCACCGTCACAAACGGCAAAGAGCGCCGGTCCGAAAAATCATGTACCGCCCTCGCAATCAGGGATTTTCCCGTCCCGCTTTCGCCCCAGATCAGAACCGGAAGGTCGGTGTTCATCACCTGCGCCACCACGCGGTAGAGCGCCTGCATCACCGCCGTGCGCCCCACCAGCGGCAGATCATCCGGCCGCTCCGCCGTCTCAGGCGCAGGGCGTGCGCTTTGCTGACGCGTCTCCAGCGCGCGCGCGGTGCGTTTCATCAAATCCGGCAGGTCAAAAGGCTTGGGCAGATAGTCATAAGCCTCCGCCTCGGCCGCTTGGATCGCCGTCATAATCGTGTTCTGCGCCGAGATCACGATCACCGGCAATCCGGGCCGATCTTGGGCGATTTTCGGCAACATTTCCAATCCGTTACCGTCCGGCATCACGACATCAGAGATGACAACATCGCCCTTACCCTCACCGACCCAGCGCATCAGGGTCGTCAACGATGAGGTTGCGTGAACCTTGCATCCTGCGCGGGTCAGGGCTTGGGTCAAAACCGTCCGAATGGTCCGGTCGTCATCTGCCACCAAAACTGTGCCGTCCATGCGCTATGTGTCCTTTGAATGTATGCCGGTGACCCCAAAAGCCGCCGGTGTGACCGTGTGAAATGCTGAATGTTGCGAATTTTTTTGCAGCGGCGCCGCACGCGTGCCTTTTTCCGGAACAGCACGGGGCAGTGACATGCGAAACACTGTGCGCCCCGGGACCGAGGACACCGACACCCAACCATCGTGGTCCGAGATGATCTTGCTCACCAAAGCAAGGCCCAGCCCGGTGCCGTTTTCACGCCCACTGACAAAGGGATCAAACACGTCGTCCTTGATCGCTTCTGGCAGGCCCGGCCCATCATCAATAATCTCAATCTGAAGCGGAAGTGACCGTCCTGACCCGTCCGAGCGGCGCAAGCGAAAGCTGTGTTCAAAGTAGCTGCGCAACCGGATCGTGCCGCCCTGATCGCCCGCCGCCTCTGAGGCATTTTTCAACAGGTTCAGCACCACCTGTAATAGCTGATCGGCATCGCCAAGCGCCATAGGCAGGGACGGGTCGTAATCCTCAATGATGCGCATCTGCGCGCCAAATCCCAGCAAGGCAGACCGGCGCGCGCGGTCCAACACATCGTGAATATTGACCTCCGCCATATCCGGGGGCGACAGGTTGCCAAACTGCTCCACCTGCTCCAACAGCTTCACGATGCGGCGGCTTTCCTCGACAATGAGGTCAGTCAGTTCAAGGTCTTCAGGTGCCAAGCTCATGCTAAGCAGTTGCGCCGCTCCGGTAATCCCTGCTAGCGGGTTCTTAATCTCATGCGCCAGCATCTCGGCCATACCGATGGCCGATTTTGCGGCAGATTTCACGCTGTCGTGTTGCGTCACACGGCCCGCCAATTCGCGCGGGGTGATCAGCATAATCATCGTACCGGGCGCCCCCTGCAACGGCGCGATTTGCAATGCGCATTGCAGCGGCGCCCGCTGGCCGCCGCCAACATCAACGTCATTCACAAAAAGCGGCGTGCCCTGGCTACGCGCCCTACGAAAGGCATCCTCTAGCGGTGCATTCACGTTGATCTGATCCCAAACCGGCACACCTACGACCGCCTTGGCCGAGACATTCAGGAACCCTTCGGCCGCGGAATTGATGTCCTCAATCCGGTCGTCTGCATCGATACGTATGCCCGGCACGGGCAACGAGGCCCACAGATCTGGTGCCTCGGTCATGCGGCCTGCTCCCCGTCCCAACGTGCCAGCGCCTCGGGCAACAGGGTCAAAACCGCCTCTGGATCCGGCGCAGTCAGCACCGCGCGGCGCACATCAGAGGGGGTGGCACAGGTGTCCATATACCAGCCCACGTGTTTGCGCGCGACGCGCAGGCCCAGCGTACGTCCGTAAAATGCAATCATGTCGGTATAATGACCGGCCACCATATCGGCAAAGTCGTTGCCCTGCGGGAGTGCCGGCGGTGCGCCACCATAAAGCGTCGCCGCAATCTGTGCCAACAGCCACGGCCGCCCCTGTGCACCACGCCCGACCATCACACCATCAGCACCCGACTGCGCGAGCGCGGTACGCGCCGATGCCGCATCCACAACATCGCCATTGGCAATCACTGGGATGCGCACGCTGTCTTTGACGGCCGCGATCGCGCGCCAATCGGCAGCGCCTTTATAGAACTGACAGCGCGTGCGCCCGTGGATCACGATCTGGCGAATGCCCGCCGCCTCCGCCCTTGCCGCGATGTGCGGGGCGTTCATCAGGTCTGCATCCCAGCCCAGCCGCGTTTTGAGGGTGACGGGGATGTTGACCGCGCCAACGACAGCCTCGATCAGGGTCAGCGCATGATCGGGCGTTTTCATCAGCGCCGAGCCGGAATAACCTTGCGTGACTTTTTTTGCCGGGCAGCCCATGTTGATGTCGATGACCGCAGCGCCTTGCCCTTCGACCATGCGCGCAGCTTCGGCCATGGGGGCCGGTTCGCGACCTGCCAATTGCACGGCAGTACCCTCGCGGCCCAGGCCCAGTTCCGCCTTTTCACGCGATCCGGGGCGGGCGTTGATCATATCATGGCTCGCGACCATCTCGGAGACGACCATGCCTGCGCCGAAACTGGCCACCAGATTGCGAAACGGCAGGTCTGTGATTCCCGCCATCGGGGCCAACATAACCGGCGCGCCGTGACAAAGAGGGGTGGAGGGCTGGCTCACATGCTTAATCCTTGTGCATATGCTGGATATAGGCGGGATCGCGGCTTTGCTCAATCCTGCAAGCCCAATTGCCCTGCACTGAGGCGCATGTACGCCCAAAAATTAGGCAGCGCACCGCGAAGATTGCCAGTCCTTGCGGCCCGCAGTAGAACGCGAGGCATGATAAACACCTGCACAAAAGTAGCGCCACAGGCCAGTTCGTCCCCGGCCGAAGGCATGATACTATGACCGTCACGGCCCTGATCGTCGCGGCGGGCCGCGGCACCCGTGCAGGTGGCAGCGTCGCAAAGCAGTGGCAACCGCTCGCAGGTGCGCGCGTGATCGACCACACATTGCGCGCCTTTGCGGACCACCCGCAGATCGACGACATTGTGTTGGTCCTGCACGCCGATGACATGGATAAAGCGTTCGCGTTCCAATCCACGCTTGGCGCCGTTTGTGTGCGGGGCGGCGCGAAACGGGCGGCCTCCGTGCGCGCGGGGTTGCAGGCCGTTCCGACAGGGTGCACACAAGTGCTGATCCACGATGTCGCGCGGCCCTGCATTGATGCGCAAACCATCTCGGCCGTTTTGCGTACACTCGACACATCACCGGGTGCGGCACCTGCGCTCGCGGTGACAGAAGCGCTTTGGACCGGGGCCGAGGGCCGCGTGACCGGCACGCAGGACCGCACTGCGCTTTACCGCGCGCAGACGCCGCAAGGGTTCGACTTTGACAGCATCAAAGCCGCACATGATGCCTATGACTCTTCTCTGCCCGCTGCGGATGATGTGGCAGTAGCGCGGGCAGCAGGCCTTGCCGTCGCAATCGTGCCGGGGCATGAAGACAACCTGAAAATCACCCACCCCGGCGATTTTGCCCGGGCCGAGCGCATCCTCACCGCGCGCCAGAACCCCGCCCCCTTGAAAGGTTGAGCATTATGGACATCAGATTGGGCAACGGGTTTGACGTTCATGCCTTTGGACCCGGTGATCACGTCACACTCTGCGGGATCGACGTGCCGCACAGCCACGGCCTTGTGGGCCATTCGGATGCGGATGTTGGCATGCATACGGTCACGGACGCCATCTATGGCGCGCTCGCTGAGGGCGACATTGGCACGCATTTCCCGCCCTCTGATCCACAGTGGAAGGGCGCTGCGAGCGATATTTTCCTGACCCATGCGGTCGACTTGGCGCGCGACAAAGGCTTCCAGATCACAAATGTCGACTGCACGCTCATCTGCGAATTTCCCAAGATTGGCCCCCATGCCCAAACCATGCGCGCCCGCTTGTCCGAAATTATGGGACTGGAGATCGCGCGCATTTCCGTCAAAGCCACCACGTCTGAGAGGTTGGGCTTTACCGGCCGCGGCGAGGGGGTCGCCTGCATCGCGACCTGCGCGATGGTTGCGGCATGACCCGGCTCGCGCACCTGATTGCAACGGTTTTGGGCATCGGCCATCTGCGCCCCGCACCCGGCACATGGGGATCGCTGGTGGCCCTACCCTGGGCCTTGCTGCTGCATGTTTTGGGTGGCTTTCCGTTGATGCTGCTTGCAGTTCTCGTAGGCTTTGCCAAAGGCTGGTGGGCCACGGCCATCGTCACCGCCGAGGGCGAAGACCACGACCCAAGCTATATCGTCGTGGACGAGCTGGTCGGCCAGTGGATCGCCCTGCTGCCGCTCAGCTTTGCAGCCTGGGCCAATGGCATGTCGATCCTTGTGATGTGGCCTGGCTGGATCGCGGCCTTTGTCCTCTTTCGCCTCTTTGACATCTGGAAGCCTTGGTTGGTTGGCTGGGCCGACCAGCGCGGCGACGCCCTGGGCGTGATGCTGGACGATGTGATCGCGGGTGTCTTTGCTGCCATCGGCGTCTTGGCGCTGGCGGCCTTTGCCCATGGGGTGTTGATGTGAGCGCGGAGGCCGTCCTGAGCGCTGCTGCGGCCCGCGGCGTGATGATCGCCTGCGCCGAAAGCTGCACCGGCGGCTTGGTCTCGGCGGCGCTGACGGAGGTGCCCGGCGCCTCGGCGGTGGTCGAGCGCGGCTTTGTCACCTATACCAACGCCGCCAAGATCGAGATGCTCGGCGTCTTGCCCGCAACCCTTGAAGCACATGGCGCAGTTTCTGAGCCCGTCGCGCGCGAAATGGCCACCGGCGCTGTCGACCAGAGCGGCGCGAGCATGAGCATCGCCATCACCGGCATCGCAGGTCCCGGTGGCTCGGACCATAAACCCGAAGGACGCGTGTGCTTTGGCTGGCACTTCGAGGGCCAAACTGGCACCGAAACAGTGGAATTCGGCGCCTTGGGCCGCAGTGCCGTGCGCCTAGCGGCCTGCGATCATGCGCTGCGCCGCTTGCTAACACTGCTGACTTGAGGCGTTTCCGTTGTTGCTTAAATTAACAGCAGAAGTGCCCTCAGTTCGCCCATAATTTCATCACTTTGCCAAGTGCCCTTCATTTTAGCAGGCCGCTACCACTTCGGGCTTTCCTCCTGCGGCGGCGCGCGGCACTGCCTGCGCACAACTGATCGCACCACATATGAGGGACATGATGAACGGCGCCGATACCGCATGGATACTGACCGCAACAGCACTTGTGCTGTTTATGACATTGCCGGGCCTTGCCCTCTTTTACGGAGGTTTGGTGCGTGCGCGAAATGTGCTCAGCGTGTTTATGCACTGCTTTGCCATTGCCTGTTTAATGAGCGTTTTGTGGTTTATCGCTGGCTACTCCATTGCCTTCGGATCGGGCACAAGCGGCATCTGGGGCGGCCTGGACAAGCTGATGTTGTTGGGCATGACTGCCGATGACCTGTCGGGCACTTTGCCGGAGGTGCTATTTTTCGCATTCCAGATGACCTTTGCGATCATCACACCGGCCCTGATTGTCGGCGCCTATGTGGAGCGAATTGGCTTTGGATTTGTCATGGTTTTCTCCGGCCTCTGGATGCTCTTGTGCTACGCGCCCGTGGTGCACTGGATCTGGGGCGGCGGCATGCTCGCTGATGGCGGCATCTTTGGCGCAACAGGTGTTAAGGATTTTGCAGGTGGCATCGTGGTGCACGAAACCGCAGGCCTTGCAGCGCTTGTGCTGGCGGTTTTCTTGGGCAAGCGGCGCAACCAAACGACGCCACCCCACAATCCGGGCCTCGTGATGATCGGCGCGGCGATGCTCTGGGTCGGCTGGTTCGGCTTTAATGGCGGCTCGCAACTGGCCGCAGACGGGGGGGCCGCGATGGCCCTGACTGTCACGCATATCTCGGCGGCCACCGCATCGCTCAGCTGGGCACTGTGGGAGCGGATCAAATTCGGCAAAGCCTCGCTTGTCGGCATGGTCACAGGCACAATCGCAGGCCTTGCCTCAATTACGCCTGCCTCTGGTTTTGTCGGTCCTGTTGAGGCGCTGATCATCGGTGCAGTGGCCGGTGTGCTTTGCCAAGAAGCCGTCACGCTGATCCGCAATGTGCTGAAGATCGACGACACGCTTGATGTGTTTGCCGTACACGGTGTGGGTGGGATTTTTGGCACGATCATGATCGCGGCCTTTGGTGCTGGCAGCTGGATCGCACAGCTGGGTAGCCTCGCAATTGTGGGCGTATATACGATCGTCGTCAGCGTGGTGTTGGTCTATGTGGTGCGTGCCATCACACCGCTGCGCGTCACCGAAGAGGACGAGACAACGGGCCTTGATCTGTCGACCCACGGCGAGCGGGCCTATGACTTCACCAGCTAGCGGGTGAACAGGGCGCGGGCGAAGGTTTCGACATCCGTCTGCGTCATCGCCTCGGCAATCTCATCCGCCCGTGCGCCCACCAGCGCGCGGGCTTTTTGCATGATTTTACGGCGCCGTTCCGCAAGCGGCAGCGGCGCGTTTAAGTCATGGGTATAGGCGGTCCCGTCAATCTCAACCCGTGCTTGCATTTCCGAGAGGCTGTCGTCTCCGACCACCTCAACCCGGTCGCGGAAAGCCACCAGCGCCGGATCGCAAGCGACCTGATCGTTGAACTGCGTAATGTCGCCCGTCGCAATGCCATGTGCGGCCATGGCGAGCACTTGGGCATAGCTGAATTTTGCGCCCAGACCGGTGTCAGGTTGCGGCTGGTTGCATACGGTCAACCAGCGGGGATGCGTGTGCACGCGTACGGTTTGTGCGGCGCGAAACTCTAGGCCCGCAACCGCCTCAAGCGCCGCGTGCAATCCGTGACAACAGGCGTGGAACTTGTGGCTGACCCGCTCCATGCGCCAGTCGAATTCTTGCGCAGCGCTTGCCCCGTGATGCGTGGCGCCAAACCCCAAAGGACCCGCCAACCCGTCATGGGCGGAGGTCATACCAGCCTGCGCCCAATAAGCGGCCTCCACCCCGCAGCGCGCCGCCAGCCCTGCGTTCAACGGCTTGCCCATCGTGCCAAACTGTCCTTTGAGCCCGGACGCCGCCGTCGCACAAAGCCCCAGCGCGTGGCGCATCTGTGCGGTATCCAGCGCCAAAAGACGCCCCGCCGCCAGCGTCGCGCCAAAGGCGCCTGCCGTTGCGGTTTGATGATACCCCACCTGATAATGCGCCCGGCCGAGCCAGAGGCCCACGGCCACCGACCCCTCCGCCCCAATGAGCGCTGCGTCAATCACGGCCGCAACATCCGGAGCGTGTTCCGTACCACCAAGGGCTTGACCCACAGCCATGGCCGCCGAAACAGTCACCACCGATGGATGACCAATGTGATCGAAATGTGTGTCGTCGAAATCAAGCGCGTGCGACAGCGTCCCATTAAGAAGTGCTGCCACCGCTGGCCCAGCGACGGGCCCTGCGAAGGTACCGACCGCCCCAGAACCTGCCGCGCCGATATATTGCGCCGCAAAACTCTCAAAGCTGCCCTCGGCCGCGCCAGCGATCCCACAGGCCGCCCAATCCAGCACCGACAGCGCCATCACATCGCGCAATGCTTGGGGCGGTGTTGCCGTGGCAAGGGTTAAGAGCTGTTCCGTGATCATGGGCTGCCTCCACTGGTTTTGCGGTATTCTGACCACAAAAACGAAAGGCACAAGCGGGATCTGGGGCGGACGGTCGCGTTCTAGCCGGCGTAAAGCTCTGCCGCGCGCCGTTCAAACGCGCGCACGATCCGCTGCATCGCCTCATTAAAGACCACGCCGATGATGCCCTGCAAGATCATGTTCCGGAATTCGAAATCCACAAAGAAGGACACTTCGCAGCCGCCCTCTACGTCCACAAAAGACCAATTGGATTTCATATATTTGAAGGGTCCGTCGAGATACTCGGTGTCGATCCGCTGCGCCGCTGGAAAGAGGGCCACACGGCTGGTGAAACGCTCACGGAAAACCTTGAAACTGATGACCAGATCAGCGGCCATCACAATGCAGTCGCCTTGATCCTCACGCGATTTCACGCGTGCTGCGGCGCACCACGGCAGAAACTTCGGATATGCACCTACATCGGCCACCAGATCATACATCTGTTGGGCGCTATAGGGCAGGAAACGGGTCTCGGAATGTGTGGGCATGGGCATCTGCTGTGGTGAACGTTTTGCAGGATGTGTTACAAACTGCGGTGTAATTCAAGCCAAAGCGCCGGAGAGCCCATGCCACAGCGACCATATGTCATCGATCAGATGATCTCTGCCAAAGCGATTGCCGCGCGGATTGAGGCGCTCGCGCGCGAGATCGAACGGGAGTTCGCGGGCACGCAACAACTGGTGGTTGTGGGGTTGCTGCGCGGATCCTTCGTGTTCATCGCCGATCTGGTGCGCGAGCTGGACCTGCCGATCGAAGTCGATTTTCTGGAGGCTTCCAGCTATGGCAACGAGATGGAGAGCAGCCGCGAGGTGCGCATCCTGAAGGATTTGCGCGGCGCCATTGAAGGGCGCGATGTGCTCGTGGTCGAGGACATCATCGACACCGGCCACACAATGCATCACGTCCAAGGCCTGCTGAACAGCCGTGCGCCGCGCAAACTGCGCACAATTGCATTGCTGGACAAGCCTGTGCGCCGCGAAGTGGCCGTGCAGGCGGATTGGACTGGTTTTGAAATTCCGGATGAGTTTGTGGTCGGCTACGGCATCGATTACGCGCAACGCGACCGCAATCTAGGCTATATCGGCAAGGTCCGGTTTACCTGACGCAGGCCTGCGCTGGGATCACGAGACGCCAGTGCGGCGCAGACCCGGCACACCGTGCATCGCGATAATCAGCCCGCAAGTGGCGAGTGCTGCGCCAATGATCTCCGCCACCAGCGGCACTTCGCCCGTGATCGGCACCCCGAGCAAGAGCGCCGCCGCCGGCACAATCGCTGGAAACAGTGCCGCGCGCCCCACGCCCAACAACGCGACCGAGCGCGCATAGGCCACCATCGCCAAGACACCCGCCATTACGCCGTGCACCGTCACTTGCAAAGCCAATTGCGTCCATGGTAGCGCGGCCAAACGCGCGAAGCTGTCAAAGGTGGCAAAGACAGGCAAAATAACAAGCGCGGAAATAACGGAGACCGCCGCCGCAGCCCCCACCGCCGGCACCTGCCATTGGCGCAGGGCGATGGTGAACGCCGCCCAGAGCGCCCCTGCCCCTACGAACATGATCTGACCGCGCAGCACTTCTGTGCCGTATCGCGCCTCCGCCACGAGGGTCCCAACCTCTGCCGCAGCCCCCAATGCGCCAATGATCCCGATGCCGCAGATCACCATGGCCAACCCGAGCATCCGCGACACATCGAGACCTTCGCGCAGAAAAATCACGGCAATCACGCTGGCGACCAAGGCGGCGGTCGCGGGCTGGATCACAGCGCCGTGGGCCAAGGGCGCATAAAGGAAGCCGCCCGCGCCGAGAGCGATAAACAGCGGACCAACCATCGCTGCGAGTGCACAACCGCGCGCCCAACCGACACCGCCCAGATCGCGCAGACCCCGCGCCAAGACCCATGGCAACAGGATCGCCCCCGCCGCCGCATAGCGCAGAACGGCAACATCCTGCGGCAACAGGCCTGCCACCGCAGCACGGCGCGCAAAAATAAAATACAGCGCCCACATGATCACTGCCGCAAGGCCAAAGATCACGCCTTTGGCCACCTGCGGCGCAGCCACGGCACCCACAGCCGCAGCACCGGACGGGCCTGCCGATTTCGATTGTGTCACCTGAGGTTTATCCCGCAGCCGCGAGGCGTGCAGCCTTGAGACGCGCAAAATCGTCGCCCGCATGATAGCTTGAGCGGGTAAGAGGCGTGGCCGAGACCATCAAAAAGCCCTTTCCATAGGCCGCTTTTTCATAGCCTGCGAATTCCTCAGGCGTCACAAAACGGTCTACGCTGTGGTGCTTGGGCGTCGGTTGCAGATACTGACCGATCGTCAGAAAATCGATGTCCGCCGCGCGCATGTCGTCCATGACCTGAACCACGGATTGGCGGTCTTCGCCCAAGCCGACCATGATGCCGGATTTTGTGAACATCGTGGGGTCCAGCTCTTTGACCCGCTGCAACAGGCGCAGGGAATGAAAATAGCGCGCACCGGGGCGCACCTCTGGATAGAGGCCCGGCACCGTCTCAAGGTTGTGGTTGAATACATCCGGGCGCGCGGCGACCACCGTTTCCAAAACAGACGGATCACAACGGATAAAGTCTGGCGTCAAAATCTCGATCGTTGTTCTGGGACTGCGGTGACGGATCGCGCGGATGGTCTGGGCAAAGTGATCCGCCCCGCCGTCCAAAATATCGTCGCGGTCCACGGAGGTGATGACCACGTGGTTCAATCCCAATTTCTCTACCGCATGGGCGACGCGGCCCGGTTCAAACGCATCAAGGTCTTCTGGCGGCTTGCCTGTCGCAATGTTGCAGAAGGTGCAGGCGCGCGTACACACCTCGCCCATGATCATCATGGTGGCGTGGCCCTGGCTCCAACATTCGCCAACATTGGGGCAGCCTGCTTCTTCGCAGACCGTGGTCAGATTGTTGTCGCGCATGATCTTTTGCGTCTCGGCATAGCCTTCTCCGCCGGGAGCTTTGACCCTGATCCAGCTGGGCTTTTTCGGCTGCGGATTATCTGGCTTGGCCGCTTTTTCAGGGTGGCGTTGCTCGGGGATTTTAAGATCACGCATTGGGATGCTTTCGGTTCAGTCAGGACCACTTCTGTTTCCTATATCATATGTCAGGCGGCCTGAGACAACCCGCAACCGCACCAACGGCACGGAGGGGCGCTGCGCAGGCCCTTGCGACGGCGGGTTTTGGGACGGAACATTCTTTTTTGAAATTCCCTGCACCGAATGGTTGGACCTGTGCGCACAAACACTTAAATTGCATTTAGATCGATTCTAGAAAGGGCTGCTTAGCCAGCCCGCATCAATTGTAGAACACGTGAAGGAGAGACCGATGGACGGCGATATGAAGTGCCCCTTTTCCACCAAGAAACAGGTGATAAACCGCGATTGGTGGCCTGATAACCTGAACCTGAAAATCCTCAGCCAGCATTCGTCGCTGGTGAACCCACTGGGCGAAGAATTCGACTATGCTGCCGCCTTCGGCACGCTGGATCTGGAAGCGGTCAAGGCGGACCTGACAGCGCTGATGACCGACAGCAAGCCGTGGTGGCCTGCGGACTACGGGCACTACGGCCCACTCTTTATCCGCATGGCGTGGCACTCTGCCGGCACCTACCGCAGCGCCGATGGCCGTGGCGGTGCAGGCACCGGCGCACAGCGTTTTGCGCCGCTGAACTCTTGGCCCGACAACGGCAACCTCGACAAAGCGCGCCGCCTGCTGTGGCCAATCAAAAAGAAATACGGCAATGCCCTGTCTTGGGCAGACCTCATGATCCTTGCTGGCAACGTGGCGATCGAAAGCATGGGCGGCAAAGTCTTTGGCTTTGGCGGCGGCCGCGTCGACATCTACGAGCCTGAGGACGACATTTATTGGGGCGCAGAAACCGAATGGCTGGAGCCATCGGGCGGACCCAACAGCCGCTATTCCGGCGAGCGCGACATGGAAAACCCATTGGCCGCGGTGCAGATGGGCCTGATTTACGTCAATCCCGAAGGCCCTGATGGCAACCCTGATCCCGTAGCTTCCGGCTGGGACGTGCGCGACACCTTCAGCCGTATGGGCGTGACGGATGAAGAAACCGTGGCCTTGGTTGCGGGCGGCCACACCTTCGGCAAAGCGCACGGTGCAGGCGACGCAGGCCTTGTGGGCGCGGAGCCCGAGGGCGGCGAAATGCACCAGATGGGCTTTGGCTGGCAGAACGGCCACGGCTCTGGCGTGGGTGGCGATGCCACGACCTCTGGCATTGAGGGTGCGTGGAAGCCAAACCCAACGACATGGGACATGGGCTATTTCGATGTGCTGTTCAAATACGATTGGGAGCTGACAAAAAGCCCCGCCGGTGCACAGCAGTGGACGCCGATCAACTGCCAACCAGAGGATATGGTTGAGGACGCCCATGATCCGTCGAAAAAGCACCCGCCCATGATGACCACGGCGGATATGTCCATGAAGATGGATCCGGAGTTTGAGAAAATCTCACGCCGGTTCCATGCGGATCCGGACCTCTTTGCGGATGCTTTTGCGCGGGCTTGGTTTAAACTGTGCCACCGCGACATGGGTCCAAAAGCACGCTATTTGGGATCAGATGTGCCGGCCGAAGACCTGATCTGGCAGGATCCTATTCCTGCGGCGGATTATGCACAGATCGACGCGAGCGACATCGCGGCCCTCAAGAAAGCAATCTTGGAGACAGGGTTGAGCGTCTCGGAACTGGTCAAAACGGCCTGGGCCTCGGCCTCAACCTATCGCGGCTCGGATCACCGAGGCGGCGCGAATGGCGGCCGCATCCGCTTGGCACCACAGAAAGATTGGGCCGTGAATGAGCCGGCGAACCTCGCCAAAGTGTTGGAGAAATTGGAAGCGGTGCAAACGGCCTTCAATACCAACGCGGCGGACGACAAGGCCGTTTCCATGGCGGACCTTATTGTGTTGGGCGGTGTTGCAGCGCTTGAGCAGGCCACAGACGGTCAGATCGACGTACCCTTCACCCCCGGTCGCACGGACGCCACGCAAGAGCAAACAGACGCAGATGCTTTCGCTGTGTTGGAGCCCACAATCGATGGTTTCCGCAACTATATGGCGGTGGGCATCAACGTACCGGCAGAAAAGCCGCTGGTGGACCGCGCGCAATTGCTGGGCCTGACAGCGCCAGAAATGACGGCCTTGGTCGGTGGGCTGCGCGTGTTGGGCGCGAACTTTGAGGATGGCGCACACGGCGCATGGACAGACAGCAAAGGCAAGTTGACCAACGACTTCTTCGCCACGCTGCTGGACATGGACATCGCCTGGGCACCACATGCGACAGAAGCGGACCTGTTTGAGGGCAAGACCGCAGATGGCACGGTGAAGTGGACCGGGACGCGCGCCGATCTGGTCTTTGGTTCGCACGCACAACTGCGCGCTTTGGCGGAAATCTACGGCCAAGACGACGGTGAAGCCCGCTTTATCAGCGATTTCGTCGCCGCGTGGACCAAGGTCATGAACGCGGATCGTTTCGATCTTGCCTGATAGCCTGTCACGGTAATGAAAAGGGGCGCCACATTTGCTGGCGCCCCTTTTTTAAGCGGGTTCTGTTTTGGCTAAGCGACCTAGCCGATCAAGCCACCGCCCGGCCCGCCGTTTTTCTCAAAATGCCGATCAAGCTGACCCAAGGCGATACGCAGCACCACTTTGGCCGAGCGCGCGGACTACCCAAGGCGTTTTTCCACGGTTTCCAATCCGTCTAGGTGGCAACAGCATTGCATCACGACATCTGACAGACCGGGGCCAAGTGTCGCCAGCGCCGCTGAAACCCGCGCCCGCGCAGCCTCTGGCCCGCGACCTATATTGGCATCGGGTGCGCGTCCCTTGCTGCCTGCGCCCGTCAGGAAACGGTCCCAGTTTTGGGTCACATTCGGGCCCATTTGCGACAATTCAAAATCTTCGCGTAACCGCTCGCCAGCATTCACCTCAGCGGCACTCAGGAATGGTTTGCCGTCTTTATCACGACGCCGCGCGAGCGCGTTCAAAGGCGATTCAACCGCCGAATAGCGGGCACGGCGGGATTGCCCCTGTTCGGCGCGTATTTCGCAGGCCTCTTTGCCCGCAAAGGCCACGCGCGCCTCAGCCATGCCTGGTGCGGCTGGCGTCTCTGCCTCAAAATCAGGCAGATCACCAACTTCGCCGGCTTCCGTGCTCAGGCTGTGGTAGGCGGCGCGGCCGCTGGCCGTGATGGCATAGCGCGTGACCCGGCCCTGCACCTGCACAACGATCCATTCGTTCAGCGCCAAAACCTCTGCCAATTGCCGTGCAACGACGGCCGTGCGCAGACCTTGAGCCTGCGGGCCATCGCGCACAACAACGGCGTTTTCCAGATCCGCCGCCACAGCCAACAATGCGCCCTTTTCACACAAGCGTCCCAACACACGCAGCATATCGCGGCGCAAAATCTCTTTCTCAGAACTGGCGGAGGGGTTGGATTTGGGCGAAACCATAGATGAAATATCCTTTTTAGAACGGGGCCTTTTCCCAAGGACGCGGTCCATATGGCGCACAAAGGCGTGGTCCTGCGCGGGAAAGCGCGGCCCCAAACGCCGCAGACCAGAATCGAATAATGCGTCGTCCCGACACGTCTCAATCCGGCGGACTTGGCGGGAAATTGTCGAGGCATAACACCCCGCCTGACGCGCCAATTCCCGGATCGAAATACCGCATTCGGTGTGCGCCAAATAATGCATCACAGGCGGTGGCACCATGTCCGTTGGCAGCCCCAAAGCACCCGACACGGGAGCGTTTAATGACATGACAATATCCTAAGGTTTAAAATTTATTCACAATTTATCCACAGCTTTATCAACACATCTTAAAGTTGCATTGGTTACCGGAATCTTAATTTTTGTCGATGCGGTAACAATCGTTTCCAAAACATAAACAGTGGTAACAGCGCCGCGCGGCACTGTTGCTTGGAACGCAACACCCCTAAAACCTGTGCCACATTGTTGCCACATTGGCGGCAATCCTCATGCCGTCGCCCTGCAAAAGGAGTGACCGATGCAAGATATCCTGACCCGCTTGGCCTGCCTACGCCGCCCCCGCCTTTTGATGCGCGCCGCGCGCTTTGGCGCAGAAGACTATAGACGCAGCGCACATCTGCCTCGGCTACTCGGATATGGCGCGCTGCCGCGATATGGGGCTGCTTTGGTCCAGTTGATGGAAATTGAAGGCGAGCTGAATGAGCAGCGCCTCTCGGGCGATGCGAGCTACCGCTTGACCCATCATGTCGACGTGATGATCGCGATGGTGGCTGAGGCGCAGATCATGCAGCGCGCACAAGCCGAGTACGTCGAGACGGCCCCGCGCACACCCGCGCATCCCTTAAGTGTGGCGGCCGAATAACCCCACGCGGCACAGGTAAAGACCCTGCCCCGCGCGGGGAATAGGTATCCTAGGTGAAGGAATCAGGTTCCGCCGCTTTGCGACGTGCCACGAATGCAGCGAGCGCCTCGGCGGTAGCAGGATCCATTTCGGGCTGTTGGTAGTCGTTCAACATCCGCTCCACCCGCAGTCCGGCAAGAGTTTGCGTGTCGCGCGCGCCTTCGTCTTCCCAGGTTTCAAAGGGCTTGTAATCCAGCAGGTCCGATTTCCAGAAAGCCGATTTGAAATTGGCCTGCGTGTGAGCACAGCCCAGGTAATGCCCGCCGGGGCCGACCTCGCGAATAGCATCCATCGCTTGGGCGTTGGCATCCACCGAAACACCTTGGGCCAGATGATGCAGCGCGCCCAACTGATCTGCATCCATCACGAATTTCTCAAAGGACGAGACCAACCCCCCCTCGAGCCACCCGCAAGAGTGCAGCATAAAGTTCACACCCGCCAGCAGTCCCATATTCAAGGAGTTCGCCGTCTCATAAGCGGCCTGCGCATCCGGCAGTTTCGAGCCGCAGAAGGATCCGGCCGAGCGGTAGGGCAGACCTAAACGCCGCGCCAATTGGCCCGCGCCATAGGTAATATGTGCAGCCTCCGGCGTGCCAAAGGTTGGCGCGCCACTGTTCATATCGATCGAGGTCACAAATGCGCCCATGATGACCGGCGCACCGGCGCGGCACAGCTGGCTGTAGGCGATGCCCGCCAAAGCCTCGGCCAATACCTGCGTTAATGTCCCTGCAACAGAGACCGGCGCCATGGCGCCACCCACAATGAAGGGCGATATGATGCAGGCCTGGTTGTTCTGCGCATAAACATCCAACGCCCCCATCATCACATCATCAAATGTCATGGGCGAGTTGATGTTGATGAGCGAGGTCATCACCGTGTTTTCCTGAACAAAATCCTCACCAAAGAGGACACCGCACATATCGACGCTGTCTTGCGCGCGGCTCGGCTCCGTTACCGAGCCCATGAACGGCTTGTCCGACAGCGTCATGTGGGCGTGCAACATGTCCAAATGGCGCTTGCTCACAGGCACGTCCGTCGGCTCGCAAACGGTGCCGCCGGAATGGTGCAGCCATTTGGACATATAGCCCAGCTTCACGAATTTATTAAAATCATCCATCGTGGCATAGCGGCGCCCGCCGGCGTTATCACGCACGAAAGGCGGGCCATAAACAGGTGCCAGCACCAGGTTCCGCCCGCCGATTTCCACATTGCGTGCGGGGTTGCGCGCGTGCTGCGTATACTGTGCCGGAGCCGTCTCACACAGCTTGCGTGCGAGACCGCGGGGAATGCGCACTCGCTCGCCTTGCACGTCAGCGCCTGCATCGCGCCAGCGCTGGAGCGCTAAAGGATTGTCGGGGAAATTCACGCCGACTTCCTCAAGGATCGCCTCGGCGTTCGTCTCGATGATCTCCAACGCTTCTTCGTTCAGGATTTCAAAATTGGGAATGTTGCGCTCGATGAACTTGGCCGTCTCAAAGGACACCGCCGAGCGCTGCGCACGTCGTGCTGCACCCCCACCACCGCGCCGTCCGCGTGTTGCCGTTTCTGCCATATCCCGCACTCCAAAAAATTCGCTACACTCTACTAACGCGCAGCACCGTGGACCCGCGCGCTCCAAACGGCGCTCCACGCAAAAAAGCGACATGCCGTTGCATCCCCTTTGCTAAAAATCGAGCCGGCAAACGTGGTCTTTGCCCCTTTGCGACCAAAGCCGTCGCTTTTGCAAAAAAACGCACGCGGGTGACGCCCTGCCCCAGTCCGAGAGTTGCCATATGGGCCGCCAGCGCCTATCAGGCAGGCATGACACAACACACCCATGACCGCCTCCTCATTATCGACTTCGGCAGCCAAGTAACCCAGCTGATTGCCCGCCGCCTGCGCGAGTTGAATGTCTATTGCGAAATCCATCCCTTCAACGCCGTCTCGGACGCGTTCTTGGCCGAATTTGCTCCGAAAGCGGTGATTTTATCGGGCGGTCCATCGTCCGTCTTTGCCGAGGGCGCACCGATGCCGCCGGCCTCTGTCTTTACCCTTGGTGTGCCGGTTATGGGCATTTGTTACGGCCAGCAGGTCATGATGCACTGTTTGGGCGGCAAGGTGGAGCGCGGGCACGGGACGGCCGAATTCGGCCGCGCCTATGTGACACCCACGGATAAAGCGCTTGATTGGCTCGATGGGTGGTTTGAGGACGATCGCGAGCAGGTGTGGATGAGCCACGGCGATCACGTCAGCGCCCTCGCCCCCGGTTTTGAGGTCTACGGCACCTCGCCCAACGCGCCCTTTGCAATTGCCGCCGATCCCGCGCGCCAGTTCTACGTGGTACAATTCCACCCCGAGGTGCATCACACCCCCAATGGCCGCAAACTCTACGAGAATTTCGTGAAAATCGCAGGGTTCAAGGGCGATTGGACCATGGGCGCCTACCGCGAAGAAGCTATCGCCAAGATCCGCGCCCAAGTGGGCGAAGGCCGCGTCATCTGCGCACTGTCAGGCGGCGTCGACAGCTCCGTTGCCGCGGTTCTGATCCATGAGGCAATCGGCGAGCAGTTGACCTGCGTCTATGTCGACCACGGCTTGATGCGCAAAGACGAAAGCGCTGAGGTCGTGTCGATGTTCCGCGAGCATTACAACCTGCCTCTTATCCATGCGGACGGGTCGGATCTGTTTTTAGGCAAGCTCGAAGGCGTCTCAGACCCCGAAACCAAGCGTAAAATCATCGGCGGCCTCTTCATCGATGTATTTGAGAAATACGCCAAAGAAATTGGCGGCGCGGATTTCTTGGCGCAGGGCACGCTCTATCCTGATGTAATCGAATCGGTGAGCTTTTCCGGCGGGCCAAGCGTCACGATCAAATCACACCATAACGTAGGCGGCCTACCGGAGCGGATGAACATGCAGCTGGTGGAGCCGCTGCGCGAACTGTTCAAAGACGAAGTCCGCGCTTTGGGCCATGAATTGGGTTTGCCGCAAAGCTTTATCGGCCGCCATCCCTTCCCGGGCCCCGGCCTTGCGATCCGCTGCCCCGGCGAGATCACGCGCGCCAAGCTGGATATCCTGCGCGAAGCGGATGCGGTCTATATTGATCAAATCCGCAAACACGGGCTCTATGATGAAATCTGGCAAGCTTTTGTCGCGATCCTACCGGTCAAAACCGTAGGCGTGATGGGCGACGGGCGGACCTATGATTATGCCTGCGCGTTGCGGGCGGTAACGTCGGTGGATGGGATGACGGCGGATTATTACCCGTTTTCGCATGAATTCCTTGGCGAAACAGCCACGCGCATCATCAACGAAGTGCCAGGCATCAACCGCGTGACCTATGACATCACATCCAAACCTCCGGGCACGATTGAGTGGGAATAAGGGTTTTGCAGGCCCAATCTTAAGGGTTGGCATCGACGACCATAAACGCCTTGCCTTGATCAATCGATAAGAAGCCAAGGGAACCCTCCGCGATGGAAACAAACAATCGGCTGATCCTCGGCACGGCATGGTCTTCCACTTGGTCAATGCGTGCATTCTTGTGTGCGGCCCCCATTCGCGATCGGTTTGACATCAGCTGGCGCGATTTTGACACGCAGAACAAGCTGATCGACACCACGGATTGCCCCACCAGTCAGGTGCCCGTTCTGAAATTAGCGCAGAGCGGCATCACGATCGTTGAGACATTTGCGATCGTAGACGCGTTGGCGGATTTAGGCGGCCTTCAGTGGCCAACCCCACGCGCGATTGCATGGACTGCCAAAAGTTTGTGTTTGGAATTTCAAAGCCAATCCGGAGATTTACGCAGGGCTATTCCAATGGATCTGCGCCAGGGCAGTGCACAGCACATAAACCACCCGCAGCTGACCTATTGGCACGACAGGCTAGAGGCCTTGCATACCCAAAGCACGGGCGATTTTCTGTTGGGAGATTATTCGATCGCAGATGCATGGTTTGCGCCGCTCTACTGCCGTTTTTTGCGGGTAGGTTATCCCATTTCTGAGATGCAGCGTGCCTATTTGACCCGCCTCAAACAAACCGACGGCTGGCAGCAATGGACCGCGTTTGTGGACGACCTTGCGGCTGAATACGCATAACGCACGGCTGTTGCGCAATCTTGAACATCGCACAGAAACGGATAGACAGTTTAAGTAAGCAGCTTTTTGTGGACGGAACGTCTTATGATATCTCCTTGTGACACTGACCCAACGCAATCCTGCGCCGCCCAACATGACGTGCTGCGCGGGTGAACCCGGTTCTGGTCGCAGCCCTGTGGATGTCAGGCTCCATCGCCTCGTTTTCTGCCATGGCTGTCGCAGGACGCGAAGTGGCGAGCACGCTCGATACCTTTGAAATCATGATGTACCGCTCTGCGGTGGGTGTGCTGATTGTCTGTGCTCTGGCCGCGCTCACAGGGGCCTGGCGCCAAATCACAACGGCTGCTCTCGGCACGCATGTTTTGCGCAACATCGCCCATTTTACCGGACAAAACCTGTGGTTCTATGCCGTGACGGTCATTCCGCTGGCGCAGGTCTTTGCATTGGAATTCACCTCGCCTATCTGGGTGATCGTACTTAGCCCCTTGATCTTGAGCGAGCGTTTGACACCTGTGCGGGCGCTGGCGGCTTTGATGGGGTTTGCGGGCATCTTGATCGTTGCGCGCCCCGACATGGGCAGCATCAACGCAGGGGTGATCACGGCGGCATCCGCAGCCATATTTTTTGCCCTTACGATCATGTTCACCAAGCGTTTGACCCGCACCCAAAGCATCACGCAAATCCTGTTTTGGCTGACCGCGATGCAGCTGGTGATGGGCGTTGCGATGGCCGGTTATGACGGCGATATTGCGCTGCCGGACGCTGCGGCGCTGCCTTGGGTGATGCTGATCGGACTTGCGGGTCTGCTGGCGCATTATTGTCTGACCAACGCGCTATCGATTGCGCCTGCGACCGTCGTGGTGCCA
>CBFHKQ010000020.1:0-39641 GCA_965656435.1 uncultured Pseudosulfitobacter sp. | reverse complement strand
GCCACGGCCTCTGGCATGGCTGCGGTCAGTGGTTCGCTCATGGCGATGCTGAAAGCGGACGACCATGTGGTTGCGGCGCGCGCGCTATTTGGATCCTGTCTCTATGTGTTGGAAAACATCCTGACGCGTTACGGCGTCAAAGTGACCTTGGTGGACGGGACCGATATCGCGTCGTGGGAGGCTGCGATTACACCCGACACGCGCGCGGTCTTTTTTGAAAGTATCTCGAACCCCACGCTTGAAGTCATTGATATCAAGGCTGTCGCGGAGCTTGCCCACGCCGTTGGTGCGACGGTGGTGGTCGACAACGTGTTCGCAACGCCGGTCTTTTCCAACGCCGTCGCCTTGGGGGCGGATGTGGTGATTTACTCAGCAACCAAACATATCGACGGACAGGGCCGCGCCTTAGGCGGGGTTATTCTGGCCAGCCGCGATTTTATTCGCCAAACGGTTGAGCCCTACATGAAGCACACCGGCGGGGCGATGTCGCCCTTCACAGCTTGGATCATGCTCAAAGGGCTTGAGACGATGGACCTGCGCGTGCGCGCACAGGCAAGCAGCGCGCAGATCTTGGCGGAGGCCCTAGAGGGGCACCCCAAGCTTGATCGCGTGATCTATCCCGGCTTGGCCGCGCATCCGCAGCATGCGCTGACGCAGGCGCAGATGGGGGCAGGCGGCACCGTGCTCGCACTGGATCTCAAAGGCGGGCAAGAGGCGGCATTTGCCTTTCTGAACGCCCTGAAAATTGCTGTGATTTCCAATAATCTGGGCGATGCGAAATCTATTTTGACACATCCAGCGACAACGACGCACCAGCGCTTGCCGCAGGCACAAAAAGACGCATTGGGCATCACCCCAGGCCTTGTGCGCATGTCGGTTGGCCTTGAGGCGGCAGCGGATTTGCGTGACGATGTTTTGCAAGCGCTCGACCACGTCTAAGGCGCATGCCTCGGCCATCCGTCCAAGAATTAGTGAACCAAAGCCCGCGTCGCCGCGTACCTAATTTACAACTTGGACAATGATAGACGAGCCCCTACATCGGGGTTGGATAAACGAGCAAGGGGGGGCAACTGCATGAACATTCATACGCCCGAGATCCACCAAATACCCGAACGCGACGAAGCAAAGGCCGCACTAGACACATTGCGCCAGTGGGCCGAGGGTGCAACACAAACAGAAATCCTGGAACTGGACCCGCGAATTGCGCGGCTGATCCCGAACGGTGAAAGCCGCGATTATCCGGACCTGTCGCGGCAATATCCTGCCGATTTCACGGTCGACGCGGACTACAAAAACGCGTTGCCAGACCTGCAAAACGGACCCTCCAGCCTGATCCGCGGCGCGCGCGCGCCCATTCAGCATGTGGGCATTTCAAACTTTCGCCTGCCGGTGTCCTATCAAACCCGTGACGATGGCCCACTGAGGCTCGAAACTTCGGTGACCGGCACTGTCTCATTGGAGGCGGACAAAAAAGGCATCAACATGTCGCGGATCATGCGCAGCTTTTATAAGCACGCCGACGCGACCTTTAGCTTTGAGGTGATCGAAGCGGCCTTGCAGGACTACATCGCCGATCTCGAGAGCTTTGATGCGCGCATCCAGATGCGGTTCAGCTTTCCGGCCAAGGTGAAAAGCCTGCGCTCTGGGCTTGAAGGCTATCAATATTATGACATCGCGCTGGAGCTGGTGGAACAGGCCGGTGTGCGCAAAAAGATCGTGCATCTCGATTATGTCTATTCCTCCACATGCCCCTGTTCGTTGGAGCTGTCTGAGCATGCGCGGATGACGCGCGGTCAATTGGCGACGCCGCACTCACAACGCTCTGTGGCGCGCATTTCGGTGGCATTAGAACCGGACGCCGACACCGTTTGGTTTGAGGATGTAATCGAGGCTTGCCGCCGCGCGGTGCCTACAGAAACCCAAGTCATGGTGAAGCGCGAGGATGAACAAGCCTTTGCCGAGCTAAATGCCGCCAACCCGATCTTTGTGGAAGACGCCGCGCGCCTCTTTTGTGCAGAGCTGTTGGCCGATCACCGGATCGGTGATTTCCGCGTCATCGCCAGCCACCAAGAAAGCTTGCACAGCCATGATGCCGTGTCGGTCCTGACCGAAGGTCCGACCTTTGCCAATGAAAGCATTGACCCGCGCCTGTTCCAATCGTTGTTCCACACCGGCTAAGCGCACATCCAACCTGTCGACCACTGCCAATGGACCCCCTGACTGCTCCTGACAGTCGGAGGGTTTATTTCTGCTGCATTGCAGAATTACGCAATGCCGCTATGCAGAATTGTCCGTTGTCGGGTGGGCGGTGTCTTTTGTACCCAAAGGGCCAGAAAAACATCATATAAAACTGAGGTGCCTTGATGGCTTATACAATGACCCGCTCGCCGATCACTGAACTTGCGTCGCGTGTTTTCACCGCTCTGTCCACCGGCTTTGGCAATGTGATTGCCGCGATGAAGCATTCGCGCAGCATGCAAGCACGTGCGCATTTGATTGAGCAGTTGAACAACATGACCGATGCGCAACTGGCTGAGATGAACATCACGCGAGACCAGATCCCGGCCTATGTGTTCCGTGATATCTATTACCTCTGATCCGTAAAACACAAAGGGGCCGCCCGCAATCGGGCGCGCTTGACAGGGCGCGCTTGACACGGCGCGCAGGGCGCGCCAACGCTGACGCGATGTTGGATTTGCGACCCGTTGGATATGTGATTGGGCTGTTGGTTACCGTTTTGGGGGCCTTCATGCTGCTGCCTTTGCTGGTTGACCTGGCGGAGGGACGGGGCCATTGGCCCGTTTTTGTGCAATCTGGCCTGATTACGATCCTGTCGGGGGGGTGCATTGCGCTTTCCTGCGCCAATGGGGTGCGCGAAGGCCTGACCATCCAACAGACCTTTTTGCTCACAACGGGAGTCTGGCTGGCTCTGCCGATCTTTGGCGCGCTGCCTTTCGTGTTTGGCGCTACTGAGGCACGTTTCGTTGATGCGTTTTTCGAGGCAATGTCGGGGCTGACGACCACCGGCTCCACTGTTCTGAGCGGTTTGGAAAGCCTGCCAAAGGGTTTGTTGCTTTGGCGCGGCATTCTGCAATGGCTCGGCGGCATCGGCATCATTGTTGTGGCGATGGTGTTCCTGCCAGAGCTGCGTGTGGGTGGTATGCAAATCTTCCGCTCTGAAGGCTTTGATACCTTTGGCAAAATCCTGCCCCGCGCCACACAAATCGCGAGCCAAATTTCGGGCATCTATATCGTGATTACCCTAGGCTGTGCTTTGGTTTATTTGATCCTTGGCATGGACACCTTTGACGCCACGGTGCACGCTTTGACGACTGTATCAACGGGAGGTTTTTCGAATTATGATGCGTCTTTTGGGACGTTTTCGGGTGCGACGGAATACGCGGCCAGCCTGTTTATGATCCTCTCCGCATTGCCCTTTGTGCGCTACGTGCAGCTCATTAACGGCAATACTTGCGCCATCCTGCGCGACAGCCAAGTGCACGCGTTCTTGGCAACCCTCGTAATCGTTGTGGGCCTCTGTGCGGTCACGTTGATCTATGTCTTTCCGCATGATTTGGAGCAGGCCGTGCGCGAGGCGCTGTTTAATGTGACCTCCGTCATGTCGGGGACCGGCTATACCAGTGTAAATTACATGCTTTGGGGGCCGTTTTTGGTCTCCGTTTTCTTCTTTTTAGGCTTGATTGGCGGCTGCGCCGGCTCCACCGCCTGCTCGATTAAAATCTTCCGCTATCAGCTTCTGTTCGCCTCCGTCCGTGCGCAATTGCAAAAAACCCGCAGCCCGCATGGCATGTTCACGCCGCGCTACGCGGGGCGTCCGGTCAGTGATGATGTCCTCAGCTCGGTTATGTCGTTCTTTGTCTTTTTCATTGCGACCCTCGGTCTTTTGGCTGTGGCGCTCAGCCTAACGGGCCTTGATTTTGTCACATCCGTCTCGGGTGCGGCGACGGCGCTGGCGAATGTCGGGCCGGGTTTGGGCGATATCATCGGCCCAGCAGGCACATTCGCGCCGTTGAACGATACCGCCAAGTGGTTGCTCGCCGCGGCAATGCTGATTGGTCGGCTTGAGTTGCTGGCAGTCTATGCCATTGTCACGGTTCAATTTTGGAGGGCGTGATGCCGCAAACCTCAATGCAGAGCCGCCCTTTGGGTGCGCAGATCTCTCACATGCTCAAAGACCGCGGCGTGACCCATGTGTTCGGCATCCCTGGTGTACACAATCAAGAGATGTACCGGGGCATCGAAGAGGCGGGCATTACCCATGTATTAGCCCGCCACGAACAGGGTGCGGGGTTTATGGCCGACGGCTATGCACGCGCGTCGGGTCAGCCCGGCGTGGCATATGTCATCACGGGGCCGGGCCTGTGCAATATCATGACGCCGATGGGCCAGGCTTATTCTGATACTGTGCCGATGCTGGTGTTGTCGTCTTGCTTGGATGAAACGGCGGCGACACAAGGGCAACTGCACCAGATGAAGGACCAGCGCGCAGCGGCAGAAACCGTTTGCGACTGGTCCGCCGAGGCGCGCAACGCCGATGCCACCTATACATTGATCGACCGTGCCTTTGGTGAATTCCAAAGCATGCGTCCGCGTCCAAAACATATTCAAGTCCCCATTGGGGCGCTTGAGGCGCAGGCTGCACCCGCACCGGTTGCGCCGCGCAGCCCCGCGCGGCCTGCACCGCATAGCGCGGACGACATTGATCGTGTGGTCACTCTGTTGGAGGCGTCACGCGCGCCCCTGATCATTCTTGGTGCCGGCGTGCGCGGGGATGGTGCGGCTGCGCAGAGATTGGCCGAAGGATTGGGTGCTGCGGTCTTTACCACCTATGCCGGGCGCGGTCTGGTGTCGCCTGATTATCCCCATCTTTATGGGGCGATGCTGGCCCGCCCGGAGAGCGCAGAGATCATGGCGCAGGCGGATTTGATCCTCATTGCGGGTGCGGAAGTGTCCCAGGGCGATTTGTGGCGCGATGCTTTGGGCGGGTCCGCCCCGATTGTGCGCGTTGATCTCGATCCCGCGAGCCTCAGTGATGGGATGGGGGCCGCGCATCATGTTCAGGCGGATGCCGCGTCTTTTCTGCGCGTCCTTGCTGAACGCATCGGCCACATTCCAGCCCGCACCGCGTGGCCCGCAAAGGATGTCGCCGCCACAGCCGCGCGGTGGCGCGCGCAGGTCATGGCCGAGCGTCCGGGCATTGTGCCGATTGCGGATGCTTTGCGCGCTGCGGTTCCGGCTGACACGATGATCTATTCCGATATGACGCAATTTGCCTATGCCGCCAAAGAGATCTGGCCCATGGCGCGGCCGCATCATTGGCATCACCCGACTGGCTTTGGGACCCTTGGGTACGCCACGCCGGCGGCCATCGGCGGTGCAATTGCGCGACCGGGATTGCCCACAATGGCGATCATCGGCGATTACGGCTTTCACTATACCATGGCGGAGCTGGGCGTCGCGGTGGAGCATAACCTGCCCCTGCCGATTATCCTGTGGGACAACACAAAATTGGGCGAGATTGAGGACAGCATGGTCCGTGCTCAGATCGCACCCAACGCGGTCGTGGCGCATAACCCGGACTTTTGCAAATTGGCGGAAGCGTTCGGCGCGCGGTCTGCGGCGCCGCAAACTCTGGCCGAAATGCAAGCGGCAGTGCAGCAGGCCTTTGCCGCCAAGGGACCGACGCTGATCTATTTGACGCCTGCGATGACGGCCTAGGCTTCGTGCTGGGTCAGTCCCAACAGCTGACCAAAACCGTAATCCCCTTGGCAATGTGATGCAGCGCATCGGGAGAGAGTTTTGAGGGCCTTAAACTGGCTACGTCTGAGGCTGGCATGCGCGGTTTTGTTGACGCCAGAGCTTTGCGGAGCGTGTCCGCTTGCAGCGCAAACCCCACCGTCTCGGGTAGCGCGCGGCCCATGTTGATCTTTGGCGCGAGCATACCAACCACCGTGCCCGAAGCATCCAGCACAGGACCGCCGGCATCACCGGGCAAGGCAGGGATCGCCAAGCGCGCCACGTCAGGCTCACCGTTTAGGCCGCGCACATCCTTCAACGTGCCAAAGGTCAGGCTGGGCGCGTTCAGCAGGCCGGCATAGCTATACCCCGCAGCCGTTACCGGGGTTTCGCGCTGGGGTGCCGTGCTGGCCAAACGTGCGATTGCGGGGGGCGACAAATCAATCTTTGGCCGCAGCACCGCCACGCCGTCTGGGGCGCTTTGGGTCACAATTTCTACCTCATGTGTGCCCTCGATTGTGATGGTCCCACAGCTTTCCACAGCCTCGGTCGTCGTTACAACGGTGCCTTTGTCGTCCACGAAAAAGCCTGAGCGCGAGAGGCGTGGCGCACGGAGGGGCAGACCCGACAACAGGTCCAACTCTGTATCATTGCTGCGCCCAGCGTCAGGCCCCAACACCCCGTCGCGCCGCTTGAAGGAAGCCTCCATTTCCGACGCAACGCGCGCGCGGCGGGCTTCGTCGCCAGTGGGCCAGATCAGCATAAAGCCTTTGATGTGCCCATCTGCCAGCGATACACGTGTCTCGGAGGTGAACGCGTCGCCGTCTCCCCGGATGTTGAAAGCATTGCGTCTCAATACACGCGGGCCTTCAGGGGGGACGACCGTGAGCGTTTGCAATATGTTGTAGAGTGCCTCAAGCCGCGTGCGGTTGCCTGTTTGTGAGATCAACAGGACTTTTTCCGTACGGTTATCTCGGCCTGTGAAATGCACGAACGGCGGTTCATAATGGCTAAAGGCCACAAGGCGCGAGGGCAGTGAGATTTCAATACCCGCCTGTGCATCGACATGCGTTTGCATTCCAAGGCCGTCCAGCACAGCATTATATTGTCTGGTTAAATCCGCGCGCTGGGCGGTGCTGAGTACCCCCGTCACCGCGTAACCGTTGCTTGCTTGCCACGCCGCCATCGCAGCGCGGGTGCCAGGGCCAAAAGCACCGTCAATTGCCGCTTCATAAAACCCCGCCCATTGCAGCATCCGTTGCAAGCCGCGTCTGGCATCGGGGTCCAACGCGCGCTCTGCTTGGCGGGCTTGGCGCGGCGTTTCGGGGGGCAGTTGTGGCTCTCCCGCGTTGAGCGCCGTTATTGTGCCCGTATCGCTGGGCGCTCAAACGCCGCAACGCGCGGCCAAAACCGCGAAGTATAGGCGGCGTTTCGCGCCACATAGGCATCGCGCGGCACAAGGCCCTCAAATCGTAGGTTGCGCAGAAGCGCTCGGGCCTCGGCGCGCCCATAAGGACCAAGTGCCAGCGCGTGCCAGCCGCTGCTGAGGCGAAAGCCACTTAGGCCGGGCAATGTGTTCCGCAGCACCTCGGCGCGTTCGGTGGCCTCAAAGCGTGTGCTGTGTGCCTCCACTTGGATCCAAAACCGGTCTTCGGTGGTTTGAGCCGATAGATCGGCGGCTGTGAAAAAAAGGCTAAATATGCCCCATATCGCGGCCAAGATGGCCGTCACAAAGCATTGTCGCATGACATTTCCAACTATAACTTTTTAAAATTATTGCCTCCAGAATAAGCAGAGCGCGGGCGTTCTGACCACACTTCTTTCACAAGGGGGCGTGATAAATATGCGAACTATCGCACGCGCCATCGCTGGGATGCTGCTTGCTGCGGCACAAAGTACCCTCTGCATCAGATTGACCATTGCGCCAGTGCCTCGTAGGTACAGCGCAGACGTCCCGACACCCGTTCTTACCCATAAGGCTCAAGACCATGTCCGATACAAGATCCCCTTCGGCACCTACAAGTTTTCAGGGGATTATCCTCGCCCTGCAAAATTATTGGGCGAGCAAAGGCTGTGCGATTTTGCAGCCCTACGACATGGAAGTGGGCGCAGGCACATTTCACCCTGCGACGACCCTGCGGTCTTTGGGCACAAACGCGTGGGCTGCGGCCTATGTGCAGCCGTCGCGGCGCCCAACCGATGGGCGCTACGGCGAGAACCCGAACCGGTTGCAACATTACTATCAGTACCAAGTACTGATAAAGCCCAGCCCGCCCGACATGCAGGAGCTGTATCTTGGCTCATTGCGGGCGATTGGGATCAACATGGATTTGCATGACATCCGCTTTGTTGAAGACGATTGGGAAAGCCCGACTTTGGGCGCTTGGGGCCTTGGCTGGGAAGTGTGGTGTGACGGCATGGAAGTGTCGCAGTTTACATATTTCCAACAGGTGGGCGGGCATGATTGCGCGCCCGTATCGGGCGAGCTGACCTATGGGCTTGAGCGGTTGGCGATGTATGTTTTGGGCATTGATCACGTAATGGACATGCCGTTCAACGATCCAGACAGCCCAATCCCACTGCGCTATGCAGATGTCTTTAAACAAACCGAAGAAGAATATGCGCGCTGGAATTTTGATGTGGCGAACACGGGCGTCTTGCTGCGCCACTTTGAGGAGGCAGAGGCCGAGTGTAAAAGCATTCTGGACCAAGCCTATGAGGATCCTAAGACAGGCAAGCGCATCGTGATGGCGCATCCGGCCTATGATCAGGCGATCAAGGCCAGCCATATTTTCAACCTTCTTGATGCGCGTGGTGTGATTTCTGTGACCGAGCGGCAGGCCTATATTGGTCGGGTTCGAGCGTTGACCAAATCCTGTGCGGATGCCTTTGTGTTGACGCAGGCTGGGGGCTGGACGCCCGAGGGGGCGTCGTGAACATTTCCATGGGAAAAGTCGTCGTTGTTTTCATCCTGCTCGCATCTGTCGCGGCCGGTGCAGGCCTCTATTATTTGCAGGTCTACGGGTATTACCAAGAAGTCGCAGAGGCCGAAGTGCGCCTTGTCGTAAATGCCTCAGGCCAGTCAGAGACGATTGCTGCAAGCGCCATTGAGGCGATTGATGCGGATAGCTCACCCATCCGTTACCGCGCGTGTTTCGCAACGGATCTGAGCCTTGAAGCGGCGGCAGCCACCTATGCGCCTGCGGAAAAAGCGGTGCCGCGCAATGCCCCGGGGTGGTTCTCATGCTTTGATGCGGATGCCATCGGGGCCGCTCTTAAGGCTGGAACAGCGCAAGCGTTTTTGTCCGAAAAAAACATTCATTTCGGCGTGGACCGCGTGGTTGCGCTGACGGCGGACGGGCGGGGCTATGTTTGGCACGAACTGAATGAATGCGGGGCCAAGGCCTACGATGGCACAATTGTGGGCGAAGAATGCCCAAAACGGGACTAACGAAATGCCTGATATCCTGATCGAACTCTTCTCCGAAGAAATCCCGGCGCGCATGCAAACGCGCGCGGCAGAAGACCTGAAAAAGCTGGTGACGGACGGCATGGTCGAGGCAGGCCTGACCTATGCGCATGCCGCAGCGTTTTCCACGCCCCGCCGATTGACACTGACCATTGAAGGCGCGCTCGACGCATCACCCACCACGGTGGAGGAACGCAAAGGCCCGCGCGCAGATGCGCCGGAAAAGGCAATCGAAGGCTTCTTGCGTGGTGCAGGCCTGACCCGCGACGCGCTTGAGCCGCGCGAGACGCCCAAAGGTACGATCCTGTTCGCCAAGATTACCAAAGAAGGCCGCCCGGCCGCTGATATCGTGGCCGAGGTTTTAGCCCATACGGTGCGTACATTCCCTTGGCCGAAATCCATGCGATGGGGCAGTGGCAGCTTGAAATGGGTTCGCCCGTTGCACAGCATCCTCTGCATCAGCGTGGCCGAAGATGGCGCAGAGGTCATCCCGCTCGAGGTTGAAGGCATCGTGTCCTCCGATGTGACCTATGGCCACCGGTTTATGGCGCCTGACGCCATCAAAGTGACCAGTTTTGACGACTACACTGCCAAGCTGGCCCGTGCGCATGTCATATTGGACGCCAAGACGCGGGCCGAGACGATCTGGAATGACGTTGCCAACATGGCCTTCGCGCAAGGTCTTGAAGTGGTTGAGGACGCAGGCCTTCTGGCCGAGGTTGCAGGTCTGGTTGAATGGCCTGTGGTGTTGATGGGCCGCATTGATGATGCATTTTTGGACCTGCCGTCAGAGGTTTTGCAAACCTCCATGCGGGAGCATCAGAAATTCTTTTCCGTGCGCAATCCGAGCACCGGCCGCATTGAGGGATTTGTGACCGTCGCCAACGTCAAGACAAAGGACAACGGTGCCACGATCCTGGCCGGCAATCAAAAGGTGCTGAGCGCGCGTTTGGCGGATGCAAAGTTCTTCTGGGACAATGACCTGCGTGTTGCCAAATCTGGCATGCAGGCCTGGACCGACAGCCTGAAAAACGTGACCTTCCACAACAAGCTGGGTACACAAGCAGACCTCGTTGACCGGATGGCCACACTGGCCGAAACATTGGCTGCTTCAGTGGGTGCAGCACCAGAGGCTGCCCAGCAGGCGGCCAAGCTGGCCAAGGCGGATCTTGCCTCTGAAATGGTCTATGAATTTCCAGAATTACAAGGGCTTATGGGGCGCTATTATATCTCGGCGATGGGAGCTGCGGATGATATTGCGGCCGCAGCGCAGGACCATTATGCCCCACTTGGGCCTTCGGACGCAGTACCCACAGCGCCTGTGTCGATTGCCGTTGCCTTGGCGGAAAAGCTGGACAAATTGGCAGGGTTCTGGGCGATTGATGAACGGCCCACCGGTTCCAAAGACCCCTTTGCGTTGCGCCGTGCCGCCTTGGGGGTCATTCGTATCCTGTTGGAAAACAACATTCATCTATCGCTGGTCCCTGTGTTGCAAGCAGCAGACGCGCGTGCAGACGTGGATGATGTCCTTGGATTTTTCCATGACCGCCTCAAGGTTTATCTGCGCGAACAAGGGGTGCGCCACGACATTATCGACGCCTGCATTGCGATGCCCGGTAATGATGATCTGACGTTGTTGGTTGCGCGGGCGCGGGCCTTGGCCGCAACCTTGCAAACGGATGATGGGGAAAACCTGATCCAAGGGTTCAAGCGCGCCAACAACATCCTCACGCAGGCGGAGGCCGCTGATGGTGTCGAATATTCCTATGGGGCAGATGTGAAATTTGCCGAGACGGACGAAGAACGCGCCCTGTTTGCGGCCCTCGACACAGCAGAGGCGCGTATTGCACCGGCTATGACGGCGCAGGATTTTGAAACGGCAATGTCGGCCATGGCATCCTTGCGCGGCCCGATTGATACCTTCTTTGAAGGGGTGCAGATCAACACCGACAATGGCACCGTGCGGCGCAACCGGTTGAATTTGTTAAGCCGTATCCGTCAGACCTGTTTGGCCGTCGCTGATTTGAGCAAGGTTGAAGGCTAGTCATCGCGCCGCGCGCAGGCTCCGCCAGAAAACATATTATCGTGTAAAGTAACCCCGCGCGATGAGGCGCGGGCCCTCTTGTCACAGCAAGTTTACACGATATGCTTTGTCCTCGACACGCCGCAGCGCAGAAACCCTTGGATGCTCATGCACACCAACCCTGATACAACTCTGGTCACACAGACAGCACCGATTGCCACGCATACCCATGGGGGGCGTGCGAAGTGTTTGCAGCGCCTTGTGCGTCTTGATCTACCAGTGCCGCCAACGGTGGCTTTGTCGTTTTCTGCGGTGCACGAAATTGCTCAGGGTGAAATGCCGGATATTGCGGCAATCCTGGCCCAATTTCCTGAGGATGCGCTGTTGTGCGTGCGCCCAAGCTCGGAGGATCCCGATTGGGGCGGCCCGGGGGCGGTGCTCAACATCGGGATGAACCCAGCTCGTTACGCGAAATTGCAAACGCAAATGGGGTCAGAGGCAGCGAGTAAGATTTTTACCCGTTTTGTGCAGGCCTATGCAGTGCATGTGGCGCGGTTGGATCCTGATATGTTCGACGAGATTGAGGGCACGTCAGAGGCCGCCCTTCAGGCTTCGCTGGCCGCTTATGAGCAGGAGACCGAAGAGCCGTTTCCAGAAGATCTCGCCACGCAGTTGGGGGGTGTCTTGCAATCCATGGCGCGTGCTTGGGAAGGCACCTCAGCGCGGTTGCTGCGGATGGCGAAGGGGGCGCCAGCAGAGGCGGGCCTTGGCTTGGTGATCCAACAAATGGCGTTGGGCGTGGGGCAGGGGGAGTGCGGCTCCGGCGTGCTGCAATTGGTAAATTCTGATACCGGCTCTGCCCAGATCACGGGCCGCTACTTGCGTCAAAGCCAAGGGCGCGACGCGCTGAGTGCGGAGGCACAAAGCCTTTATATCACCCACGATGCGCGGGGGCCGTCGCTTGAGGATCAGATGCCGGAAGCTTTCGCGCGGATCAAGGAGCATGCCGCCCTAATGCGCCGCCGCCTGCGCGAAGAAATGCAGGTCGAGTTCACGATTGAAAACGGCGCGTTGCATATTTTGGATGGGGTCCGGGTGGCGCGCAGTGCCCGCGCGGCGGTCCGGATTGCGGTACAACTGGCATTGGATGAAATCATCAGCCGCGAAGAGGCTTTGATGCGGATCGAGCCGCGCACGCTCAATGAGTTGTTGCACCGACAAATTGACCGCGATGTGGACCGCGATATGCTGGGCCACGGCATTGCGGCGAGCCCCGGGGCTGCCACCGGGCGTTTGGTTTTCTCGGCCAATGCGGCCCAAGCCAGCGCCGCGCGCAACGAAGATTGCATCCTCGTGCGCCGCGAAACATCGCCTGAGGATATCCGCGGGATGCATGCCGCAAAGGGCGTTCTGACAGAGCGGGGCGGCATCACCAGCCACGCAGCTGTGATTGGCCGCGGTATTGGTCTGCCTTGCGTGGTTGGCGTGTCGGACATGAAGTTCCAAATCACGCAGAAAACGCTGACCGCAGGCGATGGGCGTCAATTGCGCGAAGGCGATATTGTGACGATCGACGGCACCTTGGGCGAGGTGCTGATGGGCGCGCCGCGCATGCTCGAGGCTGCCTTGGATGATGCGTTCCAGACTCTGATGGAATGGGCAGATGCGGCGCGGGATATTGGCATCCGCGCCAATGCCGACACGCCTGCGGATGCGCAAACAGCCCGCAATTTCAATGCGCAAGGCATCGGTTTGTGCCGCACAGAACATATGTTCTTCGATCAGGGCCGCCTTACTGTGATGCGCGAAATGATCTTTGCCGATAGCGCGGAGGACCGGCGTGCCTCGCTTGAACGGTTGTTGCCGATGCAGCGCGACGACTTCACCCAGCTGTTTCGGATCATGCAGGGACAGCCGGTATGTATTCGCCTCTTGGACCCGCCCTTGCACGAATTCCTTCCCACTGCACGTTCCGGCCAGCGTGAATTGGCCGAAGCCTTGGGCCTGCCCCTGTCAGAGGTCACACGCCGGATCGAAGCATTGATGGAATATAATCCGATGCTGGGGCTGCGCGGCGTTCGCTTGGGTATTACGGTGCCCGAGATTTACGACATGCAAGCCCGCGCGATTTTTGAGGCGACATTGGATGCCAGCCGCGATGGCGCACCGGTTGTGCCCGAGATTATGATCCCACTGGTATCAGCCAAACGCGAGGTTGAGTTGGTGCGCGCGCGGATCGACGCCATCGCCTCTGCGGTGCGGACCGAGCGCGGGCAAAGTTTTGACTACCGGCTGGGCGTAATGGTCGAGACGCCGCGCGCGGCCCTGCGCGCAGGCGATATCGCGCCTTATTGCAGTTTCCTTAGTTTCGGCACCAATGATCTGACGCAGATGACCTACGGCCTCAGCCGCGATGACGCGGGCCGCTTTATGTCAGCCTATGTGCAGCAGGGGGTCTATCCCGAAGATCCGTTTCACAGCATGGACGTGGACGGTGTAGGCGAATTGGTGGCTATGGGGGCCGAGCGTGGCCGGGCCAGCATGCCGGGGCTCACCCTGTCGATTTGTGGTGAACACGGCGGCAACCCGGAATCGATCGCTTTTTGCCGGCAGGCAGGTTTTGATTACGTCTCCTGCTCGCCGTTCCGGGTGCCTGTGGCCCGTTTGGCAGCCGCGCAATTGGCAGTGGCGGAAAAGCTGGGGTCAGCTGCTGGCCGTTAGGTGTTGCCGGAATGGCACAGGCAATCGTGTGTCCACGCGGGATTTGCGGTGTTTTATGGGCGGAAACTGTCCCAAACTGCGGCAAAACGGCACCCGAGGTGGTCATGAACAGGCAAATCTTTTAAGGCGGCGCATCGATAACAACCCGCGACGGTGTTCATGCGCTTTTTATTGTTAATCTGTGCCTTTCTCTTGGCTGGCTTTGCCCCGCAGGCGTTTGCCTCTGAAGCGGACGGCCAGGCCCTCTTGAGCGAAGAACGGGCAGGTTTACAGAAACTATCGCGGGACCGCTTGCTGCGCTTGTTGACGGAGCCGGCACGCCGCAAGCGCGCGCCGCAACTGACACGGGCTTGGCTGGATGCGCAGCCCGATGGGCAGGGCGGACCAGAGTGGCGGTGCCTGACCGAGGCGCTCTATTTTGAGGCCCGTGGTGAGCCTGTCCTCGGCCAAGTCGCTGTGGCCGAGGTGATTATGAACCGCGTAGCTTCGGACCGTTTTCCGAGCACGCTCTGCGGTGTGATCAATCAGGGCACAGGCAAACGCTATCAATGCCAGTTCAGCTATACCTGCGATGGTCTGGCCGAGCGGATTTCGGAACCCGCGGCCTATGCGCGTATGGGCAAAGTTGCGCGGCTTGTCATGGACGGCGCAGCACCGAGCTTGACGGACGGGGCGACGCATTACCATACCAACGCGGTGCGCCCAAAGTGGGCTAAAGTCTATACAAAGACCAAGCGGATCGGTGTGCATATTTTCTACCGTCACACATGGCGCACGGCATCGAATTAAACGCGCCGCAGGCACGCACGTAAGGCTGGCGAAGTTCTGCGCGCGGGCGTCGCAAATAGGCGCTGCCGCTTCGTCTTTGCCCCTGTCGCCCCGCGGTCGAGGCGGCTAGAAGGGCGAAAACCCCAAGGGACGCGACCGCTATGCTTTCAGAAACCCAACTCGCTTTTGCGCATCCGTCCGAACGGGCAGCTGCCACGGCTCAGGATATCTCGCTGGACCGGATATCGGTCCGGGACTACGCCGTCGATGTGGAAATCGGTGCTTTTCAGGCAGAGCGCGGCGTGACCCAGCGGATCAGCTTTAACATCGTGGTAGAGGTCCAGCCGTTGACTGGCCCCATTGATGACGATGTGGATCGCATCCTGAGCTATGACAAAGTCACAGAGGCGATTGCGCATGAATTGGCCGATGAGCGGCTCAACCTGCTTGAAACGCTGGCAGAGCGGGTGGCGGATCGGATTCTCTTTGAGCCGCAAGCGATGCGGGTTTTTGTACGGATTGAAAAGCTGGACCGCGGCCCTGGGGCCTTGGGGGTCGAGATCATGCGCGCCCGCAATGCGACGCCTTCTGACGCGGCCTTTGCTTCAGAGGAGGACGCGCCAAAGCCCGAGCTTGTCTATCTCTCCAATGCGGCCATCACTTCGGCACATCTGTCTAGCTGGATTGATCAGTTGATTGCGATGGGTAAGCCCGTAATTTTCTGCGTTGGGGCCTCTGATACGCCAGCGCCGCAAACGGGCCATATCTGGACTCAGCGGCGTATTGACCTATTGGCGATTGAGCAAAATGCCTGGGTGCTGGCCTCCAAGGACGACCGATGCGTTGTTGTGAGCACGCGCACGGAGCTGGATTGGGCAATGAAGAACGGTCAGACTTGTGTGTGGGCACCGTCGAAAATTGTCCTCGACGCAGTGGACGGCCCGTCTGCGCAGCCGTCGGATGCAGTGGCCTTGGGCGCTTGGTTTGCCGGCACGTTTGAGGCCTCCGAGATGTTAGTGATCGGCGCTGACTTACCGAGCGACGCGCCTGTGGCCTTGCGCGCGGTTGATGTAGACACCGCAACGCTATGACGCGCTATTTTAGGCCTTTGGTGCAGGTTGGTTCTGCCGCTCCTGCTGATGCCCGAACGCTTGCAGGTGGCTGGGGCTGGTTCACGCATGTGGAGGTGTTGCAGCGTGCAGCGGCATCCGAAATTGTACCTGTCGCTGAGGCAGGAGATCTTTCCGCCTTTATAGATACGCGGCCAGCGATTGCGGGTCTCAACTGGGACAAGCCGCATGTGATGGGTATTTTAAACACGACCCCTGACAGCTTTTCTGACGGCGGGCATAATACGGGTGGCGCAGGGGAGCGCCATGCCCAGGACATGGTCGCGGCCGGGGCAAGCCTGATCGATGTTGGGGGCGAGTCTACACGTCCGGGGGCCGTGACGGTGCCCGTTGACGAAGAAGTGGCGCGTACTGCGCCCACGATCAAGGCTTTAAGGAACGGTGGCCTGACGGTACCAATCTCCATCGATACGCGCAAAGCGGATGTGGCCGCGCGCGCGATTGAGGCGGGTGCGGACATTGCGAATGACGTCTCGGGTTTTACTTTTGATCCGGCTCTTGCGCCGCTCTGTGCCGCGCGGGACATCCCGGTTTGCGTGATGCATGCGCAGGGCGATCCGGCCACCATGCAGGATGCGCCATATTACGAAAATGTAATACTTGATGTGTTCGATTATTTGCAGGACCGCATCAACGCTCTGGTCGCGATGGGTATACCGCGCACGCAGATCATTGCCGATCCCGGCATCGGCTTCGGTAAGACACAGGCGCATAACCTTGCTATTTTACAAAACCTTAGCCTCTATCATGGGCTGGGTGTGCCGATCCTTTTGGGGGCTTCACGCAAGCGGTTTATCGGTGCGATTTCGGGTGCGTCAGAGGCCGCAGCGCGCGGTCCCGGCTCCGTCGGTGTTGCACTCGCGGCTCTCGGGCAAGGCGTTCAGCTTATTCGCGCTCATGATGTGGCAATGCATGTGCAGGCCATTGCCCTGTGGCGGGCCTCTGTGGCAAACGTCTGACATGACAAAGTTATTTGGAACGGACGGTGTGCGCGGAACAGCAAACACCGGGAATATGACCGCTGAGAAAGCCTTGCACATTGGTGCGGCGGTCGGGCGTTATTTTAAACGCGAAGCGGCTGGCGTACACCGCGTCGTAATCGGCAAAGATACCCGCCTGTCAGGTTATATGTTCGAGAACGCGCTGACGGCTGGTTTGACCTCAACCGGGATGAATGTCCTTTTGTTGGGTCCCGTGCCCACGCCTGCCGTGGGGCTTTTGACCCGCTCCATGCGCGCGGACCTTGGCGTGATGATCTCGGCCAGTCATAATCCTGCGGAAGACAACGGGATCAAGTTTTTTGGCCCAGATGGATTTAAGCTGTCTGATGCTGCGGAGGCCGAAATTGAGGCGCTCGTGGCGCAAGGCGTCGCCCCCGTTGATGCGCCGGAGATTGGCCGCGCAAAGCGGATCGACGATAGCCGCTTTCGATATATTGAGCGGGTGAAATCGAGCTTTCCACGCCACCTCAGCCTCGACGGATTGAAGATCGTGATCGACTGCGCAAATGGCGCAGCCCACCACGTGGCCCCTATGGCCCTGTGGGAATTGGGCGCGACGGTCATTCCGGTGGGGGTGTCTCCGAACGGCCATAATATCAACGACGCCTGCGGCAGCACGCACCCACAGACCGCCGCCGAAGCCGTTGTCGCGCACGGCGCGGACGTGGGCATTTGCCTCGACGGCGATGCGGACCGGGTGATCTTGCTGGATGAAACGGGACGCGTGGGCGATGGCGATCAGTTCATGGCACTGATGGCGGACCGTTGGGCTGCGGACGCGCGCCTGAGAGGCGACGCGCTGGTGGCGACCGTGATGTCCAATCTGGGGCTGGAACGCTATCTTGCGGACCGGGGTTTGCGGCTTGAGCGCACAGCCGTTGGTGATCGCTATGTGGTTGAACGGATGCGCACCGGAGGCTTTAATCTTGGCGGTGAGCAGTCGGGTCATATCGTTATGACTGACTATGCGACGACCGGCGACGGTCTGATGGCGGGGATGCAGTTCTTGGCAGCCATGCTGAGCGCACAAATGCCAGCCAGCGCGCTGCTGAACCAGTTTGAGCCGGTGCCGCAGTTGCTCAAGAACGTGCGCTTTTCGGCAGGTCAAGCACCGCTGGAACATGCGGCGGTCATGGTGGCGATTGCGGATGCAGAAGCCAAACTGAAGGGCAACGGTCGGCTGCTCATCCGTAAATCTGGAACAGAGCCGTTGATCCGCGTCATGGCGGAGAGCGAGAACAGCGACACGTTGGTGCAGGCTGTAGACAGCGTTGTCGATGCTGTTGAAGCCGCAGTAGGCGGTTAAATCTGCGCCCCTATTGCCCGGTAAATAGACGTTTCAGCGCGCCGTATTGACTGAGGCCCACACCGCACAGGATAAGCGCCATTGCCAGCAACAACGCAGGCGGCAAAGGCTCTCCCAAGAGCACGGCACCCATGACGACGGACCACACCGGCACTTGGTAATTGGTCAGTGACATGAACACCGGGCCTGCGCTGCGGATGACCATCACCCGTAGGAAATTTGCCGCTGCCGTGGGGACGAGGCCCAAAAACGCGATGATCCCAAGGGTTTGCGCCGAGGGAAGAGGCGGCAAGCCTTCTATGATAAGGGCGACAGGGACCACGATTGCCGAGGCGATGACCAGCAAAACAGTGCTAAGCCCAATGGGATCGATGGCTGGCAGGCGGCGCATAAGGACGGACGACAGGCCATAGCAGCAGGCGGCACTGACGCAGGCGATGCGGCCGGCGGTTTCAAGATCAGCGCCTGTCGACGTAAAGGCACGGCCGCCGATCAGCACGCAAACGCCTGAAAATCCGATCAAAAACCCAAGCGAGCGGCGCAGGGTTAACGCCTCGCCCGGCACAAGGAAGTGGGCAAGTGGCAAGACAATCAGCGCCACAGAAGCCATGGAAACGCCGGCAAAGCCAGAGGTGACATATTGCTGGCCCCAAGCGAGCAACATGAAGGGGATGGCGGAGCTAAATCCGCCGATTGCAATAAGTGAAGCCCAGTCTGCCCGCTGGGGTTGCGCGTTAAACAGTGCTGCACCCCTCGCTTGCCAAATTGCAACCATGACAAGCATCGCAAACCCGATCCGGCCCGCCGCCAACCAAAAGGGTGTGATCCCCGTCAGTGCCAGTTCCGTGACCAGAAATGTCCCCCCCCAAGTAAACCCGAGGATGGCCACCATAGCCCAGCTTTTGCCATTAATTTCGGGGCTTTGTGTCATGTCTCGCTTTCGGTTCAGGACGATGGCGCTAGGCGTTAAGGGGAGCCTGTCACGCAAAACGGGGCGGAGAGACCGCCCCGTTTTTCAGTTCTGTATTCGGCGCGGGCGCATGTGAAGCCCGCACGCACTTAGTTCTTCGCTTTGTCGACCATTTTGCCTGCGGAAATCCACGGCATCATGCCGCGCAACGTCTCGCCTGTGGCTTCGATCTGGTGCTCGTCGTTGATGCGACGTGTCCCTTTGAAGAATGGCTGACCCACAGCGTTTTCTTGCATAAAGTCACGCACAAACTTGCCCGTTTGGATGTCTGTCAGGATCGCTTTCATGCGGGCCTTTGTCTCATCATAGGGCAGTACGCGTGGGCCGCTGACGTATTCACCGTATTCGGCCGTGTTCGAGATCGAATAGTTCATGTTGGCGATGCCGCCTTCGTAAATCAGATCGACGATCAGCTTCACTTCGTGCAAGCACTCGAAATACGCCATTTCAGGCGCGTAGCCGGCCTCGACCAGCGTCTCAAAGCCCATGCGGATCAGCTCAACCAAGCCACCGCACAATACGGCCTGCTCACCAAAGAGGTCTGTTTCGCATTCCTCGCGGAAGTTGGTCTCGATGATGCCGGAGCGGCCGCCACCAATCGCAGAGCAGTAGGACAGGCCGATTTCCAACGCACGGCCGGAGCTGTCTTTGTCCACAGCAACGAGGCAAGGCACGCCACCGCCTTTGGTGTATTCGCCGCGCACAGTGTGGCCGGGGCCTTTGGGCGCCATCATTACGACGTCGATGCCTTCTTTGGGCTCGATCAGTCCAAAGTGGACGTTCAAACCGTGGGCAAATGCGATCGCTGCGCCTTCGCGGATGTTGTCATGCACGTATTTCTTGTAGGTCTCGGCCTGCAACTCGTCGGGCATGGTGAACATGATCAGGTCTGCCCAGGCCGCAGCTTCTGCGATGCCCATAACCTTGAGGCCTTCGCCTTCGGCTTTGGCAGCGGATGCGGATCCTTCGCGCAGCGCAACCACAAGGTTCTTTGCACCGCTGTCGCGCAGGTTCAGCGCGTGGGCGTGGCCTTGCGAGCCATAGCCCAAAATGGCCACTTTCATGTCTTTGATTAGGTTAATGTCGCAATCACGATCATAATAAACGCGCATGTTCTTCCTCCGATTGAATGACTGTATTTTGTATAGCGGTGCTTTTGTGCGCAATCAGCGTTTGATTTCATAATTTTTTGGGCATAATGCGTATAATTAATTCAGCATTTAAATGAATATAGGTAATTTCATGCTCGATGACAAAGATCGACGTATTTTGCGCCACTGGCAGGCGGACCCATCGCTGAGTCCGGGGGAACTTGCCGAGCGCTGTAATTTAACCGCTGCGCGGGTACAGCGCCGCCAAATGCGCATGATGGACACGGGTCTTGTGCGCGGTGTGCGGGCAGTGATCGATTGGGCCGCCTTGGGGTATAGTGTCGAAGTTTCGTTGCGCGTTACCTTGGATAAAACCGTGGCAGAAGCCTTTGATGATTTCTTGGCTGCGGCGCGGGATGTCCGCGAAGTGATCGAAATCCAGACCTTTCTGGGGCGCGTGGACGTGCGGCTGTCGATTATTGCGCGCGACATGGCACATTATCAGTCGATCTACCGCACACGTATTCTAACGCTGCCGCATATCGCGGATATTGAGCCGTTGATGCATGTGGCGCGCATCAAATCAGACGAAAGCCTGCCGATTTGACCCGTGCGAATTACAAGGACAGACCATGAATTTGGATGACGTCGATCAAGCCTTGGTGCGCGAGCTGGCGCGCGATGCCACGCAGAGCGCGGGGGCCTTGGGGCGCTTGCTGGGCCTGTCGCAGCCGCAAACCTGGCGGCGGATCAACCGGCTGAAGCAAAACGGCGTGATTACGCGCCGGCGTCTCGATCTGAACACAGAGGCGGTTGGGTTTGGGGTGACGGTCTTTTTGGGCGTCAAACTTGCCACCAAAGGACGTGTGAGCCTTGAGGATTTTGAACGCGCGGTCACGGCGATCCCAGAGGTGCAAACCGTGGAGCACGTGTTGGGCCTATATGATTACCGCCTGCGCGTTGTCGCGCGTGATTTGCCGGATTTTGAACGCGTCTTGCGGCGTCGGATCATGACCTTGCCGGGTGCGGGAGAGGTGGAAGCGAATGTGCTTTTGTCAGAAGAGAGCCGTCCGGGGCCGCTGGCCGAGGCAAACGGTATACAGAAGTAGACTTTGCGTCCGCGCATGCGCTGCTGTAACCCAGTGTGAAAATGAAAGGGAGGCTGACATGCCCGCATTGCTTGAGACGGTTGATCCAACGGGTCTAGAGGAATTTTCCGTGGTGTTCACGGACCGGTCACTGAACCATATGAGCCAAACGTTTCAGGGGGTGATGACCGATATCTCAGCGATGCTGAAAGAGGTCTATGCTGCCGATGCGGTTGTGGTGATCCCCGGTGGAGGGACATATGGCATGGAGGCCGTCGCACGCCAGTTTGCGCGCGGTGCAAAGGCGCTGGTGGTGCGAAACGGCTGGTTTAGCTACCGTTGGAGCCAAATCATCGAGACAGGCGGGCTGACCGCCGAAACCACGGTTTTGAAGGCGCGCCAGATAGGCAACACGCGTCCCTCTCCCTTCGCGCCGGCCCCGATCGAAGAGGTTGTGGCGACTATTCGCGCGGAAAAGCCGGACGTGGTTTTTGCCCCTCACGTGGAAACCAGCGCGGGCGTGATCTTGCCCGATGGCTATATCGCGCAGATGGCCGAGGCCGCGCATGCAGTTGGTGGGCTGATGGTTCTGGACTGCATCGCGTCCGGTTGCGCGTGGGTTGATATGCGCGCGCTTGGCGTTGATGTGCTGATCTCTGCGCCGCAAAAAGGCTGGAGCGCGTCACCCGCCGCCGGTCTTGTGATGCTGTCATCGCGCGCTGTCGCACGGTTGGAGGCGACCTCATCCGATAGTTTTTCCATTGATTTGGGCAAATGGCACCAGATTATGATGGCCTATGAAAACGGTGGGCATGCCTATCACGCGACGATGCCGACTGATGCTTTGCGCGCCTTCCGTGACACGATGATTGAGACGCGCGATTACGGCTTTGCGCGCCTTAAGGAAGCACAGTGGCGTTTGGGCGATGCCGTGCGTGAGATGCTCGCTGCGCGGGGCGTCGTATCGGTTGCGGCCGAAGGGTTTGGCGCACCGGGCGTCGTGGTGTCCTATACCGCGGATGCTGATGTACAGAACGGCAAACGGTTCGCAGCCCAAGGCGTGCAGATTGCGGCTGGTGTGCCGCTGCAATGCGATGAGCCGGATGATTTCCGCACGTTCCGACTGGGGCTTTTTGGGCTCGATAAACTCTATGATGTCGATGCTACTGTGGCGCGGTTGTCACGGGCCATGGACGCCGCCAACATCTAAGGTTTTAGCGTACGCCGAGGCCCATTTGCATCAGCGTTTTTCGTACTGGAGCAAGGGCATAGAGGGCATCAAGCCCCACAGCCCTTGCATCACGCAGGCCTTGATAATGGGTTTGGCTGGCGCGGTTCAACAGGTCAATGCCAGCTACTCGCATCTGGATGTCGCGGATGCGGGCGCTGTGGTAGGCGTCTAACATCGTTGTATCGCCCAACTCTGACGGACGCGCGCGCGCAAGGTCCAACAGACTGCGCAGATCGGCGAGGCTCATGTTCAACCCCTGCGCGCCGATGGGTGGCATCACATGCGCCGCCTCTGCCATCAAGGCGACCCGTTGTGCGGTCAACCGCTCGGCCTGTTGGCTGATGATTGGCCAAAGGGTGCGGTTTGAGGCCAGTGTGAGCGGGCCAAACAGGTTGCACGACCGCTCGGTTGCTTCGGCTTCCAGCGTTGCTGTGTCCGCAGCCATGCGGGCTTGTGTCTGTGGGCCATCGTCCATCCAAACGACCGCAGAGCAGGGCAGGCCATCATGATCTGGCAAGGGCACGAGCGTGAATGGGCCGCCGGTGCGGTGTACCTCCGTCGACACATTGTCGTGTGGAATGCTGTGTGTGACGGCAAACGCCAGCGCTTTTTGGCCGTATCGGCGCGTTTTCACACCGATACCTGCGGCCTCGCGGATCATAGAATGACGCCCATCGGCCCCGACCACCAGCTTCGCTTGTATGGTGGCGCCACAGCTGAGCGTGACACGGGCTGCGCCGGAGCGTGTAAACAGGCGTGTCGCCGCCACTCCGGGGCGAAAATCAACGTTGTCCAGCGCGTTGAGGCGCGCGACCATCTCGCGGCGGAGACGCCAATTCGGCAGGTTCCATCCAAAGGGCAAGTCCGAGATGTCGGCAGCTTTGAATTCCTTGGTCACACGCGGGGTTGCATCTGCACCGCCGGCATCGACAATTCGCATGACGTGCAAGGCTGCGGCATGTGGCGCGAGTGCTTCCCACAGGCCCGCGTCCTCTAGCAATGTGCGCGAAGGTTGAAGCATGGCCGTGGTGCGCATGTCCGCGCCTTCCGCTTCACGGTCTGTAACCGGTGGGGTCGGGTCCACGCAAATCACATTGAACCCGGCCGTGCCAAAAGCGGCTGCCGCCGTCAGGCCAGCGATGCCGCCGCCCGAAATGAATATGTCGCAAGTCGTTTGTGCCATATCCCTTACCTAATCAGCCAGCGCCCAAAGGAAAGGCGGCATCCTGTCCTATTCGGCTAGTGCTGTCAGAAAACGTACTAGATCGTCGGTGTGATGGTGAATATGTGCGGCAGGTTCCGGCGTCTCAGCCACCAGAACAGTGCGCATGCCCATGTCGTGCGGCGCGATCAGATTGCGCGGGACATCTTCGAACATGGCGGCCTTTTGTGGGGTAATCCCGTCTTGGGCGAAGATTTGGTCAAAGGCCGCTCGCTCCGGTTTTGGGAAAAAACTGGCATGCTCGACCCCATAGACAGCGTCAAAACACCCCGACAAACCACAAGCCTCAAGCACATTTTCGGCATAAGGCGCGCAACCGTTGGTATAGACAATGCGCCGGCCCTGTAGGCGGCGCAGCGCGTTGGCGAGGTCTGGATTTGGGTCCAGAACCGAAAAATCAATATCATGCACGTCCGTCAAATAGGGCATCGGATCAACGTCATGTTCGCGCATCAGGCCTGCGAGCGTGGTGCCGTATTCTTCCCAATAGGCCAACCGCAAGGCATCCGCCTGCGTTCGGTCCACGCCGAGGGCTTGCATGACATAGGCGGTCATACGCACCTCGATCTGGTCGAACAGTCGCGCTTTGGGCGGGTAGAGTGTGTTGTCGAGGTCAAAGACCCACTGCGTCACGTGATCAAAACTGGTGTCCATCATGCCTTTGGCCTAGGTCGCTTTGAGCGCGCGCGCAAGGTCCAAGGCTTGCCAGTGGTGACCATCGCGCCATAAGCTGTTGGAGTAGACCTGAATTTGACCACCACGCTGAAAGCAGACCCATGAAGCCGAACCAAACTGACGCCTATCCCATGATCCTCGAAGCGATTGACATTGGCGTTTTCAAACCAGGTGATCGTTTGGTGGAAAGCGAGTTGGCAGAGCGTTTTGGCATGTCGCGCACGCCCATTCGTGAGGCCCTGCAACGGCTTGAAACGCAAAGCCTTCTTGCACGCGATGGGCGCAGCTTGATTGTGGCGTCCCTCGATCACAATCAGATGGCCGAGCTATATGTGGTACGGCGTGAGTTGGAGGCTTTGGCCGCCCGCCTTGCGGCACGCCACGCAACCGACGAAGAGGTCAGGATTTTGCGCGATATGGTGGAAGCCGACAACAAACTGGTGGATGATCCGCCCGCTCTGGCCCGGGCCAACCGTCGGTTCCATACGCAAATTCATTTGGCATCCCACAACCGGTATTTGGTGCAGCAGTTGGACCTTGTGCACCGAACGATGGCCCTGATGGCGACAACATCTTTGGCGGCGGATGGGCGGACGACAATTGCCCAAAATGAACACGATGCGATCGTGTGTGCCATTGAAGCAGGCAATGAGGATGCCGCAGGCGATGCGCTGCGCGATCACATTTCAGTCGCGTTCATGACCCGCCTCAAACAGGACGCCATTCGCCGTCAAGAAGAAAGCTAATCCTCGGCTGGGGCAGGTGCAAAGCCGTGTTCGGTCTTGTCCCAAAAGAACGGGCGCGTGCCCAATTCATACAGCGCTTTATAAGCCGCGAATGCACCGAGCGGAAAATAAAGCGGCATAGTTATGACCCAAGGCCATAAATGTCGGTGGCTGCGGCCGGCAACCGCCACCGCGCCGAGGGTCAAGCCGATCAATTCAGCTATCAAGAAGCTTGCGACCATGACCCACAAAAACGGTGTGCCCAAGGTTGTCTCCACTGGGTGGGTCAATCCAAAAGGAACGATCCAGAAGGACCATAAAAAGGGGGCGGCGGCGAATTGGATGACAGTTGCTAGGAACACAATTTGCAGGCCGAGCACACGCTTCCAGCCTAACTCGCGCAGCAAGTCGCGCGGCGATTGCATGTGGACCAAGTAGTTGATCATAAAGCCTTTTAGCCACCGTGAGCGTTGACGGATCCAGCGCCAAGGACGGCAGTTCGCCTCTTCAAATGTGACCGTGTCGATCAATTCTGTGCGGTAGCCGTGTCGAGCTAAACGTACGCCCAAATCTGCGTCCTCGGTGACGTTATGCGCGTCCCAAGCCCCGAGTTTTTCCAAGATCTCTTTGCGGAAAAAGAGGGTCGTACCGCCCAACGGGATGACCAATCCCATGCGTGCGATGCCCGGCAATATCAAGCGCCACCAGATTGCATATTCAATTGTAAAGCAACGCGACAGCCAGTTGGTTTTGGGATTGTAGTAATCCAACACGCCCTGCAAACAAGCCACCTCCCGCGGGGCTTTGGCGAAGTGCCTGACGACCTTTTCGATTTGATCCGTCTCGGGCGCGTCTTCAGCATCCCATACCCCGACGATTGAGCCGCGGCAAAAGTCGAGCGCATAGTTCAGTGCGCGGGGTTTGGTGGTGATGCCGTTATCATCTGGCACTTCGATAATGCGGGCCCAAGGGGGCAGCTCGGTCCGCGCCAATGTGGCGCGGGTCACTTGATCCTGGGCCTCTAGCACCAGCAGAATTTCCAACTGAGACTTGGGGTAGCTGAGTTGGGTTAGGCGTTTCACAAGCGCGCCGGCAATCTCTGTCTCGTGAAAGAGCGGGATCATCACTGAGACAAAGGGCAAGCGAAAAGGGGGTGCGGGATCTTGTGGGGCAGGCGCCTCGGCGGACTTACTAATTTGAGCGACGAAGGCTGCGAATTTAAGTGCGGTCGTCAAAATAAGCGTGGCGAAAGCGCACAGGCACAGAAACGTAATCGCCCAAAGCGGTGCGACGATACAACAGGCCGCTAGCGCGACAAAGCAGCCTGCGAGCCAAGGCCACCAGCGCGTGCGCTGCTGGGCCCAACTGCGACAGCTTTCGCTTGTAGGGACGCGGCTGGTTGCGCGCTCAAGCAGCTGGTCTTGATACAGGCGTGAAATTTCCGCTTGGATCGCGCCCACATCGGCCAGCACGGGCGCTGCCGTCAAGCCAACAGGTAGGGCAGCAGCGACAGCATCAAAGCGATCTGGCCGCGCCGTGGCAATGCGGAGCCTGCCCTGCGTCCACATCCACGGAACGACTTGATGTTTCAAACATAGCGTGAGCGGCAGGTCGCCGGCCATCTGGAGCGCAGGTGGCTGGCTGCGCAGATTAACCAGTGTGACGTGGTGCTGGTCGGCAAGGGTCTCAAGCACATCGCGCCGGTCAATTATCCCGCACGACACGAGAATTTCGCCCAGTGGCGCGTCGATCCGTTGCTGTAACCTCAGCGCGTTCGGTAAATCCTTTTTCTCGAGCAGGCCCGCGGCCACCAAGCGCGTCCCGAAAGGTCGCGTGGATGCAGGGGTATCCTGCGCCGGAAGGGGGCGCAGATGTCTGCTGGCCATGGAAAATTCCTGATCTTAAATGAGATCAGGGTCGCGCAGCGAGATTAATTATCCGTTAATAATAGAAAATCGTATATGTTTAATGTGTGCGATCAGCCATGGCCGCAGTGAAACGTTCAAAGAGATAAAAACTGTCTTGGGGTCCTGGGCTGGCTTCTGGATGGTGCTGAACCGAATATACGGGGCGGCCCTCCATCCGAATGCCGCAGTTGGACCCGTCAAACAGCGAGGTATGCGTTTCCACCACTCCGTCCGGCAGGCTTTGCGCATCAACGGCAAAGCCATGATTCATTGAGGTGATCTCTACCTTGCCCGTCTCGTGATCCTTGACCGGATGGTTGGCGCCGTGGTGGCCGTGGTTCATCTTGATCGTCTGCGCACCCAAAGCCAAGGCCAGCATCTGGTGGCCCAAACAAATGCCAAAAACGGGCAAATCAGTTTGGTCCAAAATCTCGCGGATCATGGGGACGGCGTAAGTGCCGGTTGCCGCGGGATCGCCGGGACCGTTGGACAGAAATACGCCATCTGGTTTGTGGGACAGAATGTCCTCAGCCGTGGCGGTGGCAGGTAAAACTGTCACATCACAGCCCGCTGAGGCGAGGCAACGCAGGATATTCCGTTTAGCGCCGTAATCAACTGCAACGACCTTGTGTTTCGCCTCTGTCTGGGGGGCATATCCTTCGGGCCAGGCCCACCGCTTTTCATCCCAGCGGTAGGACTGGGCGCAGGTCACATCTTTTGCAAGATCAACACCTTCAAGGCCTTCAAAAGCCTTAGCCGCGGCAACCAATGCGTCTGTGTCAAAGTTGCCCTCCGGATCATGGGCCAACGCCACGTGGGGTGCGCCGGCCTGCCGGATTGCGCGGGTCAGCCGGCGCGTGTCGACACCACCGATCGCAATGCGTCCGCGTGCGCTCAACCAGTCTGACAAGGGAGCGGTGTCGCGCCAATTTGAGGGCGTCGTGGGGTGCCATTTTACGACCATGCCACTGGCGACGGGGTCGCTTGTCTCATCATCCTCGGCCGTGGTCCCCGTGTTTCCGATATGGGGGAAAGTGAAGGTCACGATTTGCCCCGCATAAGAGGGGTCGGTCATGATTTCTTGATAGCCGGTCATGGCCGTGTTGAAACACAGCTCTGCCATTGTTTGGCCCGTGGCGCCAAAGCCCACGCCGTAGAAAATTGTACCGTCCGCCAAGGCAAGGCAAGCGGTTGGGTGCGTAGGGGCGAGCGCGGTCATGGGCGGCCTCATCTGATCTATGATGTCGGTAAACTGCGCGGAAACTAGTCATTGTGTCGGGGGCGGTCAAGGCCGATGCCGCTTTTGTTAACCCTATTTAATTTCAATACCTTAGCTAAAAACATCTCGGTTGCAGCAGAGGGCGGAGTTCGCTATCCTCAGATGCTTACATTAACCCACCGGATGGGACCAAACATGGATATGCGCGCACGAATCTCAACTGCTTTGAAGCAGGCGATGAAAGACAAGGCAGCAGACCGGCTTTCGACACTGCGTTTGATCAATGCCGCCTTTAAGGACAAGGATATTGATGCCCGCGCCGGTGGTGCTGAAGACGGTGTGGCGGATGATGTCCTGCTTGGGATCCTCAGCCGCATGGTTAAGCAGCGTCAGGAAAGTGCGCGCGCCTATGAAGAGGGTGGGCGTCTGGATTTGGCCGAACGCGAGCGTAGCGAAGTCGCCATCATCGAAGAGTTCCTGCCCCAGCAGTTGGATGCAGATCAAAGTGCGGCCGCTGTGGATGCAGCCATTGCCGAGGTTGGTGCCAGCAGTATTCGCGACATGGGCAAAGTCATGGGTGTGCTCAAAGCAAAGTACACTGGGCAGATGGACTTCGGCGCGGTTGGGCCGCTGGTCAAAGACCGTTTGGGTTAAGCGAAGTCCAAAAGGGGCAGGCTATTGCGTCGGTGCCGCGGGTTGCCGGAGCGCCCGCAGCAGATCATCATAGAGCGCGATCCGCTCTTCCTCCGATAGAAATGCTCCAATCTCGACCTCTCGGCCTTTGCCGCGCAAGGTGACGTAATGCGGTACGGGGCCGTCATTGTCGTATTTGGACACTTGTGTCCAATAGCGATTGCACTCCCACTCCTGCGTGTCGCCCTTCGGATTGGTCCGGACTAGGGTGGTGTCTTCGGGCGCAAGTGTTAGCACTTCGGTGATCAGCCTAGACTTATGATTGTGTTGCAGGGCGAAATAAATGCCCCAGACGGCCATCAACACAAAAGGCAGCAGCCCCCATAGGATCGGCGATCCCAGCAGGGTGAGCGTGGGGATCATAATCATGGTGAAAGTGGCCAGAACAAAGGCCGCCATCCCGCGCGCAGGCAGCGATTGGTGCGGCCAAAGTGTCATAGTTTGGGTCTTCGCGTCAGGTGCGCTCGTCCAGCGATAGGGCATTGGTTTAACTTTGTTGATCTGCTGACCCAAAATTAATCCATTGAGGGCCCATGACAATGCGTCAGGGGTGCGCGGGCGTTAAAATTCAAAGTTTCGGCCCGTATTGCCTGTGCATGGGGGAATTGGTTTAGTTCTCCACCCAAAAGAAAAAGGCCCAAGCAAGTGCTTGGGCCTTTTCGTCAGTTCAATCAAGACGTTGCCTACTTAGTGGCTGGGTTGCTTGTCCCAGTCTTCCTGTTTTGGCAGCTGCTCGAATGTGTGCTCTGGCGGCGGGCTTGGCAGGGTCCACTCAAGTGTGTCTGCATATTCGTTCCATGGGTTCGCTTCCGTGACGCGCGCACCGCGTGTCAGGGTGTAGTAGATGATCCCAAAGAAGAACAGGAACGACGCGAAGGACAGGAACGCGCCCCAGCTTGAGACATAGTTCCAGTATGCATAGGCCTCTGGATAGTCGATATAGCGACGTGGCATACCCTGACGACCCAAGAAGTGCTGTGGGAAGAAGGTAATGTTTGCACCGATGAACATCATCCAGAAGTGCAACTTGCCCGCCCATTCAGGGTACATCCGGCCCGACATCTTGGGCAGATAGAAGTAAATACCTGCAAAAATGGTGAAGACAGCACCCAAGCTCATCACATAGTGGAAATGCGCGACGACGTAGTAGGTGTCGTGGTAAGCGCGGTCCACTGCCGCTTGGCTGAGCACGATGCCGGTGACACCACCAACTGTGAACAGGACCAAGAAGCCAAAGGCCCAAAGCATTGGCGTTTTGAATTCAACCGAGCCGCCCCACATTGTGGCGATCCAGCTAAACACTTTGACGCCCGTCGGAACCGCAATGACCATAGTTGCCAGCATGAAGTAGGCTTGCTGGTTCACTGACATGCCAACCGTGTACATGTGGTGCGCCCAGACAACGAAGCCCAGAACACCAATCGCGATCAGCGCCCAAACCATCGGCAGATAGCCAAACACCGGCTTGCGCGAGAAGGTTGCGATCACGTGGCTGATGAGGCCGAACCCGGGCAAAATGACGATGTACACTTCTGGGTGACCAAAGAACCACAGGATGTGCTGATAAAGCACTGGGTCGCCACCACCAGCGGGGTCAAAGAAGGTGAAGCCAAAGTTGCGGTCCATGAGCAACATTGTGATTGCACCCGCCAACACGGGCAGGGACAGCAGGATCAACCAGCTTGTGACAAAGATCGACCAAGCGAACAGTGGCACTTTGAACAATGTCATGCCAGGTGCACGCATGTTCAAGAACGTGGTGATCATGTTGATCGCGCCCAAGATGGACGAGGCGCCCGAGACGTGAACAGCGAAGATCGCGAGGTCCATAGACATGCCACCTTCGCGTACCGACAGTGGTGGGTAGAGAACCCAGCCCACACCAGAACCGGCTTGACCATTACCACCGGGGGCTACGACTGAGCAGACCGCCAGTGTTGTACCCGCAACATACATCCAGAAGGACAGGTTGTTCATCCGCGGGAACGCCATGTCTGGCGCACCAATTTGCAACGGCATGAAATAGTTACCAAAACCGCCGAAAAGCGCAGGGATCACCACGAAGAACATCATCAAGATGCCATGGCCTGTAATCAACACGTTCCAGAGGTGACCGTTCGGCGTACAAACCTCGCCGGAGGCCATCAGGCGCGCGCCTTCCATACACATGTACTGAACACCAGGCTCCATCAGCTCGAGGCGCATGTAGACGGTGAAAGCCACCGAAATGAACCCAGCAAGAGCGGAGACGATCAGATACAGAATACCGATGTCTTTATGGTTTGTGGACATAAACCAGCGCGTGAAAAAACCGCGCTCGTCTTCATGGTCGTGCCCGTGAATGGCTGCGTCTGCCATGCGGTGCCTCCTGATTAGTGCTTGTGATGTGCACTCCGCCTGTTGGCTAACGCGGAATGCGGCTTATCTGCCGTTCTAAAGCGCGATTCTCGCAGGAGCAATGGTCGTCTTGGTCGCACACTGGATTTTTGTGGGCTTTCAAATGGGTATCGCGTGTTTGGCCCATCTGCTTTTCGTAAACATAAGGCCTCACAGCGTGGTTTTTAAGAATCGCGCTGAGCAGGTGCGGTGCGCCGCAGTTTATGTGGTTGGATGCGGCGCTGTTATCCGAGCGTCGGCGTCAAAAGTCTGCTCAAAACTGCGCCGCAACGCGACATCCACGTCTGACATGCTCACGGGCAGGCCCAAATCCACAAGCGACGTCACCCCGTGATCCGAAATGCCGCAGGGGACAATGCCGTCGAAATGGCTCAGATCTGGCTCAACGTTGATCGAAATCCCGTGAAAACTGATCCATGTGCGTAGACGAATGCCGATGGCGGCAATCTTGTCTTCGGCGAGCTCGCCATTCGCTTGGGGCTGTTTTTCGGGGCGGGTTACCCAAACGCCCACGCGTCCGTCGCGCATTTCGCCCGTGACATTAAAGCTATCAAGGGTGTCGATGACCCACCCTTCAAGGTCTTGGACGAACTTCCGCACATCCCTTCCGCGCTTGCCCACGTCCAAGAGTGTGTAGGCGACCCGCTGGCCGGGACCGTGATAGGTATACTGCCCGCCGCGTTTGGTGGTGTGCACGGGAAATCGGTCGGGATCTGTTAGATCTGCAGGTTTTGCAGAAGTGCCTGCCGTGTAGAGCGGTGGATGCTCAAGGAGCCAAACGCATTCTGCGGCGTGGCCCGCGGCAATCTTAGCGGCGCGGTCCTCCATCCACGCTTCCGCTTGCGTGTAGTTTACAAGACCAGGCGATGTGATCCACTCAACCGCAGACATCTGAGTGTCCGTTTGATTGAGCCAGCAGTCGGTTGTCTACCGTCGCGACGTAGTTAATCTCGGTCATGGTCCGCCCTTCACACTGTGCTCAAGATTGCGGTCTATGACGCGAAATGCAAGGTGCGCAGTCGGTGGGATCAGCTGAGGCTAAATTGTGACGGCATCCGCGAAATTATCCCTTCACATCTGCCAAAGAGCAGTCTACACCCTGCCCACCAAGCTAAAGGCTGTGCGGCCGTGGCGGAATTGGTAGACGCGCAGCGTTGAGGTCGCTGTGGGGTAACACCCGTGGAAGTTCGAGTCTTCTCGGCCGCACCATCCCCCCTGAACTTTGTGGTTGCGGCTCGTGTCGCGTTAGATAAATATTTTTTGGGCTATGGCCCAAGGGCTTAGGTCACGTTTGTCGCACAAATGTCATATGACGAGCGTAGCGCTTCCTGCGAGGATGCCGTCTTGTGTGTCGCCTATATTCGGGGTGCCGCTAAGGACGGGGAATGAGCTTCAGAATAAATAGAAGGACCGGGTGCGATGGCAGGTTTTCAAATCACCTTTGATGCGTATTTGCCTGATGGGCAGCGTTGTCTTGTACCCGCCGGGATTACAACGCCTTACGGGCAATGTGTTGAAGTAGAAGTGAACGGCGCAATTATTGAGACTGTTGCTGAGGCATATGGGGGGCAACGTGCACATGTTGTGACAGGGCGGAACAATCGCTTGTCGCTGCGTTTCCACTTCGACGAAGCTGAGGCGGGCGCCTATCCAGAGATCATCTTTGACCCCAATCCAACCCGCTACACCCGTTTTGCTGACACGTTGGTCGCAGAAGTTGCAGAAATCGCACCCGAACTAAGGGCGCAAGACCGGGCGAGGGCCATTGCCTGTGCAACGGCGGAAAGGTTTACCTACGGCCATCCTGAGGAAAAATTCAATGATGGCATGGATACGATCCCGGCGCTGGGATGTGGTCTCACCGAAGGGTCTTGCGTGGACATCAACACATATTTCATTGCGTCTTTGCGGGCCGCTGGGATTGAGGCGGGCTATGTGACGGGTTTTTATTTCCCCGCTGAAAAAGGCGACTGGTGCGAGGACGGTCATTGCTGGGTCGTCACCCGGACAAACGGTGTCGTGGAGGAATGGGACATCGCGCACCACCTAAAACTAGGCACCTGCGATATTCATCCCGGCCTAAATCCAAAACCGGGGTTCCGCGCAGCGGTTTGCCATTCGATGGGACTTAATTTTGCACAGATTGGTGTGAGCGATCTCAAAGCGCTCATCGAGCCTTTGGCGCTTACGGAGGAAGGACCTCATGGCTTTGAGGCGCCGGAGATCCGGTTGGTGCATCCTGCGGTGCCAGCATTATCTTCAGATTAACCGCGCCAAATAGGCGCGCTTCGGTGCGCCGTAAAGCAACCGCTATTTAAAGCGTCATCCTATAAAGAATGAAGCAAAGAAGCAGGTATCGCCGGGGAACGTAATTCCCTCTCCCCGGCGACCGTTTTTTGGATTAGGCTGCAAAGCCAAGTTTCGCGACATGCAGCTCGAACGTTGGGTGCATTTCCGCGCCGACAATACCTGCGCGGTAGTGGCGATAGATGGACCGCCAATAGGGTTGGATCACAACGCCTTCGTCCTGCAACAGCTTTTGGATTTTCGCCATCACTTTACGGCGTTCATTTGCATCGGCAATCGCCAGCGCATCATTGAGAAGAGCGTCGAACTCCGCATTGGCAAAACCGCTTTCGTTCCAAGCTTCACCAGACCGGTAAGCCAGCGCCAGCACCTGAACACCCAATGGACGTTGCGCCCAGTCGGTTGTCGAGAACGGATAGCCAGCCCAATCATTCCAGAACGTCGCACCCGGCAAGATTGTCCGGCGCACCGGGATACCTGCGTCCCGCAGTTGCGAGGCAACTGCGTCCGATGTGTTTTTGCGCCATGTGTCATCGATGGAGATCAACTCATGCTCAAAATCGACCATCCCGGCTTCTTGCATCAGAGCAAGAGCACCTTCTGGATCGTGGGCTGTCGCGCCGATATCTGCGTATTCGGGGTGTAGTGGTGAGACGTGGTGGTTTTCCGCCACGGCGCCATTGTTGTCAAAGCCCAGCTCGAGGCAGACGGCGTTGTTGACCGCCATCGCCAAAGCTTTGCGCACGCGGGCATCGGCATAGGGCTTGGCGCCGTCGACTTCTGCCTGCTGGTTGGGCCGTATTACAACGGTGTTGGCTGTGACAGCTTCGGATTTTTCCCAACCGATGCCGTCGAACAGTTGGATATATTCCGCCAGGGATTCGTACACCATATCGACTTCGTCCGCCTCAACGGCGGCGAAGATGGCGGATTGGTCTGTGCCGTAGTCGAGGTATTCGATCCGGTCCAAATAGGCGCCTTCGCCCCACCAAGTGTGGGCGTCGCTACGGACGAGAACGGCTTTGGAGCCAACCTCAAATTCGCCGGGCAGATAAGGGCCTGTGCCGATGGGATTGTCCAGCGGGTCGCCGTTGAACGATTGGTGCACGATGGCGGCGGGATAGTCGGAAAAGCCTGCGATCAGCGTGATATCTGCGGTGTTGAGCACCAGCTTAACCGTGCGCGCGTCAACAACTGTAATCGCGCCCGTACGCGCTTTACCAGTTGCCTCATCCACGAGGGAGGCCATGCGCGAGGCCATGGAGTTGCCTTCCACCTCTTTGTCGCACCAGCGCGTGATATTGAACGCGACATCCTCGGCGGTGAAGGCATCGCCGTTGCTCCATGTCACGCCGTCGCGGACCGTGAGGGTGTATTCGGTGGCATCCGCGTTGATCTCCCAACCCGCAAGCAGTGAGGGCGCGAAGGTGCCGTCGGTTTGGTATTCTACCAGATACTCCAGCCACCCGCGGGTGAAGTTGGAGAGCTGTGGCCAGTCAAAAGTCCGTGGGTCTTTGAGGGCTTTGACGTTGGATTCGATGCGCAGCGTGCCGCCTTGCTGTGCGTGTGCTGCGGCTCGAACCGGCGCATTCAGGCCAATGAGGCCATAAGCGGCGGCCGCAGTGAGGCCCAGCGATGTGGCGCGGGTCAGAAATTCGCGGCGTGAAAGAGTACCTTCGGCCACCTCAGTGGCATAGTCTTTGGCGGCAGGGTGAATAGTATGCAAATCTAGCATGATAAGTCTCATCTGTTATGGATCTAAGGGCGAGCGGGGCAGGCCGTGATCGAAACAACCCGATGGTCCTTCTAAAATGACAGCTAGAGATTTGAGCGCAAGGCGAAAGCTGCCCGCGCCTGAGTATGTGTTGCATAAGGCTATTTTATGGGCGTTTGGCTTGCTCAAGCGCCGCGGCAAAAAGTCTGGCGCGTAGCTCTGTTCTAAGTTCCTGTTTGAAACTTAGAGTTTTCCATTTAAGACGAACGCGCTGAAAGGGAGCTGGGTATGCAGAGCAAGCTTGTATCAAAACAACGATCGCAACAGATGTTTTTTGCCAGTTCTCCGCTGGCGTTGTTGCTTTCAGCCTGCGGCGGTGGCGGTGGCAGCACGACCTATTCGATATCGGCTGTCAACACAGTGCCTCCGGGCAATAACAGTTTCCTAAATGCGACAACCCAGGGCTCTTATTGGGCTCCAACCGATGGGGTCCTCACCTTTGCCGTGTCAGGCGGCCTTGCCGGTGAGGAATGGGCACAGCCCGACGTTGTACAAACGCAGTTTACGGCGGCCATGGCGCAGCTGTCGTATTTTACGGATCTGGGTGTGCGCGATCTCGGGCTCTTCACCTCGCCGATCACGGCAGCGGATGAAGGCGCTACGGTGGTCTTTGGATTGGATGACGACAACATCTTTGCGGGCAGCGGCTCGAACGTCTGGGCCGTAGGTTATTTCCCTGATTACGACGAGAGCGGCTATGATACGGTTTCCGGCGACATTTTTCTTAACCTGAACAGCGACGGTGCGGCTTTATCTGCCGCGGCTTATGAGCCGGGCGGCGCAGGCTTTACTCTCATTCTCCATGAAATCGGCCATGCAGTTGGCCTAAAACATCCACATGATGATGGGGGCGAAGGGCGTCCGACATACGCTGAGATCGACATGGGCGATATGGATGACCAGCTTTTCACAGTGATGGCCTATGAGGATGTCTTCGGTGATACGTTGAACGCGCCCGGCACTTTCATGGTGGTTGATGCCCTCGCCTTGATGAGCCTTTACGGTGTCAATGAGACAACCAACACAGGTGACACAACCCACGTGATCTTGGACACGGATGTCCGGAATACGTTGTGGGATGCCGGAGGGACCGACACCGTTGACGTCTCCGCAACCAATAACGATGTGGAACTTTGGCTGAGCTACCGTCAACTCAATCCGGATTTGAACATCGAATACGGTCATGTGGAGACGCTGTCTGACACCGGCGAGGCGCGCTTGCATTGGCTCTTGGGTGAATATGAAAACGCGACCACAGGTGCTGGTGACGATTTCCTAAACGGGGACGAAAACGCCAATACTCTGACCGGTGGTGCCGGAGATGATATTTTGGACGGCTGGGATGGCGATGACACGCTTTATGGCGGTTCAGGGGCGGATCTGTTTTACAAAGGCGTTGGCGAGGGCAACGATGTGATTGCCGATTTTGAGGTTGGCGTTGATCGCTGCGTCTTTTTTGACGCCAATAACGTTGTGGATGCCAACATCGCGACGCTCTCAAGCACCGCGGAGGGGGGCGCGCTCTACACCCTTACGGATGGCAGCACCCTCACACTGCTGGACGTCTCAGCCGCGCTTGTCTAGCGCGTCATGCCGGTCCCAAGGCTTCCAGCCAGGCCCACGCGGTCAGAACAGAGGCCGCCGTTGCGATCAGGACGGAAGAGGCCGCTACCCGGCGCCCACGACCATACATATTGGCAAAGATATAAGCGTTGAAGCCCGGTGCCATCGCAGCGGTTAAGACGGCAGAGCGGAAAAACGCATCGGGCACGGCAAGCGACGTTCCGATGGACCAAGTGATTGCTGGATGCAGGCCGAGCGCGATAAAACACACCAATGCGATCGGTGCTTTGTCACCCTCGGGCTTGTATTGAATTAGCACGCCACCCAGCGCGAAAAGAGCTGCCGGCAGAGCTGCACGCACAATCAGGTCCAGCCCGTCGTTCAGAACGCGTGGGATCGATATCCCGGAAAGGTTCACCGCGAACCCAAGGATGATCCCGATCACGAGCGCATTGCGGAACATCGCGCGCGTCACGGCTTGGGCCATTTTGAGCGGGCTTTTGCCGCGGTTGCGGGCAATTTCCATCACGGTGATGCCCAGCCCGTAGCAAAACGGCGAATGTACCGCCACGATCACGAAATTTCCGATTAGCGCGTCCGCGCCGTAAGCACGCTCCGTTATGGCAAGTCCCAGCAGCACCGAGTTGGAAAAAAGGCAACAAAAGCCGATGACAATACTATCCTCTAGGTCACGTTTCAGCACGTAATAGGACACCAACGTCCCTAGTGCGAAACAACCGCCCGCCCCAATATAAAAGGCGATTAACAGCGCGGGATCGAAATTCGCGCTCAGGTCCATCGTCGCAATCGCCTGAAAGAGCAGGCAGGGAATGGCAAAGCTTTGGGTGAATTTCATTACCCCATCAATGCCTGCAACCGGAAAGGCCCGCGTCCACACCGCGACATAGCCAAAGCCAATGACCAGAAAGACAGGCAGAATGACATCTAGAAGCGTTTGCATAACGATATGAGGCGCGCGGTGCCGCCTTCTCCGATTGAAAAGGGGGGCCTCTTAGGCGGGAAAGCGCAGCTGCATACCATCATAGGCGGGCGTGACATGGGCCGGTGTTTCATCCGCCACGGTCGCATAGTCGAGGTCGATGTGCATGTTGGTCAGCACCGCACGCTCAGGCTCCGCGCGTTCAATCCATTCTAGCGTTTGGGCCAAGTGGCTGTGGGTTGGGTGCGGCTCGCGGCGCAGAGCATCAACGATCCAGCATGACAGCCCGTTGAGCTTTGCCCAAGACGCTTCCGGGATGTCTGCGACATCCGGCAAATAGGCCACGTCGCCGATGCGAAAGCCCAAGGCATCAATGCTGCCGTGGCCGACGATAAATGGCTCAAAACTAATGTCGCCACCAGGACCGGACACCGTTGTGTCACCGTCCAGCGCATGAATGTCCAAAATAGGCGGATAGGGCGAGCCGAGCGGTTGCGTGAAGGCATAGCCGAACCGGTTCAGCAGGGCGTTTGTCGTGTCGCCATCGGCCCATACAGGCAGGCGCGCGCGCATGTTGAAAACGATCATGCGCAGATCATCAATGCCGTGAACGTGATCGGCGTGGCTGTGCGTGTAAATCACACCGTCGAGCCTGCCAACATTTGCATCGAGCAGCTGGCTCCGCAAATCAGGCGAGGTGTCGACCAATACGCTGGTCGTGCCGTCGGGCGTTACGCGTTCCACCAAAAGCGAGCAGCGTCGGCGAGAATTTTTGGGATTTTCCGGATCGCAGTCCCCCCAATGCCCGCCCAAGCGCGGCACACCGCCGGAGGACCCGCACCCTAGGATCGTGAAGCGCATCTCAGCGGCCATGTGGCCACTGGCGTCTTGATTGCTTCCGGACATTTTTACGCCTCCTGAAGGGGGCGGTATTGCGCCACTTTGGTGAACAGGCGGTCAAAGTTGGCCTGCGTTTGGGCTGCAAAATCGGCATAGTCCATGTCAAAGGCCTCTGCCGCGACGCGTGCAGTATGCGCCACGTAAGCTGGCTCATTGCGTTTGCCGCGGTGGGGGGGGGGCGCCAAGTAGGGCGCATCGGTTTCCACCAAAATCTGGTCGCGCGGCGCTTGCGCAAAAATCTCGCGCAAGGGGCCAGATTTCGAGAAGGCCGAAATGCCCGACATGCTGAGATAGAAGCCGAGGTCCAGGGCCGCCGTCGCCAATTCCAGAGATGAGGAAAAACAGTGCATCACGCAGGAAAACGGGCCCGCGCGGTGGGCTTGCGTCAGGATCCGCGCCATGTCCTCATCCGCCGCGCGGGCGTGGATAATTAGGGGCAATCCGGTTTGCCGCGCGGCCTCGATGTGCACCTCAAGCGACTGTTTCTGCACCGTGGCCGTGTCGCCTGTGTAATGGTAATCAAGCCCAGTCTCGCCAATTCCCACAAATTTTGGATGTGCCGCCAAATTCACCAATTGGTCGACGGTGACCATCGGAGTGTTTGCGGCACTCATGGGATGCGTACCGGCGGCATAGAACACCGGCGCATGGGCCTCGGCGAGCGCTCGGACCTGTGGTTCGTTTTCCAGCTTTGTGCAAATCGTGACCATACGCGTGACCCCTGCGGCCGCAGCCCGCGCAATGATTTCGGCGTGCTGGCCGTC
>CBFHKQ010000019.1:0-40886 GCA_965656435.1 uncultured Pseudosulfitobacter sp. | reverse complement strand
CGCCCTGTTGAATTCGAGTTCGAGAAAGCGCCGTGAAATCAATCATGGCGCTTTTTACATTCAGGCCTGTTTACCAAAGTCAGAATGCAGCGTTTATCATTGCAAAGCCTTTCAGCACAGATGTGCCGCTTTGGCGCCCGTGTTTTAAATTGCGGCGGCTTGTGTGAGGCGTTGCTGCACGACGCCCGCGAGTGTGGCGGCCTCCGACATGGCTGGCATCCCTGTCGCGCGCTTTTGGGCAAGTGCCACCGCCGCTTTTTCCAACGGGCTGTCGTTGGCGCTGCGGGCGACGCCGGACAAAAACTGCGCTACGTAATCCAGCGACTTTTCGTCTTGTTGCTCTTCTAGCACATCTGCGACGTGGGCGATGTCATCCTGAAAGGCGATACGATCTGGCTCAACATCTTCGCTCGGCATTACGCGTAGACCGCGTGGGCGCCGTTCCACTGGCAGCAGAGACAATATGCTCGATTGAAACGCCCCCAGCGACGTCAGGGGCTTTGGCATAAAACCATCCGCGCCGGCGGCCATGGTGCCGGCTTCGCCTTCGCTATCACCCGAGGTGCCCATGATGACATCGGGGCGGTGATTGGCGGTCACAAGCCCCTCGATCAATTCCAAACCACTGCCGTCCGGCAGGCCAAGGTCAATGATTACCACTGATGGGCGGTACACACGCAGATGCCGGCGCGCGGCGCGCAGACTGTCGGCGCGGCGGATGCGTGCCCCACTCCGCAAACACAGCAAGCGCATCGCCTCACAGGCAAAACGGCTGTCCTCCACCACAAGGACAGTCAGCCCGAGAAGTGGTCGATTTGCGGTCGGCGCAGGTGTGTAAGGTGCGAAAGGTTCCAGGCTATCCATTTGGGTCCATACCTCCTAAAGATGTTCTGACGTTACGCGCAGCTTGCCTAACGGAATGTTAAAGCTCTCCGTAAATTATCGATTTCGCGAAGCGCTTACCCCTGCGGCATTCCGGTGCCTTGTTCGACCGCTGCGCAACGCGCATAAAGCCCACGAATTGACCAAGGAGACCACTATGATTGGACGCTTAAACCACGTTGCCATCGCCGTGCCTGACCTCGACGCCGCCTCAGAGCAGTATCGCAGTGCACTGGGCGCTAAGGTCGGGGCGCCACAGGACGAGCCGGATCATGGTGTAACCGTTGTTTTCATCGAATTGCCGAACACCAAGATCGAACTGTTGTATCCGCTGGGCGAGAACAGCCCGATCCAAGGGTTCTTGGACAAAAACCCGTCAGGTGGCATTCATCACGTCTGCTACGAGGTTGAGGATATCCTTGCAGCCAGAGAACATCTGAAAGCGAGCGGCCTACGGGTGTTGGGCGACGGGGAACCTAAAATCGGCGCGCATGGTAAGCCTGTGCTGTTTTTGCATCCTAAGGATATGAACGGCACGTTGACCGAATTGGAGCAGGTGTAACGATGGGGGTCACCTCTGCACTCGTCCTTTTTGCGGTCATTTGGTTCATGACTTTTCTGATTGTCCTGCCGTTTCGGGTGCAAACCCAAGGCGACCGCGGTGATGTGGTGCCGGGCACCCATGTAGGTGCACCTGAGGTGCATAACCTGCGCAAAAAGGCGCTGCTGACGACGGCGATTTCCTTTGTGCTGTGGGTCATCATCGCCGGGATCATTCTGTCGGGCGTGATTACCTTACGCGATCTGGATTGGTTCAATCGGATGGGGCCGCCGGCCTAGATCTCGCGCGGGGCGTCTATGACGTCGGGCGCATAGAGCCGGTGAAATATATGGGTAAACGTTGCAGCCCCTAGGATTGGGATCAGCAGGTTGACCAAGGGTATCGTTAGCGGCACCGCCATCACAAACCCCGCAGATAATAGCGTGAACCGATGCCTTTTGCGCAGCGCCTTGGCCTCGTCGCGCGAAATATGACGTGCCGCGACCAGCGTGAAATATTCACGCGCCAACAGTTCCCCGTTCACCGTCCAAAAGATCAGCGGCGCGAAAAATGGCAGCAAAAGATACAGCACAATCGCAAAGACATTTGCCGCGAGCAACACACCCAGAAAATTCACAGTATCGCGGATCTGGTCCCCAATAGGCGCTGCCTGCGCCGTGCTTAGGTGGGGATAGTGCCGGTCCTCAACGGCTTGGGCGACTTCCTCAAGCATCACCGAGGTGATGGCGGAGGCGACCGGGATCATCAAGAACGTGCTTAGGGCTAGCATGAGCATCACGGCACCCCAGCTCAGGATGTCGTCAACCCAGCTGACGGTGCCGATGAGGGGCAGGGTGGTCGCGTCCCCGACGAGCATAGCGATGCCCACCAACATCAACGTTGTGATGCCTATAAGCAGCGCAAGCGCGAGGCCAACACCGAGCAACAGAACCCGCCGAAATCGCGGGTCGCCCAATTGGCCGATTGCCAACAGGAACGCCCTGAAAATCATGTTGATAGCCAAGTCGTGATTGCGTCTATGTCTGGGCGTGGACGGTCTGGGGGAGCAGAGCTGGCGGTGCCGATGTGAATAAGGCCGGCAATCCGTTCATTATCCGCCAGATCAAAGGCTTCTTGCATGAACACCCGGTCGTGGCTCGGCCAACCGGTCAGCCAGTTCGCCCCCCATCCTGCTGCCAAGGCAGCATTCAGCAGGGCCAGGCAGACACCTCCCACCGCATAAGTCTGCTCGAGTGCCGGAATTTTTGGCGAGGGGCGGTGCACCTCAATCACGGCGACTGCCAGGTTGCCTTGATCGAACTGTGCCCGGCCTTTGACGCATTGTTCGGGCTCTAGCCCCAAGACATTACCGCGCGTCTCGGCTAAATCCGCCAGCCGCGCCATCGCAGGTTTTTGAACAACGATAAAACGCCAAGGTTCCAGCTTGCCGTGATCTGGCGACCGGGCGGCGGCTGTCAGCAATTGGCGCAATTCAGTGGCATCCGGTACTGGTGTTGTCAGCGTTTTCGCGGGACGGGATCGCCGGTTCAGTAGGAAGTTCAGAGCGGCTGGATCAGCATGGGTCATAAAGGGCCTCAGCTTAGGATAATGAGTTGATCGCGGGGCAGGCGTGACGGTTACAGCCCAAGTTCATCGGCCATTCGGTCAACCTCGCCGCGCAGAAACGCATCAAAGCGCGCAGTTGGTTGACGGATAGCAAAGCTTTCGGCGAACGGGTCTGGGGCGGTGATGTCACTGCCGGAGAGGGCTTCGAGCGTGGCATGGCCGCAAAACGGCACGTAGACTTCGGAATACCCGCCCTCGTGCACAAGAACGAGCTTGCCGTCACACACTTCGGCAGCGAGGTCTTTGATTTGGTGTGTCATGGCCCGAAAGGTGTCGGCGGTGGCCAGCATCGTGGACAGCGGATCGATAACAGCGGCATCAAACCCGCAGGCCACAATAATGATGTCAGGTGCAAAATCGCGGATTGCCGGGATCGCTACCCGGTTTATGGCATGCAGATAGGCCGTGTGACCGGCCCCAGCGGGCAGCGGCAGGTTGATGTTATATCCCTCACCTTTGCCCGTACCGCGGTCCTCGATCGCGCCTGTGTCAAGCGGGTAGTTTCCTTCTTGGTGGAAGGAGATCGTCAGAACATCGTCGCGATTATAGTATATCGCTTCCGTTCCATTGCCGTGGTGCACGTCCCAATCAAGGACCGCAACACGGCCTGCTAAACCTTTGGCCTGCGCCGCTTCAATAGCGACCGCGATGTTGGCCAAAAGGCAAAAGCCATTTGGAAAATCTGGTAAGCAGTGATGCCCTGGGGGCCGGCTAAGCGCATAGGCGTTGTCTATTGTTCCGCGCAACACGGCCTCTACGGCAGCAACCGTCAGACCGGCCGACAAGGCGCACAACTCAAACCCACCTTGGGCAAAGGGGGTTCGGCGGCCTAACTCTCCGCCGCCTGCATCAGAGAGGGCCTTGAATTCGTCCAAATAGCTTTGTGGATGGACCCGTTCCAGCGTCGCCATATCTGCCGCTGGTGCAGTTTGAACCTCCAATGTGTCTATCAGGCCGGTGACCCGCATCAGGTTCACAAGGCGGCGCTTGGTCTCGGGGCTTTCTGGAAGCCCACCTGCTGCTAGGGGTTGTACGAGGCCGCCAATGGGCAGAGTGAAGGCATAGTTGCCCCCTGCGTGCCAGAATGTCGCCTCGTCATAGAAAAAACCTGTGGCCATGATGCGTCCCCCAGACTGATACGGATCGCCGTTAGCCTGTCCGAAATTGCAAATGGGTGCAATGCGCGAGCTATGGTTTACGGGGCAACCATACCCACGATTTCATAGGTTTTTTTCAAGATCGGTGCTGTTATTTCCCGCGCTTGTTGGGCGCCGCGGGCAAGTATCTTGTCGATCTCTGGTTGGTCGTCCATCAAGCGCGCCATTTCGCTGCTGATCGGCGCAAGTTTGGCGACGGCCAGATCGGCCAATGCGGGCTTGAAACTGCCAAACTGTGCGCCACCGTGGTCACGCAGCACGTCGTCTACGCTTTGATCCGCAAGGGCAGCATAGATATTGACCAAGTTCCGCGCTTCAGGGCGGTGCTCTAGGCCAGCCGCCTCTGATGGCAACGCATCAGGGTCTGTTTTGGCCTTCTTGATTTTACGCGCGATGGTGTCGCCATCGTCGGTCATGTTGATGCGCGATGCGTCAGAGGGATTCGATTTTGACATCTTTTTCGACCCATCGCGTAACGACATGACGCGGGTCGCCGCCCCTTCGATGACGGGCTCCGTGATCGGAAAGAAATCTACGCCGTAGTCGTGATTAAACTTCGCTGCGATGTCGCGGGTCAGCTCAAGGTGTTGTTTTTGATCTTCGCCAACGGGCACATGCGTCGCGTGATAAACGAGGATGTCCGCAGCCATTAGCGCCGGGTAGCCAAAGAGGCCAAGGGAGGCGGCCTGCGCATTCTTACCTGCTTTGTCTTTGAACTGGGTCATGCGCTGCATCCAGCCCATGCGCGCCACGCAGTTAAAGATCCAACCAAGCTGTGCGTGCTCCGGCACTTGGCTCTGGTTGATCAGAATGGATTTGTCTGGGCTAATCCCTGATGCGATGAAGCCTGCGGCCAGCTCACGGGTGTTTCGGCGCAAGGCAGCGGGGTCTTGCCAGACAGTGATGGCGTGCAAGTCCACCATGCAATAGACGGTTTCGAAATCGTCCTCTTGCATCTGCACAAAGCGTTTGATCGCGCCCAGATAATTCCCAAGCGTGAGCCCGCCTGAGGGTTGAATGCCGGAGAAAACGCGGGGGGTAAATTTGGGATCGGACATACGCAACCTCTGGGCATTTGTGCGGGTTCGGCTTACCCATGCGGTTAGACCCCGTCAAGGAGATGCGCCATGCAGCCTGATATGCAGCCGCCGGTGAACCCATTGCCCCCCGTCGTGTGGGCCTTGTTCTTTGCAATCATGGGGGTGGAGGCCGTCTTTTCACTGGCCGAGGCCGGGATCTTGGGCGGCGCCGAGGCGATCGGCTGGCGGTTGGCCGCGATGCGCGATTACGGATTTTCGGGCGTGGCCTATGATTTCATGCTGCGCACCGGGATTGCCCCGTTCAAACATATGGTGCGACTGATCAGCTATGCCTTCGTGCACACGTCTTTCACAGGTGCTCTGTTCGCAGGGGTCATTTTATTGGCGCTGGGCAAATTGGTGGGCGAGGTGATGGGGCAGATGGCGGTGGCCATTGTCTTTGTCTTTTCAGCGATATTCGGCGCCGTTGTTTTTGGCACGCTGACGGATGCGCCTTGGTTGTTGGGGGCTTATCCTGCTGTTTACGGTCTGATCGGGGCCTACACTTTCTTGATGTGGCAAGGCCTTGCGGGACGCGGAGAGCAAGGACTTCAGGCGTTTTCACTCATCGGAATTCTGATGGGCATCCAGGTAATCTGGTCCATCTTTTTTGATATCGGTCTGGACTGGGTCGCGGATTTGTCGGGCTTCATCTTCGGGTTCACAGTCTCGGTTATCGTGGTGCCGGGCGGCTTGGCCCGCGTGGTGGCGGTGTTGCGTCGCCGCTGATTTTGCGGATGCCGAAGGCTACGACCGGCGCATGGCACGCTTAAAATCCGACAGATTAAATGCCCCAAAGACCTGCCCAGATCCAAAGTAGCTGACTGCGGCTACGCCGATGAGGCCCAATAGCGCTGCATATCGCACCATGGGCGTGCCCAGTGCTGTTGAAAGGGTAAGTTGCGCACCCCATAGTGCTAACCCCATCACGCACGCTGCCGCTACGATGCGCCAGATACGGTGGCGGAACTGCGCATCCAACTGGGCGACCGTACCCATATCCTTGGTTCCGCGGAGCAACATCCACACCATTGCCCAACCGGCGATTGATGTGCCCACTGCTGGTGCGATCCATCCGATGAGCGGCGCAAGGCCAACGGCCAAGGCGACGTTAATGACCATGGCCCAAACCGCATATCGAAACGGGGACTTCGTGTCGGAGCGCGCGAAAAACAGCGGCTGCAAGAACTTTTGCATGACAAAGGCGGGCAGGCCCAAGCCGTAAATAGCCACCGCGAGCGCAATGGCTGCGGCATCATCTGGGCCTGTTGCACCCCGTTCAAACAGCACGGAGACAAGCGGCAGTGGGATGACAAGCAGCGCGACCGCCGAGGGAATTGTGAGTGCCAATGAGACTTCGGCAGCGCGGCTAAGCGCGTTCTGAGCGCCCGCATCATCACCCGCCGACAATTTGCGCGCCAGATCTGGCAGCAGCACGATGCCGATCGCAATGCCCACCACCCCGAGCGGTAATTGGTACAACCTGTCTGCCGCAAATAACCAACTAACAGCGCTCTCATATTGCGATGCGACGAGCTGGCCGACCACCAAGTTCACCTGCATCACGCCGGTTGCCAAAGCAGCGGGTAGAGCCACGCGTAACATCGTCGCGATGTCCGCCGTCCAGCGCGGCCAACCAAAGCCGAGGGCAAACCCAGCCTGCGCCGCCGCGCGCCAGGTCAGTGCCAGTTGCGCGGCCCCCGCAAGCGGAATTGACCAAATCAGCCAGTTCACAACCGTTCCACCGACGACATAGGCGGTAACCATGGCCGCGACGACGAAGACATTCAACAAAATTGGGGCAGCTGCCGCCGCGGCAAACCGGCCTGCCGCATTCAAGACGCCGGAGAAAAGCGCCGAGAGTGACATGAAAAAGATATAAGGGAAGACGATGCGCCCGTAGCCTGTGGTCGTGGCTTGCAAGCCCTCATCAAATCCACCTGCTGTGGCCCAGACCAGCGCCGGCATAAATATCATCGCGGCCCCTGTGAGGACCAACGTCACCAGTGCCAGCGCGTTCAGAGCATCCTGCGCAAAACCGGTCGCATCCTCTCCGTTTTCTAACTTGCGTGAAAACATCGGCACAAAGGCTGCGTTAAAAGCGCCTTCGGCGAAAAAGCGGCGAAACATGTTGGGCAAGCGAAAGGCCGCCACGAAGGCATCCATGACGGGCCCCGGGCCGATTAACGACAAAAGCAGTATTTCCCGTACAAAGCCCATCACCCGCGACAGGAGTGTCCAGACGCCGACGGTTAAAAATCCAGAAATGAGGCGGATCGGTTTCACGCAAAGCCATGTGTTAGCATCGTTCACCCCGCCTAACGGTTTGGCCCCTGCGCTGGCAAGGCCACGCCTAGCAGCTAAGTGTTTTTTGCCGAGGACGCGCCATTTTTGTGCCGGTTAAGGCGCAAGAACTGGGCTGTTAACGATGATTGTCGCAGCTTTAGAAACCTTTGCACTGCACCTCTTGCCTTTGTGGTTAACCTGCGCTTGGCTGCGCACGATCTTTAAGGACGATCTAATGCGAACCTTCAAAACCGCTGATCAACACGCTGTTATGCAAAGCTGGCGGAAAGATTTTCACCGGCATCCCGAGTTGGGCTTTGACGAGACACGCACTTCTGCGAAGGTCGCGGATTTACTGTTCTCCTTTGGTCTTGAGGTGCACCGCGGTATTGGCAAAACCGGTGTTGTTGGTGTGCTGCAAAAGGGTGATGGGAACGCCTCAATCGGGCTGCGGGCGGATATGGATGCCCTGCCCATAGCGGAGCAAACCGGGGTGGCGCATGCCAGCAAGATGCCGGGCATTAGCCATGCTTGCGGCCATGACGGGCATACCGCGATGCTTTTGGGTGCTGCACAATATTTGGCTGCGCAGGGTGCGTTTTCGGGCCGCGTCGTTTTCATTTTTCAACCTGCGGAGGAGCACGGCGAGGGGGCTGCCGCAATGCTGGCTGATGACCTTTTCAACCGTTTTGACGTGGATATGGTCTTTGGGGCGCACAACATGCCGGAGCTGCCTGTGGGCGCGCTAGAAACGCGGGCGGGGGCAATGACAGCCGCAGAAAGCTTGTTTGATATCGAAATTCGCGCCCAAGGCGGTCACGCCGCGCTACCGCATATGGGGGTGGATGCGATAACGGTCGGTGCCCAGATCGTGGGCGCGCTGCAAACGATTGTCTCGCGCAAGCTAGACCCAGCGGACAACGGCGTTGTGTCCGTCACAGAGTTCATTGCCGACGGGGGGCGGAATGTCCTCCCTGGCAGTGCGATCCTTAAGGGAGATGCGCGCGCATTAAGCGCGCTAAGCAATCAAGCAATTGAGACCCACATGCAAGCTCTTGTGGCGGGAACTTGCGCGGCGCACGGGGTGTCGGGCAGGGTGCGCTATGATACAATTTTTGAGCCCACGCAAAATGATCCACAGGCTGTCGCGGCTCTCGGTCAAGCGGCCCGCGCATTACACCTGGCCATTGACACATCATGCGCCCCAAAGCTGTTTTCAGAAGACTTTGCCCATTTGGCCGCATCTAGGCCCGGTTGCTTCTTTTTGATGGGCAATGGCACGGAGGGTCGCCATGGGCGCCCCCTTCATGCCGCAGATTATGAATTCAACGACGCACTTTTGGTGCCCGGTGCAGCGATGTGGGTGTCTTTGGTCGAAAACACACTGGCTTTTTAGAGTTTAGCCCTCGGCGCGCTGGGCGCCCGCCTCGAGCGCACTGCGCAGCCGCTTTTCCAGGGTCCGCTGTTTGCTCACCGTGTGGTATTTTAGGCCGAACATGTCTTTGACATAGAACGTATCCACGCACTGCTCGCCGTAGGTCGCGATCACAGCATTGGCGATATAGACATTGCTATCGGCCAAAGTCCGCGCCAGATCATGCAGCAGGCCGGGCCGGTCGCGCGTATCGACCTCAATGATTGTGTAAATTTCTGAGCCTTCGTTGTCGAACGTAATGTGGGTCGGCACCCGAAAAGCACGTTCGCGCTTTTTTACCTTGTCGCGGTCCACCATTGCTTCGCGGGCAACGACTTCGCCGGCCAGTGTTTTGGCGATCATATTGCGCAGACGCGGCAGGCGGCTTGCCTCATATGGGGTGTCTTCGACGTCTTGGACCCAAAAGGCGGCGGTTACAAAGCCATCTTTGGTGGTGTAGCTGCGCGCATCCACCACGTTGGCCCCAACGAGCGCGAGCGCCCCTGCAAGGCGGGCGAAAATACCAGGGTGGTCATGCATGACAAAGCACGCGCGCGTTGCGTCCCGATCCTCATCAGGGTGCAGATCGATGCGAATTTCGTCATCTTCAAGGCCCAACAGCAGTCGCGCAAAAACCTCGTGTGCTGTGACGTGCAAGCCTTGCCAATAGGGATCGTAGTGGCGCGATGTCTCAATCTGTAGGTCTTTTCGGGACCAATCTATGAGAGCTGTGCGCAGAGCTTTCTTGGCCTCAGCACCACGGTTTTCGCGGTTCAGCGCCTCCATACCCTCTTCTAGCGCGACGTGGGTTTGCCGGTATAGAGCGCGGATCAGGACGGCTTTCCAGTTATTCCAAGTGTCCGGGCCGACGCCGCGGATATCACATACGGTCAGAACACACAGCAGGTCCAAGCGTTCAACCGTCCGCACCGCTTTGGCAAAATCGCGCACAGTACGAGGGTCGGCGATGTCGCGTTTCTGGGCCATATCTGACATCAGCAGGTGGTACCTGACCAGCCATTCGACCGTATCCACCTCGTCGGGTTTCAGCCCGAGGCGCGCGGCAATTTTGCGGGCCATTTGCGCACCCAAGATCGAATGATCCTCTGGCCGGCCTTTTGCGATATCATGCAGCAACAGGGCGACATAGATGACCCGACGGTTAATGCCCGCCTCTAGGATGGATGAGGCGACAGGCAAGTCTTCGATCAATTCTCCATGTTCGATCTGGCTAAGGTTCATGATCGTTTGGATGGTATGTTCATCTACTGTGTACGAATGATACATGTTGAACTGCATCATTGCGACGATGTGTTCAAATTCGGGGACGAAGGCCGACAGTACGCCCAACTCATTCATTCGCCGCAGCGCGCGTTCCGGGTTGCCGTGTTTTAGCAGTAAACCCAAGAATATTTTTTGCGCCGTAGGGTCTTGTCGTAGGTTTTCATCAATCAGGTGAAGGTTCGATTTGATCAAACGCATCGCATTGGGGTGGATCAACATACCCGTGCGCAGGGCTTCTTCAAAGATGTGTAACAGGTTTAGAGGCACCGCCAGAAACGCCGCATCATCTGCGATGGCCAAACGGTTGTGGATGACCGTATAGCCCGCGCGCGTGCGCGGTTTGCGTGTAAAAAGCCGCTCTAACAAAGGCGCTGCTTTGAGGTGCGTGGCCTCCAGGCCCGTCAAAAAGATGCGGGTCAAATCTCCCACCTCGGTCGCATGGCGGAAATAGCCTTGCATGAAAACCTCAACGGCGCGGCGCCCCGCCCGGTCCTCATACCCCATCGCCTCGGCGACCTGCACCTGCATGTCAAAGCTGAGTTGTTCCGTCGCGCGCCCGGTCAACAAATGTAAATGACAGCGCACTGCCCACTGGAAATCTTCGGCGGCGACGAAATTTGCAAATTCTTCGTTTGTGAAAACACCCAACGGCACCAAATCGGCTGCATCCTGTACGCCGTGGATGTATTTTCCGATCCAAAACAGGCTTTGCAGATCGCGTAGCCCACCTTTGCCCTCTTTGACGTTTGGCTCCACCATATACCGTTGGCCTTGGCGTATGTGGCGTTCATCCCGCTCGGTGAGCTTTGCTTCAATGAATTCGCGTGCAGTGCCAGTGAACAGATCGCGGCGTAGCGCGGTGTCCAGCTCGGACGCAAGGGCCGCGTCTCCGGTGACGAAACGGTGCTCCAACATGGCGGTGCGTATGGTGAAATCTTCACGCCCCAAGCGCAGGCAATCGCGAACGGTACGGGCGGAATGTCCGACCTTCAGCTTCAGGTCCCAGAGCATGTAAAGCATGGCTTCAATCACGCTTTCCGCCCAAGCGGTGATTTTGTACGGCGTTAGAAATAACAGGTCGACGTCCGAAAAAGGCGCCATTTCACCGCGCCCATAGCCCCCTACAGCAATGACGGAGAGCCGCTCGCCTGCCGTGGGCGAAACTATCGGGTGCAGCACTTGGCTCGCAAGCGTCATGGTGCAATGGACCAATTGATCCGTCAAAAAGGCATAGGCCCGCGTTGTGGGGCGCGAGGCAAACGGCTTTTGTGCAAAAGCGGCGGCGATCTCTTTGCGCCCTGACGTTTGCGCATCGCGCAGCCACTGGACCATCTCTTTGCGGACACCGGAAGGGGCCAGCTTTGCGGTACGTGCCGCCTCAAGTGCTGCCGCAAATTCAGCTGGGTTGAAAATACGCGCTGGGTCGCAAATCAAATCATCTGAGTTTGGGGAGGGCAGCGTGGCGATCAGGTTCATGCTGGTTTAAAATCCTGCGCGGCCAAAGGACCGGGGGGCTTGGTCAATTAACTCCACGCGGCCGTCGCGGATCGTTGCGAGGGCAAGCCCGCGCTCGTTTGTGCCGTCACGGCGAAAGCGGAAGATGCCTGAAGCGCCTTGAAAACCCGCCTCTTGGGTGAGAGCCGCAGTTGAGAGCGGGTTGCCTCTACCCTTGGCGGCCAAAGCGCCGATGGCAGCAATCCCGTCAAAGCCGAGCCCCGCAATTGGGTGCGGTGGTGCGCCGTAGGCGGCCTCATATTTCGCGCGAAACGCGGCCGTTCGGTTCGGATCGGGAAGCGCAAACCATCCGCCCTGCACTCCGGGCATTGCCAGAGTTTGCACGGGTATATCCCAGCGTGTGAGGCCAATAAATTGTGTGGTGTCCGAACGGACGCCCGCCTCGGGCAGCAGTTGGGCCAGCAAAGGCAATCCCGCAGCGGTGGAGGATGTCATGAAAATGGAGGTCGCAGTACCATCTTCGACGGCGGATTTAATAAGCGGCACCGCATCCACCACACCTTGTTGTGACAGGGGATAGTCAACGACACCCGCGAGCGTGGCGTTGTTTGTAATGATCGCGTCCTGGATCGCGGTTCGGCCGACCTGTCCAGCTACATCTTGCGCATGTACGATTACGATGTCGTCCTTGCCCCGCTGTTTGGCAAAGCGCACGAGGCGGTTGGCGGTGTTCTGAAAAGTGGAACCCATCACAAAAACGTTTCCGCCTGCAATCGTTGGATTATTCGAAAACGTGAGCACATTTACGCCAGCTGGTGCCGCTGCAAGCCCAGCCGCATTCGCCGCCTCAGCATAAAGGGGGCCGATGATAATCTTCGCGCCGTCGTTTATGGCTTGCGCGGCTTGCGTGCCCGCGATCTCAGCGTCCCCAGCAGTCGAATAAACCCGCAAGTCAATGTTCACGCCGGTCAAATCGGCCATGGCGAGCCGCGCGGCATTCTCGAGACTATCTGCAAGTAGCGTGTCAGAGGTTTCCTCTGATCCGCGTGGAATGAGCAAGGCCACGGGCACTGGACGTGATGTATCAAACGTGGCACTCGGACCAACAGCAGCGGGGTCACAGGCCGCGATCAATCCGACGAATAAGAAGGCACTCAAAAGGCGACCCGCCTTGCGAGCGCGGGTAAAAGACGCAAACATAACTCTTTAAACTCCAATGCGACGGGCGGCCTTGCTAGCATGCCTGATTATCTTGAATATTAAACGTCACGAAAGGCGGGTCCAGCATTGAATTTCCAAAAAAACCCGCTTGCGAGTGGCATTCATCTGGTGGGCGTTCCAATTGGAACCGCGCGTGATATCACGCTGCGTGCTTTAGATGTTCTGGCGAGCGCAGATGTGCTTGCGGCGGAGGACACGCGAAGCCTGCGGCGCTTGATGGATATTCATGCCGTTCCGCTCGAAGGGCGACGGATTTTCACACTACATGATCATAGCGCCGCCAGCGTGGCCGAAACTCTGGTTGCAAAAGCGCAAGCAGGGGCGTCTGTCGCCTATGCTTCTGAGGCCGGCATGCCGTTGATCGCGGATCCAGGATTTGAGTTGACCCGCGCGGCTGCAACCGCCGGTGTTCGCGTGTACTGCGCGCCGGGACCAAGTGCCGTTGTGACGGCTTTGGCTCTGGGAGGGTTGCCAACAGATGCATTTTACTTCGGGGGTTTCTTACCCAACGCCAAAGCCGCGCGTCGTGCGGCACTGGAAGCAGTGCGCGATCTGCAAGCGACGCTTGTGTTCTACGAATCGCCCAAACGACTTGGGGCAATGCTGGCGGATGCAGCCCTTGTTTTAGGAGATGACCGGCGCGCCTCTGTTTGTCGCGAGCTGACTAAAAAATTCGAGGAAACTCGGTCCGATGATCTGAGTAGTTTGGCCGACCATTATGCGCATACCACCGTGAAGGGTGAAATTGTCGTGTTGATCAATCGCGGTTCATCAAAAATTAACCACTCTGATATGAAGTCAGATTTAGAAAACGCAATGTCGCAGATGTCTATGCGCGATGCGGTTGACGCAGTTGCGGCGGCGCATGCCGCGCCGCGCCGCGAGGTTTACCAGTTGGCTTTATCGCTCGAGCGATAGGCAGTTAAGAGAATTCGGTGTTATGCAAATGAGTTTTGATTTTTCCGCTGCAAAGCCCATCGGTTTGACCGGTATCGGTCATGTTAACAGAGCCCAAATTAAGGATGCAAAGCGCTTACGGGGCGCAATGTCCTATGCTGCTGGTAACTTTGCCGAGGATGCTGTCGCGCGACATTATTGCGCTAAAGGGTATGAGGTATTGGCGCGACGCTGGCGCGGGCAGGGTGGAGAGATCGATCTTATATTGGGATACGGATCGGAGTGCGTTTTCGTTGAGGTTAAGCAAAGCCGCAGTTTCGAACGCGCTGCGGAGCGTATTTCTAGAGCACAACTGAGCCGTATTTATGTGGCAGCGGAAGAATTTATCGGCGCGCGCCCCCTTGGCAGTCTCACACCCACGCGGTTTGAAGCCGCGCTTGTGAACGGGACCGGTGAGATCAAGGTTTTGCAAGACTTGTTCGCGTTCCACTCATAGGCAAAACCTGCATTGCACCTGCCGCCAGCCTGCTCCATCAATAGGCGAGCTTGGCGAAAGGTGCGCGACATGAAAATTGCTTTCCAGATGGACCCCATCCAATCTGTGGACATCGAAGCGGACAGTAGTTTTCGTCTTGCAGAAGAAGCGCAGGCGCGGGGTCATAGCTTGTTTTTCTACACGCCGGACCAGCTTGCCTATGAAGAGGGGCGGATCACAGCGCGAGGTCATGATTTGCACGTCCAGCGCGTGCAGGGCGATCATGCACAGTTGGGACCGGAGCGTGAGGTAGATCTCGCCACGTTTGATGTTGTCTGGCTACGCCAGGATCCTCCGTTTGACATGAACTACATCACTTCGACCCATCTTCTAGATCGTCTGGCGGATACGACGCTTGTGGTGAATGACCCGTTTTGGGTGCGGAATTATCCGGAAAAGCTGCTGGTCCTCGATTTTCCAGATTTGACGCCACCCACAACCATCGCGCGCGATTTGCAAACGATCAAAGCGTTTAAAGCCAAGCATAAGGACATCATCCTCAAGCCGCTTTACGGCAATGGCGGCGCTGGTGTGTTTCGCTTGGATGCGCAGGATCGCAACCTCGCTTCGCTGCACGAACTTTTTACAGGTTTTAGCCGCGAGCCCCTTATTGTGCAGAAGTTTTTGCCTGACGTTAGCCAAGGCGATAAACGGGTAATCTTGGTTGATGGTATGCCTGTAGGGGCCATTAATCGCGTTCCAGCAGCTGGTGAGACGCGTTCCAACATGCATGTGGGGGGACGCCCTGAGAAAGTAGGCCTTACGGAGCGTGATTTGGAAATTTGCGCGCGCATTGGTCCTTTGCTGCGCGAAAAAGGGCAGATTTTCGTCGGCATCGATGTGATCGGCTCTTATCTCACCGAGATCAATGTGACTTCACCGACGGGCATCCAAGAGTTGGAGCGCTTTGATCAGGTGAATATTGCCGGAAAGATCTGGGAAGCGATTGAGGCGAAACGCGCCAGTTGACGCTTGAAACCATTAAGGTGGCGGCAGTTGCGCGACACGGAATCCGACGGCTTCTGCTATATCGGATCGACGTACTGTTTCCGCACCCTCTAAATCCGCGATTGTGCGCGCGACACGCAACACGCGGTGATACCCGCGGGCGGATAAGCGAAATTTTTGCGCAGCGCGGGCCAAGAATGTGGTGCCTTCTGCATCTGGTGTGGCAACTTCGTCCAGCAATGGCCCTTCGGCCTGCGCATTCACGCGGACCCCATCGATATTCGCATACCGCGCTGTCTGCCGCGCACGCGCGCGTCCAACCCTTTCTGCCACTAGCACTGACGTGTCGCCGGATGGCGGCAGATCAAGGTCGCTGAAATTTACCTCGGAGACGTCTACGCGTACGTCAAAGCGGTCCATCAAGGGCCCGGATACCCGACCCATGTAATCCTCCCCGCAAACTGGTGCGCGCGAACAGGCGCGACTGGCATCTGTTAAATATCCACATTTGCAGGGGTTTGCTGCGGCAATCAGCATGAAACCGCAGGGGTAGGTGACGTGTGCCCGTGCGCGCGCCACCGTGACTTTACCGGTCTCAAGCGGTTGGCGCAGCGTGTCGAGGACGGCGCGGGAAAATTCGGCAAATTCATCCATGAATAAGACGCCGTTATGTGCTAGCGATACTTCGCCTGGACGGGCTGCGCGCCCGCCACCGATCAAGGCAGCCATTGATGCCGTGTGATGTGGATCCCGAAACGGGCGGTCGCGCGAAATGCCGCCCTCATTTAAAAGGCCGGCTAAGGAGTGCACCATGGATGTCTCGAGTGCTTCGGTCGGGGTAAGCGGGGGCAAGATGCCTGCAAGCCGAGCTGCCAGCATCGATTTTCCAGAACCCGGGGTGCCGACCAACAGCATGTGATGACGGCCAGCGGCAGCGATTTCCAGCGCGCGTTTGGCGCGTTCCTGCCCTTTGACGTCGCGCAGGCAGCGCTTGTCAGGGTGCGTTATCACTTCGCCTGGCGCTGACGGATCAATTGGGATTTGGCCGGTCAAGTGCTTGATCATGGATGTTAAATCTGGCGCAGCAACCACATGAGCTTGGCTGACCCAAGCGGCCTCAGCCCCGGACGCCGCTGGACACAGCAGGTCATGCCCTGCTTCAGCCGCTCTCATCGCTGCCGGTAGCGCGCCAATGACAGGGATCAGCGCACCATCAAGGCCCAACTCGCCTAACGCCGTTGTATGCGCCACCTTTTCCGCGGGCACGATGCCAAGCGCTGCCAAGAGAGCGAGGGCAATGGGCAGATCGAAATGTGATCCCTCTTTGGGTAAATCGGCGGGGGACATATTGATGGTGATCCGCTTTGACGGCAGGGCGATCGCCATCGCGCTAAGCGCGCTGCGCACGCGGTCGCGTGCCTCGGACACAGCTTTGTTGGGCAGGCCGACAATACTGAAGGCCGGCAAGCCCGCAGTCACAGCGCATTGGACCTCAACGCTGCGTGCTTCGACCCCTTGGAAGGCAACAGTATAGGCGCGGGCAACCATAAGCGGCTTTCAAAAAAGTTATCGCAAAATTTCTGAGTTAACCGTAATGTCCACGCAGTTACCGAAAAGTTAATCTGCCCATACCAGCTTAGGGCAGATGGTTGATGCGTTGCATGTGAGGTGTTGAACCTTGAACGATGGACGTCACTGAAAGGTTCTCAATTTTATGTGCGATCGCCTCTACCGGTGTCCAATTGTTGGCTGTCTGGACTTGGGTTAAAATGACACCGATGTGTGCAACTGCGATGATGTCGCGTCCGGGGTGTTGCGCGCTGATCCGGCGCACGGCGGTGCCGACCCGCAGGGCCGCGGTATTCCAGCTCTCACCACCCGGTGGCGCGATATCTCCTGGCGTTTCCCAGTAGGCGCGGCTGACATTGGGCGAGACCTCAGCCACTTTTTTAAAGGCCCATCCATCCCACGCGCCAAAATGAAATTCGCGTAGCATTGGCTCTGAAGCAAGACGTGTTCGATCCGCGCATATCGCATCTGCGGTCGCGGACGCGCGCAATAAATCTGAGGAGATCACCAGTGCGTCGCGTGGCAGAAAAGTTTCAAGTCGCTTAATTTGTTCAACGTCAGAAAGATCGGCTGGCACATCGCGCCATCCGACAAAGGTTTTTTGGTGTGTTGGGCCATGCCGAACCCAGTGCCACGTTGGTGCCGTCGTCGTCATGTATTTTCCCTCTTCAAGACGTTAGGCAAACCTGCGACCACCTGCACAACGCGGTCGGCTTGCGTGGCTAAATGAATATTTAGGCGCCCTTGTGCTTCGCGAAAGGCGCGGGTGTCGGCGTCCATCGGCACAATTCCCTGACCAATCTCATTAGATACGATGACGATCGGTGCCGCACAATTTGACAGGTCTTGCAAAAGCGCCGCGCGGGCTGGCTCCAAAGCTTTGCCGTCCATGATGTGATTGGTCAACCACATCGTTGCACAGTCGATCAAAACTGCGCTGGTTTTCGGGATGTTGCTAAGGGCAGGACCCAAGTGATGGGTCGCCTCGATCATGCGCCACGTCGCATCGCGCCGCGATTGGTGGATCGTCACCCGCGCCCTCACCTCATCATCCCAGATGCGCGCGGTGGCTATATAAACAGGGCTCAAGCCACTGTTCAGGATAAGGTTTTCTGCAAAAACAGACTTGCCTGACGCCGCGCCGCCTAAAACGAAAGTGAGGGAGGGCAACATTTTTTTGCCTTTCGGGTGAACCGGTCCTGACCCTGACCCGTAGATGTTACAGACGACGATCACAAGTGACGATCAGGGGGAACCACTATGGCTTTTGACCACGCGAGAGATGTTTCACTATCACGCCTTGCGATGAAGGCCGAGTTGCTGGACGCAGAGACGGAACTGCGGTTGGCATATGCCTGGCGCGATGAACGGTGCGAGGCTTCGTTGCACCGCTTGATCACCGCTTACATGCGCCTGGCGGTTTCGATGGCGTCAAAGTTCAAGCGCTACGGCGCCCCAATGAATGATCTGATCCAAGAGGCGGGCTTGGGCTTGATGAAAGCCGCGGATAAGTTTGATCCGGACCGTGGCGTTCGCTTTTCCACCTATGCGGTTTGGTGGATCAAAGCATCTATCCAAGATTATGTGATGCGCAACTGGTCCATGGTGAGAACCGGTTCAACGTCGTCGCAGAAGTCGCTTTTCTTTAACATGCGCCGCGTGCAGGCGCGTCTAGAACGTGAAAGTGCCGCCGTCGGCGAAACGTTGGACAAACATCAGTTGTTGCAGATGATTTCAACCGAAATTGGTGTGCCACTGCGCGATGTGGAGATGATGGAAGGTCGCCTTGGCGGGTCAGACTTCTCACTCAACGCGACTCAATCTGCTGAGGACGAAGGCCGTGAGTGGATTGATGCGCTGGAAGACGAAGGGGCGCAAGCCGCTGAAGTTGTTGAGCATGCGCACGATACAGAGCAGCTACGTGAATGGTTGCTGACCGCGATGGCGTCTTTGAATGACCGCGAACGGTTCATCGTACGCGAGCGCAAATTGCGTGACGAGCCGCGCACTTTGGAGAGCCTTGGTGCGGAGCTGAAACTTAGCAAAGAACGGGTGCGTCAGTTAGAAGCGGCTGCTTTTGCGAAAATGCGTAAGTCGCTCGAAGGTCAAAGCGGTGAAGTTCACCATTTCCTGACCTAAGCTTTAAGACTTCTCTATTCGGTTGCTTTAGCCGTACTCACGTATAGCAAAGCACGTCTGGCGCGCGCCGCATTGTCGTCCTATGGTGTTGGTAACTACGGCAAAGTAAGGCGCAAGATGCTTCGCGGAAAAAAGATATTGCTGATCATCGGCGGCGGCATTGCGGCTTATAAGTCGCTCGATTTGATCCGCAAGCTGCGGGCTGAAGGGGCTGGCATTACGCCGGTTTTAACTGAAGGCGGGGCGCAGTTTGTGACGCCGCTCTCAGTCTCAGCACTCGCAGGCCACAAAGTCTATCGGGATCTTTTTGACCTGACGGATGAGGCGGAGATGGGGCATATTCATCTGTCGCGCTCTGCTGATTTGGTGCTGGTGGCCCCTGCAACCGCGGACTTGATGGCGAAAATGGCGCAAGGCTTGGCGAGTGATTTAGCAACGACACTCTTGCTGGCAACGGACACGCCGGTGATGATCGCGCCGGCGATGAATGTGCGGATGTGGCAGCACCCCGCAACCCAACGCAACCTGTCTCAGTTACAGGCTGACGGCATTCAGGTCATCGGCCCCAACGCAGGCGATATGGCTTGTGGTGAGTTTGGCCCAGGCCGAATGGCCGAACCTGGAGAGATTGTCGCGGCCTGCCAAAGCGCATTGTCTGAAGGGCCGCTGACTGGAAAACGCATCCTTGTCACCTCTGGCCCGACCCATGAACCAATCGATCCCGTGCGCTATATCGCGAACCGCTCCTCCGGTGCGCAAGGCACTGCGATTGCCCGCGCATTGACAGCCTTGGGCGCAGAAGTTGTGTTTGTGACGGGCCCCGCCGAGTTCGCACCAGCGGACGGGGTTGCCCTGCACCGCGTGGAAACGGCGCAGGAAATGTATGATGCAGTTCAGGCCGCTCTGCCTTGTGATGTGGCCATATTTGCAGCCGCTGTAGCAGATTGGCGCGTCGCTTCGGCGTCTGATCGCAAGCTGAAGAAAACGGCGGACGGTGCGCCTGATCTGATTTTTGCGGAGAACCCCGATATCTTGGCTACAGTCTCTCAGCAAACTCTGAATCGGCCGCCATTGGTCGTTGGCTTTGCTGCGGAAACCGATGACGTTGTGGCCCACGCCACGGCTAAACGTGCGCGGAAGGGGTGTGATTGGATCGTTGCCAATGACGTGTCGCCGGCCACGGGCATCATGGGCGGTAGGGAAAATGCGGTACACGTTATAGATGCCGGGGGTGTAGAGGACTGGCCCCGCATGACGAAAGACGCGGTCGCGGCGCGATTGGCGCAGCGGATCGCGGCAGCTTTGGCCTAGGCGCAATGCAGCAAAAATATCAGCGTATTTTTAACGAAACGGGAGGCGCGTGTGCGTGTTGAGCTGATGTGGGCGCCGGGCGCAGACCCAAGCCTTGGCTTGCCAAGCTATGCAACGATTGGTGCTGCGGGCGCTGACCTCCGCGCGAATGTGCCTGAGGGCGATGTAACATTGGCACCGGGTGCGCGGGCCTTGATCCCAACCGGTTTGTGCATGGCTGTGCCGTCTGGGTTTGAGGTGCAGATACGCGCGCGCTCCGGTCTTGCGCTTAAGCACGGCGTGGGCTTGGTAAATGCACCGGGTACAATCGATAACGATTATCGTGGGCCGGTGGGGGTCCTTTTGATTAATTGGGGACAAGAGCCGTTCACTGTGACGCACGGTTTGCGGATCGCGCAAATGGTACTGGCTCCGGTGGTGCAAGCCACGTTCGACAGCGTCGAGGCGCTGGATCAAACGACCCGCGGCGAGGGGGGCTTCGGCTCCACCGGGACGTCATGATTGCTGTTCTTGTCATGGCCGCAGCCATTTGGCTGCTGGGTGCAGCGTTCAAGACGCCCAAGCGGGCGCGGTTTAATCTGTTGGGATTGTTTTATGCGGGCCTGATTGCGCTGCACCTGATCCTGCCGGCTGCGCATCCGCTTCGGTTGGCGACGGGTGAAACGGTTGCACCTTGGGCTCTGCTGGGCGGGGCGATTGCTATTGTTATTGCTTACCGTGCTGCGTTGGAACGGCTGCGCCAGCGCAGCGCTGCGCCCGAAGCAAATGTGGAGCCCTCCACAAAGTCGGCTATGGGTGAGGTCGAGCTGGCCCGCTATGCTAGGCATATCATGCTGCGCGAGATTGGTGGCACAGGACAAAACGCGCTGCGCGCAGCGCGTATCTTGGTGGTTGGTGCTGGTGGCCTTGGCGCGCCTGCGCTGCAATATCTTGCAGCGGCGGGGGTTGGTACGTTGGGGGTTATCGACGCTGACGCTGTCGAAGGCAGTAACCTGCAACGCCAAGTCATCCATACTGACGCGCGGATCGGCATGCCCAAGGTTTTTTCGGCTCAAGAGGCGATCGTGGCACTTAACCCGTTTGTTACGGTACGCCCCTATCACCGCAAGCTTACGCCCGAAATTGCCGCGGATTTACTGACTGAATATGATCTGGTTTTGGACGGCACGGATAATTTTGAAACACGCTATGCCGTGAATAGCGCCTGTGTTGCGGCCGGTATCCCGCTGATCAGCGGCGCATTAAGCCAGTGGGAAGGGCAGGTGAGCGTGTTTGACCCTGCCAACGGAAGCCCCTGTTATCAGTGTATCTTTCCCGAAGCACCCGCGGAAGGCTTAGCGCCAAGTTGTGCCGAGGCGGGTGTCTTAGGGCCCTTGCCGGGTGTGGTAGGCGCTATGATGGCAGTTGAGGCGATTAAACTGATTACCAAGGCAGGAACGTCCCTGCGCGGAGAAATGATCCTTTACGACGCGCTCTACGGTGAGACGCGCAAGATCGCGATTTCACGGCGGGTCGATTGCCTCGTGTGTCAGGGCGCCTGAGCTAGGCGTTGACGATACCTCCGCGCTGGGCCGCTGTCGTCGTCCATTGTAAGTCGCTTCGGCGCGGTTACATTAAGCGCAAAGGAGTTCATTCATGACCAATCCGTTGCTCGCCCCATGGGGTACTGCATTTGAAATTGCACCTTTCGACAAAATTCAGGACAGCGATTTTGAACCCGCGCTGGATCAGGCCTTGGCGCAGCACTGTGCGGAAATTGACGCAATTGCGAACGGTGAAGCAGACGCCACATTCACCAATGTTATTGACGCGCTGGAGGCTGCGGGCCGTGATCTGGACCGCGTTTTGTCGGCCTTCTACACGCTAGCAGGGGCCGACAGCACGCCCGAACGCGAGGCGTTGCAGCGGGCGTTTTCCCCGCGGCTCGCGGCGCATTTTTCAGAGATTTCAGCGAATCAGGCGCTTTTTGCGCGGATTGAGACACTTTGGCAAAAACGCAATGAACTGACCCTGACAGCAGAACAAGCGCGGGTTCTCATGCTCACATACCGTGGATTTGTCCGCTCTGGTGCCGCTCTAGAAGGCGCTACTGCCGCGCGCATGAAAGAGATTAAAGCGCGTCTAGCCATTCTGGGGACGCAGTTTACGCAAAACCTATTGGCGGACGAGCGGGATTGGTTCATGGCGCTCGCGCCACAGGATTTAGAGGGCGTGCCGGAATTTGTGCGTGCGACGGCCGAGACGGCAGGCCAAGAAAAGGGCGCTCAGGGTCCAGTTGTAACTCTTTCGCGATCTTTGATTGTGCCGTTCTTACAGTTTTCGTCCCGTCGTGATTTGCGGGAAAAGGCCTATCAGGCGTGGACTGCGCGCGGTGCAAATGGTGGTGAGACCGACAACCGCGCGGCGGCTGCCGAGATATTGGGCCTGCGCGAAGAGCGTGCGCAGCTTTTGGGGTATGCCAGTTTCGCGGCCTACAAGCTCGATACAGAAATGGCCGGTACCCCGGACGCGGTGCGCGACTTGTTGATGCAAGTGTGGCATCCTGCAAAGGCACAGGCGGATACGGATGCTGAGATTTTGACCCAGATGCTGCGTGCGGACGGTATCAATGACACCCTCAAGCCTTGGGACTGGCGGTATTATTCCGAAAAACGGCGCAAAGATCTGCATGATTTGGATGAGGCGGAAATAAAGCCATATTTCCAGCTGGAAAGCATGATCGAAGCAGCTTTCGATTGTGCGCATCGGCTGTTTAACCTCGAGTTTCGGCCCTTGGATGTGCCGCTTTATCACGCTGACTGCCGCGCGTGGGAGGTTCTGCGCGACGGCCAACATATCGCAGTGTTCATTGGGGATTACTTTGCGCGCGGGTCTAAACGTTCAGGAGCATGGTGCTCTGCGATGCGGGGGCAGGCGAAACATCCCAATGTGCAAACACCGATTGTGATCAACGTGTGCAACTTTGCCAAAGGTGCGCCTGCGCTGTTGTCCTATGACGATGCACGAACACTTTTTCACGAATTCGGACACGCTTTGCATCAAATGCTGTCGGATGTGACTTATGAAAGCGTGTCGGGCACATCGGTTGCGCGCGACTTTGTAGAGCTTCCCAGCCAGCTTTACGAACATTGGTTGGAGGTGCCCGAGGTGCTATCCAATTTTGCGCGCCATGCGGAAACGGGTGAGGCAATGCCGCAGGCACTGTTGGACAAGATCTTGGCGGCTGCAACCTATGATACAGGCTTTGCAACCGTTGAATATGTGGCCTCCGCACTCGTGGACTTGGCGCTTCACGACGGTGCTGCGCCGCACGATCCGATGGCAAAACAAGCAGAGGTCTTGGCCGAGATTGGAATGCCTGCGGCCATCGATATGCGACACGCCACACCGCACTTTGCACATGTTTTTGCGGGCGATGGGTATTCGTCCGGATATTACAGCTACATGTGGTCCGAAGTGATGTGCGCCGATGCCTTTGCGGCATTTGAGGAAGGCGCTGGCCCCTTTGATCCGGAACGGGCAACAGCGCTCGAGCGTGAGATCCTTAGTCGGGGCGGCAGCGCGGATGCCGCCGACTTGTACGTTGCCTATCGTGGACGTTTGCCAGGTGTGGGCGCCTTGCTCAAAAGCCGGGGATTGGCCGCCTAGCGCTTCAGTGGTCAGTACCCGGCGGTCCGGTCCACCACGTGCAATAGCGGCAGGCCCTTTTGATCGCGTTGGATGTTCTCCGCGATTGTCTTGCTGGCATATTTGGGCCGTGTCTCTGATGCGATATGCGGTGTGACTGTCACCTTTGGGTGCTGCCAGAAGGGGTGACCTTTCGGCAAAGGTTCTTTGCGGAACACATCCAGTGTCGCATGGCCCAAGTGGGTATCTAATGCTGCCAAGAGTGCGTCATCATTTATCAAGGGGCCACGCCCGGGGTTGATGACCACAGCACCCGAGGCAAGCAGTGCGAATGCATCAGCATTCAAGATATTTTGCGTGGCAGGCGTGTCTGGCAAAAGCGTGATCACAATCTCTGCGTCGGCCAGTGTTGCGCGTAGACCGTCCGCGCCAGCACGGCATGTTATGCCGGTAACATCCTTGGGGCGGCGGGACCATCCGTGCACGTCAAATCCAATATTGTTCAACATCTGTGCACATGCCGTTCCCAACTCGCCAAGGCCTAATAGGGCAACTTTGCGCTCCCAGGCAAGCGGGGGTGCTGTGGGCGTCCAGGTGCCTGGGGTGGCTGTGATATGCTGGTCCATGCCAAGGTGGTGGCGCAGGCAGTGCCCGGTGACCCATTCGGCCATGCCTTGGGTCATCCCGGGATCGACCATCCGGCATAAGGGAACTGTCAACGTTTGATTTCTCGTGATCCCTTCGACCCCAGCCCACAGGTTTAATACGGCGCGCACGCGGGTGTAGGCCGTAAAATCTTGAATGTCCGAATTTGGCGCATAGACGATATAATCCACCTCTTCTGGGGCGATATCTGTCGCCAAATGCGCGTCAATCCCCGCCTCATGCAGCGCCTGTGCCAGCGGTTCTTGGTAGAGCGGCCAACGCTCACTGCGGGCGGCGAAAAGGACATTAATCATAGCAGGCTCTTATCTGGGGCGGTGGACATGGGCGCTTTGAACAAAGCCAAAGCCAAGCATAAGTACCAGCATAGCAGAGCCACCATAACTGACCAGCGGCAGCGGCACGCCAACAACAGGAGCTATGCCCATCACCATCGACATATTCACGGCAAAGAACAAAAAGAAGTTTAGCGCGATGCCAAGGATGAGCAGGGACGAGAAGCGGTCTTTGTTAGACAGAGCTGATATCACGCAAAAGAGGATGATCAGGGCGTAAAGTACGAGCAAGGAAAACCCACCGATAAAGCCGAATTCTTCGGCCAAAGTAGTGAAAATGAAATCGGTGTGCTTTTCGGGCAAAAAGTTGAGCCGCGATTGGGTGCCTTGCATGAACCCGCGACCGGTCCAGCCGCCGGATCCAAGCGCGATTTTCGACTGAGTGATGTGATAGCCTGCACCAAGCGGGTCTGATGAGGGGTCCAAAAAGGTATCGATGCGGCGGTATTGGTAATCTTTCAACAGCTGCCAAGCGGTACCGCGCGATTGGAATACCGCTGTGAGCAGCCCGCTGACCGTTGCGATCACCGCCGCGAAATAGCCCCAGTGGACGCCGGCCAAAAACATAAGGCCCCCGCCTGCTGTCAGCAGCAGGATCGACGTGCCCAGGTCTGGTTGGCGCAGCACCAATGCCGTGGGGATCAGCACGATCAAAAGGGGCACAAGCACCCAAACAGGACGTGATTTATGGGCGATGGGCAGCCAATCATAATAGGCGGCGAGCAAGAGAACGAGGGTCACCTTCATTAACTCGGACGGCTGCAAACGCATAAACCCCAGATCGATCCAGCGCTGCGCCCCCATGCCGACAGCGCCGAAAAATTCGACCGAGATTAACAGGAGTAGCGACGCAGCATAGGCAACCGACGCAATTGAGCGCCAATACCATATCGGCACCATCCCAATCGCCAGCATGAGTGTGAAGCCCATTATAAAACGCTGCATCTGCGGCAGTGCCCAGGGTTTGATGCTACCGCCGGCCACAGAGAACAGCATCACAAAGCCAATGCCTGCGGCCGAGGCTAGCAGCAATGCCAGAGGCCAATTTAAAAACAGAACTTTGCGGATGCCTGAGGGGACCGATTTGACGGTATATTCAAGATAGCTCATGCCCGGCCTGACCCCGCAATATTAGCCATGGGTTGCGCATCGCGCAATTGGCGCTGTTGCTGTCGGATCGTATCGCGGTCCTTGGTTGGATAAGCATTTAGCGGCGGCTCACCCGCATAAAGCGCCTGAAGCGTGATGTCCCGTGCGATCGGAGCGGCAGCCGCAGATCCGCTGCCGCCATGCTCGACAATGACGGCCACGGCATATTTCGGTTTATCGAAGGGCGCGAAGTTCACGAACAAGGCATGGTCGCGCCGCTCCCAAGGCAGGTCTTCATTGCTGCTTACGCCCCGAGCGCGTTCGGCGGCTGTAATATTGCGCACCTGGCTGGTGCCCGTTTTGCCCGCCATGCGCATGTTGTCGGCAATGATCCGGCTTGCATAGGCTGTACCGCGGCGATCATTCACCACGTCATACATGGCCCTGCGCATCTTTTGTAGATGCAAAGGGTCGATGCCCAGCGCAGGCCCCATGCCACTGGGTGTCTCCACCCCGTTTACGGATTTAATCAGGCGCGGGGATATCTCTTGCCCGGTGGCGATGCGCGCGGCCATGACTGCAAGTTGCAAGGGCGAAGCCAGCATATAACCTTGCCCGATAGAGGCATTGACCGTGTCGCCAATGACCCATTCTTTGTCATGCACACGGCGCTTCCACGTTTTGGTGGGTGTCAAACCCTCGGCCACTGCGGACATGGGTACGTCATGGCGCACACCAAGGCCAAAGCGCTGCGCCATTGCCGAGATATTCTCAATCCCCACTTTCAAAGCGAGGTCATAATAATAGACGTCGCAAGACTGTTTGAGGCTGTTTTGCAGGTCGACTTGACCATGCCCCGCCCGCTTCCAGCAGTGGAATTTGCGATCCGCGACCTCGAGATGCCCGGGGCAGTAAACAGTCTCGCCGGGCTCCACGATGCCCGCATCAAGGGCGGCCAGTGCAGTAATCATTTTGAAGGTTGAGCCGGGCGGATAGGCGCCTTGTACGCTTTTGGAGGCAAGTGGACGATAGGTGTTTTCCGTCAGCCCGCGGTAATCCGCGACCGAGATCCCGCGGACAAACAGGTTCGGATCAAAAGTCGGTGCGGAGGTAATCGCCACCAAATCGCCTGTTTCCAAATCCATAACAACGGCGCTTGCGCTTTCTTCACCCAAACGCGCCTGCACATAGTTTTGCAGGCTCGCGTCCACGGTCAGCTGCAAATCGTCGCCTGCACGCCCTTCGCGGCGGTCCAATTCACGCATCACGCGGCCAGAGGCGTTCACCTCTTCGCGCTTTACACCGGCCTTACCGCGCAGCGCGTCCTCTTTCTTGGCCTCCACACCTACCTTTCCGATCTGAAATCGGGGGATCAGCAGCAGCTGGTCCGGCGCATCAATCTGCGCAAGGTCATAATCGCTCACAGGCCCGACATAACCCAAGACATGGGCAAAATTTGACCCCAGCGGATAGATCCGGCTGAGACCAACCTCGGGTGTGACACCGGGCAAAGCGGGGGCGTTGACGGAGACGCGGCTGATGTCTTCCCAAGTCACATCATCGGCAAGGGTGATAGGGTGAAAAGGCGCAGAGCGACGCATTTCGGCGAGCGCGCGTTCGGTATCATCTGGGTCTAGATCAAGGACTTTGCCGAGCCGCGCGAGGGTGGCATCGACGTCCTCCATGTCCTCACGCTTCATGATGATGCGATAGGAGGGGATGTTTTTGGCAAGCTGCACGCCGTTGCGGTCAAAGACTTCGCCGCGGGCGGGGGGGATCAGGCTGTCTTTGATCCGGTTGTCTTCGGCCAGCAGCCGGAATTGATCCGCTTGTTCGACTTGCAAAAACCGCATTCGCGCGCCCAACCCGCCGATAAAGAGTAGTTGTAGCCCGCCCAAGACGGCCATGCGGCGTGAGATCTGGCGGTGGCCTGCTTCGGCATCAATGCGGAGACGCTTCATGGGCGCACTCCCGGGCCGTCTAGATCACCGGGGGCGATTTTTTGCACGCGCAGCAGGCTGTGTGTCACAAGCACAACTGCGGGATAGACTAAAATTGTGAGGAAAATTTGCATCATGCTGAGGCCAAAGCGCGTGGTCTCCACAAGAAAAAGCGAAAGTGCGAGTTGGTTCAAAAGGCCAACGGCCGCGACTAGCGCTGCAACACGCGTCATCTCGGCCATAAAAGTCGCGGTGCGCAGGCGGTGGGCGCGTACTTTAAGGCGCTGACATGCGATGACCATAAGCGCAGCCCAAAGGCCCGGTGGGCGTTGCAGCATCAAATCGGCGAGCAAAAAGACCGCGCCTAAAAGAAGCGCCGGCACATATTCAGGCCGCCGCACAGACCACGCAAAGGCAAAACACATCAGCAGATCTGGTGGGGCCCAAGCGCGCGGCGCCGTCTCGAGTGGCAGCAAATGAAAAAACAAAATGCACAGCGCCATCAAAACAAAGCCGCTGCGCATAAAAGTCAACTGAAGCGTGCCGACGTATTGCATCAGTTGGCGCCCCCGCCGTTTTGGCGCAGCGGACGCGGACCCAGAGGGGCAATAATCTGAGCGCTGTCATCAACCGGTGCGTTACCATAGTGGCGCAAGACGCGCAGGAATTCCAACCGCTCGTAGTCGGCAGCAAGGCGCACGCGCAGCCGCCCGCCGGGGTCCTTCACTACTTCGCCGATCAAGAGATCTGCGGGAAAAACGTCGCCATCTCCTGATGAAAAAATCCTGTCACCTGCACGGACCAGATCCGGGTTTTCCAGAAAGTCGATCGGCGGGTTTGCCGAGTTGTCGCCCGCAATGATTGCGCGCTGTCCAGAAGGTTGGATGGTGGCGGGGATGCGGCTGGAGGCGTCGGTGAGCAAGATCACCCGCGCCGTGTTCCGCGCCACGCCCGAGATGCGCCCCACAAGGCCAATGCCGTCCATAGTCGCCCAGCCGTCGATCAGCCCATCGCGCGCACCCACGTTCAAGAGCACGGATTGCCGAAAGGGAGAGCCTGAATCTGCCAATACAACACCAGATATCACGGTCAGTCGCGGATCAAGGCGCACGTTGTTCAAATCCAGCAGGCGAGCGTTCTCCTGCTCCAACTGCACGGCGGCCTCTTTCCAGGCTTGCATTTTGCGCAGCTCACGCCGCAGTTCTGCGTTTTGCTCAGCAATACGTTGATAGCTGCGAAAATCGCGGATCAGGTTCACAGTGCCAGTAATCGGCGCCATGGCCCAATCAAAACGCGGCACCACGCGGTCTATAACTTGGGCGCGAAACCGCTCAACGCGTGGGCTGTCGATCCGCCAAAGCAAAAAGACCGCGATCAAAAGCAGCACTACCACGGCAGTGATCAACCGGCCCAATGGGCCTGCGTAATCTGTGGGGTTGCTTCGATCACGTGCCAAGCGTTTCACCTTGCGGTTTGGGCGCGGCGCATCCGGGGACCAATGTGCCGCGGGCTACTGTGTTTCAGCGGCTCCTAGCTGTCGTAGTCGATGGCGTGGCGCAGCTGTTTTTCATATTCGAGGGCCTTACCGGTGCCCATCGCCACACAGTTTAGCGATTCGTCCGCAATAGATACAGCAAGACCTGTCTGCTCACGCAAAGCTAAATCGAGATCGCCCAGCAGCGCGCCGCCGCCGGTCAGCATCACGCCGCGGTCTACGATATCTGCGGCCAGATCGGGTGGTGTTGTCTCAAGCGCTGTCATGACTGCTTCGCAAATCTGTTGCACCGGCTCGGCCAGAGCTTCTGCAATTTGCGCTTGGGTCACTTCGATCTCTTTGGGCACACCGTTGAGCAAATCGCGGCCGCGGATTTGCATCGCCGCACCGCGTCCGTCGTCGGGCATGCGGGCCGTCCCAATGGATGTCTTGATCCGTTCGGCCGTTGTTTCACCAACCAAGAGGTTCTGCTGGCGGCGCAAATAGCTGATGATTGCCTCGTCCATACGGTCCCCACCAACGCGGACAGAACGGGCATAAACGATATCACCGAGGCTGAGGACAGCGACTTCGGTGGTGCCGCCGCCAATATCAACAACCATGTTCCCCGTTGGATCGGTGATCGGCATTCCGGCCCCGATTGCGGCGGCGATCGGCTCTGCGATCAGGCCGGCGCGGCGCGCACCCGCAGAGAGCACCGACTGACGGATCGCGCGTTTTTCCACGGGCGTTGCGCCATGTGGCACGCACACGATAATTTTGGGCTTTGAGAAAGTAGAGCGTTTGTGCACTTTGCGGATGAAATGTTTGATCATCTCTTCGGCGGTATCAAAATCGGCAATCACGCCCTCGCGCATCGGGCGGATCGCCTCGATGGAGCCTGGTGTCCGGCCCAACATCAGCTTTGCGTCTTCGCCAACGGCGAGGACTTTTTTCACGCCATCTTTGATGTGATAGGCGACAACGGAGGGTTCCGACAGTACGACGCCTTTGCCTTTCACATACACGAGGGTGTTGGCGGTGCCCAAATCGATGGCCATGTCGGACGAAAACAAGCTGCCTAAATTTTCATGCCACGACATCGCTCTGCATCCTTTGCAACGGTAAACGTCTGCGCCGAGTCGCCTCTGAAAACGCACCTTGCGCCGTTATAAGCAGGCCCCGCGTCAGGCGAAAGGGGCCGCGATTACAATGTTGTGGCGCTTTTCCGCGCAAGATTGCACAGGACCTGTGCCAGCTTACGCATAGAAACGGCACACCCTGCTGCTAGATCGTGCTAAAATCGGTCTAAATCAGGAGAATAGCGATGCGAAAAATTCAAGTTGTCGGCGTGCACCACATCACGCTCACCGGGGCCGGTCGGCAGGTGTCGATCGATTTCTGGGAGGGCGTTTTGGGTATGCCCTTTATCTTTGATCAGCCTAATCTCGATGATCCAACGCAGGGGCACGTCTATTTCGATCCCGGTGACGGGCGGTTGATCACCGTATTTACGGACGAGAACCGCGTCGCTGATCCGCGCCGCACGCCGATGGAGCCGGGCTGCGTGCACCATTTGGCCTTTGAGGTGGATCGCGCGATGTTCGGTCAGATTATCACGCGGCTCGATGATCGTGGAATTTCGCATTCCGGGGTCAAGGATCGTGGCTTTATGGATTCGATCTATTTCAAAGATCCCATGGGTCTGCTGATCGAATTGGCATGTTATAAGTTTATTCCGCCGCGCGGAGCTTCACACGCGGAAGTCCTGATGGAGGCGCATAAGCTGCGCGTTGCTCGCGGCGACCATGCGATTGCCGAAATCCACTTGGCCGATGCGGTTGAGATGATAGTGGAGCGGTCCCAAGCCACACTGAGCGATGATCGGTCGCCACGCGATCCCTATGCCTGACTGCGGATTGGGCGGGGAAATGCCCCCGCCCAGTCGCTCTAGTCTACATCCTTGTAGCTGATTTCACGGCGGTCGGTGCCGCCTTTCTCGCGGCGCACCAAGAGGCGGTTCAATGCGTGAACATAGGCGCGTACCGATGCCACAACTGTATCTGTATCGGCGGACTGGCCGGTGACGATGCGGCCATCTTCTTCAAGGCGGACTGTGACTGTCGCCTGCGCATCGGTTCCTTCGGTGACAGCGTGCACTTGGTAGAGTTGCAACCGTGCACTGTGCGCAACCAGCGATTTGATGCAGTTGAACGCAGCATCGACAGGACCGTCGCCGGTCTGCTCAACACTGTGCTCGGTCCCATCAATGTCCAAGACCATGTCGCATTTCTGTGGGCCTTGGGTGCCACAAACGACTTGCATGGAGGTCAGCTTGATCCGCTCTTCCGCCGGATCGCTGGTGGTCCGCATCAAGGCGATCAGGTCGTCTTCATAGATTTCTTTTTTGCGGTCCGCCAATTCTTTGAAACGCACGAACACGTCCTTGAGTTGGTTGTCGCCCAACTCAAACCCCAGATCTTCTAGCTTGGAACGTAACGCTGCACGGCCAGAATGTTTGCCCATGACCAAATTGGTCTCGGTCAGGCCCACATCTTCGGGGCGCATAATCTCAAAGGTTTCTGCGTTTTTCAGCATGCCGTCTTGGTGAATGCCGCTTTCATGAGCAAATGCGTTCTTGCCCACGATGGCTTTGTTGAACTGGACCGGAAAGCCTGACACAGCCGCGACCCGGCGCGAGATGTTCATCAGTTTGGTGCTGTCGACGCCTGTTTGAAACGGCATGATGTCGTTGCGCACCTTGAGTGCCATGACAACCTCTTCGAGGGCGGTGTTGCCTGCGCGCTCACCCAAGCCGTTGATCGTGCATTCGATTTGGCGCGCACCAGCCTCAACCGCGGCGAGGCTGTTAGCTGTCGCCATGCCCAAATCATTATGGCAATGGGTGGCAAAGATAATATCCGCGGCACCCGGAACGCGTTCCAGCAACATCGCAATAAGGGCCGCAGATTCGCGCGGCGCAGTATATCCAACCGTGTCCGGAATGTTGATCGTGGTCGCCCCGGCCTTGATCGCGATTTCCACGACGCGGCACAGATAATCGGCTTCTGTGCGGGTCGCGTCCATGGGCGACCATTGCACATCGTCGCACAGGTTGCGCGCGTGGATGACGGTCTCATGGATGCGGTCTGCCATCTCGTCCATCGACAGGTTCGGAATGGCGCGGTGTAGCGGCGAGGTGCCAATAAATGTGTGAATGCGGGGGCGCTGGGCGTGTTTCACTGCTTCCCAGCAGCGGTCAATGTCGCCGAATTGTGCGCGGGCAAGGCCGCAGATCGTAGAGCGCTGAGCATTTTTAGCGATTTCGGAAACCGCGGCGAAGTCACCCTCAGAAGCGATGGGAAAACCTGCTTCTATGATATCCACGCCCATCTCATCCAACAGCTGTGCGATTTCCAGCTTTTCAGAGTGGGTCATGGTCGCGCCGGGAGATTGCTCGCCATCGCGCAGGGTCGTGTCAAAAATGACGACTTTGTCTTGTGAATGTGTCATGTGGTTCTCTTTTTCTGTCCTGTTGCCTGTGGCAGTTTGCCGTGGCGCGCGCAATCACATCCTCTGAGCGGGCGCGCCGGGTGGCACGCTCAGAGGCGGGCTAGGATCAGTAGGGCACGCAGATCGGCACGCAGTGCGTGGCTGGCCAGGATATGTGTCTGCGTTCTCATAGGCGCATTTATACCGCGCTCTTTTCGAAAGAAAAGTCTGAATTGTGGCAGGGCTATTTTTCACCGGCGACATTCGGACTGGACGCCCATCGCCACGGGGCTACTTCGCCGCCATGGCAAAGATACTTATCATCGGGTCTTCGGGCGGTATTGGGGCGGCGCTGGTGCATGCGCACCGGACGCGGGGCGATCAGGTTACCGGCCTGTCGCGCAGTGTGGACGGTTTTGACATTACCGATGCGGCAAGCGTGGCAGCCGGGCTTGAAGGATTAGGCCCGTTTGATCGGGTCATTGTAGCGACTGGGGCATTGTCTATTGAGGGCGCAGCGCCTGAAAAAACGATCAAGGCAATCACCCCCGATGCGATGGCGGCACAATTTGCACTGAACACTATCGGACCGGCCCTCGTTTTGGCGCAGGCACACCGGCTTTTGGACCGTAAAGCACCCGGGGTTATTGCGGTCTTGTCCGCGCGCGTGGGCTCGATCGGGGATAACCAGATCGGCGGCTGGGTCAGCTACCGTGCAGCAAAGGCGGCCGTGAACCAAGTGGTGCACACGGCTGCGATCGAGTTGGCGCGCACGCACAAAGAAGCCAGCGTGGTTGCTCTGCATCCCGGCACAGTCGCCACAGCGTTTACCCAAGATTATTTAGGTCGCCACCCCGCTGTCACACCGGAGACCGCGGCGCAAAATTTGCTCGGCGTTATGGACGGGCTCACACCAACGCAAAGTGGTCGTTTTTATGATTGGGCCGGCAAGGAGATCCCGTGGTGAGCCGTTTAATCTTGGTCCTTGGGGACCAGCTAAGCCTGAATAATGCCGCCCTAAAGGCCGCTGACAAAGATACAGATATCGTCGTGATGGCCGAGGTGCGCGGCGAGGGCACTTATGTGCCTCATCACCCCAAAAAGATCGCGCTGATCCTAGCGGCCATGCGCAAATTCGCTGCGAAACTGCGCAGTATGGGCTGGACCGTTGATTACTCAGAGCTGGACGACACCCAAAACGCGCAAACCATCGTGGGCGAATTGCTACGCCGCGCTGATGCACGCGGTACGTCACAGGTGATTGCCACAGAGCCTGGCGAATGGCGTTTGATCGAGGCGCTGCAAAGCGCGCCGCTGGATGTGACGATCCTTGAGGATGACCGCTTTATCGCCTCGCACGCGCTTTTTGAGGATTGGGCCGAGGGGCGCAAAGCCCTGCGGATGGAGTATTTCTACCGCGAAATGCGGCGTAAAACAGGCCTGTTGATGGAGGGTGATAAACCTGTTGGCGGGCAATGGAATTACGATGCGGAAAACCGCAAGCCACCGCCTGAAGGCATTGATTTTGCAGGTCCCATGCAGTTTGCGCCTGATGCGATTACGCAGGATGTCTTGGCGCTTGTTTCTGCCTCTTACGGCGATCATTTTGGAGATTTGGATCCATTTTGGCTGGCGACAGATCACGATCAAGCCCGCGCCGCGGCCCGGCATTTCGTGGCAGAGGCGCTGCCGAAGTTTGGTGATTTCCAAGACGCAATGTTGGATAACAATCGCTATCTCTATCACGCTTTCGTCTCGGCCTATATCAACATAGGTCTGCTGGACCCGCTAGAGATGTGTGAAATGGTGGCGGAGGCTTATGCTGCCGGTGGCGTGCCATTGAACGCTGCCGAAGGCTTCATTCGTCAGATTATCGGCTGGCGCGAATACATGCGCGGGATCTATTACAGAGAGGGTCCGGAGTACCCTTCCCGCAACGTGCTGGACGCACAGCGTGATTTGCCTGCTTTCTTTTGGGGCGGTGAGACAAAAATGCGCTGTATCGCAAAGGCAGTGGGGCAAACGCAGTCCGAAGCCTATGCCCACCACATTCAGCGTTTAATGGTCACGGGTAATTTTGCTTTGCTTGCGGGGATCGCGCCTGCGCAGGTCAGCGCCTGGTATTTGGCCGTTTACGTTGACGCATTTGAGTGGGTCGAAGCGCCCAATGTCGTCGGAATGAGCCAGTTTGCAGATGGTGGGATCATCGCGTCAAAGCCGTATGTGTCGTCCGGCGCTTACATCAACCGTATGTCCGATCACTGCAAGGCCTGCGCCTATAAGGTGGCCGCCAAAATGGGGCCTGATGCTTGCCCGTTTAATTTGCTTTATTGGGATTTCCTGATCCGGCACCGGGCGCGTTTTTCGAACAATGCACGGATGGGTAACATGTACCGCACGTGGGACCGCATGGATGAGACGCGCCGCGAGACGGTCCTTTCAGAGGCGCAGGATCTCTTGGCGCGAATGGATGCAGGCGAGTTGGTTTAATGGCCAACTATTGCTCAAGTAAGGCCTAGCTTAATCACTGTCGGTCAGTGCGCCACCCTCCCAGGTGCCGCTGGCCTCTTCCCCTGTGTTGTAGCGCATAGTGCCAGCGCCTTGGCGGCGCCCTGCGCGGAAAGTGCCTTCATAAACATCGCCGTTGGCATAGGTTGCGACGCCTTCGCCACTGATCTCGCCGTTCTCCCAATCGCCTTCATAGGTGAACCCGTCGGCCATGGTGATTTTACCTGTGCCGTGCCGCTGTCCATTCTCGAAAGTGCCGATATAGACTGTGCCATCAGGATAGGTCGCGGTGCCTGTGCCGTGGCGTTGGCCGTCTTGCCACATACCATCATAGCGATAGCCATCGGCATAGGTCATGACGCCCTGTCCGTGGTTGCGGGCGGATTTGAACCCGCCTTCATAAACTACACCATTGGTGTATGCTGCGCGCCCTTGGCCTTCGATCACGCCGGCGATCCACTCGCCCTCATAGGTTGCGCCATCCGCATAAGTGATTTTGCCAACCCCGTCGGCCAGGTCGTCTCGAAAATCCCCTTCGTAGACGGATCCATCGGGATAGGTCACGCGGCCCTTGCCTTCGATCTGGCCTGCGACCCAAGAGCCCGTGTAGACATAGCCGTCAGTGCCTGTGAACGTGCCAATGCCGTCCCGGTTGTCGTTTCGAAAGCTGCCCTCATACGTGTCGCCGTTGGCATAAACGACGCGGCCCTCGCCCTCGCGGCGTCCGGCCACGAGATCTCCCTCATAGATGTCTCCATTGGGCTGGGTCAGGGTCCCTTTGCCGCTGATCTGGCCCGCTTGCCACAGCCCCACATATTGCAGCCCATCGGGCATGCGTAAGGTGCCTGAGCCTTCGCGCTTCCCCTCAACAATATCGCCCGCGTAGACCGCGCCATCGGCATAGGTAATCTCGCCCTTGCCATGTTTTGTGCCATCCACCCAATCGCCGTCATAGATATAACCGCCGGGGGATTGCATTATGCCTTTGCCGTGGTGGGCGGCATTACGGAACCCGCCTTCATAGCGCACACCGTTGGCGTATTTCGCAACGCCTTGGCCTGTGATCGCGCCTTGCACCCAATCGCCTTCATAGGTGCCCCCATCGGCGAAGGTGATCTTGCCCTTGCCGTCAGGTTTGCCCTTTTCAAAATTGCCCTCATAGACGGAGCCATTGGGAAAGCGCGCGGTGCCTTGGCCTTTGATCTCACCCTCAACCCACGCGCCGGAATATTCATAGCCGTTGGGAAGTCGGTAGGTGCCTTGGCCATCTTGCAGCCCGTTGGTGAAGGTACCCTCATAGATGCCGCCATCATCATATTGTTTCGTCAACACTTGGCCCGATTGAGCGAGGGCCGCGGTGGGCGTCATGGCGATCGCGATGATCAAGCTGCGCATGGTCATTCAAAACCCTCTTGTACACCATCATGGCCCGTGTCGGTTTTCCCGAAACAGGCTCGCGCAAAGCGTAGTTAAACGCCGCCCACCTCGCAATGGGCTTGGTGTGAATTAATGCGCCCTAATGCCCTGATTGTTGTCAAATGTTGGTGCTTAAATAGGCGGCATCGCTGTCTGTGCCCTTGTTCATGCACCGCAACGGGCCACCTTGTGTTCGAGGCCTTTTACGTGCGCAGTGGGTCGCCTATAGGAGGTCATCAAAAGTTGGAGCAGGCCATGGCTGACACATTTCGCATCACCTTGGGTCAGATGAACCCAACCGTTGGCGACATCGCCCATAATGCCAAAGTGGCCCGCACAGTTTGGGAGGCCGGACGAGACGCAGGAGCAGATTTGGTCGCTTTGCCCGAGATGTTCATCACGGGCTATAACACCCAAGATTTGGTGCTGAAGCCCGCGTTCCAACAGGCCGCGCGCGAGGCAGTCGAGGCCTTGGCACAAGCCTGTGCTGACGGGCCGGCGCTCGCGATTGGCGGTCCGTGGGTAGAGGATGGCAAGCTCTATAATGCATATATCATCTGCCGAAATGGGCGCATCGTAAGCCGTTCGCTAAAGCATCATCTGCCTAATGAGACCGTGTTTGACGAGATCCGCATTTTCGACAGTGGTCCGCTCGGTGGTCCCTATAGTGTTGGCAACGCCCGTATTGGCAGCCCGATTTGCGAGGATGCCTGGCATCCGGATGTGGCGGAAACGCTGCAAGAGACGGGCGCAGAGTTTCTTTTGGTGCCGAACGGCTCGCCTTATTACCGAGGTAAAATGGATGCCCGGATGAACAACATGGTGGCGCGTGTTGTTGAGACGGGTCTGCCGCTGATCTATCTCAACATGGTCGGCGGACAGGATGATCAGGTCTTTGACGGGGGGTCCTTTGCCTTGAACCCCGGGGGGGGCATGGCGTTGCAACTTCCCGCCTTTGATGAGGTCGTCACCCATGTGGATTTGGCCCGTGAGGCCGAAGGTTGGCGCATCGCGACGGGCGACATGGCCCGCATCCCAGACGATTGGGAGCAAGACTACCGCGTGATGGTTGAGGCGCTGCGCGACTACGTTAAGAAGACCGGGTTTCAAAAAGTGCTGTTGGGCATGTCTGGCGGCGTGGATAGCGCCCTTGTCGCCACAATCGCAACCGATGCGCTGGGCGCGGACAACGTGCGCTGCGTGATGCTGCCGTCGGCCTATACCAGCGCCGAGAGCCTTGAAGACGCCGAAGCTTGCGCGCGCGCGCTGGGCTGTCGCTATGATTATGTGCCGATCTCGGATGCGCAAAAGGCCATAACCGAAACTCTTGCGCCCCATTTCGAGGGCCAACAAGAAGGGCTGGCAGAGGAAAACATCCAATCGCGCCTGCGCGGGCTGCTGCTGATGGGGTTGAGCAACAAGTTTGGCGAAATGCTGCTGACAACCGGGAATAAATCCGAAGTGGCGGTGGGCTATGCCACCATCTATGGCGATATGTCTGGCGGCTATAACCCGATCAAAGACCTTTATAAAACGCGTGTGTTCCAGACCTGCCATTGGCGCAATGCCAATCACCGCCCTTGGATGATGGGTGTCGAAGGCACTGTGATCCCGGAGCGGATTATCACCAAGCCACCCTCGGCAGAGTTGCGCCCGGATCAAAAAGACAGCGATAGCCTGCCTGATTATCCTGAGCTTGACGCGCTCTTGGAGATCTTGGTGGATGGCGAGGGTTCCATCGCTGATTGCGTGGCGGCGGGCTTTGACCGTGCGGTGGCCCAAAAGATTGAGCGGTTGATCTATGTCAGTGAATACAAACGTTTTCAGTCTGCGCCGGGCGCACGGTTGACCAACCACGCTTTCTGGCTTGACCGCCGGTATCCGATTGCGAACCGGTGGCGCGATCTCAGCTAGGAAGCCCTTGGTCGCTGGACAAATGAGGTCCCATGTGACAACTGCCCAATCTGCTGTTTGCCCCTAGGAGAGAGCCATGACAACGACCCGTTTTGCCCCATCCCCCACGGGCTATATTCATATCGGAAATCTGCGCACGGCGCTGATGAACTATTTGATTGCGCGCAAAGCGGGTGGCACCTTTATTCTACGCATCGATGACACGGATCCTGAGCGGTCCAAAGAGGTCTATGTCGATGCGATCAAAGAAGATTTGACATGGCTGGGTCTGCATTGGGACCGAGTGGAGCGGCAGTCAGACAGGCTTGATCGCTATGCGGAGGCCGCGGACGCTTTGCGTCAAAAAGAGCGGTTTTATGAGGCGTTTGAGACGCCTACCGAACTGGACCTGAAGCGTAAGAAGCAACTCAACATGGGCAAGCCGCCAGTTTATGACCGCGCGGCCTTGGCGTTGAGCGATGCCGAGCGTGAGGCCCTGCGTGCCGAGCGCGGCAATGGCGTTTGGCGGTTCAAGCTGGACCGCACGCGCATAGAATGGACGGATGGGGTGCTGGGCGATATTTCCATCGACGCAGCATCGGTGTCGGATCCGGTCCTGATCCGCGGTGATGGGCAGGTTTTGTATACGATCGCTTCGGTCTGCGACGACACGGATATGGGGGTTACCCATGTTGTTCGTGGCAGTGACCACGTGACGAACACCGCCACGCAAATCCAGATTATTGAGGCGCTGGGCGGTCAAGTCCCCCAGTTTGCGCACCATTCCCTGTTGACCGGCCCGCAGGGTGAAGCGCTGTCCAAACGCTTGGGCACCTTGGCCTTGCGCGATCTTCGCGAGGCGGGCGTGCAGCCCATGGCGCTGTTGTCGCTGATGGCGCGTCTGGGCTCGTCCGACCCGGTGGAATTGCGCACCGACATGGCCGAGCTGATCGACGGGTTTGAAATCTCGCGGTTTGGGTCTGCCCCGACGAAATTTGATGTGGAGGATGTCTATCCGCTCACGGGCCGGTATTTACAGACGCTCAGCATGGATAATGTGGCGGCGGATATCGCGGCCTTGGGCGTGCCCGATGATTTGGCGCCGGCGTTCTGGGCTGTCACGCGTGAAAACATCAATACGCTCAAGGATCTGGATGCGTGGTGGACCATGTTCCGCGATGGGGCCGATCCTGTGATTGACGATGAAGACGCCGATTTCGTGCAAACGGCGATTGGTCTGTTGCCCGATGGGCCTTTCGATGCGGACACGTGGTCCGCGTGGACGGCGGCCGTGAAAGAAGCGACGGGCCGTAAAGGGCGCGGGTTATTCATGCCGCTGCGCAAAGCGCTTACGGGGCAAAGCCATGGGCCCGATATGTCTGCCGTTATGCCCTTGCTACAGGTGATTAAGGCGCGATAACGCGGCCTATTTTGGTGACATAGCTGTCAACCAACGCGGTTTCCGCGTCGGTTAGCCGTTGGGCCCGCGGGTATCTGGGCGCGGTACGATCATCGAGGATTGGAATTTCCCATCCAGTTGTCGTGTCGAAAAATGCGGCGACACCGGATGCGCCGAAAACTTGGGCATAGCCTTGGATGACCACATCTAGATAGCTGAGCAATATGACGTGCGCGCCATGTCGCACAAAGTCTGCCTCTTGAACCGCATAGACTGCAACATTTTCGCGGCTGGGGGAGAGGCCCGGCGCCGCGTCACAGCGGGCATAACCTGCTTCGCGCGCATCGAGTGCTGACCAGTCGCCGTCTGGAACCTCTGCTATCAGCCCTTGGATCTGCGCTGCGGGATCGCGCACCGCGGTCAAGTACGCCACATCATCTCTTTCACGCGCGCCCACCCACATACGCCGCCAGCCTTGCAATGTTGCCGGTACCGCATTTGGATAGCTATGAGTTTGACGGTTTACCAAGCTGCCGTAGCCGAAAAAGCAGGGGTTTTGCATGGGCTTCCTCTTCGCTCTGATCAGTAGGTCACGTGGTGGGTGGCGCTAGTCTCGGTTGCGCAACGCCCGCGCGGGCCGCGCTATCAGGGGGCGCCACGCAAAGGCAAGCCCCGCGACAAGGGTTGCTGAAATGCCGCCGCCCAC